>LVBI01000003.1 GCA_001603145.1 Spirochaetales bacterium Spiro_07 | reverse complement strand
TATTAAAGGAACCGGCCGCCGCGTTCCCGCCGCGGCCTTTCTTTTCAGGTTGACCGGCCTCCCCGGCCGGCCGCTCTCGACGTACGTTCCGTCCCTTACGGGACTTACCTGTCTTCTCTTCTTCCCCTTCCCTGTTTATTTACCTAGATCTCCGCGCCGGCCGCTTTCCGCGCCCAGTGCCTTATCTTCCCCCGCCAGCATTGACGGGCAAGTGTCAAAGACTATATCACATGCCTCTCGGTTGTGTCAAGCTTTTTCTCGCTGTTTTTCCGCTTTTTTCTTCAACAAGCTAAAAACTTTTTTCTCTCGCCCTTCGTTTTTCGAAGGTGAGAAGAAAATAACTCACCTTTCAAAAAATGTCAAGTAAAAACATCAGAATTTTACGCATTTTTTTGAGCTTCATCAAGCTCAGACTTTCTGCTTTCAATTTCAGATCGCAGCTTGTCAATAACAGCCAAAGCGGCAGCAATTTCAGAGTCTGATTTTTCAACAGAAAGCTCGCCCTTGATTGAGAGCTTCTCATAAATAAGAGTGCCCAAAGCAAGCAACTCTTTCTGCGCCTTGCTTTCAAGCTGCGAAATTTCAATGCGGACAACGCTTTTACCGCCGAAATCGGCCACCTTCTCGCTGGCTTTTGAAATTGCATCTTTTGAAACTTCAACACCCTTGTCGAGATAATCCTTCATCCGGTTTACAAAATCGTTCATGCCCCCTCCCTTATAAACAGCAAAATATTTTATACCGCATCAATGCTTTGCACTGAACGCGCGGTAGTTTATCCAAGAAAAGATTTTATGCTCACGTTCCATATTCGTCAACCATTCGGTGCTTATGGAATTAGAACCGAGCGAATCATAGACAGTCGTAAAAGCGCCGACACTTTCGCGGAATCTGTTTGAAGCGTAATTATCAAAATACTGCTTCTTCACCATTTCAGGCCAGTCGCCAGATTGCGCAAGCAGCACTTCTTTGGCTGCAAGGTTAAGCGAACGCTCTTTCAAGCCCGAATCTGACGGGAACCTCGTCGTAAGGTCAATCATGCGCTCAACAGCCTTGCGGACATAGCGTATCATCCAATCGTTTGAATGGTCTATCATGTCTTCGGCATAGCCTGTGCCAGACGCAGCCGAAGTAAAAGGCGTAATTCTCTGAAGCGAAAATTTATTCTCAAGCAGTTCAGAACATTGCGCAAGCTTGATGTCATCACGCTCGGCAGCCTTTCTGAACACAGATTCAAGCCAGGCAATACCTTCATACCACTTCTGACCGAAAAACGAAGCCTCAAAGCAGCAGACAGACGAAACATCGGTGTTGTCAAGTCGCTCACTCACCTGCGCAAGCTTTTTCGCCTTCATGTCAAGGAAAGTGTCTGCATCGTCATCAACGCTTGCAAAAGCTTTTGCGGCATTGTAAACGGCATCAGGTTCATTTGCCCAATATTTGTAGCCTGTCGAAAGGCGCGCATTATCTTTGTTCAAAAAGCCCTCAAGCTGGTCAAGCGGGCTTTCAAAACCGATGTCGCGGTTCTGGTTGCGGTACTCGCCTTTAAGAGCATAAAGCTCAGGATTATCGTCAAAGCCGGCCGCCGCCGCATTGTCGCGGGCAAAAACCGCAAGAGAATTGAAGCATCTTGCCGGCGAGAAAATGCCTTTCATCGGAACAGGCGAGCCGAACAAAAGCCCGTGCGCATCGAGAATAGTATAGAAAAACCCGTAAGGACGGATAATCGATTCAAGCCCCGGAGTATAACCCATGTACGGAAGCCAGAAACCTTCAGGCGCAGTGTCAAAATAATAGCGGTGCGACATCAAGCCGACTTCGACCTGAGCCTGCACAGCCTGCGGCAAATCAACGTACATCGGCAGATAGCAGTTTGTGGCTGCCGTCGCCATAAGCTCAATGTTGCCCTTCTTGGCATAATATGAGAACTTTGAGAGCAAATCTTGCTGATAAGTCTCTTCAAAATCGTGCTTATTCTGCTTTGCCTGCCTGAGCTGCTCTTCCGCAAGGGCGCAGCGCGGGTCATCAGCGTCATATCTTCCGACTTCAGCCTCGCCCAACGCGATAACCTTATCAAGCCAGTTTATGTAGCATTTCTGAACAGTCGGGTCGCTCAGCAGGGCACAAAGCGACGGTGAAAAGCACATCATCAGCTTGAACGGAACACCGTCTGCTTCAAGGTCTGAAAACATGTTCAGCAAAGGCAAGTATGTTTCAGAAATAGCAGAATAAAGTATCTCATTCTGCGAAATAAAATCATCTTCCTTGTGCCAGATATATGGTTGATGTGCATAAATAGCGATAACTAACGATTTTTTAGACATTATTCACTCTCATATCACGAAAAAGATTGGCGATGGTTCATATAATGGCTGCGGCAAAGCTCAGGAAAGCCGGAAAGCTCAAGAACTGGGTCTTTCTTTTCAGAAAGCGACTTTGAAGTAATTTCAGGGCATCCTTTCGGAATCAGAATCTTGCGTGAACGTGCAAGAATCCGCGGCTCATGATTCTTGTATTCGGCGACAAAATCAATTCTTACGGCAACTTCAGCTTGAGAAAGCAGAATGTACCGGTCTGAATCTTCGTAACGCACCGGAATATCGTACATTTCGGTTGCTGTTTCGTCTTCCATGCTTGAAAAATACACAACGCGCAACATAAAAGAAGAAAAAGATTTTGTCTGAACAGCTTCCCTGTAATCAGATTCGTTCAAATCCCAATAAACAAAAGCCCAAGCAGGGTTGCGCAAGATTACTGTAATTTGTGTTTCGTTATAAGATTTCGGCAGCACCACAGGTGTCTGCACGTTGCTTTCGTCAACAGCTAAATCGTTTTTGTTATCTAAATGGGGGTCGTCAATAGCCTCCAGAAGCTCTCCAATCACAAAACGGCGGCTCAAGCCCTCTGGAATATCTATGCCGTATTCGTCAGCAAGCTCTATCAAATCAGCGGATGTAAGAGTTTCCAAATACTGGCGCGAAAGAGTCATATTTTCCATAACTGTAAAATGATGAACAGAATAGCCGTCTGTGTCAAGTGCTTTGCATGGCTGATTTGACTTTTTCTTTCCGCATTTTTTGTCACAGATTAATCTACATCTGAAGCACAATCAGCGAAAAGTGCCGCAAAACGCTCCATATGTTCCGGCAGCGGAATTTCAAATGTCTTGAGAACTGCGCCCTGCCCTTTTGATGCGGCGCAAGCGTTAAGCGGAACAGTAAGCTTGACCGAAGCGAGCATCAGCCTTTTTGCACCGCAAGCTTTTTTGAGCGCCTTGTTCAGCTTAAAGTTGCCGTGCTTGTCGTCTGCAATAATCGGCACACCAAGCTTTGCGGCGTGAATGCGTATCTGATGCATGCGGCCAGTCTCTATGCGCCATCTTACGCGGCAGACGTTCACGGTTGCATCTTCCAAAGTTACGGCAGATTCTGCTTCAAGCTGATAATGCGTAAGCGCGGCTTTTTCAGTTCCTTTTTGGTCAACAGAAGCGTTTATAGTGCCGCTCTTTTTTGGCAAAGTTCCGGCACAAAATGAAACATATTCTTTGACAGCTCTTTTTCCGGCAAATATTTCAGTATAAACGGCGGCAGCCTTCGGGTTTTTGGCAACAACAAGAATTCCGGCTGTGTCTTTGTCAAGCCGATGCACAAGATAGACTTTTTGCCCAATCTGTTCGGCCAGAACCTCATCAAGCGGATGTAAAATTCCTTCTCCGCCTTGTACCGCAAGACCGCTTTGTTTGTTTATAATCAGAATGTCGTTATCTTCATAAAGAACTGGAATAACCATTCGATAAGTATAGCCAAAAGCTTACAAAATTTCAATTTTGAAATTATGACCATAATATCCACCAAGGGAGAACGAAATGAAACATCGGTTTTTCTTCATTTGTTGCGTTGCAATCTGTTTAGCGGCAGTTCAGAATCTCTCTGCAGTTCAATTTGCCTCACCTACACTGAATTATTCGATAGACTTGCCTGATGACTTTTCAATGACAGGCTCAAACGGCAAAGACCGCTACCAGTTCTCAAGCTCAATTCTTCCGGTTGAGCTGCTTCTCTGCACATACGAAAATTCAAAATACAAGAGCGCAGAAGCTGTAATCAAAGACATTGCGCAGCAGCTTTACGGCACTTGCGATTCAGCTCCATTTGAATGGCGCAACAGAGATGCCGCAATTGCACAGATTTCGCTTGCATTCGACCAATATTCGGTCAATCTCGGCTGGGCAGCCGCCGCGGAGCTTCCGCAGAAAAAAGGGTATGTGGCAATCATCGGTTATTACCCCGAATCTGAGCCGGATGCATCTTTGTGCGAAACGCTGATTATTTCATCTATAGATAGTCTTGCAACTGATTACGGCTCAAACTTTGAAGCAGGGCTTTTTACAAGCTTCGCGTTTCCGTCTGAAGGCGAAAAAAGCATTTCGCTTGAAATTGCAGGCAGAAAAATCAGCACGATCATAGACCAGTCTGATGAAGACGCAAACCAGTATGTTATAGACCGCGAATATACAGTGCTGGTGATTGAAAACAAATATGGGCTTGGCCAAGAAGCATGCAGCCGCTTTTATAAGACTGTCTATAGAGATGCGTACAAGCGGCTCAAGCACTGCGCCTTTGACATTCAGAATGAACTTACATTCGGCGAAAATGCCATAAAAGACAGACGCGAGCTTGCAGAGACGCTGCTGAAGTGGACTCAGGGCTTTGAATATAAGCGTGATCTTGAAGGCAGCGACTTAACTTCGCTTACGGGCGCGCTTACAGGCAAAGGCTGCGACTGCGACAGCCGCTCTTTATTGATTGCGGTGCTTCTTCGGCAGATGAACTACAGGAGCGCGTTCTTCGTTTCTAGCGAATATTCACATGCTGTGGCCGGTGCAGAGCTTGAAGGCAACGGCGCAAGAATGACGATAGACGGAACTGACTACATGGTCGGTGAAACTACAGCGGCCGTCAAATTCGGGCAGATTGCCAAAGACATGAGCGAAGCCGAAAAATGGATGGGCATAACATTCGAGCCGAAAAACAACGCAAGATGAAACAATTGTCAATATCGGGCTTGACCCGATAAGCTTTTAGGCAAGATTGCCCGGTCATTTTGCAACGAAGCTTCAAGAGAGCCGGGCAATAACACAAAGACAAAACAAAAAATAAAGGCTGCCGTTTTGGCAGCCCTTTTTGTTAATTTTCGTTTATCAAAAGATTGTAAGCATCCATTGGATTCTCAACAGAAAGCAGCGCATCGCGAAGCTCGCTGTTCTTGAGGCGGTTGCTAAAATAAGAGAGAGTCTGCAAATAATAAGCATGCTGATTATATGCGGCCGCAATCATGAAAAGCAGGCGCACTGGCTCGTCGTCAAGAGCCTGAAAATCAAGGATGTCAACCTTGCTGATGCCCACAGACATTACAAGGTCTGTAACAGATGCAAGGCGCACATGCGGAATGGCGATGCCGCGCCCGATTGCGGTTGACATAAGCCCTTCCCTTTTCAAGATTTCAACAGAAAGTTCCTGGCTTGCCTTTACCTGCGGCGCAGTGCTCAAGTTGTCCGCAAGAGCCAGAAGCGCATCATGCTTTGTTGAATGATTCAAAAAAACTATGCGGTCAGGCGAAAGAATGCTCTTGACCTGAATCTGTGTATTCTGCAACGCCGGTTTAGAGCTTGATGACAAACGGTCGTTGACCCATTTTTCAATTTCAGCTTTCTTAAAGCGCCATACTGTGCCGATTTTGCCGGAAGGAATCTCACCTTTTTGTGCCCAGTCATATACAGTGCGTTCAGAAACTCTCAAATAACGCGCAACTTCTTCAATTGTAAGAATATCGTCTTCCATGAACTTCTCCTAAACAGTACCCCGCTTGATTGCAGCCGGAAATGTCTTATCTATCTGAACAAGGCGGCATCAAATTTGCCGCAAAACTCATTTATTCAAAATAACGTGAAATGATAAAAGCTTTTTATATCAAGCATAAAACGCAACATCAAGAAAGCTTCAAGAGTTGTAAGCTTATCAACACACTTGAATATTTTGCATTGATTGCGCTTTCTTGTCAAGTATTAACAAAAAAAAGTATAGATTACGCTAAACGAAATGCGTGAGCTTGACCTTTTGCATGATGATACTATACCATTATTTCCATGAACTACAGAGAAAACCTTCGATATTTCGTGCTTTTCGGCATTATTTTCGTGCTCATATATTTTGTCACAGCCATAAAGCCTCTAAATAAAGAATTCTTTTTGCAGACAGAACATTCAATCTATCTGAACAACGAAGAGCAGACCGCCGACCGCGACGGCAGCACTTTCAACGCATCTGAAACAAAAGCCTATCCTTTCAGGCTAAAGGAATACGCAGGCTATTTCACCGAATCTGGCGAAATAATCTTTGCGCAGAAGATACCGTTCAAGGCCACGCTTTCAGAGTATTTCTGGGCGTTTTACGGCAATAACGAAGAATCAATCGAAATAAAGAACATCGACGGCTCAATCGCCTCAATAATCAGAAGCGCAGGTTTTCCGTTTTTGCAAGACGACAGAATCTATCTTCTGCCGCCGGGCGGAAACTCAATAAGCGAATACACGCTTTCGGGCGCGCGCACATGGAATTATGAAAGCTATGCGCCTGTTACGGCGTTCAATTCATCAAGCAAAGGCGCAGTAATCGGTTTTGCAGACGGCGCGCTTGTATGCCTTACGCCGGACGGCAAAGAACGTTTCGCATTCTATCCAGGCGGCAGCGCAAACGAGATTATCCTCGGCGCAGATATTTCTGAAACAGAAGATTTGACCGCCTGCATTTCCGGCATAAACAAGCAAAGATTCGTGCTTACAACTTTTGACAGCTCAAAGCACAAGGTTGTTTTTCACGAATATTTGAATGCAGACATGCACACGCGCGCGCTTGTCCAGTTCAGCAAAGATTCAAGCCACGTCTTTTACAGCTACAACGGCGGCTTGGGCATTGTAGACTGCAAAAAGCTTAAAAGCATACATATTCCGCTTAAAGGCACGGTTGTGCAGATTGAAGAGCTTGCCGACCGGAACCTAACGCTCGTGCTTGCGCGCGAAGGCAACAGCTTTTCGATCTATCTGCTTGAGAATTCAAGCAAGCTTGTCGGCTCATTCGCTTTCGGGGCGCAAAGCGCATTTATAACAGCCACGCCGAGCGGCTTTTTTGTGGGTCACGATTCGACAATCTCTAAGCTCAACATTGAGCGCAAGTAAGCGTAAGTGAGGCGCATAATGAAAAGAACTTCAATTATCAGATTAGCCATTTTTTTAGCAGCAGCTCTTGCAATTGAAAACGCCGCCGCCGTTGACTGGCCGCAACCAGCAGAAACGCCGGAAGATTTTGCGCTTGTCTTTTCAAGACCGAACGGCAACACGTTCTCGACCGGCATTGTTTTTGCAAAACCTGATACAGTAAAAGCTTCAGACACGGCATCAATTTTGCTCAGGCTTGAAGATTCAGAGAATCTTTCAATGTTCGATTCTCCGCTCGGCAATACGGTTATCGCAGTCAACGAAGAAAATCTTATGGACATTTACGCCAACCTTGACGAAGTAAAAATTGCCCAAAACGATTACATGATTGTTGAAGGTGAAGAAATTGCCACTAGCGGCAAATCAGGCTGGCAAAAAGGCGAATGGGGCCTTGAATTCAAGATTGCCGACATTCAAAGCCAGACAGCCATCAACCCGCTTATGCTGCTGCCAAAAATGGCAGAAAGCGAAGTGCCGCACCTCTACAACATTTCGTTGACGGGCAAAAACGGCTCGTCTTATAACATTGCGCAGACAAAAACTTTGCCGGCCGGCACATACAACCTTTATTTTGAAGGCTACGACCAGAAGCCGCCTTTCAAGGTAACAGTTCTCATAAACGGCAAAGAGGCTGAAACAATCACATACAACATGCTGAAAAAAATCGGACGTTCGCTCTTTATAGGCGGCAAGCGCAACTACGCTTTTGATGCGATTTTTCCTGGTCAAAGAAGACAGCTGCTTGCAACTGCATCGCTCACAAAAGGAAAGACGCTGCTCGTAATTCAGATTTTCGATATAGCCGGCAAAGAAAGGAACATGACATACACACTCGACGTATATTGATTTTATTGGCAGAACAAGCTGAACTGCAGTGGCGCGCGGTTGGTTATGCGCACGCTTGCAACCAAACTGAAAAAAAGACAAAAAAAAGCTGGTTTCCGGTTTTGCACCGAAGAACCAGCTTTTTTTTATTTTCAGCTGAACGAATCAGCAGCAAAAATCAGCCGTACAAATGCTCGAATTCGTGAAGCTTTTCAAGCGCGCGCTCTTTGCAGCCGCCGCAGACTGTTCCGATTTTCGTCTTTGCCTGCAAATCTTCCCAATTTCTTGCACCGGCCTTGAAAGCGTCTTCTATATCGCGGTCTGTAATGTTAAGGCATGTGCAGATAACTTCAACAGCCTCTGAACCGGCAAGCGAAGGCAAGCCCTTCTTTGCGCAATAGTCGTCGATGGCGGCACGCAAAGCCTTATCGCCAAGCACAGAGCAGTGAATCTTGTTGTCCGGCAGGCCGCCTAGCTTTGCAACAATGTCCTGCGGCTTAAGCTTGTACGCTTCTTTTATGTCCATGCCTTTGATGGCTTCAGACAAAATAGAAGTTGATGCAATCGCGCTTGCGCAGCCGTATGTCTTCCAGCGCACGTCTTTGATTGTCGTTCCTTCAATTCTAAGCAGAATCAGCATCTGGTCGCCGCATTTGATGTTGCCAACAATGCCGCGCGCGTCGCAAGGCCATGCAGATTCATCTTCAAGAAGCACGTTCTTCGGATTTGTAAAATGCTCTTTTACAATATCGCTATATAACCATTGTTCAATTGATGACATATAATTCTCCCATTATTACGAGTCTTATCTCTATTTATAAAATACCGAAATCAATGACTTTCGGAAACATGATTTTACTTCTTTGGCGAATAAACTGTCGACATTTTTCTGAGATTTTCGATTACAGGCGGAAATTTCTCAAGAATGTAGTCAACGTCTGATTCTTCTGAATACAAGCCGAAGCTGAAACGGATTGAACCGTGCGCAAGCTCAGGGCCGAGGCCTGTTGCAAGCAGAACGTGGCTCGGTTCAAGGCTACCTGAAGCACAGGCAGAACCTGTTGAAACAGAAACGCCCAATAAGTCAAGGTGCAGCAAAATTGCCTCGCCTTCCGCGCCAGGGAAAGAAATGTCGATTGTGTTCGGCAAAACCTTTTCCGGGTGGCCGTTTATCTTTATATCCGGAATTTTTGCAAGAAGGCCGTCGCGGAGCTTGTTGCGCAACGCCCTTGTGTGCTTTTCGTATTCAGCAAGATTCTGCTTTGCAAGCTCTGCCGCATAGCCAAAAGCCGCGATAACAGGCGCATTGTATGTTCCGGCCCTCAAGCCGTGTTCCTGGTGCCCGCCAAGAATGAACGGCGAAACTGGTGCGCCTTTCTTTACGAACAATGCGCCGACGCCTTTCGGTGCGTAAATCTTGTGGCCAGAAATTGTAAGATAATCTACGTTCCAGTCCTTAACATCAACAGGAATTTTTCCGGCAGCTTGAACTGCATCTGTGTGAAACAGCGCGCCTGCTTCATGCGCCATTGCGGCAAGCGTCTTTATATCTTGAATCGTGCCGATTTCATTGTTTGCCGTCATAATAGAAACGATGAGCGGCTTCTTTTCAAGCAGCTTCTTGTAAGCGGCCATATCGACAACGCCATAAGCATCAACGCCAAGACGCTGCACGTCAAAACCGAAAGATGCAAGACGCTTGCTTGATTCGATTACGCAAGGGTGTTCAATCGAGCTTGTCACAATCAGCTTTCTTCCGTTCTTTTCTGAATATGAAATCATCGAATTGAAGACGGTGTTGTTCGATTCAGACCCACCCGAAGTGAAGATAATTTCAGAAGGTTCTGCATTTATCAACGCGGCCACTTGAGAACGCGCCTTTTCAAGATGCTTTCCAACTGTTCTTCCGTCTTCATGCAAGCTTGAACCGTTCGCAAAGAAATCAAGTTCCTGCACAAAAAAATCACGCACCGGCTTTGAAATCGGAGCCGTAGCGTTATAGTCCATGTAAATACGTTTTATATCGCTCATAGGGAAAATCCGCCTCCTAGTTACAATTGAATCTATATAAAAGACAGAACGGCAAAGACAAGCTGCCCTGCTCGATGTGTCTAACATAATGTATAACATCGCCATTATTTGTTCAATATTCCTGCAGCAAGATTAACCTATTCTTTTACAGGGTAAATCTATGCAGCAGCTAAAGATACTGAATTTTATGCAGTTGTAAATAAAAAGTTTTTTTTTTATAATCACGGAAACGGAGATTTTAATGAGCATTTTCAACAATATTTTTAAGAAACAAACTTCGGCAAAACCTGCCGCATCAAGCGAAATCAGTAAATCTGACGAAATAGACAAAATCTTTTCAGGCACGCTGCCATCTTTTGAAGACGTGCAGCAAGCTTTAGACACGACAATCCTTTCGGCTTCTGGGTGGCGGCGCGTGTTTGCACAGTCTAAAAACCAGCAGGATAAAACGACAAACATAGGCGCTGCAAACGCGGTGCTCGCCGCGCTTATGGCAAAAGCTTTTGCAGATTTTATAAAAGCGCAAAGCGGCAAAGCTTCGCCTGTTGTTGCGCTTGCCACAGACACAAGACCGACCGGCGCTTCAATTGCAGACGCAATGCTGCGCGTGCTAATAAAATGCGGAATCAATGTGCAGTATTTGGGCATAAGCGCCGCGCCTGAAATTATGGCATACAGCCACCATGTTGACGGCTTTGTCTATATTTCGGCAAGCCACAACCCGATTGGACACAACGGCGTCAAATTCGGCACGAACAACGGCGGCGTAATTGCTGCAAAAGACGCGGCCGCTCTTGCAGAAAGCTTCAAGTCGTTCTGCCGCGAAACAAGCTGCGTTGAAATAGCAAAAGAACTGTGCAGTTTCAAAGACAGGCAGCCGCTTGACGACGCCTACGCAAAATCAGCTGAATTCAAGGCAAAAGCAATTGAAGCTTACAAAGCTTTCACCGAAGAAGTCATTTCAGATAAAAAAGATGCAGACGCACGGCAGCAGTTTTTCAATCTTATAAAAGAAAGCTGCAAAACAACGCCGGTAACAGTTGTTGCAGACATGAACGGCAGCGCGCGCACGCTTTCAATTGACAATCAGTTCATTTCAAGCTTGGGCATCAGCTATCATGCAATCAACAATAAGCCTGGCAACATCGTTCATGAGATTATACCAGAGCCTGAAAACCTTGTTTTCTGCGCCGAAGAAATGACGAAGCTTCACAGCACATCGAAAAGCGGCAAAGGCAAGCCTCTCTTTTTGGGATATATGCCAGACTGCGACGGCGACCGCGGAAACATCGTCTATTGGAACGAAAAGCTGCAAAAAGCAGAAGTGCTCAAGGCGCAGGAAGTCTTTGCATTGTCTGTACTTGCGGAACTTTCGTTTTCAGTTTATCAGAACGGCGAAAACCAGAAGCTCGGCGTTGCCGTGAACGACCCGACATCGATGCGCATAGAAGAGATTGCGCGTCCGTTCTGTGCAGAAGTTTTCCGCGCCGAAGTGGGTGAAGCTAACGTAGTAAATCTTGCCCGCGAAAAACGCGCCGAAGGCTACACTGTGCGCATCTTGGGCGAAGGCTCAAACGGCGGCAACATCACCCACCCTGCCGCAGTGCGCGACCCGCTGAACACGCTTTTCGCACTTTTGAAGCTGCTTCTCATAAAAGATACGCCACAAAAATTCGGGCTCTTTCACGAATGGTGCAGAAGATCAAACCAAGAAAGCAAATACAGCGAAAGCTTCAGCCTTTGCGACATAATTGCAACGCTGCCTGAATACACCACGACAGGCGTATCTGAAAAACGCGCGGTTGCGGCCGTTACGCAGAGCGAC
The DNA here is from genome assembly GCA_001603145.1 of Spirochaetales bacterium Spiro_07. Classification (GTDB taxonomy): domain Bacteria; phylum Spirochaetota; class Spirochaetia; order Treponematales; family Treponemataceae; genus UBA1240. The sequence goes on along the minus strand of LVBI01000003.1, from coordinate 19,860 downwards.
CACGCAAAACTCAAGGCAGCTTATCAGCAAGTCTTTGAAGCTGAATGGAACGCAAAGAAAGACGTACTCAAGCAAAAATGGGGCTTCTGCTCTTATGAGCCTGTCTGCAACAACGGCACAACTGAAACGCGGAACATAACGGACTACAGCATTTCTAAGAAAGGCGGCCTCAAGATTATCTTCAAAAATGAGCGTGGCGAAAACATTGCGTTCCTTTGGATGCGCGGCTCAGGCACTGAGCCTGTTTTCCGCATAATGTGCGACGTTAAGGGCACAAACGCAGATGAAGAGAAAGAGCTGCTTGAGTGGCACACCGACATGCTCTTGAAGGCAAACGAAGCTTCGCTAAGCCAAGCTTAAGTGAAACGCTAGAAAATAATGCAAAAGCTTTGAAAATTCCGCAATATTCAGACATATTTTACATTATTCTATGTTGCGCAAAAGCAAGCCGTATGCTAAAGTTAATTCAAGTTTACGGCTGAATTATGCATCAAGCTTTTTTCAGAAGTCTTTTGAAATATCATAGATCTTATTTTTAACCAAGGAAGGTACGATGAATGGGCGTTCGCGGTGAGTTGTTTACAAGACAAGTAATATTGGATAACAGGTCATATTTTTTTAATGTCAAGGAAAACCGTGCAGGTGATGTTTTCTTGCAGGTTGTTGAAAGCAAGAACAGAGAAGGCGCGGAATTCGACCGCCATGCAATCGTTGTTTTTGCAGACGACATGCAGCAGTTCTGCAAAGGGCTTGAAGAAAGTCTGAGCTTTATCGACAAAGACCGCAAGGCAAAGGCCAAAGCAAAAGCCGAGCGCAGGCTCGAAAAAGATGCAAAATACGGCCCGAAAAAGAAGATTCTCCGCAGCAAAGACCCTGACGAGCCACCAGAGCAGATTCACACAAGCCCGGTAAAACGCACAGGCCGCGTCCACGTTGTTTCAAAGCTTCCAGAAAATCAATAGCAGTTACTTTCGTCATTGTCGGGCATAACCCTGCGATGTTTGCGCGCAAACTCGGTTAGCAATCTTTTTAGCAAGAGTGCCGGGTCATTCGCAGCGAAGCTTCGAGCTAGCCCGATAATAACATTTTTTGCTAATACGAAAAGGTCTTTCTCTGAATAGGAGAAGGACCTTTTTCTTTGCAGGCAGCACGGTGAGCCTTTGTTGGGTAGCCTTTATGCTTTGCATAGCCATATTCGGGATAAAGCTTGTCCAAAGCGCACATTTCACGGTCGCGGTCTTCTTTTGCAAGAATTGATGCCGCCATTACGGCAGGATAGTTTCCGTCTGCCTTAGGCTCGGCACGGCATTCAACGTCTATTTTCGGACAAAAAGTGCCGTCTATAATTGCGGAAACATCAGCTTTGCTAAAGCCTTTCTTTTCAAGCATGGCGCACATCTTTTCAAAGGCGCGCTGCATGGCAAGCAGCGAAGCGTTCAATATATTCAGCTCGTCTATTTCAACATGAGATGCGCTTGCAACGCCATAAGCCAGCGCGTACTCTTTTATAAGCGGTTCAAGGGCGGCGCGCTTTTTTGGCGAAAGCTTCTTTGAATCGTTCAAACCGTCAATCGGGTGATTTTCGTCTAAAATTACGGCAGCCGCGGTAACAGGCCCGGCGAGCGGTCCTCTTCCGGCTTCATCAATGCCGCAGATAAGCTTGTTCATTTTGAGCACCTTCCAAAATCTTAGAAAAGCGGCGCGATGCCTTGCTTTGAAGAAGAATCGTACCACAGCGGCGCAAAATCTTGGCTCGTGTGCATTTCGTTCTGGAACACATCTTCGTCAAACGCATAAACCGTAGCGAAAAGCTCAACGCAACGCGCCTGCTTTGCCACAAGAATAAAGCGCGGCGACGCAAGCTCAAAGACTGAATCAGACAGCGCGAAAGCAACGGCAGATTCGCCCGAAAGCGAAAAACGGTCGCCGTCTGAGCGTATAGACGACTGCAAGCATTGAATGCCGACAGCCTGCCCCAATGTCTGCACGGTGATGCCGCTTGAATGAATGTCGAGCTGACATTTTACGGCCTGCACCAAACCTTGCGGCGAACTGACATTCGAGATGAGCTCGCATTTTTCGATTGACAAAGACGAATCGCGCGCGTCAATAAGCGGCACACCATCTGCCAGCAAAGTGCGGCCGGTCTGGTCGTAAACCTTTTCGAGCATACAATTCTCAAAAGCCACATTCGAGTTCCGTATAATCAGCCCGGAATTGTTCTTGAACGAAAGGCACGCGTTTTCATGCCCCACAAAGCGGCAGTCTGAATTGACCGCCAGGCTCTGCGTAATAACGAACGCGCCGCGGATATGAAGCACGCTCTTTTTGCGCGAATTGACAACAGCGAGCGCGTCAAATATAGAGCCGAACGGCTTGACCGAAGAACCGTCTGCGTCAAGCGAATAGCGGCTTGACGCGTCGACATAGATATTTTCAGTTGTTGCAGACGAGCGCACGGCGACAGTCTCGCTCTTATTGCCGGCCGCATCGCGCGCATAAGCATAAACAGTATAAACTGAATTATTTTCGCCGCCGCCAAGAATAAGCTTAGTACCGGCAAACGGCATGAAAAGCACATTTTCGTCAGGCTCTGAATCGCGGGCAAAAGGCTGCGCGGCCTCGCCGAATTCAAGCGCAGAAGACTTTGTGTCAATTGCGGTGTACACGTCATCTTCAGAAAAAACTGAAACGGCAACTGCATTGCTGCCAGAAGCAAAATCATCTTCTATAGAAAGCACCGGCGCTTTAGGCGGCAGCTTGTCAATCGTAAAAGAAACCGGAATCTCGCCCTGCTTTATGTTGCCGTAATAGACGTTGAGCAGCAAATCAAAGCGCCGCTCGTCACCGGCAAGCGTATCAACATAAAAAGAAGTGAGCGGCTTTGAAACGCCCTTCTCGTCTTCGAGGCGGAACGTATAAAGCGGGTTAGAAAACTGAAGCTCAACGCTTCTGTTCGTAATGCCGCGCTCAGGAAGCCCGACAATGTAAGGCTTTTCGGGCAAGATTATCGATTCAATGTGAGAGCCTGTCTGCCAGCTTATTTTGTGGCTTTTTGAGCGGTCAAGATAGAAAGGCTCAACATAGACCTGCCATGCACCGTCGTCAACTGAATATTGAAGCCGCTGCCCTGCTTTGAACAGCACAAAATTCCAGTCGATAATCTGAAGCGGCGAGCTGAAAGTCTTGTCTTGCATCATCGAAGTTTTCGGTGCATCGTTCGTGGTTATGACATAGCGGTAAACGGCAGTGCCGCTCGCAATTTCAAGCGGAAGCATCGCGTTTACGCATGAAGGCAAATTTTGGTAGAGAGTTCTTCCGCTAAGAGCCGCGTCAAGGTGCGCGCCGATTCCATAAGAAAGGTTCTGAGAAACAGGCACAGGCTTTTGAACGCCGCAAACCACAAGCGGATTCATCATTGAAATTGAAAGCGGCGGCTTTACGGCGGCCGGTTCGTTCACTTCATAAGTTATTTTCTTCCGCGTCATCGTGCCGTCACCGTGAACGGCCACAAGGTTGAGCGTAACTTCGCCGCTCAAGTCAATAAGCACAGGACCGTCATACGCAAAGCCGAAATCAAGCGGGTCATATTCGCTGAAAGAATAAAAAACTTCAGTTTCGGGCGCACACTCAAGCACAAGCGCCTGCTTGTTTGCCCATCTGCCTTCAACCGGGCTAATAACATCAAATTTATGCGAATTCACGTTCTGGGCGGTGTTCTTGCCGAGCATTATCTCATGGCTTTTCGCGCCGCCGTAAGTTTCAGTCCAGGCAACTACAGTATCATTGTGGCTTATCGCCAGAGTTTCGCCGTTCAGCGCAGAGCCAACCGAGATTCTGCCCGTAAAAGAATCGAAAACCCGGTAGCGCACAATGTTGTTGCCTCTGACGAAGAATGTGTAGACATAGCCGCTCTTTGTGCGCTGAACGCTGTAAGACGGCACAAGAATTGACTGTGCAAAAAGCGAAGCGCAAAAAGCGGCAAGCATCAAGAGAATTGCAATGTTTTTCCGAAAAATCTTATTTTTTATCAAATCGCGTCTTTTTTAATTGCAGGGCGGCCTCTTTCTGCTGAAGCCGCCACAGGCTCAGGCTTTTCCAAGAAGAGGTTCAAGAGCATCCCTCAATTCCGGATCATCTTTATAATAATTCTGCTCCAGCTCTTTTGCAGAAAGACCAACAAGTTCATGGCTCATGTAATGAATCCATCTGTCTTCATCTTCAGAATGAATCTCAAATTTGCGGCACCAATAGTCAGGCTGAATTGGCAGCTGATGCTCGTGATATGTGTAATACTTATAGTCATGCACGGCAACCTTTATGTCGTCGCGCGGTACGCCTTTCTCAAGAAGCACTTCAACAAGATAGTTGATTGTCCTTCCGGTGTCGAAAATATCATCTATAAGAAGAATCTTGTCTCCCGGGCGCAGATGCTCCGGCGAATATGTCCAACCGTCAATCATCACCTTATCATGTGCGCGTATGTCTGTATAAGAGCGCGCAACAACAGCCGCATAAAGAACCGGGTGCACATCTTTTCTTGCAATCTTAAAATATTCGCTGACGACGTTGCCAACATAAGCACCGCCGCGGAGAGAAACGTAAATCACGTCGGGAATAAAGCCGTCCTGAAGAATGCGGTGAGCCATCTTGAGCGCGCCGTTTCTGACTTTATCATAAGGCAAGAATTCTTTTATCATAGGAAACCTCGCAAAAAAGCTAAAAAGACTACGGCCAAAGCAAAAAACCGTTCTTAATTTTACACCGAAGGAATTAAAAAAACAACGGATTTTTTCATTTTTTGACGATTGAAAGCGACGGAACTTTTTAAGGGAGGACACCAGCTCAGAGTCCGAAGGCCACTGGTTTCCTCCCTCAAACCCACCTTCCTTGGCCACGGCTTAGGGGCTTCACGCCCCTAAGAACCCCAGATTATCTACAAATGGGAGTTGTGTACAAATTCTGCCGGTTTTGCTGTGCAAAAGCGGCGCTTTTCGCCGAATAAACTGTAATTTAAGATTATGCTATTGCGAAAAGAACTTTTCCGGCACCGCCAAAGGGCTCTGCCCTTTGGAAACCCGTGTGTACAAACATTATTGATGGAACTCCGCTTTTGCAGATTAATCTGGTCATTGAGCGTTGGTTGGTGAGCATAGTCGAACCAAGTCGAAATGACCAACAGTGTGCGTTTTGCATTAGCTTAATCTACGGAATTAGTCTTATCGGGCAAAACGCCAAGATTTGCCTAGCGGCAAATCTTGTAACGGGTGCACAACGTTCCCATGTATGTAGGCTGCCGGGTTTGCATTAAGCTTAATCTACGAAAAAGCTTTATCTGCAAACCCTGCAAGTTTCGTCTTGCGACGAAACTTGAAAGATGGTGCACAATGTTATGTTTAGGCGGTTGTACAAAAGCGTAGGGCGCGGCGATGTACACAAGCTGTCTGTTTTTGCTCACGCAAAAACAGACGCTTTTCGCCGATTGTGCTTTGATTGTAGATTGGCTTTTGCGAAAAGAAAAACATTCTGTTTGTTGTTGCCGCGATAGCGGCAGTTTTATAGTTTCCATACAACAAACAGCATGTAGCGCGCTAGCGCGCGGTTCGGGTGCGCAAAAGCTCAATCTACAGAATAAGCTTAATCTGGCGCACCGCTGCAAGTTTTGCGCAAAGCGCAAAACTTGAAAGATGATGTACATATGCTCCGGCGCCCGAAAGCCTGTATACAAAAGCAAGATTGCCGTGTCATTCGCAGCGAAGCTTCGAGCGAGCACGGCAATGACATGGGGCTATTGCAAGCTAATGCGGTTTTGAACCGTGCACAGCGTCGGGGTATCAACCCCTCGGCATGAATCAATCCAAATAAAGATAGCAACTGAACAATTCTAACCAAACCGAAGCTGTTGCTGTAAATGCATAAAGACAAAGCGGCAAAGCAATACGCTTTTTCTTAAAGGCAAGAATTGCTGACAATATAAGAAGCGCAGCTGGAATTATGAGCATCAGGCTTCTGACTTGAAAAATCATGTACAGCAAACCACAAGCGATGAAAGATATTGCTAAAGATATGCGCCCCAAACACATTGCTTCTATAATCGCAATTACGGCAAAAGCGTATAGAACTTTCTTTTGCGATGCATCTCTGTTTCGCAAAAAGATTACAGCTTGCACAATATTAAAAATCGACAGCCAGAAAATCATTGACTGTGCGGCACAAATTCCAAAACTAAATGTATCATAACCATCACCAAACGGTGTTCCGCAACTATATCCGGGAGATGATTCAGAATTTATTATGTATTCCCAATTAAGCAGTAAAAATATGCCAAAAAGCACCGCACTCAAGCACAATACAGTCACATTAGCTGCAACCGGCACAACCCACCATTTTTTCGTAAAAAAATCCTTTTGCATCATCTAAATTTTTCCTTGCGCTACTGTTTCAGGAACACGCGGGTTTTGTCCAGTTTTGCGGGGTATTGCTCGCAATAGACGATTTTGCCGCCGATGATGCCGAGGCGCACGATTTCGCTGTCTTCTGCGCCTTTCATGTCTTCCATGCCGTTAAAGACGAAATTGCCGAGAGAATAGACTATGAGCGAGCCGTTGTGCCAGACGCTCGGCTGAAGAACATGCGGATGCGAGCCAAAGACGGCGGCTGCGCCTGCATCGCAAAGGCTTTCGTAAAAATCTTTCTGATTTTGATTCGGCTTAAAATGATATTCTTCGCCGCCGTGCACATTTACAATAACGCAGAAACCGGCGGCTTTTTCAGCTTTCACAGCCTCAATCAGTTCGTCGCTCTGCCATAGAATACCAGCTTTGGTCTCTGTGGCGGCTGCCTGTTTTTTGCCGTCAAAGCCCGAATTTTCGGCAGGATATGCGCCGCAAGATATAATAGAAAACTTTTGGCCGCCTGCTTCTGTATGATAGAATTGGCTGGCCTCGGTGATGTTATGCCCTGCCCCGCTCGTCGGAATTCCAGCTTCTTTCAGCGCGTTCAACGTGTCGATAAAGCCTTGCTCGCCATAGTCGTAGCAGTGGTTGTTTGTCAGCATAAAATAATTGAAGCCGCATTTTTTGAGCGGCTCAAGCACAGCTTTGTTAAACTTGAATGTGTAAGTCTTTATGGCATTTGAATTTAAATCAGTGACCGCGCCTTCAAGATTGCCGATAAGAATGTGGTTTTTCTGAAGCACAGGCAACGCAGAGCCGAACACCTTTTCAAGACCGTCTGGCTCTTCGAGCAGAATTTCCTGCACACCGCGCGCAACCATAATGTCGCCGACTGCGGCAACGAAGGCCGGGCTTTGCGGCGCGGCGTTCTTTTCTTTCAGCTTCGCGAAAGCGTCTGCGCACCATGCGCCAATTTCTGCCGCCGTTGCGCCGTCAAGCAAGCTGCAAACAGCGTAGGTGTTCTCGCGGAATTTGTAGCCGTCATCTCCGGCATAAGCACCGGCAACCGTAAGCGCACGTTCGCCGCCTGCAATTTCTTCCACTGTCTTAAGCTTAACGTCAAGGTCTGGCGGCACAGCCTGAAGCCCTGCCGCATTTCGCTGAAGATCATCTGCTATAACCGGCAGCCAGTCAGCTGATTTTATGAGATACGCTTTTTGGCCTGAATTTTCGTTTGAAGGCTGAAAAGCAAAACGCTTTTCGATTGTGATTACGGCCGCAACTTTTGCGAGCTTTCCGGCAAATGCGCTTGATATGCTCTGAAATTCAGACTGGCTGACAACCGAGAATCTGCCGGGCAGAATTTCTTCAGTGCAAAGAAGCTCAAAAACAGGCTCATAAAGTTCATCTTCAACGCAGACATAAGTTTTCCGGCATGAAAAAAAAAGCGCAAACGCCGCAACCAGCAGCGCGGCCGTAACAAAAACAGATACAAAAACACATGTCAGTTTTTTCATTTGCTGCCCGCGCTTTCTTGAGATGCGCCCTGCTCATGCTGCCTGAGCACGCGCCTGTAAAAAATCACGAAGCAGATAACGTGAACGCAGAACGTAACGAGCCAAGATGCCGGATAAGACAAATAGACCGTGGCCGGCATATGAAACTTTGGAATTTGAAAGACCGTCGAAATCCAGACGAGCCGCAAGCCGCACGCGCCGATAAGCGAAACAACCATCGGCGTCACAGAATAGCCAATGCCGCGCAAGCCGCCGACCATCACATCCATCATTCCGCAGAGAAAATATGTGCTCAAAATTATTGAAAGACGCACCATTCCGGCTTTTATCACGTCGGCATCTGCTGAAAAAAGGCGCATGACCGAAGGGCCGAAGTACAAAAGCAAGAAGCCTGCCGCCGCACCTGCAACAATAACGCAACCCTGCGCCGTAAGCACAATCCGCTTTATGCGCTTATAATTGCCCGCCCCTGCGTTCTGGCTTGAAAATGAAATCGCCGCCTGATAAAAAGCGTTCATCGCAAAATAGACGATGCCTTCTACGTTGCTGGCGGCGGCGTTGCCGGCCATTACAATCGAGCCGAAGCTGTTGACCGAAGACTGAATCACAGTGTTTGAAAGCGCGAAAATGCAGCCTTGAAAACCGGCCGGAAGCCCCACTTTGACAATCTGCCTGAATTTATGACCTTCAATCTTCAGCTTTTTGAAATTCAGCTTTATGCAGCCCTTTTCTTTGCAGAGGCAGCTGACAATAAGCAGCGCAGAAACTGTCTGCGAGATTATCGTTGCGAGCGCAACACCGGCAACTTCAAGCCTGAACACGAGCACGAACAGCAAATTCAAAATGACGTTGAGCACACCGGCAAACAAAAGATAATAAAGAGGCCGTTTTGTGTCGCCCACCGCGCGCAAGATTGCGCTGCCGAAGTTGTAGACCATCATGGGAACCATGCCCAAGAAATAGATGCGCAAATAAATCGTAGCTTTTGGCAGCACGTCTTCTGGCGAAAGCATGAGCCGCAAAAAGAAGCGCGCGCCAATCAAGCCTGCAACGGTGAGGATGATGCCGCTTACGATACCAAGCATTATAGAGGTGTGCACTGATTCTGAAATGTTGGCATCGTCTTTTGCGCCGAAATATCGCGCGACGACAACATTTGCACCGATTGAAAGCCCGATAAAGAGGTTTGTCACCAAATTTATCAGCGCAGAATTCGAACCGACCGCCGCAAGAGCAGTTGGGCCAGCAAACCTGCCGACAACCACAATGTCTGCGGCATTGAACAAAATCTGCAATATACTTGAGCACATCAGCGGAACGGTGAATCTCAACATTCTGCTCAAGATTGGCCCGTTCAGCATATCTATTTCATATTTTTTCGAATTGCTTTGCAACATATGCTGTATCATAGCACAAACGGCAGATAATGCACATAAGGCAGTGCAACATTGTAGCGCAGATGCAAAGTTCAGGCACTGCGATGCTGCTGTTTAATTTTCCTTAATTCATGTCTATATTTCTCAATCATGTTATTTAAGTTTTTCTCAGAATCTTTTATAATATCTTTATTGAATAAGCCCATGAACTTCAAAGAATTTCCCTGTTTTAAACATAACAACGCAGATTCTGCATATTCAATAGCCTCTTCATATTTTTTATTGTAACCTGCAGTTTTTGCCTTTTCAGTATAATAAATACAATAAATGTACTGCAAATCAGCCGCTTCAAATGCTCCGTCTTTGAACTTTGAAATTGCAAATTCCATTTTCTTCAAATCATTAAGATGATAAGCTACAAATGCATATTTTATATAGAACATAAAATACAAGTCACTTGGATTTTCTACATTTTCAAAAGTAAGAGCCGCTTCTTCAAATGCTTTTGATGCTGTCTTATAAGGAACATTTTCACCGCTCACCTGAAGAAGTGCCAGATCAGATGCAGCGGCTGGTATATTTTTCTTCTTTTTAAGGAAACTCATCAAACTTGAAATTTCTGACTTCGTCAGCCCATTGTTACTATTTTCTGCCTTTACAACCGAAATCCAGTTTACAGTCTCTTTTGAAGGCTTATAAACTGCATCCTTATATGTCAATATGCGGTTATTATTTCTATTTTTACCCGGAAATATTGTTCCATGATAAGAAAAAACTTTATCTTTGTCTTTTTCAGAAACGGTTATGTCGTATTTCTTAATGAAAGCTAAAACATTATCTAAATACGATTTATAATCTTTGCCGTCAGAAACTGCATAAAACACACGTCCAAAAGCATAATGAACAGCATAATCTTCCCAAGAATCATATGCATTTATAAGCTCATCTATAAACGGCTTTGCAAGTTCTAAGGCTTCTGCTTCCGGAATCCAGCCGGCAGCAATACTCCATCTTAAAATCGAAAGCATCCGGCCATAATCCCATGCAAGAAGACCGTATTCTCCCAAAATATCCTGCATTTCACTAACAAAATAAAGCCTAACAATCTCATAACTTTGCAAACACTCTTTTACCGCAAGTTCTTCTACGGCAGCCTGCACTGATTTTTGTGCTGTCTTATTAAGACTTTCTTTTAACTTGTTGTAGGTAACGGAATGTCCAAGCCTGCGGAGCCTGTAATCTTCAAGAAGAATCAGCACATCTCCCCTGGAATAAAGTCCCCATGAATTTTCTAATATCTGCTGAGAAACGCTTTTTTTACCGACAGGAACATAGTTTTCAGGATTTACAGTAGCTATACTTAGAGAATTCTGCTCCATTAATGGTTCTGACAAAAGACAGAACCATTTTTCGTCTTCTGAAAGATTGTTCCAAGATTTGAGCATCTGTATTGAAGCATCTGCAAAAAGCGCAAAACACAAACAAATAAAGGCACACACTACACCAATTTTTTTCATTATCATCTCCTCTAAGCAGCATCGATTTTCGGATCTTTTACTTTTTTATTGTTATTTTCAATATCCTTGTTGTAGCGGTCTGAAATAAAAGCCCTTACTTCTTTCAGCTTCTTTTCATGCACTTCAATATCAGATTTCAGCATATCTACAGTAAGAAAACCGGAAGTGCAGTTTTTAAGAACCTCAAGACTTTCATCAGATTTATCCAGATAAAACTGCGATTTTTCCAAATCGCGTGCTTCATAAAATACATAAGCACATGAAGAATAAATATCAAACAGATTGAATTTCATAACCGTATCAAATGCTGATACAATAATTTCAATATCACCAGTCAACGGAAAATCATTTTTGGCATACATTATACTTTCAACGGCTAAATTGGAATAATTTTCCGTTTCTGAAAGAATCATGTCTATATTTTCAAAGTTTTTTTCTTTCTTTTGAAGCTGACTTAATTTCAGTATATTATAGAAAGCTGCCAGATAATAAGCGTGCTTTTCGTTCTGCTGACTTTCCATTAAAAGCCGGAGCTGTTCTATATCATCATTATTATCATCTAAAAATGAAAAACCATACCATATATATGCCAGATGATATATATCTTTTTTAGAACCTGCACCTTCCATAACTTTAATATATTCCGGGATATTTTTTACATCATTAGAGCCATAAAAGCAGTCTAGAATCTCACAATACGCCATTGCCGGAATATCTGCTTTTTCTTTTCGGATTACGGCCATTTTTTCTTTTTCAGCAGCTGAAAGATCTTTCTCGTCTTGACAATTCCATCGCTCAATCAAATACCATTTTGAGGCTTCTTCTCCAGGAGTATAAAACATATCGTCATAGGTTAATATGCGACTGTCTTCAAGATTTCCAGCAGGAAACTTTATGTTATGATTGATGACCTGTTTAGACTTGCTATTTGCCCCAGATAATTCCATATACTTTGTCCTTTCTGTCGTAAGACCTTTCTGATATGCAGATAAATCATATCCATACCGCACAACATAATAAGACCAACTCACTGCAAAATGAACAGCAAAGTCTTCCCATGAATCGTATATAACTAAAAGCGCATCAATGAATGGTTGAGCTTGTGTCACAGCTTCTGCTTCTGTAAGCCAACCGACAGCAACGCTCCATCTTAATACAGAAAGAATCCGCACTGCATCAAGCGTATATACATCATAATAACCCACTATATTTTTAGTCTCTGTATAAAAATACAAATCTACAATATTGCGGGCATCAAGACATTCTATCTTTGCAATTTCTTCTATTGAAGAATCAGGATATTTATCCAAAAGAAGGCCGGCTTTTATAAAATATCTGTTATCGCCCCATGTCCCGTTTTTATGTCTAGTAACAAGATTAAGAACATCTTTTTTTGAGTGAAGCTCCCAACCGTTTTCAAGAAGATCTCTTGATTTTTTACCTTTGTTTTTAGGTTCAGGATTCACAGTTGTTGTACTCATGTTAAATCTAGTCAAAAACGGCTCGGTCAAAAGGCAGAGCCATTTTTCATCTTCTGAAAGGGAATTCCATTCTTTTAACATTTTGTTATAAGAAGCCGCGAAAAGTGAAAAGCATAAAAAGAAAACAATAATTATTAAAATAAACTTTTTCATTGTAACATCATACATGAAAAAGTTCAAAACTGCAACAAAAATCTATAAAGTATAATCTCGAGTTTCATTCGATTGTGTCATTACCGTGTCAATCGCAGCAAAACTGCAAGCAAACATGGCAATGACATGCATTTTGCAAAAACGGTATCATCTAAAGAATGAAAAACTTAGCGAATAAGCCTGATGTTATCTACATAAATATGCGATTCGTGCATGAGCACCTGTTTGCTGTTGTTGTAGATTGCAATGCGTCTTACATCATGCAGATAATCTGCATATTTAGAAACATCAAAAACCATCGTATGCTTGCCGCGCGGCAAATCATAAGTTTGTAAGCTGCACCACTTCCATGAATTTGTAGCCTGAATAACGACAGTGATTGTATAGACATAATTCTCGGGGTTATAGAAATCCATAGTCATGTATTTCGCGCCAGACAAATCATTAGTTCCGTCATAAAACCAGATAGCAGACTTTGTTGAATCTTTATCCATTACGTCCATCGACATTTTAAGTGAATAAGCTCCCTCTGAAGCCCATTCATTTGAAAGATCTGCGCCAGTAGAAATCTTTACAGAACCATACTGATCCCAGTCAAAGCCAGCCCATATCCAGTAATTGCCTTTTTCAAATCCGTCAAAAAGCAAAGAAGCACCATCAGGTATTTTACCGTCAACCTGGGCAAAACCAAACGAAGAAAAACTTAGCATCAATATAGAAAGAAAAATCACAAGCTTTTTCATAGCGTCACCTCCAGCCTTATTCAACCTTAAATTTGTTCATCGCATCGCGGAGCTTTGCAATGCTTTTGACATTCTTTTCAACACAGCCGAGCGCTTTCTTTGAGAAACTGCCGATTGCATCAGTCTTTTCTGTCATGTTTCTGACATTGTTATTTACAGAAGCTGTCATCAAAGCAATTCTATCCATTTCAACAGTAACCTGCTTGCTGCCTTCCATCATTTCATCTGAATCGTTCTTTACGTCAACAGTAATTTTGTTGATGTCGCGGATAAGCTTAAGAACTTGTTCGCTGCCCCTGTTCTGCTGCTGCATTTCTTCATTGATTATGAGCTCCTGCTCGCTTACAGTCTTTGTCAATGCAAAAATGCTGTTAAACTGCTTCTGCACCTGGTTTGTAGATTCAGAAACTGTCTTGATAAGTTCCTGCACATCTTCAAGCTCATTCTGAATCTTTGTACCCTGAAAGTTAGATTCTTCAGCAAGCTTACGGATTTCACCAGCAACAACAGAGAAACCCTGACCTTTGTCACCGGCGTGAGCAGCTTCAATGGCGGCGTTCATTGCAAGAAGGTTCGTCTGGCTTGCGATGTTCGTAATAACAGAAGAAGCTTCCTGCAAATTCTTAGAACGGGCTTGAATCTTATCTGATATTTCGGCCATGTTGTTGATAAGCGAACGGCCGAGTTCAGAAGCCTGTTCAAGCATGGTCATAGAATCACGGTTCTTTTCAAGAATCTGAGAAACTTTGTGGATATTTTCTGTCATCTGCTCTACAGAAGTTGACGATTCTGCAACGCTTGCCGCCTGAGCGTCAATATTCTCGTTCAGTTTCTTAATATTGCGGACAATCTGGTCAACAACAGAAAGAGCTTCTTCAACACCAGACGCGTGATCCTGCATCTGATTCTGAATTGACTTGATGCTTGTTGTTATATCATCAACAGCCTCAGATGTGCTGCTCATCGAATCATTGAGCTCGTTTCCGATTTCGTCCATCTCTTCACTTGAAGCTTTTACGTCCTTAATTGAAACCGAAAGTTTGTCCATTGTCTTATTGAAGCTTTCGCACATCGCACCAATTTCGTTGTTTTGATTTGCATGCAAACGCACAGTCATATCGCCGTCGCCTTCGCTTATGTTCTGCAGCGCTTCGACTGTGGTTTTGAGCGGCTTTGTAAAGCCTGATACGACACAGAACACAATAATCATTACAACATCAATCTGAATGAAGAACGAAATGATGATTATCCATATAGTTTTCCAAGCGCTTTTGTTTATGTAATGTTCCGGCGTCATTGAAACCACAAACCAAAAATTACCAGTCCGGTCTATCTGTGGCTTTACCACAGTTACGAAAGTCTTTTCATTGTTGATTATTTCTGTGAAAGTTACTGGCGAATAATCGATTGCAGAACCTATTTCTTCGCCAGTATCTTCATCATATATAGGAATATAAACTGTTTCAAAGTATTTCTTAAGTTCCGGTTTTTGCATAAAGACGCTCATCTCGCCAGAAAGAGAACCGTCGCTTGCAGCAAGAATTGAACCAGAAGTCGAGAAGAACTGGCATTTTGTACCTTGAAAAATTGAAGAGCCGTCCATCATACTTTCAAGGCCAGAAAGCATAATATCGATACCGGCAATACCGCATTTCTGCCCGATTGAATTTGTAATTTGGGCAAAAACTTTAGTCGTTAGCACATTCGCACCATCGTGCACCGTGGTAGACGGTTCACTCAAAAAAGTTTCTTGTGCTTCTGTAGCTTCTTTTATCTGATCGGCAGTAAATTCTGAAACAGATTCATTCTTAATGCGTCCGTTTTTATCTCTGATATAGTGAATCTTCATCTGCCCTGTAGGATTAGCAATTTTATCAGCACGCAGCCTGTCTTTGTGGTCAAACATGTCAGGCAGCCAGTACGCCCATGCAGAATCTATTGTAGAAGATTTTACCATAGCCCGAACCGCCTGCTCTGCCACAGACTGACGCTGTTTCTCTGGAATAGCCCATGTGCCGCCGAGTGTGCCTGCCAGAGCTTCAGCAGAGAACACAATTTCAGTCATGCTACGTTCAAGAGCTTCACCTTTAGCTTCCGTAAGCGTAACGATGCTTTTAGTAATCTGCTTCTTGCTGTTCTTAAGAACAGTGCGCCCGATTATGTAAGTCATAATAAATGAAACGGAAATCATTCCAATTCCAAGAGAAAGAACCAAACTCTTCTTAATTGAGTTTTTGTCGTATGGATTTCTACTCATCTGCTTACCCTTCAAATAATTAGAACGCTATATTTATAATATCACAAGTTGCAGAGAATATCACATGTTGCAGAAAAAAAAAGCGAATCAACTAAACAGCTGATTCGCTTTGAGCCACACTGGATTCGAACCAGTGACCCACGCCTTAAAAGGGCGTTGCTCTACCTANNGCAAGGCTTGAATAGAATAAGCCAAAACAAAAAAAATGTCAAGCAACTTGCAAAAATTTTATGACTAACCATATCCGCTTTTCACTATAATGCAAAAACGCTATAATCAAGCCATTATGAACAATTTAGCTGAATTTTTACCGCCTTTCATGCATTTCAATGCTGTCGGCGGAGTCAATCTCATTCTGCTTTTAGGTCTTATTCTGCTTTTGGGCGCAATCGGCGGAAGGCTTTTTCAGAAGCTGCGCATTCCGCAGGTTGTCGGCTACATCGTAATCGGCATCATCATCGGGCAGTCGGGCTTTCAAGTGCTCGGAGCGTCTGTCATAACTTCGCTTGATCCAATAAACTCAATAGCGCTTTCGTTGATAGGCTTCTTAATCGGCGGCGAGCTAAAGCTCGGTGTGCTAAAGAAATACGGCAAGCAGTTCGTCGGCATTCTGCTTTTTGAGGCAATTGTGCCGTTCTTTGTGGTTTCTACGCTCGTAACGCTCGTCTCTTATGCGTTCACCAAGAACATTGCGGTTTCGCTCTCGCTCGGCCTTGTTCTAGGCTCAATAGCTTCTGCAACAGCACCAGCCGCAACGACAGACGTTCTGCGCGAAAACCGCACGCGCGGCCCGCTTACCACAACAGTTCTCGGAATTGTAGCTATGGACGATGCGGTTGCGCTTATTCTTTATGCGATTGCATCTTCAATCGGAGCGTCTCTTTTGGGCGCAACGGGCGGCTCGCTCGGGCACAAAATGCTGATGCTCGCTTACGATGTTTTCGTTTCAATTGCGGTCGGCTCTGTAATCGGCGCGCTTCTAAGCCGCTTTATTCTGAACGTAATGACAGACGAAGGCCGCATCCTTTCGTTCTCGCTCGGCTCAATCTTTTTATGCACCGGCATCTGCACATTTTTCAAGCTTGATACGATTCTTGCGGCAATGTCCATCGGCTTTTTCATGGTGAATTTTGCACCAGCTAAGACAAGACCGACATTCGCTCTGGTTGAAAAATTCACGCCGCCGATTTATGTGCTTTTCTTTGTGCTTGTCGGCGCAAAGCTGAACATCTGGAACGTAACGCCGCACCTCGCGCTGATTGCGCTTATCTACATAATCTGCCGCACGCTCGGCAAGTCAATCGGTTCTGTTGTCGGTGCAAAGCTGACAAAAGCGCCAAAGACTGTTGAAAAATATCTTCAGTGGTGTCTTTTAAGCCAGGCGGGCGTAGCAATAGGTCTTTCAATTGCAGGCGGCCACGATTTTGCAGACACAATCGGGCCGAGCATCATTCTCATAATCACGGCGACAACTTTCGTCGTTCAGCTTTTAGGCCCGATATGCGTAAAGCATGCGGTTACAAAAGCTGGCGAATGCGGTCTTGATATTTGCGAAGAAGACATAATGAAGACGTGCAAAGTTTCTGATGTAAAATGTGCCGGAATCAGCATCTGCTCGCCGGAAACACCCGCAATCGTCAAAGACACAACGCTTCTCTGCGACATTCTCAATTCGTTCAGCCACAACGTAAACGTGAACTACGCCGTAAAAACGAAAGACAACAAGCTTTCGGGCATAATCACGCTTGAGCATCTGAAAGAATCGCTTCAGTTTCAGGAACTTTCTGAAGGGCTTATGGCTCTCGACATTCAGCAGCAAAGCCCGTGCACATGCCGCCCTGACATGCTGATTCCGGAAGTGCTTGAGCTTTTCGAGAAATATGACACAGAAGCACTGCCAGTTACAGATGACGACAACAATGTGCTAGGCATCATCGAAAAGCCGATAATCGACCACTATCTGCGCAGCCAGGTTATGGCCCTGCACCAGAAAATAGCGTCGCTGGGCTAAGCTCAAAAAAAGACTTCAGCACTAGAATAATTTTTTATTTTCTGATATAGTTCAGTTTCAGTATGAAAGCTGAGTATTGTTTAGAAAAATTAATTCTCAATGTTAAAGTCATTTTTCATACTATTATTGTTTATAAATTTCAATGGCGAGTTTCTCTTTAGGAACTCGCTTTTTTTATACACAGGTTATTTTATAGGAGTAAAAAATATATGAAGAGAACAGACATCAAAAAGGTTTTGATTATTGGTTCGGGCCCGATTGTTATTGGTCAGGCTTGCGAGTTCGACTATTCGGGAACTCAGGCTTGTAAGGCTTTGCGCGAACTTGGCTACAAGATTGTACTTGTAAACTCTAACCCGGCTACTATTATGACTGACCCGGTTATGGCGGACGCTACTTACATTGAGCCGCTGAACGTTGAGCGTCTTTCTCAGATTATTGAAAAGGAACGTCCTGATGNNGAACATGGCTATGGAGCTGAACAAGGCCGGCGTTCTTGATAAATACGGTGTAAAAGTAATAGGTGTAAACCTTGATGCTATTGAACGCGGTGAAGACCGTGAGATTTTCAAGGAGACTATGAAATCGCTTGGAATCGACACTCCTCGTTCGGGAATCTGCCACACTGTTGAAGGGGCGGAAAAGATTGCTGAGGAAATCGGCTTCCCACTGGTAGTTCGCCCTGCTTATACAATGGGTGGTCAGGGTGGCGGTTTCTGCTACAATGTTGAAGAGCTCCGCTCTATTGTTGCTAACGGTCTTGATCTTTCTATGACTCACCAGTGTTTGATTGAAGAGTCTATTCTTGGTTGGGAAGAACTTGAGGTTGAGGTTGTCCGCGACTCTAAGAATCAGATGGTTGCAATCTGTACTATCGAAAATATTGATGCAGTTGGTGTTCATACTGGTGACTCTTTCTGTGCCGCTCCTTTCATGACTATCGACAAGGACCTGGAAAAGAAGCTGCAGGAAATGGCATTTAAGATTGTAGAGAACATCGGTGTTATCGGTGGTACTAACGTTCAGTTTGCTCACAATCCTAAGACTGGCCGTGTTGTTATTATTGAGATTAACCCACGTACTTCTCGTTCTTCTGCTTTGGCTTCTAAGGCAACTGGTTTCCCCATTGCTCTGGTTTCTGCAAAACTTGCCTGCGGTTTGACTTTGGACGAAATTCCTTACTGGCGTGATGGAACTCTTGAAAAATATACTTTGGGCGGCGCTCCTGACGGAGACTACGTTGTTCTTAAGTTTGCCCGCTGGGCATTTGAAAAGTTCCGCGGTGCAAAGGATGAGCTTGGTACATCAATGAAAGCCGTTGGTGAAGTTATGGCCATCGGTAAAAACTTTAAGGAAACTTTCCAGAAAGCTATCCGTGGTCTTGAAAACGGACGAAGCGGTCTTGGTTTTGCAAAAGACTTTAATAAGAAGAGTGCTGATGAACTTTGCGAAATGCTTAAAACTGCTTCGAGCGAGCGCTACTTCCAGCTTTACGAAGCAATCCGTAAGGGTGTTCCTCTGGCTAAACTTTCTGAAATTACTTATGTAAAAGAGTTCTTCCTCCAGCAGATGAAAGAGCTTGTTGACCTTGAAGAGGAAATGCTTAAGAATCCTGGACGCGTTCCTGAGGACAAGCTTTTGATTCAGGCTAAGAAGGACGGCTTCAGCGACAAGTATTTGTCAAAGATTTTGAAGGTTGCTGAAAAAGATATCCGCAAGCGCCGCAACGAGCTTGGTATTAAAGAAGCATGGCTCCGCGTTCCGGTTTCTGGTGTTGAAAATGCCTGCTACTACTATTCTACCTACAACGCAGAAAAGGACACTTCTGTTGCAACAGACAACAAGAAGAAGATTATGATTTTGGGCGGTGGTCCTAACAGAATTGGTCAGGGTATTGAGTTTGACTACTGTTGTTGTCATGCGGCTATGCAGTTGAAAGAACTGGGTTACGAAACAATCATCGTAAACTGCAACCCGGAAACTGTTTCTACTGACTACGACACTTCTGATAAACTCTACTTTGAACCAGTTACTACAGAAGACGTTCTTCAGATTTACGAAAAAGAAAAGCCATTCGGAGTTATCGTTCAGTTTGGTGGACAGACACCACTTAACATTGCCCGCGAACTTCAGGAGAATGGTGTAAACATCCTCGGTACAAGCATCGACTCAATCGACATCGCCGAAGACCGCGACCTCTTCCGCCACATGATGGAAAAATTGGAAATCCCAATGCCAGAAAGTGGAATGGCAATTGACTTCAACGAGGCAAAGGCTTGTGCTGATAAGATTGGATACCCGATCATGATTCGACCAAGCTTCGTTTTGGGCGGACGCGGAATGGAAGTAATTTATGATGAAGCTACTTTGAAGGAATACGTTGAAAAGGCTGTTGGTGTAACTCCTGACC
>LVBI01000002.1 GCA_001603145.1 Spirochaetales bacterium Spiro_07 | reverse complement strand
TTGCAAATATTGAACCGCTAAATGATTTTGTGAAATCTATTGTTGCTAAGGTTGCACGAACAGGATGGAATGCGGCCGAACAAAATGTTCAACCAAATTTACTAACAAACATACTATATGCACCTGGAATTATCATTTTTTTTATTCAGATAATTAAAAACAAGAAACGATCATTTTTACTTTTTATGTCAGCTATTTGTGTTCTTCTTAGTATCCTTGCACTCCAATTTGCCGGAGGAGGTGGCTTACGAGCCCAATATGTCCTTCCTTTCAGCTTTGGCTTTATTTTACTTTATGCTACCAATTGTTTATGCAATAGCAAATGTACTTTATTATATCATGTTTCTTTCCTGCTTTTTATGCTTTGCGGCATGAAACAAGTACTCATTTCATCAATGTTAAATTATTCAGATGTAATGCGTTACAAAACAGACTGCCGTTTATGTTTTGAACTTTCAGAAAAAATAACTAGTGTTCAAACAAATTCGGAAACACCGGTTCTATTGTACGGAATGTACAAGCAACAACTAACTTCGAATTTTTTAAAAGGAACGCCTTGTGGTTATTCGCCATTTGAATGGGATGCTGGATTAAATATATCAGATTGCACCAGTAGAGGAATTGCATTCATGAAAGCGCAGGGGTATAACTTTATACCTGTGACAGATGAAACTTCTATAAAAAAGGCCAGAATTGAAGCTAAAAATATGCCAGATTTTCCATTTCAGGGATGTGTCAAAAATTTGGGCGATGTAATTGTTGTACGGCTATCTGAAAGTCCTTATATAGAGAATTGATTTTTTAACAAAAATGATGTTATCGGTATGTTTTCTCCTTCGCAACATAGCATTTCGGGAACTCGCTCAAAATGCTCCACTGGAGCATTTTGACAGCTTTACGCCGTCCCTCCCTATGTTTCAGCATCTCATAAGCCTGTCGATTTTTCGGCAGGCTTTTTTTATAAGTTCTTCAAAATCATCGGGATATACCTAGAATCCAGCACATCAAAACAAAAGCATTTTTTGCCCAGATCTTTCCATTTGCGCCTAAAGCAAGCCCAAAACGCGGGCTTGCCACACGGCATTATGAGCTGAATTTACGCCGAGCTTTTTGTAAATCTGCTTCAGATGAAACTTTGTGGTATTGATTGTTATCAAAAGATATTCGCATATTTCATCAGGTGATTTGCCTTGCTCAAGCAGCCTTAGCACATTCATTTCAGTGGCAGTGAACAAAACGCTTTTCTTGTAAATCGCCTTGAGATAAAACGGATGATAAATCGCCATGTTTCTGGTCATCTGCATAAGCATTTTCAAAAATGGAGTTTTGCCCTTAGCTTTTATGTAAGAAGCAAGCAGATGGACAACAGACTCGCCTTCGTCTGCGATGAGTCTGTAATACTTGTAGCGCCGTGCAGCTTTAAGCGCGTGCTCAAAAGCCTCAAAGGCAAGCTCCTTTTCGCCTGAACGGAAAAAGCAGATGGCGAGCAGCAAATCAAGTTCGCACAAATCCATGCGGCGGTTGCCAATTTCAAGCAACGGGCGGAGCTTTTCTGCAAGCGCAATGACAGCCGCATATTTTTCGCTGACGATATAGCAGCGCATCTTGACCATATAGCGGTAAAGGTCAAGCATACAGAAATTTGCAAATTCGTCCGGGGCTTTTTTATTCAGCCACTTATTAACAAATTCAGTATTTCCTCCATAAAGCGCGGTAATCACTTCGGCGGCATCTATATTATAAGAAAATTCTTGCTCGCCCTCTTTCCTTACGAATTTGCGGATATTTTTGATGTAGCTTTCATAATTTACGATTTTTCCGTGAGTAAGCAGAATTTTTGACTGCAAGAAGAGCGCAACAAACAAAAGACGGCTCTGGCTTGCTTTGTCGAATTCTTTTATGGTGCGGCTGACAAGCACTTCTGCTTCAATTATATTGTTCTGCTGATAATAATATTCTGCTAGACAAAGGTTATAGATTGCAGGCACAATTGAAGGTTCATAAAGAAATTCCAAATTTGCAATAGCAATATCTTTTCTCTTTTTAAGGAAAAACCCAAGCCGCGTAAAATCCTGTACACCGTTCAGAAGAAAAGGTCTGCCTGCTGTAAGCACAACCTGATGTATCGGTGGGTAATGCTCCCTTAGGTATTTTGCTATTCCAAGAAAACGGCTTTCAGTAGTTTTTGGATAAACAAGCAGCATGGCAAGCTTTGCAAAGCTGTTATCTTCAAGTGAAGCAAGCAGCTCGTCTGCCTTATCAAATGCGCCGTCCATCACATAATTCAAGAAAATGCCGTTTATGCAGCGCGGTGCTTCTTTAAGCTCTTCCGGTGTAATGGCAAAATATGATTCCTTGTCATTCCTTACATCAATAAGAAAATAGTCGATAGCAAAATTTTTCAGTCTTTCAGACAGCTCTTTTGCGCCCACCGTTTCTTTTACAGTTTCTTTCATATATATTTAGTATAAAACAAAATTGATTTTACAGCAAAAAAAGAATTTTCTTTTTGCATGAATTTATTCTATAATAAAAAGATATGAAAACACTTGAAAAAATCAGAAATTTCCTTGGATTGAACAAACATTCTGATTACATTAACAGATATTTCGATGAATCAAACATAAAGTCTGGCATCTATGTTTCTTCTGTGGTAATTCTGCTTGAACTTTTTATGATTTCAAGCGTAATCATAAGGCAGCTTTCGCCGGAAACAAGGCGTTCCGCTTATTGGCTTGCAACGCACCTTGTATGCTACTTACTGCTGTTCTGCTCGGCTCTTGCGCTTTTTATTTATTCAGTGCGCCACATCAAAAAGATAAGCACGAACAGAAAACTCTGGGAAGTTTTGAAATACATTTTCTCGATTATTTCGATTGTCTTCGGCATTTATATTTCGTACATGGATTATAAGAAAGGAGAGCAGTTCGTAACACTGATGACGATGACGATTTTCGTCTTTTGTTTTGTGGTCTGGCGCCCTATTTATTCGATGCTGCTTATGGGCGCAACTTACGGAATTTTCTTCTTTGTATGCGACCATTTTCTGCCGGCAACTTATGCCACAAAGATAAACCTTTCAATCGTATTCATTTCGATTTTGATGAGCGCGATAAACGCCTACCGTCAGAAATTTACAGAAGCGCAGAAAGACGAAAAGCTTGAACATGCACAGAGCATTCTGCTTAAGCTTTCAATCAGCGATGAAGTAACCGGCATTGCGAACATGCACTATTTCCGCAGCCAGGCGCTTGAGCTTATGCACGACAAGTCTGTTGACATTGACACGCTGATTTTTCTGTTTCTCGACGTGGAAAATTTCAAGATTCTTAATGAAAAATACGGCTTCTGGGAAGGCAACGCTTTTTTGAAGAATTTTGCCGACATGACTGAAAAAGTGTTCAAAGATTCTATCGTGGCGCATTTTTCTAACGACAATTTTGTGGTGCTCACAAAGAATGAAGCAGTGCAAGAAAGGCTTCAGACCATAAGGCGCAACCTGCTCGGCATGAACTACGATGCAAAGCTCGGGCTGAAAGTTGGCGCGTATAAGCCCGAAAACCGCGAGTGTCTTCCGTTAATAGCTTGCGACCATGCGCGTTATGCCTGCTATTCAATCAAGAAGCATTACAACCACGATTACTGCGAATACGACAGCTCAATGGCGGCAAATTTTCAGAAGAAGCAGTACATCATCAACAACATTGACGAAGCCATAAAGGCCGGGCACATAAAGGTCTATTACCAGCCTGTGGTTAATGCCGCGAACGGCAAGCTTTGCGGGCTTGAAGCGCTTGCAAGATGGGACGATCCGCAATACGGTTTTCTCTCGCCAGCTGATTTTATTCAGACACTTGAAGAATATTATCAGATTTACAAGCTTGACATGTATGTTGTCGAAAAAGTTTGCCGCAATTTTGTTTATGCAAAGGAACAAGGGCTTGCGCTCATTCCGGTTTCTCTCAACTTTTCAAAGCTCGACTTTGACCAAATCAACCTTGCCGAAGAAGTTGAGGAATGCCTTAAAAAATACGGCGTCGACAAAAAGCTTATTCACATTGAAGTTACAGAAAGCACTCTTTCGGGCGACGATGAACGCCTAAAGGACATGCTCAAAAAATTCAGGGCAAACGGCTATGCGCTCTGGCTTGATGATTTCGGCGCGGGCTATTCGGGCTTGAACGTTCTTAAAGAATATGACTTTGACATGATGAAAATCGACATGAAGTTTTTGCACGGCTTTTCGGGCAACGTAAAGGCGCGGCAGATTCTCAAGAACATAATCAGCATGGCAAAAGAGCTTGGCATGAGCACGCTCACCGAGGGCGTTGAAACTGAAGAAGCGTACCAGTTCTTAAAAGAGAACGGCTGCGAGCAGATTCAGGGTTATCTTTTTGGCAGACCTATGCCTGACCACGAGCTTTACGAAAAAGTCAAAGCAGGACTCTTTCAGCTTGATTTGTAACGGCAGTTGAATTCCAGCCCAAAATCTGATAGATTCATTCATAAGTAATTCATAGACAGTTCGAAGACCTTCCTGTCGTTAAACAAAACCAGGTAAACGTAAAAGCCGCTGAAATGCGTGCAGCCTATTTTTTTACGATTGGAAATCTCTCTGTCAAGGAGGTTTCAAAATGAATGAATTATTTCTTATCATCACTCTTCTAATTTCATTTGGCGGCACAATCGCCTTTATGAAAATCTTCGGCAAGGGCGGACTTTTCGCCTGGATTGGAATCTGTACAGTTTTTGCGAACATTGAGGTAACGATTGTAGTTCATGCTTTCGGCATGGACCAGACTTTGGGCAACACCTTGTTTGCGGCAACGTTTCTTGCGACAGACATTTTGAGCGAGCTTTACGGCAAAAAAGAAGCGTCAAAAGGCGTGCTTGCCGGAATCTTTACAAGCCTTACGTTTATAGTGCTTTCGTTTTTGTGGGTGCATTATGTGCCGGCCGAAAGCGACTGGTCAAACGAATTTGTCAAAGGGCTTTTCTCGAACACGCCGAGAATGTTGATTTCAAGCCTGATTGCTTATGCAATTTCTGAATGGATTGACGTGCAGCTTTATCATGCGTGGTGGCACTTGACCGAAAAAAAGACCGGCAACCGCCGCAAAATGCTTTGGTTCCGCAACAACTTTTCGACGCTCGTTTCTCAGTTCGTAAACATCGTGATTTTTAACTTCGGCGCATTCAGCGGAATCTATTCATTCAAGGAACTTGTGTCAATTACGGCGGCTTGTTACGTAATCTATATAGTTACAAGCTTGCTCGACACGCCGTTTGTTTACATTGCACGAAAAATCGCAAACAAGCAGGGCTGGCAACAATAAGCGCAAGAGATGCTATCCATTGTCTGTTCATGGCACAGCACGTCAGCGAGCCACAAGCACTAACCGCAACACGGCACAATCTGCTTGTGCCATGCTGCGATACGCTAGTTCGCTTAGCAGGCTGCGAGCCGCTGCACAGTGCGTGCTGCTTCTGCGCCGAGGTGCTTGGTTAGCTTAGCAGGCCGCGGGCTGGTGCACTGTACGTGCTGCTTCTTCGCTGCGCTGCTACAACCCTGCCCTAGCCTAGCTGACCGGGAAGCACGAGCTTCTGCTTAGACGAAAACTGTGCTTCATAAGCTTCAAAGGATTCGGGATTTTTCTCTGCAACGAAGTAGCCTTCCGGTGGGCAATAAGTGCCTTCTGCACCGCCAAGATAGCCCGGAACAAGCTCTTTTGCAAGGAAATATGGCACTTCTACATCTTTCGGCTCTGCATGATAGTGAATCTTTAGCTTTGAAGCCAAGTCAAAGCCGGCGTTCTTGTAAAATGCAATGTTGCCCTCGATGCAGACAAAACCCACGCCCATAGACTTTGCCTTTTCAAGCGAAAAGTTCAGCAGCTTCAAGCCGTAGCCCTGCCGCTTATAGTCCGGGTGAATGCTTATCGGCCCGAATGTCCATGAAGGCAGAATTCCGCCGTTTTCAAGCGTAATGACCGCTTTGGAATACATCACATGCCCGATGATTTTTCCGTCCTTTTCCATTACGAGCGAAAGCTCCGGGATAAAGCTGGGGTTATTTCTAAAGCAGTGCAAGACATAATGCTCGGTGCAGCCTGGATGGTACACATTCCAGAATGATTCGCGGGTAAGGTTCTCAACTGTGCTGAAATCGCACGGCTGTTCCATGCGGATTGTATAATCCTTGCAGGTTTGATTGTTTGTGTTCATTGTTTAATCTCCAAAATAGTTTTTTATGAGCTAAAAAACACCTTGAAAGACCGCCCAAAAGATTTTCCATCTTTCAAGGCGTTAAACAATCAACCAAGATTTGCTAGATTTTGACATCCAGCCTCCTTAAAAAATTTTGCACAGCAAATGCTGCTTGATAATACTAGGCGAACAGAGTTGCATTGTCAACGCATTTTGCATTTAGCCAATCTACAAATTTAGATTATATAGCAAAATTGCGCAGTTTTCAGATATATTGTAAAATATCTCTAAAAACTCAATTTATTTGAAATTTTAGTATTTTTTTTATGGCGTTACTGAGATTTGTGTTGTATAATTCCTTCTATGAACCCTTTTAAGGTCAGTTTGACATCGCCAAAAGAAAGAACAAAGCTTCTCTTTGGAATAACAACTCTTTGCGCACTCGTATATCATATAACAATCTTTTTCGTGATGTTCTTTTTAAAGGTCTATCCGTTATGCATGTACAATATAATCAGTATTTCTGTATTTGCATTTTTGTTTTTTAACGCCACAAACTTTAAATCGTTTATCGCGCCTTATTTGATTGGCCTTGCGGAAATAATTGTTCATCAGGTTATTGCAACATTTTTGCTTGGAACATACAGTGCATTTTACTACTTTATTCTTTTGATGGGCTTGCTGCCATTCTTGTTCTTTGAAAACAACTTCAAGTTCACCGTTCCTGTCAGCATTTTTTCTGTCTTAGTTTATGTCGGTTACGAAAATCTGGAAGTTGATTCGCGCTATGAGCTGCCCCATGTTGTTTTGCACGCACTTCGCTATACAAATATGTTTATAACCACCGGCACTATTATAGCAATGCTGATTGTCTTTACGCTTATCGTCTTTAAGATTGAAAGCTATCTCAAAGACAGAAATGAATTCCTTGACAAGGAAATAAAGCTTGCCGCCACCGTACAGCAGACTTTTTTTAAGCATGAACAGATTGACTTTGACGGCTGGGAACTTGCGTTCTATAACTTGCCGATGGCTTCAGTTTCTGGCGACATGCTCGATGTTTACCACAGACAGAATCAAATTGACGGCATCGGAATTTTTGATGTTTCTGGGCACGGTCTTGCTTCTGGCCTTGTAACAATGCTCGTCAAGAACATAATTCACAGAGAATTCTACAAATTCTCTGATTCTGGTTTGGCAGAAATGCTTGACCGCATCAACACAAGAATTATTGAAGAAAAAGCTGATATTGAGAACTATCTTACGGGCATACTCGTCAGAATTAGAGATGACCAAGTTGAGCTTGTAAACGCCGGGCATCCCTACCCGATTTTGTACCGAAGCCACGAAAATGAATATTCATACATTGAGCGTGTTGCAACTTCAGTCGGGCCAATCGGCATGAACGGAATGCCGGCCGTTTATAATTCGCAGTTTCTAAAGATGAACATCGGTGACGAGCTTATCTTGTACACAGACGGAATTATCGACACAGAGAACGAACAAAAAGAAAGATTCGGCAAAGAAAATTTCATAGACTCAATCAGGCGCAATATAGAAGAGTCTGCCGAAAAGCAGATTGCAAACATCGCAAGCGACATTGCCACTTTTAGAAATTCTGCACCGCTTAACGACGACATTACGTTTATGATTCTGCGAAAGAAAGCTTAAGATTGCCCGGTCGAGCCGGGCAATGACACATCGCCAAGTGAACAATGCCACTTCATCAAGTGCGGAAATGACACATCGTCAAGAGGACAATGACACATCATCGAGCACAGAAATGACACACATCGGAGAGAACGAAAGTGACACTTCATCAAGTGCGAAAGAGCATTTCGGCGAGAACGGCAAATGCAATCACTTTTTCTTAAGCTTCAAACTGATCAACCTGTTTTCCGATTTCGGTTATGGAATTTTCCATAAGTTCAGATATTTCAGAAAGCGCGCCGCCTGTAGACAAAATCATTTCGGCACTCTGCCCCATCTCTGCCATACCTTGCTTCATTGCGGCTGTTTTTTCCTGCAAAGACTGAACTGCATCCATAATCATGTGGCTGTCAGTGGTCATTGTCTGAGATGCATTCTGAACCTGTTGTGTGCTCTCATTCATGCCGAGCAGCGCGCCGGTAATCTGCGCAGAGCCAGACTGCTGCTCTGACATGGCAACCTTTATTTGCTGCACAAGCGTGTCTGTTTCATGAATCTTGTTTGCAAGATTTGAATAATCCTGAACGCCGCGCTGTATAGATTGAACAACAGCCGCAATCGTTGATTGAATGCGGTTAAGCTGCTCACCGATTGTCTTTGACTGAGAAGAAGAAGTTTCGCTCAATTTTCTGATTTCATCTGCAACTACGGCAAAACCTTTGCCAGCTTCGCCGGCATGAGCAGCCTCAATTGCTGCATTCATCGCAAGCAGATTGGTCTGGCTTGCAATATTCGCAATCGTGGTGTTCGCTTCGCTTAGAAGCATTGACTGGTTCTCAATTTCGCCAATCTGTTCTTGAAGCTCGCTTTGTGTTTGCACACCGTTCTCGGCATCTGTTTCAAGCGTGCTGAAATAAGCCGCCATTTTGTCAACGGAACGGTTTACTTCGCTTATGTTGCCAATCATCTGTTCAACAGCGGAAGAAGCACCCGAAACAGATTCCGCCTGCTCAGAAACAAGTTTTTCAAGCGAATGAATGCTCTGCAAGATTTTTGCAACGCTCTGCGATGTCTGTTCAACACTTCCGTTCTGGCTTTTCAAGTTTTCGCCCCAGCTTCTTATGCTTGAACTAATCTGCTCGATTGCCTTTTTTGCATCTCTTGTCGTGCCACCGAGCTTGCTTCCAGCATCGTTAAGCGAAATCTTAGACTGCTTCATGCTTAAAATGATGTTCTGAAGTCGTTCTGAAAAAAGATTGAAACCATTTGCAAGCATGGAAAGTTCTTTTGTATATGAATCAGCATATTTTTTGGTAAAATCACCACGTGCAATCAGTTCACACCCAGAAGCAAGCTGCTTGAATCCTTTTGAAACTCTGTTTGAAATAATCACATCGACAACAGCCATTACAAGAATAAGCACTGCAAGCCCAATAAATACATAGCCAATAAGGTTGATGTATTCACCAGAAAAATCTGATTCAGGGCCTTCTGCAACAATGAACCAGTCAGCTTGATAGACAGGCTGCACGCCATAAAAGTTGCCGTTCTCAATAAATGATTTTACTTTTCCGTCAAGATATGTATTTTTGCTGTATGATGAAACCGAAAAAGAATCAAAATAATTCTTGTTCATAATCGCTTCAGGCTCATCATTTGTAAGATAAAGCCCTTCTTTTGAAATAATGTTTATCTTGCTGTTTTCTGAAATCTTTATGTTTTTCACAGCTTCGCTCAAAGAATGAAGATAAATATCTACAGCTGAAACGCCAATCAAATTGTCACGCTCATCATAAGCCGCACATGACAGCGTTATGCAGAGCGTTCCGCCCATGGCATCAACATACGGCTCGCCATAAGCCACTTTTCCCTTTGCGGCAAGAGCATCTTTCCACCAGTCGCGTGTACTCGGAATCCAGTCTGAATCAGGGTTCCAGTCAAGCCCGTCAATGAAGAAACCGCCTTCTTCATAGCGCGAAATTGCGGTTGCATAATAAATATCGCAATTTGCTTCGCCGCCTAAAGCGTCTTCTGTTTTATGGATAATTCCGTCAAGAACATCTGCATCTGCGCCAGAAGAAGCAGCAAGAGCAACATCATGCAATCTCATTTCATACGGCGTAAAAATTGCTGAAATCTGCCCGTTTAATGAATTTGTCGTCCGTGAAACTGTATCAACCGTAAATTTCTTGATGCATTGGCTTATGACAAGCATATATGAAACGCTCAGAAAAAATGCTACAACGAGCATTGAGCCTATAGTTCCAATTAAGACTTCCCTTCGAAGCGACATTTTACCAGACATTCAAAACTCCTGTGAAAAGCTATGTGCAGTCATGTAAGGCAAATATAGGCGGGCTAATTCTGAAAATAGAATTTACCAGAAATATGTATACAGCCAAAAAACCAGAATAATTCTGCATTAACAGGAAAAACGGCAACCGTTCCATATACCTAGCCTTAAAATAGTTGTACCGTCTAATATTTTCTTTCTTTAAAGAATAACACAACTCTGCATCATTCGCAAGTAAAACTAAAATTGAAAATCAGGCTATTGCGACCCCATAGGCTCATGTACAAAATCCCGCACATTTTTTGCTTGCAAAAAATGTGGCAGTTTCGCAAGCTTAACTAAAATCGAAGATTAGACTCAATGCGAACCCACAAGCCAATGTACAAATCCCGCAAGTTTTTGCTTGCAAAAAACTTGGCAGTTTCACAAGCAAAACCCAAACAGAAGATTATGCTTAATGCGAACCCACAAGCCAATGTACATAGTCCCGCAAGTTTTTGCCTGCAAAAACTTGGCAGTTTCGTAAGCTTAACTAAAACCAAATATTAGGCTCAATGTGAACCCACAAGCCCATGTACAAAGTCCCGCAAGTTTTTGCCTGCAAAAACTTGGCAGTTTCGTAAGCTTAACTAAAACCAAATATTAGGCTCAATGTGAAACTGCTTCGTCCAAAACATCTGCAAAATAGCCGCTTGAGCTTATGCGCTCGCCACCGTTCGTCAGATGGTTTGTGTCGCCGAGCCTTTCAACGCGGAACCACGCCTGCCCTTCAAGCCGTTCCTCGCTGTTCAAGACTGTAACCGAAGTGGGCGCAACAAAAAAGCCTTGCCAAAGCTGCATCGGAGACAAGCCGACAAGGTGCGCAATAACTGCGAACATTGCGCCGAGGTGACAGAAGAACACGAGCGTCGGCTCTTCGGGGTAATCATCTTTCACAGATTTCAGATGATAGCCATCAACAGGCTCGCTCCAATTGCGGTTCGGCACAGGCTTTGCAACATCATAAAAGCCTTTTTTGTTGCGCGTGTAACCGTATTCCGAAAGCACACCGTCTATGCCGTCGCAAAGCTGCTTATAATATTGCTTGATTTTGCCTGTTTTCATAAGCTTTGAATCAGCCCATGCGTCTTTGTCAAAAAACTTCTTGTCAGACATAAAAAATTCTGGCAGAAAATCCCAGCACATCACGTCTTTTCCAACGCGCGCTTTATCTGGGTAGTTTTTCGTCATGTGCACCTTGTAGTCGAATTCCCTTAGCCAGCTGCACGTAACCGCTTCGCGCCCAAGCGCAGACAAAGACGGCGCGGCTGTGGCTTTTGCCCTTCCAAGCGGCGACTGGTAAAACTGCGTAATGTTTTTCCATGAGCAGACGCGTTTTGTTAAAAGCGCAACTTCACGCTTGCCCTTTTCAGTTAGATTATCATTTTTATAGTCGGGGTCGCCGTGGCGAATAAAAATCAGACGCATATCAACTTCCTTTGTTTTTGAGAGTATATCATAATTGAAAATTTCAGAAAACACAAAAAATTCATAAAATATTTGAAAACCTATTGACAAAGTAGGTTATTCAAGATATATGTATATGCGTAACCTATTAAGACACTAGGTAATATTTTTGGAGGAAGACCATGAGTGATATTAAACAGAATGCATTGGAATTAATCGGAAATACGCCGCTCTTGCAGTTGAACGGCTATTCTAACAAAGCTGGCATCAAGAACGCAAAAATTCTTGCAAAGCTTGAATATTTGAATCCGGCCGGAAGCGTGAAAGACCGCATCGCGCTTGCAATGATTGAAGACGCAGAGCAGAAGGGGCTTTTGAAGCCAGGCGCAACAATCATCGAACCGACATCGGGCAACACCGGCATCGGCCTTGCTTCAGTAGCTGCTGCAAAAGGCTACAAGGCTGTGCTTACATTGCCAGAAACGATGAGCGTTGAGCGCCGTAACCTTCTCAAGGCTTATGGCGCAGAGCTTGTCTTGACAGAAGGCGCAAAAGGAATGAAAGGTGCAATCGCCAAGGCTGAAGAACTTCAGAAGAGCACACCGGGAAGCATCATTCTTGGTCAGTTTGTAAACCCTGCAAACCCGGCAATTCATAAAAAGACAACCGGTCCAGAAATCTGGAAACAGACAGACGGAAAAGTTGATATTTTCGTAGCCGGTGTCGGCACAGGCGGAACATTGACAGGCGTTGGCGAATATCTTAAATCGCAGAACCCGAACGTAAAGATTGTTGCAGTTGAACCAGCCACAAGCCCGGTTCTTTCAAAAGGCGAAGCTGGCCCGCACAAAATTCAGGGCATCGGAGCAGGCTTCATTCCAGATGTTTTGAACACAAAGATTTACGATGAAATCATCACTGTTGAAAACGATGATGCTTTTACAGAAGGGCGCACATTTGCAAGAAGCGAAGGAATCCTCGTGGGCATTTCTTCGGGCGCAGCGTTAAAAGCTGCACGCGTGCTTGCAGAACGCCCTGAAAACAAGGGCAAGACTATTGTAGTGCTTCTGCCAGATTCTGGAGACCGCTACCTCAGCACACCGCTTTTCAGCGACAACTAATTTAGTGGATGGGACTGTCTATTAAGCTTTTGCAATACCGTCATTCCGAACTTGGTTCGGAATCTCTATGCAGGTGCTGAGCTGAAAGCCGCCGAAGGCTAATAAATTCAGCATGACAATACTTGTAGACAATCCCAAATTTTTTAAGCTATTTACCTATTAAGTTAGTATCTTGATAGGCTGAACGGAGTTTTTATGGCGAAGAGCTTTTCTGAAATATCAAACAATCATCCGTGCTTCGGAAGCGGCAAGGCAGTTTCTGGACGTATACACCTGCCGGTGTGCCCGGGCTGCAACATTGCGTGCCGCTTCTGCGAGCGCAGCTTGAACGACACAGAAAACCGTCCGGGCGTAACTTCGCGCGTTCTTGAGCCAGAAGAAACAATTCCGCTTATCAAGAAAGCACTTGAAATCAGCCCTGAAATCCGCGTTGCCGGCATTGCGGGGCCGGGCGACACTCTTGCAAGCAACAATGCGCTGAAAACTTTCGAGCTGATCGGGCAAGAGTTTCCGCATCTTATAAAGTGCATGAGCACAAACGGGCTGCTGCTTGCAGAACGCGCTAACGAGGTAATTGCAGCCGGCATAGACACGCTCACCGTTACGGTTAACGCCGTTGACCCGGCAATTGAAGCGCAGCTCAACGAGTATGTGATTTTCCACGGAAAGAAAATTGAAGGCGTTGAAGGCGCAAAGATTCTGATAGCGAACCAGCTTGAAGGAATTAGAAAAATCTCGCAAGCGGGAATAACCGTGAAAGTGAACACGGTGCTTGTGCCGCGTATAAACGGTGCGCATATCGCTGAAATAGCAAAAGCTGTTGCGGCGGCAGGCGCGAAAAAGTACAACATTATTCCGCTTATTCCGACGGCAAAGCTTGCAGACGAACCCGCGCCGACTTGTGAGCAGATTCACGAAGCAAGAAATGCAGCCGGAAAATATATCGAGCTTTTCTTGCATTGCAACCGTTGCCGCGCAGACGCCGTAGGCATTCCGGGACGCACGGAATTTTCAAAAGCGTTGTATGCAAACTTCGGTCTTGCGGCTGGCAGCGTAAAGGAGAATTTTTCACATGGCTGATGCAAAATCTTCTATATATAAGGTTGCAATTGCAAGCACAGACGGCGAAAGCGTCAACCTGCATTACGGAAAAGCAGACAAGTTTTTCATTTATCAGATTGATGATGAAACAGGCTACGACTTGCTTGAAGAACGGCAGACAGAACCGGCGTGTTTAGGCGGAAGCCATGATAATGCCAAAATGGAAGAAAGCGTAATGCGGCTCACAGACTGCCGTTACGTTGTGGCGGCAAGAATCGGCAGAGGCGCAGGCGCTGTGCTTGCCGCAAAAGGAATAACCGGAATGGAACTTCCTGGCAGCGCAGACGATGCGATTTTGAAAGTATGGAAATACAACCGTATTCAAGGTTTGTTCAACTAAATTGGAAGGTTATTGCCTGAACAAAACAGGCAATCAGATATAAGGAGCAAAAAATGGGTGAAATAAGACAAATTGCAATTTATGGAAAAGGCGGAATCGGAAAATCTACGACTACGCAGAATTTGACAGCAGGACTTGTTGAGCACGGAAAGAAAGTCATGGTCGTAGGCTGCGACCCGAAAGCCGACTCAACCCGTCTTTTGCTTGGCGGCTTGGCGCAGAAGACCGTTCTCGACACAATCCGCGACGAAGGCGAAAGCATTGAGCTTGACCGCATCATGAAGACCGGCTTCGGCGGCACACGCTGCGTTGAATCAGGCGGCCCGGAACCGGGCGTAGGCTGCGCAGGCCGCGGTATCATCACATCAATCAGCATGCTCGAAAACTTGGGCGCATATACTGATGACCTCGACTTTGTTTTCTACGATGTTCTTGGCGACGTTGTTTGCGGCGGCTTTGCGATGCCGATCCGCGAAGGCAAGGCCAAAGAGATTTATATCGTTGCTTCCGGCGAGATGATGGCGCTTTATGCGGCAAACAACATTGCGAAAGGCATAAGCCGCTACGCAAAGGCAGGCGGCGTGCGCTTGGGCGGCATAATCTGCAACAGCCGCAACGTTGACCGCGAGCTTGATTTGCTCCGCGCTTTCAGCAAGGAACTCGGAACACAGCTTTTGTACTTCGTTCCGCGCGACAACATCGTTCAGCGCGCTGAAATTAACCGCAAGACTGTTATCGAATATAAGCCAGATTCAGCACAGGCACAGGAATACAGAAACCTAGCCGAAGCCGTAATCAACAATACATCGTTCACGATTCCTACACCGATGACGCAGGAACGTCTTGAGCAGATTTTGCTTGAATACGGTCTTATGGACATGGCGGACGACTACAAGATTTAGTTGCTGGAGAAAACATGAGCGTAAAAATAGCCGTCGCAACTTCTGACGGCGAAAACGTAGATTTGCACTTCGGCAAGGCTGATTCTCTTCTGATTTTCGAGCTTGAAGAGCAAGGCGGCACAAAAGTCTTTGTGCAGAAAGAAGCGCGAAGCGTTCCAGCTGAAACTTCGGTAGAAGCTTCAGCAGCGCAGCCTTGCGGAACTGGCGCAGACAGCTTTTCAGGTGGCTGCGGAAGCGGAGACGGCGGACGTTGTGCAAACTGCCACGGCGGCGGCGGTTGCTGCGGCGGCAGAGGCAACATCTCGCCGCGCGTAGAAAAATTCTTAGACTGCCGTGCAATTGTTGCCGCGCAAATTGGCGGA
Organism: Spirochaetales bacterium Spiro_07; assembly: GCA_001603145.1. Lineage (GTDB taxonomy): Bacteria > Spirochaetota > Spirochaetia > Treponematales > Treponemataceae > UBA1240. The sequence goes on along the minus strand of LVBI01000002.1, from coordinate 21,189 downwards.
AATATGCGCCGCCAGTTTGAACGCAGTGCAATAAGCTGCTTCGATGTGGAACTTCCCGTAAAGGAAGCACTCGAAAAACTTGCGGCTTATTACACAAAATTTGAATAATTATCATTCTGAGCTTGTTAGCCTTCAGCATGACAATACTTTTAGGTCAGCCCCTGACAGAAAATTGAGGTGTTTTCAATGCCATTGTCAATTGAAACAAAATGTCTTCATCTTGAAAAAACTGAAAAATTAGATGAGGCGGCAGCTTGCCTTCACTACGGCGCGATAAGCTTTCCGATTTATCAGACCGCAACTTATGCGCACCCCGGCGTGGGCAAAAGCACCGGCTTTGATTATTCGCGCCTGCAAAACCCAACACGCGAACAGCTTGAAAAGATTATCTGCGCACTTGAGCACGGCACTGATGCGGTTGCATTGAGCAGCGGAATGGCGGCGATTGCGCTTTTGATGGAAATTTTTAAACCGGGCGACCATCTCATCGTAGATTCAGATTTGTATGGCGGCACGATACGCCTGTTCGACAATGTTTCTATAAAAAATGGAATAAACTTTACGCGCGCAAACTGCGCAAATGACGACGTTGAAGCGTTGATAAAGCCCGAAACGAAGGCCATCTACATCGAAACGCCGACAAACCCGATGATGAACGTAACTGACATTCAGGCTATGGCCGAAATAGCGCACCGCCACAATTTGCTTTTGATTGTAGACAACACGTTTATGTCGCCGTATTTTCAGACGCCGCTTGATTTGGGCGCGGACGTCGTTGTTCACAGCGGCACAAAATTCTTAGCCGGTCACAACGACACGCTTGCGGGTTTCATCATCGTAAAAGATGAAGCTTTAAAAGAAAAGCTCCGCTTCTTGATAAAAACCACCGGTTCGGGGCTGCCGCCATTTGACAGCTGGCTCGTCCTCCGCGGCATAAAAACGCTCGCCGTGCGCATGGAAAAAGCGCAAGAAAATGCCGCAAAAATCGTTGAGTGGCTCAAGACGCAGAAGTGCGTCACCAAAGTGATTTACCCCGGCTTGAGCGAACACCCCGGCCATAAAGTGATGAAAAAGCAGAGCCGCGGTTTCGGCGCGATGGTCACATTCCGGCTCAACACGGTTGAAAAAGCTTTGTCTGTTCTTGAAAAGGTGCGCCTCATAAAATACGCCGAAAGTCTCGGCGGTGTAGAAACGCTAATCACCTACCCCACCACGCAGACTCACGCAGACGTGCCAGAAGAGTTGCGGCTCAAAAACGGAATAACCCCCGAAACCCTGCGTCTTTCCGTCGGCATAGAAAACGCCGATGACTTGATTGCAGATTTGGCGCAGGCATTGAAAGACTGAGGCAAACTTTGCACACGTCAGTACTACACGCACATCATGTCATACCGAATTTATTTCGGCATCTGCATTGCAATTGCCTGAAGATGCTGTCAGCAAATCTCTTTTTTAAGTTCGTCAAGAAGAGATTCACTTTTGTTAAATGACTGGTGGAGCAACTCAAGCAGTTCTGCGGTAGTATGAGTAACTTCCTCTTCCTTCACAAATGGATTCTTAATATCCAGATTCCATCCGCATTCTGCAATCTTTTCTACAGGGACTTTCCATGCCTGTTCGTTTTCAACTCGCTTGTCCCACCATTCTTTAAGAGAAGAAAACTCACTCTTTTGAATTGGCTTTGTTTTTGAATAAGATTTCTGACCTTCCGGTAACTTGTGTTCCCAGTACCAGATTTCTTTAGTAGGCTCACCTTTTGTAAAAAACAGGAGATTTGTATCAACACTGGCATAAGGCTGGAAAACAGAGTTTGGCAAACGCACAATTGTATGCACATTACACTGAGTCAAAAACTCTTCGCGGATTCTCTGCTTTACACCGTCGCCAGTCAAAGAACCGTCAGGTAAAACAATCGCTGCTCGGCCACCATCACGCAGGTAGCGAATCATCAAGAGCAAGAATAAATCTGCGCTTTCTGTAGTTCTGAATGCAGCAGGATAATTTGTTTCAACACCATCAGAAACGCTGGCACCAAAAGGTGGATTAGCAAGAATAACATCAACGCGTTCTTTTGCGCCAATGCTTGTATACTCGCGGTTCAGGCTGTCCATATTCATCACATTCGGAACTTCAATATCATGCAGAATAAGGTTTGTAACACAAAGCATAAAAGGAAGCGGTTTAAGCTCCTGTCCGCGAATCGTTTCTTCAAGAACCTTCAAATCTTCAACAGAATGAACATCCTGCTTTCTGATATTTTCAATTGCGCTTGTCAAAAAGCCACCGGTACCACAAGCCGGGTCCAGCACCTTTTCGCCAAGACGCGGATTAATAATCTCGGTCATAATTTCTGTAACAGCGCGCGGAGTATAAAACTCTCCGTAGTTACCGGCACTCTGCAAATCACGCAAAAGGCCTTCGTAAATATCGCCGAACATGTGGCGGTCTTCGCTGGCATTAAAATCAATTTCATTAAGCTTGTTCACAACCTGGCGGATTATAGTTCCGTTTTTCATATAGTTGTTGGTACCTGCAAAAATATCACGAATCAAAACAGCCCGCTTGTTGCCCGTAGAAACATCCAGATTCTGCAAGCCGGGAAAAAGCTTATTGTCAACAAAATCCTTAAGCACATCTCGCGAGAAATGCTTTGCATTTCTCGTTACGAGTTTGCTATGCAAACTCGCACATGCCTTCACTGTCTGCCGCCCAGTTTCTCCACTGCAGCTCGCCCGGAATCACAGAAACATAATCATCGCTGATAAGCTCCATTTCCGCTTCCTTATCATCAATGATTTTAAGCGTAATCATCCAGCCCAGTTGCTCTATTCTCTGTGCGTCACCAGAAACTCCCTGGTCCTTACGCATTATATTCTGCAATGTTTTTACAATTCCACCAATGTTTGGCATTTGTTCTGCTCCTATATTATCCTCAATTCGCCAAAGCGACATCCTAAACGCCACCAAAGCGTCATTTTGGCGTTTTGGAATAACTTCCTATTTCTTTTCCAGTTTTCTAATCATTTTATCAAAATCAGAATCTATCTTCTGAGTCTTATTAAAAATTTCATATTCACTAAAGGCTTTTTCATCAGCTTTGTTTCTTGAAATCCTTCCATTTCCTTCAAGAATATCGTACTTTCGGAATTCAAGAAATTCATTTACACTTGCCGCAAACTGTTCCATATTAAAAGGAATCTCTCGTTCTATCAAATCTTCTATGTAATCAAAATAACCGCTCACAGCTCTTTCCAGCTGCCGAATCTGCTTTTCAGAAAGATAGTTTTTTGCAATATTCACATCAGATTTCAAAATGCGCCCATCAGGAGAATTTTTCCATGTAGTTAACCCCATGTGCTCTTTTTTGTGGTCAGCCTTGTCATAAACGATTTCTGCTGCAGTCTGCCCTGTAATTGCAAAATGAAACTTATTCTGAACAGTCGCATAAAACTGTTTTGTAATTTCAGAGTTTTTATCATAATCAATGGAACATTCCGCAAAAATATCTGTAATCTGCTGCCAGATTCTGCGTTCACTAGCACGGATTGAGCGAACTCTTTCCAAAAGTTCACGGAAATAATCCTTACCAAAAACATTTTCGCCCTGCTTTAACCGATCATCATCCAGCACAAAGCCTTTTTTGATGTATTCCTTTAATACATTTGTAGCCCAGATACGAAACTTCGTAGCTTTTGCAGAATTTACTCTATAACCAACAGAGATAATGGCATCGAGATTATAAAAATTTGTAAGAACAGTCTGAGTTTTACCTTCTATTGCACCATGCTTAGTGGTTATTTCCATTTTGGAAACAACCACTTCTTCATCAAGCTCGCCTTCTTCAAAAATATTCTTAAGATGTTTTGAAACCGCAGGAACATTTACATCAAACAATTCTGCCATAGATTTCTGTGTAAGCCAGATAGATTCATCCTTAAGGAGTGCATTTACTTTTACATCTTCTTCATCTGCTTTATAGAGAACGTATGATATTTGTTTTACAAGTTCGTTTGGCATTTGTTTTGCTCCTCTTTTATTATAGTAGGAGGAGGGGAAAGCCTTCCCCTCGCTCGCACTTCGTTGCTCGCTACCCCTTCTGCGGGGACACCCCGCAACGCCCAGATTTAAATTACAGTTTTCTGGATTTTATTTTTTTTACAATGAATTTAATTAATGATTTTATATTTGATAAATTTATACCTAAAAATCCTAACAGTCCGAATAGATTACCTAAATCACTTTTTGTTTTTGTATATTTTGAATTCAACCAATTTAATAAAGGCTTATTTAAATATTTGAAATAACAAATAAGAAATAGAATAGAAATTAATACTAAAGAAATTCTAATTATCCATCTATTTCTTCTTTTTCGTTTTTCATCCTGTTTTTTATATTTTTCTAGTTCTTTTTGTGTGGAGATTAGATCTAAGTCCTTTTTCTCCATTTCGGATTCCATTTCATAATTCTTTTTTAATGCAGTATGTAATTGGGCTTCTTTATATCTCTTTTCTTCTATTTGCTTTTTAATATCGCTTTCAGAAAGAATTGATAAAATATAATTACTATCTTTTGCTGTGATATCATCAGGTTTTCTTGCTTCCTCTCTAAGTCCTGCCACAAAGTCGACAGCATCTTCAAATGAGAGTTCTCCAGAATCCATTCTTTGATTTATATCATCATATTTTGCAGAAATATTTGAAGCAATAAGAGATGAAAGAATTGTTTTTGCCTTAGCTATTGTATCGAATGATTTTAGAGTTGAATTAGAGCCAAAACCTTTATTAAGTATAAACCAAAAGTGTTCTGTTAAATAATCAAGTGTTGTTGCTCTAGGAATATCTTTTTCTTTCCAATATTTTTCCCATGACTGACTAAGAAGAATTGATTTACCGGTTATAAGAATATACCCAATATTAATTAGTTTTCCTGAATTGTGTCCTTTTCGTAATATATTAATATAATTCAAATATGGATGAACTTCTTCTCCACCTTCAATATTATATTTATAATTCTCTTCATTGGCGTAATATGAATGAATTTCGTCTTCTTCAATATGATTATTCTTAAGGAATGTGAAGAATTTTGTTCTTTTGTTTATAATATCACTAGGTGAAGAGCATCCTTTAATGATTTCTGCCATTGCACATTCTTTCTTTTTTAAAAATCCATCACGAACAACTTCTTCTGCTGCTCGATAATAATCATGAATCTCTCTTTTTACATCTGCAAAGTACCTAAACTCGATATACCTCTCTTTTTTGTTAATTTCTTTGACTAAGTTAAAAAAGTCCATAGCTTGCTGTTTGAAATACTCTCCATTTAAACCATAATAATGATATAAGATTTCTGTATCTAAATAAATAATCATTTTATGTTTAAATATTCCAAAATTATCTATATTGTTATCATCAACTTGTAAATCTGTTGTTATTCCGACATAAATAATTGAACCTTCTTTTATTTCATTTGTATACTTCACCACAAATTCATTATTTTCATTTTCTAGTAGGAATGTCGCAAAAAATTTCATATATGAATCAGAACATTTTGAATTTAAAACATATTTAATGAATTCGCTTATAATTTCTTGTTTTTCCTCATCACTAAGTTTTTTTTCTAGTCTTGTCTCAATATATGAATATATTAGTGTTAGTAATTGTTTCATATATTGTTCTGATTCTTGTATTTGAGATACATCTATTTTTATTATTTTCGAAAAATCAACGGAATAATCTTCATCATTCTCAATAATTCCTTTCATATGTTTTAATGATTTTCGAATAACTGCTGTTGGTAACTTAAAATTAAATTCATTATTTATATTTACAACTATTTCAGATAATGAAAAATTATATATATTTGATTTTTGTAAATAAGACGCAATAAAGACTTCAATTACATCATAAACGGATTTACTGTTATCTTTTAGAATAGAGAAAACAGCATAACTTGCTAAAACATTTCTTTTCATAGTTTTTCCTTCCTGTTTTTTTGTTTATTAAAACTTTCTTTTAATATGCTTTGCATAAGTTGTTTTGTTAGTTGTTCACGCTCTGTGATTTGATTCTTTAAATCAGAAACTGTTTGTAAAAGCTTTTCTACTTGTTTTACAATTTCTTTTTGCTCTGAAAGAGGTGGGAGTGGAATAGGCTCGTTTTTCATATCAGATAACAATAAATTGTTAATTGCAGATCCCCAAGAAGTAGCCATTAACTTTGGAACATCAAAAATAAGAAAAAATTTAACATATATATTTGAAACAAGATTCTTTACTAATTTTACAACAGCTACACTTTTTTGAAATGTTGTCATATATGTTCTTGGATTATCAGGAGCGATTGATAGTTTTCCAACTGTTGCACCTGTATTCACAATACAAATATCCCCAGGCTCTAAATTAGTACGACGGTGCGTTTCATAAAAATCCTTTTCCGTTATTTGTCTTGCATTTGTATAAATTAACTCGCCATTATGTATATCTTTTGCTGACAAAAAGTAGTATCCAGAATTATTTTGATTTACGCTATCTCCATGTTTTCCATCAGTAATTAATAAAGAAATCTCTCCCAATTTTACCCATTTCCAACTCTCTGGAATTTCAAATGGTTTTTCTTCATCTGTAATTTGAGATAACTCTTTCTGTTTCTTTTCGCCGTTTCGTTCTTTCTGTATCTGCTCAAACAATGCTTCTGCATCGTAGTCGGGATTACCTTTTTGGACTGGATTCTGTTTGCGCCAGGCGGCGGAGAGTTTTCCTTCTATGGCTTCCTGCAGAATGTTCTGGCGAAGTTGCTTTATGTAGTTTTTCTGTGATTTAATTTCTAAAGAAAGCTGTTCAGTTCTCTGTAATTGCAAAGATATCTTTTGGACTATCTCACGTTGAGTTTGTAAATCAGGAATTGAAATTTCTAAAGGCAACAGATGTTTTGGTTTTATTTCTGTTTTGATTCCACCCTTTACTTGCTTTTGTAGAGCAGCGATAAACGCAGGGCTTTTTACAAAATATTTGAAATAATCTAAATCAACTTTTGAACTATCAAATGTATAAGAAGAATAATGAATTGTAGCGCACACTGGTTCATTACCTTGGTAAACGGCAACTGCACCTTTTGCAACATTGATTCCTGAAATAACCAAATCTCCTGGATGCACAATAATCATATCAGTTTTTGTAGGTTTATCTGAGATATGAATTGTTCCAGAGAAATCTATTTTATCGAGGCGTTTGTATTTTGAAATTTTTGAATCATCGGGTTTATATCGACCTTCCCGCTCTGTGAGGAAATCTCCAATTTTTACTTTTTTCCATTCGCTCATTATGTTATTCCTTCAGCAAATCCATCAGGCCTATGTTTATAAACAGATTGTCTTTTCCAACTTTCATGCATTTTAGGATTCCAATATCTTCCAGTTGATGCAAATATCTTGAAGCAGCTTTGCGTTCTACTCCAAGTGATTTTACAATGAAATCTATTTTGCAATATGGATTTTCAAAAAGAGTTTCTATTAATTCTTTTGAATAGATTTTTGGAGCTTCTGCTTTTACTTTTTCTACAGTATCTTCCAAAAGTTTTTTTATGGCTTTTACTTTCTGGATTGTATCGGCTGCAGTTTCCTCAATTCCCTTTAGAATAAAAATAATCCATTCTTCCCAAGCTTCATTTGTACGTACATTTTGCAAGAGCTTGTAGTAACTGTTTTTATTTTTAATTATGTATGAACTGAGATACAAAATTGGAACATCAAGGTGATGTTTTAAAATCAGATAAAGAATATTTACGATGCGACCAGTTCTTCCATTACCATCATAAAATGGATGAATGCTTTCAAACTGATAATGCAGAATGGCAAGCTTTGAAAGACTGTCGTCTTCATTATTCAGATATTCAGTAAAATTTTTTAATAGTTCATCTATTTCTTCTTTTGACTGAGGTGGAGTATAAACAACTTCATTTGTTGTGTCATTTACAAGTTTTGTTCCAGGCATAGTTCGGATTCCTGCATCATTTTGAACCAGAACTTTTTGAATCTGAACAATATCATTTATTGAAATAAAATCATGTTCCTTAAGTTGATTAAAACCTGTGTACAAAGCTTCACGGTAGAACATAACTTCTTTTGTAGCTGAATCAATTTTCTTTACTGTTTCTGATACAGCCTTATAAAGATCATCTTTTGTTGTGATGATGTTTTCTATTTCTGAACTATCTTTTGATTCCTGAAGTACAACTGCATTTATAAGAATTGATTGATTAGGGATAAGATTTGCACAACCCTTTAATTCGGCAAGCATTTTTACAGCTTTGTTTTCAGCTTTGAGAATCTTGATTGTTTCCGTTTTTGAAGAATCAATTGGAAGCTTTTGTAATTCAGTCATGTCCCAATTATACACCTCTTTGGTACATAAAACAAGAAATATGTACTAATTTTTATAATTTTGGTACATATAAAAGAAATATGCACAAATTTGGAGATTTTTGGTACATGATACCTGTTATTACCAAATTTTTCGTATATACGTATTTTTAGGGAATAGAAATTATTTACGCTGCGCTATAAATCTCTGCTTCCAGCTCTCTGATTGCCTGAAGGTACTGGGGTTTGCCGCCGAAGAGATTTACGATTTCTGCCGGAGTTCCGATTTCTTTGATTGGGTCTACAGTGAGAACTTTCATATCTTCTATTTCTTCGATTCCGGTTTGGGCGTATTTATCTAAAAGGGCATCAAGAACAGCGCGTGCTTTGTCGCCATATTTGGTCCAGTAGTTTCGTTTGCGGACATTTTCGGCGCGTTCTTTTCTTGTAAGGGCTGGAGCGTCCCAGGCGATGTGGCAGATGAGGTCAAAAATATCGAGGTCATTTTTTATTTCGTCTTTCAGCTCTTCAAAGATAATTCCTTGATTTTCCAGCTCTTCTATAATTGCGCGCTTCTTTTCTGCATTGTTCCAGGTCTGTAAGAAATTGTCGAGTGAGCGGTATGAAGTAAGGATTCCTGTTTTGCAGTATTCTTTTACGCTTGTTGTAATAAGGCGGCCGTCTGCATCCAGATACTGTTTGCGTTCGCTTAAGATGCTTACATCTACTCCGTTTATATATGTCTTTTTTCTGGTGGTTTCGACAGGCTCAACCACCGCACCATACGGAGTTGTGTTTTCGCCAAGTTCATATCCTTCAAGATTTTCGTTTCCGTATACTGCTTCGGCGAACTCTACTTCTTCTCCGGTAACCGGGTCAATCTGTTCTTCGCCAGTGCCTTCGTCAATGATTTCTTCTGAAAGCTTATCATCCTGTTTTGATTCTTTTATGCGTACAGGGGCGCCGTCAAAATCTTTATCTGCAAATTTATCTGTTACATTGCGGAAGTCGATAATCGTAAAATACTGCTTTCCGTATTCTTCGTTGATACGAGTTCCACGGCCGATAATCTGCTTGAACTCTGTCATGGAGCCGATGTTTTCATCAATACAAATTACTTTACAGGTCTGTGCGTCTGTTCCTGTGCTCATCAGTTTTGAAGTTGTAGCAATGACTGGGAACTTCTGTTCGGGATTTATAAAATCTTCAAGATATCCTTTTGCAACCGGATCATCACCAGTAATGCGGACTATGTATTTATCTGAGCGGGCGGTAATTTCTTGTGGCGCATATTTTAGAAGTGCCTGACGCATTCGTTCTGCATGTTCAATATCTACACAGAAAACAATTGTCTTTGCCATTAGATCTGAGTTTGTAAGATATTCCATAATCTTTCTGGCTACAAGATCTGTTCGTTCATCAATTACAATATTGCGGTCAAAATCTTTTGTATTGTAAAGACGGTCTTCTATAAGCTCGCCGTTTATATCAGTTTTGCCTCGCTCAGGACGATAACCTTCAAGATCTATATTCATTCCAACGCGAAGAACTTTGTAAGGTGCTAAGAAGCCGTCATCAATTCCCTGCTTGAGAGAGTAGGTATAAATGGGTTCTCCAAAATATTCGATATTCGAAAGTGCCTTTGTTTCTTTTGGAGTGGCAGTCATACCGATTTGAGTTGCACTCGAAAAATATGAAAGAATCTTGTGCCAGGCCTTGTCTTCATCAACTGAACCGCGGTGACACTCATCAACAATAATCAAATCAAAGAAATCTGGGCTGAACTGTTTGTAAGCATCAGTTTCTTCATCATAATTTGTAAGGCCCTGATAAAGAGCAAGATAAATTTCATAAGACTTATCGATGTGCTTATGTTTAATAATATGGCATTTATCTTTGAAGTGCTTAAAGTCGCCTTTCTTTGTCTGAGTGATAAGATTGTTTCTGTCTGCTAAATAAAGAATTCTCTTTTTACAACCGGCTTTCCAAAGACGATAGATAATCTGGAATGCGGTATAAGTTTTTCCTGTTCCAGTTGCCATTACAAGAAGAATACGATTCTGTCCACGTGCAATTGCTTCTACCGTACGGTTGATTGCGACCCGCTGATAGTATCTTGGAGCGCGACCTGTTGAATCAAAATAGTATGAACAAAGAGATGTGTCTTCTTCCTCTTTTGAAGCAAGTCCGTTGTATCGTTTGTAGCAAGACCAAAGCTCATTTGGAATTGGAAAGTGGTCAAGGTCTGCATTTTCTGAAACAATGCCTTTGCCGCCTGCCTGACGGTCAGACAGGTCAGCGCCCTTTGGCCCGCAGTTTTTGCGATACTGAATTACAAAGCCATCTCCATTACTTGAAATAGCAACCGGAATATCAAGAGTTCCCGAGTATTCCAAAACTTGCTGCATTCCGGCTCCAACAGTGTGAGTATTGTCTTTTGCTTCTACAACAGCTACTGGAATATTTGGTTTGTAATATATGATTATATCTGCACGTTTCTTTTCGCCACGTTTTGTCTTTTTTCCTTTTACAAAAATACGCCCTGCCGTAAAAGTAACTTCTTCGCGAATCTGAGTCTGCGTATTCCAGCCAGATTGCTCAATTGCAGGGAGAATATATTTTGTGATGATGTCGCGTTCGGATAAAGACTGCTTAGAATCCATGAACTAAAGTATAACACACAATCGAGGTGTCTGCCATAACAGGTTATAAGCGAATCACCTCATCGCACAGTCTCAACGCCTGCTCATCGTGGCTTACTAGAATTACGGTTTTACCTGATTGGGCAAGGCCTTTGAAGAGCGTGATAATTGCTGTGGTGCGGTCGGAATCTACTGAATCGGTAGGTTCGTCAGCGAGAATGAGCTTGGGATTGTTGATAAGCGCGCGGGCTATTAAGACGCGGTGGTTTTCGCCGCCGGAAAGGTCTTGCGGATATTGATTTGCAAGATGCGCGATGCCTAAATCTGCAAGCAGCTTGTTAGTGCGCGCGGCGATTTCATTATCACCAATGACATCGGCATCATTCTGAACGCTACGCACCGGCTGAACACCAGCTGCGGCTGAATGTTCCGGGCTGTTTTTTGGAAGACGATGAAACAAGTTCAGCAGTACAGACTTATTCCGCGAAATATAAGCCGGAAGCCGCACATTGTCAAAAACTGTAAGATTTTCTAAAAAGCTCTGTTCCTGCGAAATATAGCCGATGCTTCGGTTTCTGAAAGCGGCAAGCTGCTTTTCGTCAAGCGCGGTGATTTCTGTGCCGTCAACAGTGATACTGCCCGAATCTGGCTTTTGAAGCCCCGCAAGAAGCGAAAGCAGCGTGCTTTTGCCCGCACCTGACTTGCCCTGAACGCCAAGAAAAGTTCCGTCTTTTACTGCAAGATTAAAATCGTCAAAAACGGCAAGCGTTCCGTGAGAAGTCTTAAATTTCTTTGTAAGATTTTTTATTTCTATCATTTAAAGACGACCTCTTGTTTTGAGATTTTTGTTGCGGCAAAAACTGCGGAAATTACGCAAGCGGCAACCGAAATTACAAAAGTGACAAGCGCAAAACTTGCGATTACAGCTGGGCTTGAAAGCGCAAACGGCAGCGAAAGTTTTTCTGCAATCAGATTATTGAAAGGCAAAACCACAAGCGCGCCAAAGAAAACGCCCGTAATTGCGCCGAAAGTTCCTATAAAAAATGCTTCGCGAAAAATCAACGTTTTGAGCGTGGTGCTGTCCGCGCCGATTACGCGCAAAATCGAATATTCGCGGTTCCGCTCGTTTACGATGAGCGAAAAAACTGTTGCGAGCGTAAAAACTGTAATAAGCAAAAACAGTGCGGTCAAGATTTTCGGAAAAATCAAAAATGACGAGATTTTTTCCGCGAGCGTAGAGATGAACGCGCCGCCTTTGACAACCTGAACGCCGGGCAACGCTTCTCTGATTCTGAGCGCGGTGCTGTCAGCTTTTGCGTCTGGCGCAAGCTTTACGAAAATCGCGCTTGTCTTTGTTGAAGTATCACCGTCAGAAATAAAGCCGAAACCTTTCTGTTTTGCGTCCTCAAAAATGTGCTGAAGCGTCGGCAAATCTGCGTAGATTGCGTTGTCCATGCCGGAACCGCTTTTTGAAAGCTTTGCAGAAACTTTGTGCTTCTGCGCGAAAAAAGTCACTTCGTTTTTTAGCACATTCACATTATGGCCGGCGAAAATCATTTCAGATTCTGCCGCCTTAGTTTTGATTTTGCCTTTTGCCCACGGCGTTACGATAAAATCAGTTTCCGGGTCAAAGCCGATAATCTGAACCGGAAAATCGCAGCAGCTTTCGCTAAGGCTTGTAAGATAAAACTGAGCACTCGTCTTCTCTACACCTTGAATATTGCACACAGTTTCTTCTGCCGCCTTATCCATGTAAAAGTAATTCGGCTCGCCGTTCAGAAGCACGCTTTCCATTTGGGTAGCGTAGCCTTCAGGCACAACCATCAAGTCTGCGCCAAGCCTCTTCTTGAAATTGCTGATGCCGCCGTTAAGGCTTGCTGAAAGAATAAAGCTTGCAAACAGCACAGCTGCCGACAACGCCGAAATTGCGATGAGGGCAGCCGTGCGGTAAGGTTTGCGCTTTATGTTAGCAAACGCAAGCCCTGAAATTGTTATCGCTTTTTCCATAAGACGATTGTCTGTGCTGCGGAAATAACAAAAATCACGATGCCGAAAACTAAAACTGTCGGAGCTGTAACTTTGTGGCAGTGCATGCTTGCCATTCCGCAAACTTTTGCAAAAGTGTAAGGCGCAATGCCGACAAGAATGCCGAGCACGGCTGTAAGGCCAGATAAGATTATGCTAATATTTTTCATGTGTTTCTCCTTTAGATTGTCCGGTCAAGCCGGACAATGACATTATAGACTAACTCCGCGAGCCGTTTATTTCTTTATAGGTTTTTGTCGCGCTGTCATAGATGTAACCGTCAGGCACACCGAAAAGCTCGATATAGCCGGTTTCAATAAACTTCTCAATGTCAGTTGTAGCTTTTAAGATTCCGGCTGTCTGTAACTGACGGGCGGCCGCATCGAAAGTCTTTTTGCCAAGCGAACGGCTTGGCTGATAGTTCAGCTCGTCAAGCAGTGCGGCGTTAAAGTCCAAATCGCCTGCAACAAGGTCATTTTCAATTTGAAGCTGTGCGGCGGCTCTAGGCTCTGCTTCAACAAAGGCTGCTGCTTTCTGAAGAGCGCGGGTAACGGCAGCCGCACCTTCCGGGTTTTCGCGCAAAAGCTTGTGAGTTACAAACTGCTGGCAGCAATACTCATGCACAAATTTGTCGTCCGTGCCTGTGTCGAGAATCTTTCTAAAGCCATAAGCAAGCTCGCCTTTTGTAGCAATCGGGTCATGCGCACCGATTACATCAACTGCGCCGTTATTCAAAGCGATTGCAAGATCAGCAGACGCATAAGCGATAAACTCAACTTCATTGTTATCAGCTGTAACGCCAATTCCTTCATCCATCAGCTTACGCTTCAAGTTCATTACAGATGAATCTGCAAGCCCCGGAACGCCAATCTTTTTTCCGCGCAAATCAGCAGCTGAATAAATATCGCTGTCGGCGCGTACATAGTATTTTGTACAACCAATGTGAATACCCGAAGTGAAGGAAATCGGAAGACCGTTTTCCATTGCCTGAAGCTGAGTTGCGTACAAGCCATAGCCTGCATCAACCTTGCCTGATGCAATCATTTCTGCAAGAGTTGCGCCGCCCTCAACTACAACAACGTACTCAGCTTTCTGACCGATTTTCGCAAGCTCTTCATCAAAAAGCCCGAGCTTCCATGCAACATGAACAGGCGCGCCGCAAAGGTTGCCTGTCTGATAATTGATGCGCACAACTTTTTGAGCCTGTGCGCCGCCGTTCGCTTCAGCCTTTTTGCTGCAGCCGGTCAAGCCAGAGCAAAGCGCAAGCACTGCAAGTACCGCACCAAAAGCAAAAACTGATTTTTTCATATATACCTCCAAACTTTGTAATGAAGCTCCGAAAGGATTTCTGATTATCAGACAGTCCTTTACCTTCAAAATACCTACTTGTTTAGTGTGTTATATCAGAAAAAATCGACCGTGAATAATACAATTTTTTTATGCAGCTTATAGGATTTTTCTATAGCCAGTTTAACTGACTTATTCTGCCGCGGTTCGTTCATTGTTTACACCTTGCAAGCTGAATGTTATAATGCGGGCTACAGGAGGAAAAATGAAAAATTTTAAAAGATTGTCCGTAATTTCAGTTTATATTTTTTTAGCTTTCATGCTTTTTGCCGATGACTGCGACCTGAAAAAAGTTCCAAAAGATTTTCTCGGCACTTATATGCCGGTGCAAATGGAAATGCTTTTAAAGGAATACATGTCTTATGAAAAAGCCTTAAATGCAATTGCAGAATCCAGCTACGATGTTTTATCGCTTGAACCGAATATCTGCTATTCGCAGGTGCGTTTTGAAGACGGTTACGCTGTAAAGGCCAAAGATTTTGCAAACTGGTCTTTTGTAAAGCGTGGCGAAGAACGCTTTATTCTTGATGAAAACGGCTTATCATATAGAAGAATTTCAAAAAAGAAACACGATTTTGAAGCTTATGCAGAGCGCGTCTTATCAATAATATTTGCAGACGCAATCCACAATAAGAATATTTCCATTGAAGGCCAGTCAATTCAGATTTATGATAAGAACTATTATTTTGATCTTGCGGCAAGCTACGCTGATGATGCTAATGAAAACGGAACTTTATATTTGTCTGGCGCTGTATTAAAAATTGAAGGCGTTTCTGCCAATATTTATAGAACAGAATCAGCTGACAGATGGTCTTTGCAGAGAACAGACGAAATCGTGCAGACAATTCCGTTATTTTATTGGGACGATGCAAACTATGATTATATGCGCGCTTTCAAATATCGCGAATCAAAAAAAGACTTAAGATTGCTCAGAAATCTTGTTTATGCAAAGCACGGCTATAAGTTTAAGGCAGAAGACTTGAAAGGCATCTTCAATGATTTTGACTGGTACAAGCCCGACGATAACTTTTCTGAAGCTTCCTTCACTAATTGGGAAAAAAATCTGATAAAAGACTTTCAAAGCTATGAAGCAGAATAAATTATAACAGAAAAGCCTTGCCGGAAAATCGCCAGCAAGGCTTTTTGATTATATCGCGTATTCGGCTTCCTGCACTTTTCCAGCGTAATCCAGAATTTCAAGAATCTGTGTGCGGTAGTTCAAGAACACGTCTTGGCCGCGTGCGCGCGGGTGGCTCAAATCAACCTTGATGATTTTCTCAACCTTTGCCGGGCGCGGCGACATAACCACAACGTAGTCGCTAAGGTAAACAGCTTCGTCCACATCGTGCGTGACCATCACCATTGTGGTGTTGTGCTCTTTCCAAAGGCGCAAAATCTCGTCCTGCATGTTCATTCTGGTGAACGCGTCGAGCGCACCGAGCGGCTCATCAAGCAGCAGAATCTTGGGGTGGCCTACAAGCGCACGCGCAAGGCTTGCCCTCTGGTTCATGCCGCCCGAAAGCTGATGCGGATAAGATTTTTCAAAACCTTTAAGACCTACAAGCTTGATGAATTGCTCAACATCTGCTTTGCGTTCTTTGTAGATGCGGCGCGCGCGCAAGCCGAACGCAATATTTTCGCGGATTGTAAGCCACGGAAAAAGATTCGCCTGCTGAAACGCAAAGCCGCGGTCGCTGCCCGGCTTGGTGATTTTTGCACCGTCTACACTCACCTCGCCGCTTGTGGGTGTTTCAAGTCCGGCAATGCAGCGCAAGAGCGTAGTCTTGCCGCAGCCCGAAGGACCAATCAGCGAAACAAAGCTGCCGGCCGGAATCGTAAAGTCTACGCCGTTCAGCGCGGTGACTTCTTCAACAGCACCTTGATTAAAGATTTTCGTTATATTCGATAGTTTAATTTCTCCAGACATTTGTACTTCCTTCTTTCCGCGGAAAAATCACAGATTTTTCCGAGACTCGCTAAAAACAGTCCACCGGACTGTTTTTCCCACGCTATGCGTGGCCGCTCCCTACCGCGGAAAAATCACAGATTTTTCCGAGACTCGCTAAAAACAGTCCACCGGACTGTTTTTCCCATGCTACGCATGGTCGCTCCCTACCACTTAATCAAACCTTTCTGCCAGTTGAGAACTTTGCTCCGCACTTTGAAGAGCGCGGTGATAATCACTGTACAGAAAACCGCAATCATAATCAGACCGGCATAAACGCCAGAGTACATCATCATGGCTTTCATGTAGCTGATGTACCAGCCGATTCCGTATTTTGCACCGAACATCTCGGCTGTCATAAGCGCAATGAACGCCGCGCAGATTCCGTTGAACACACCCTGAAAAATATTCGGCAGCGCAGCCGGAACAGCAATGCGGAAAACTTGAAAGAATGTGCCCGCGCCGAGCGTCTTGCCGACTTCAAAATAGACTTTGCTCGTATTCTGAATGCCCGAACTTGTCATAAGCTGAACCGGAAACCACACGGCAAGCGCAATGATGAACACGCTCGCTCCGAACGGCGTCGGAAACGTGGTAAGCACAAGCGGAATCCACGCAGTCGCCGGAATCGGGCCAATCAGCTTGATGTACGGGTTTATCCAGTAATAGACTTTCTGCGAAAAACCGAGGCAAACGCCTGTGATGAAGCCTGCAATAACGCCCCAGAAAACGCCCAGAAGCAAAAGCCTGAACGAATACCAGATACACTTGCCGAGAAGCGGCGTCTGCTCTGCAAAAACTGCAAGAATGTTGTCAAAACTCGGAAAAAAGATTACCGGCAGCAGTGCAAACTTTGCCGTAACAAGATTCAGCACAGAAACGAGCGCGCCTGCACCTGCAAGGAACGGCCCTTTTTCCGTCAGTTTAGTGCGGAAATTCGGCAAAAAAAACGAAAGCACAAAAGCAAGCACCGCAACTGAAAGCAACGCAAGCAGCAGTGCATTGTAATAGCCATGTGTCGCCGCCGGATGAAGCGGATTGTCCGGCACGGCGTTCTGTATTATCAGCGCAAGAACAACGCCGAGCGCCGGAAACGCGCGGTATAGAATCGATTTTGTTTGTTTTAGTGCCTGATTCATTTTTTACCCCATGATTACCTACTAAGTAAGTATGTTATACAAAATTTATTTTGCTTTGAATAATACATTTTAGATATAGAAGATATAGATTTATTCTATAGCTGATTGAATTTATTTTTTATTTTCCATCTATAATAAAGGAACATCACTAGAGAAGTGACGCACCAAACTACCGGATAACCGACCGCAACGGCAGCGAAACTGTCAGAAAGCCTAGTTGCTATAAAAAGAAAAGCCTGACGCAACACAACAAACCCGCTAAATGTGATTATAGTCGGTACAAGAGAATCACCGAAACCTCTTAAAGCTTGCGAAAAGAACATTGTTGTTGAGCATAGCAAATAAAATGGGGCTGTATATCGTATAAAAAGCGAAGCATAACGGATTGATTCCGCATCATCTGTGAAAAACGATGACAGAAACTGTGCAAAAACAAACAATAAAATAGAAAGAAATCCTATTATAAAAACATTCAGCAAATATGAAAGCTGTATACCGTTTTTAATTCTTGCGGATTGCCTTGCACCATAATTCTGGCTTACAAATGTGGTTACGGCAAAAGAAATGCTGATCATCGGCATAATAATAAAGCCGTCAAACCTCGCAAAGACTGCCCAACCTGCAATGCACGATGCTCCATAGATATTCACATATTTTTGCATGAATGTGTTTGAAAAAGATGTGACTGATGAAGAAACTGCACCCGGCAACCCTATTTTAAGCATTTTTTTAAGAATTGAAATGTTAATTTTTAAGTTTTTCAAAGAGAACCGAAAAACTTCTTGATTTTCAGATTTTGTTGCTACGTTTATGCCGGCAAATAGAATGACAAAAGCAGGAATTACCGAAATCATCTGAGAAAAAACAGTTGCAAGAGCCGCGCCTTTTACGCCCATCTTTAAAATGATGATAAAAAGCAAGTCAAGAATGATATTCACAAATGAGCTGAAAATCAAAAAATAAAGCGGCCGTTTTGAATCTCCAAGCGCACGCAAAATTCCAGAAGCCATATTGTACAGAATCAAAAAACTAATGCCAGAAAAATATATGCGCAAATAAGAAGATGCCAGCTTGAAAATTGACGGCGGCACTGAAATCAGTTTCAAGATGAGAGGCGAAGCAAAAAATCCAACAAAGCTTAGAACAATTCCAGTTATAAAAGAAAATAGCAGAGATGTATTAATTGCGGCGTTTAGCGTTTTGGTGTCTCTTGCACCGAAACTCTGCGAAATTATTACTTGAGCACCTGTCGAAAGCCCATTGAAAAAGCCGATTGCAATAAGCACAAGATGACTTGTTGAACCAACTGCTGCAAGTGCATCTCTGCCTAAAAAATGCCCTACAATAAAGCAGTCTGCCGTGTTGTAGAGCTGCTGAAAAATATTGCCCAAAAAAAGAGGAACGGCAAACGACACGATCTGAGAAATAATTGCACCGCTTGTCATGTCCATTGTCTTTGTCCGGTTTGAAGAAATCATTTTTGCCTAATATGCTGATTAAAAATGATTGTACAAATCTTCGACTAAAGAAATGCAGCCGTGAGTTCCGATATGCGAACGGTTTAGAATTTCTTTATCAAGGCAAGGGTTTGAAGTGATTGCAAAAAATGCATTCAGTTTTTGAGCCAGCTTCTTTTCATAAGAACTGCCCATAAAAAGCGTTGCCCGGCCTTCATATTTTTGAGCGATCTGTTCAATTTCCCAGACATCATTTTCAAAATAGACATCTGCCTTGCGAGGGCATTCAAGCTTTTGAACTTCTTCGCGGATGTTGTCCTGATATTGCTTTGGAACTGTATCTGTAAAGATGATTGCAAGAGGAATGTGACCGTGTACATTAACCAGAAAGCGGGCGAGCCCCAGAGCCTTTGCACTTTCACCAACGAGAATAAAACGGTGGCGCTCAAAGTTTCCGAAAAGTGAATCCAGATATTCGTAGACATAAAGCTCTTCTTCCTGAATAACTTTGTCTACAAGCTCAGAGTCGAGATCGAGCCGCTCGGCCACTGTTCTCAAAAAGTTTGCAGTGTCTTTAGGACCAACCGGCCAGCCATTGAACCTTATGGTTTCAATGCCAAAGTTCACTTTGTAGTAAGTGTCTACATTCTTAGCGAGCCATGGTGAAAGGTTGATGTTAAGGGCTGCGTTGCCGGAATTTTTCAGCTGCTCAATTCCGTCGCGGCGGATAAAAAAAGTGTTCGCCTTTACACCGATTCTTGCAAGAAGTCTTGTGATTTCTTCAAGGTCGCCACGCAGGGTGATGTCTGAGCTTGGTGGCTGTCCGTAAATGTTTACAAGGCGGGAATCTGTCTCTGTCTTTTTTGCAAGCTTTTTTACGGTTGCAAGAAGTGCCATGTTGTAGCCTGTGTAGGTGTCGCCTCGGAAGCCAGCTGTGTCTATGCTTGCAATAGGATATGGAGAAGCTTCAAACTCTTTTACTACGCTGTCAACGTCATCGCCGTTAATTCCCATGGAGCAGCCGGTAAGAACTGCGTAATAATCACCGTCCATAATTTCGAGGCTGCCTTTTATTGTTTCGCGCAGTCTCTGAGTTCCGCCAAAAACAACTTCTTTTTCGTAGGCATTTGAGCTAGGCAGTCCGTGATAGCCGCCAAGGTAATAAAGATTTGTGCGGTTAGAAGCCTGCATTGAACACCCTGGACTTGCGTGCAGAATAGGGATGGCTTTATAAATATTTCCGATTACATCAAGTGCGCCGTGAAGCGAACATAAATTTCTTGGTCTTTCTATACATTTTTCCATTTTCTACTTCCTTGTCTCTTCCGGCATTTCCAGATAGCTGAAGGCATCTTTTTCGTACCATTCTTCGCGGTAGGCATTTTTTGAAAATTGCGAAAGATTTTTATTGAAATTATTATTGTCCAGGGCATCTTCGATTTTGCGTCCCAGATACAAAACTCCGCGGTATCCAAAGGTTGGACGTTTTGAATCAAGAATATGGAAGGATGGAATTCCAAGACGTGAAACCCAGTTTGACATTCCAATAAAAACATCGGGCTTAAACTTTTTCAAAAGGTTTACCTGCTCGTAAGGCTGCATGTCTGCAATGTTTACAATAAAGTCAGAGCCGTGCAATTCTTCAAGGCGTTTGAAGTCATCAATATATGCCTCATCATAATAAGGAGTATGCATACACAAGAGTTTCATGCCGTAGTCGCCAATCAAGGTTGCAGCAGCAAAGCCACGACCGGTACCGGCTGTAAGACAGGCACGAAGTCCGTCTGTCTTTCTTTTGATTCTGGCAACTTCTTCGCGCACAGCATCGCTTTCGGCTTTTATAAAAGCTTCAGCTTCTTCTTCCTTGCCGGCCAGAGCGGCAATTGCACGAAGCCAGCGGTTTGTACTTCGGGTTCCAATAGGCATGTTGGTTACGGCATAAGGCGTGCCGTATTTTTCTGATAAAAACTTTATGTACTCATCTGCAAAAATCTGACAGACAGAAATGTTGTATTCCGCTGCCGGAATTTTCATGATGTCTTCGTAAGTTGCATTGTAGGGAAGGATGTTTGCATCAAGACCTATGGCATTCAACATTCTTTTCATTTCCTGCTGATCTGCCCAGCTCAAAGAATGAGTTGCAAAAAGATTTATGAGTCCCTTTTGTTTTGGCGGGTGCGCGTCTCGGATAACATAATTTTGAAGAGTTGCAAGAGCAAGGTCGTAGCCGGTTGCGTGATTGCGGCTCTTAAAACCTTCGCAGTGAACCGGAGCAAAAA
>LVBI01000068.1 GCA_001603145.1 Spirochaetales bacterium Spiro_07 | reverse complement strand
ATAGCAGAAAAAGCGGATAAACTTAAGGCATTAAACAAATATACATCATACGGCGACGTAGCCAAAAATATAGCCACCGGCAACGATACACTGATTCTTGTTCTCGAAGGCTATATCCCAGTTGTTTTTGAGTACAAAGACAACGGCAAGTGGGAATCTGTAACAGAAAAATATAAAAATGTGTACACGCTCACGAGCCGGAATGGTAAGGACGCACTTGATGCGGACGGCTTTATACTAAAGGCTAAGGACGGCAGCTCGCAGAGCTTTGACAAATGGGGCTTGCTGGAAAGTATAACAGACAGAAACGGCAATGTAACAAGCTTTATTAGAGATTCAGAGCAGAGAATTACGGAAATAAAGAGCGACAGCGGCGTTCAGAGCCTTAGATTCGCTTATAACGGCGAAGGGTTGCTTACAAATATTGAGCTTTATGATGGGGATAAGCCCGCCGGTCAGAGCGTAAGCTACAGCTATAACGGCAAGCTCCTGCAGACCGTAACAGATACAGACGGCGACACGAGCCGCTTTGTCTATAACAGCGACAGCAACCTTGAGAAACTCATAAAGCCGGACGGCTCTTTTGTAGAATTCAAGTACGGCTTAATGGACAAGGACGGCAACCTCTACACCACTCAGACCGTAAACGAGGAAGGACACGCCGAGCGTTTTGACTATGACAGGGCGAACAAGATAACGACATACACCGACCATGACGGCGTGACGACTGTCTACAAGTACGATGACGAACAGCAAATAACGGAAGAAAGATACGCTGACGGCAGCACCGTCAAGACTATATACAACAAAGCCGGAAACCCAACGTCAAAGACTGTAAACGGCTCAACGACTAAATTCATTTATGACGAAAAAGACAATCTGATTAAAGTACAGTATGCTGACGGCTCGGCTGAAAACTTTACCTATGACAGCAATAACAACTGCACAAAAGCTGTTGACCGTGACGGCATAATCACAGAATTCAGATATGACGCAAAGGGCAACTGCTTAGGTCTTTTGCGCGGCGGTGTTGAAGCTGTAAGCGCACAGTACAATAACAAAGGCCTTGTTACCGACCTTTACCGCAACGGCGGCAGCGTAACAGGCAGAACACATATTGACTATGATGATAAGGGCAACGCAACAACAAGAACAACATACACAAAGAACGCCGTCATAAAAGAAAGCTGGGCTTATGACGGGCAGAACCGCGTATTAAGTTATACTGATGGCGAAGGTCAGAAGTACACATACAGCTACACCGAAAAGACCGTAACGGAAAAGACACCTGCAGGGCTTGAACGTGTCTACACCACAAACGGCAGAAAAGATCTTATTTTAATAGAAGAAACTGATATACAGACAGGCGAAAAGCGCATTTTCTCTTATGAATATGACAA
>LVBI01000067.1 GCA_001603145.1 Spirochaetales bacterium Spiro_07 | reverse complement strand
TGATTATGTTGAAGAAAAAGATTTTCCTGATTCAATTCCGCTTCTGAAAAAGCATGACAATATTCTGATTCTGCGCACATTTTCAAAGACAGAAGGGCTTGCCGGATTCCGTGTGGGCTACGGTTTTGCAGATGAGAAAATTATTTCTTCATTGAACAAAGTCCGGATACCTTCAAACGTGAATTCGCCTGCGCAATATGCTGCCCTTGCTTCTTTGCATGATGAATCATTCAAAGAACGGACTTTGAAGAATGCGCATGAACAAAAACAGGTGTATTACAAAGTGTTTGACGAATTCGGTTTTTCTTATGTCATTTCCAATACGAATTTCATCTTTTTTGATGTAGGGCGCAATGCTGATTCGGTAGTTGAGAAATTTCTCAAAGAAGGAATACTGCTTAGAAGCGGTTCTGAATATGGATTTCCGACAATGATCCGTCTGACAATTGGGAGACCGGAAGAGAACAGCCGTGTGATCGCGGTTTTAAGAAAAATTTTTGGAGGCAAGAATGTCTGAAGCAAATCTTGAACCGCTTATTGAAATTGAAAATCTTACGCTGACCTATGAAAGCGAAGAGAATTCGTACACGGCCTTGCAGAACATCAATCTTACGATAAATCGTGGAGAATTTATCTGCATTGTCGGTTCTTCCGGCTGCGGAAAAAGCACATTGCTTTCTGTTCTTGAAGGTTTGCATACAGCAACCAACGGAAGCGTAAAAATCAACGGTCAGAAAATTCATGGTGCAGGGGTAGAACGCGCTGTTGTGTTCCAAAGCTATTCACTTTTTCCATGGATGACCGCATTGCAGAATGTTGCTTTTGCCGTATATGAGACAAATAAAAAGCGCGGCTCAAAAATTTCAAAGAAAAAGGCTTCTGAAATTGCACTTTCTTTTTTGAGGCGTGTTGAACTTAACGGTTTTGAAAACAAACTGCCCGGCGAACTTTCCGGCGGAATGCAGCAGCGTGTTGCAATTGCAAGAGCAATGGCTTGTGACCCTGAAATTTTGTTGATGGACGAGCCGTTCGGGGCTTTGGACGCAAAAATCCGCGAAAATCTTCAGAATCTTCTTTTGAAAATGTGGCGTGAAGATGAAAAGAAAAAGACTATCGTTTTCGTTACGCATGACTTGAATGAGGCAGAGCTTCTTGCTGACAGAATCGTGTTCATGATACCGAAGCATATCTATGCAGTAATTGAAGATACTCTGCCGAGACCAAGACATTATCCATATGTTCAGGATAGTGCGGAGTACAAGGAACTTTATCAGAAGCTTGTAAAATATTTTTATAATGAAACACCGGAGTTTATAGACAGCGAAGGGGCAAATCTATGAAAAAATTTCTTTTTAAATATGTTTTGAATTTTGCAAATTTGTTTTTTGTGCTCACATTCTTGTGCTTTCTGCTTCCGAGCAAATATGCAGCAGAAATGCGAATCGGCTTAAAAAGTCCGCTTGTGTTCGCAATTGTGCTTCTGCTTGTTGAAATCAAATTCATTTTGACGTTGCGTAATAAATCAAAAGCTCAGGCTGCGAAAGATATTACCGGCTTCGTTTTCATAGTTGCCTTTATTTGGGAACTCATTGTTTCCAGATTGAATCTGTTTCCTTTTGTATTCGTTCCGGCTCTTGAAAATGTTTTCTATGTTTTTCTGCAAGATTATAGAATGATAATAGCTGGTTTTTTCAGTTCAATGTATCTTCTTTTAGTCGGAATGGCGACATCGATTGTGATAGCAGTTGTTCTAGGCACTTTGGTCGGCTGGAATCCGCGGCTGACAAAGGCGATTTATCCGATAGCGAAAGCTGTTTCCACAGTTCCGCCGCTGATTTACACGCCTTATGTTGTTCTTATAATGCCGACTTTTAGAATGGCTTCAATTTTTGTGATTTTCTTGACGAATTTCTGGAGCACATTCATGGGCGCAATAAATAATACTGCGTTCGTAGAAAAAAGAATAATCAATTCTGCCCGTGTGCTGAATCTTTCTACGCCTGTGATTCTGTTCAAAATTATTATTCCGTTCAATCTGCCAAGAATCATCAACGGCCTTCCGATTCATCTTGCTTCTTCTTTGATGACATTGACTGCTGCAGAAATGCTTGGTGCAGATTCTGGAATGGGCTTTTATGTCCGAATGTCGTTAAACTTTGCGAATTATACAAAGGCAATAACTGGAATCTTTTTTATCGGGCTTGTAGTTACAGGTTTGAATACTGGCATAAATATCGCCAAGAAAAAACTGATTAAGTGGAATTATTAAAGGAGATTTTTATTTTATGCAAAAACAGATTCCAGACACAATCAGAGACAAACACCCGGGCTTTGCAGATGTACAGGTTGGAAGCTCTGGCGCACTCAGAGAGAAAGCTCAGGCTCACTGTTTGAAAAACGCCCACCGCACTTTTGAGCAGGGCATTCAGTGTGTTCAGGTAAACAGCATGAATGCGCTTGTAAGCCTGCAGGACACGGTCATGGTAATTCATTCGCCGCTCGGCTGTTCGGGCTGTGCGGCTTTTGGCGCAATTGACCGACTGAATGTTTACAAGCATCACCGGGGCCGCGACAATGCACCTGACAGTCATGTAATTTCAACTGCGCTTGGAGAAAAGGAAGTAATTCTCGGCGGTGAAAAACGTCTGCATGAAACTATCGATAAAGCGGTAGAGCGCTACAATCCGAAAATCATTTTTATTCTTTCTTCCTGTGCCGCAGCAATTATTGGAGATGATATTGATGCCGTAGCAGAACAGAAGGAAAAGGAATACAAGGCAAAAGGCAAAGACATTATTTTTGCTCCGGTTCACTGCGAAGGTTTTAAGAGCCGCAATCACGCAACCGGCTAC
>LVBI01000066.1 GCA_001603145.1 Spirochaetales bacterium Spiro_07 | reverse complement strand
ACAACGTTCCACCCTCTTGACTTTTGTAAAATCTTCATTTTTTTTACGAAAAAGTACAGAAAAAATTAAAACGCAATAGATATTAAGATGGAGGTTAAGTTATATGAGCTACATTAAACCTTTTGAAGAGTTGTGTTTTTACGATGATTTCATGTTTGGCGTTGTTATGCAGGACAAGGAACTGTGCCGCGAAGCTCTTGAATGCATGCTGGGCTTCAAGATTGACCACATCGAGTATGACGAACCGCAGCGGACGGTTGCGCCACTTTATACGGCGCACGGAATCAGACTCGATGTGTACGTCAAAGACAGCAACCGCGTCTATGATGTGGAGATTCAGAACAAAGACGAGGATGACATCGGGCGGCGCACCCGATATTATCAGGGCATGATGGACGTGGATTCGCTGTTGAAAGGGCAAGACTACAGCGAGCTGAAAGAGAGCATCGTAATTTTTTTGTGCAGGTTCGACCCTTTCAAAAAAGGCATTCCGTGCTATACTGTACACAGAACGTGCAAACAGGACGCATCTGTTTTTGTTGATGATGCCGCTATTGTACAGATTTTCAATTGCAAGGCATATGACAAAATTGAAAATGAAAGCTTAAGTAAATTCCTTAAATTTGTGCAAACAAACAAGGCAGAATCTGATTTTACACGGAGGCTTGATAAAATGGTAGAGACACAAAAGAAAGTTGAAGAACTGAAAAAGACATATCTCTCGTGGAGCTTGCACGACAGCGACGTGCGCCGCGAAGGCAGAAAAGAGGGAATTGCTATCGGGAAGGAAGAAGCCAAGCTTGAAGTAGCACAGAATATGCTTACGGAGAATTTACCAGAAGAAACTATTGCGCGTTGTACAGGTCTGCCACTAAAAACCGTGCAACAGCTCGCGAAGCAATTAAAAGCCGAGCATATTGTACAATAGTTCAGCTTTTCGCAACAGTAACATACCGCATGATGTCATGCTAAACGCTAGCATGATGTCATGCTAAGTGCTGGCATGATGCCTTGCTAAACGCTGGCACGGTACCTTGCTAAGTGCTGGCATGACACCTTGCCAAACGCAGGCACGATGCCATGTCAAATGTTACTACAAAATCAGCTAACCGCCATTATTTAATAGCGGTTAACACTTTATTGAAAGTTCCTTTTTTGAGCACCTTGCTGTTCAAGCGTGTACCGTTGAACCTGGACCTCACCTCAAGCGTGAAGTCTCCGGCGGGAACTTCTGGGGAGAGCAGCACCATGAGGCGCGCCGGCTTGTTCTCGATTACGGTGGCACATCTGAACTCGCCTGACGCGGTTACGGCGAATACGCCCTGCTCGGTGTCGGCAGCGTCAAACTTTAGGCGGCTGCCGGTGATTTCCATGACGGAACCGGTGCGGATTGTGGCGGTGTCGCCTGAAACTTTGTCTGTAACGCTTGTGATGTACGGGTCGGTTGAAGAGGCTTCAACTTTCTGCACGGAAACTTTCGTCACTGCTTCGCGCAGGGCTGTTCCGGCTGTTACGTTGAGCTTTACGGCGTGGCGGCTCTTGTCAAAGCCATCTGTCTGGCTTGTGAACACGCCTGAGATGCTGAAAGAAGTATTGATAATCGGCGTGTTGAGCTGGCCGCCGTTTGCGATGATGTCTTTGATTACTTCTCTCTCCAGCTTCTGATAGGCGGCGATGTCGGCTTCGGTGAGCGAAGAGCCGCGTTTTACGATTTCCTTGGTGATGTCTTCTTGGGTGAAGACTTGCGCGTCAGTTACCTGCGCCATGCAGTCGTCGGGGTCTGCGGTCAGCAGGTTCTCTCTTAGTGCGTATTTGATTGAATTGCCCATTGGTCCCTCCTGTGGCAATTTCCGGCGGTGTGCCGGGGTTTGTATTTAAGCTGGAACAATACAGTTCCAGTTTATTTCGATGTGAAGAGCAACCAATGCTTGCTCTCTTTGTGCACAGCTTGCTTTTGCACATGCTGTCGGGCGGCGTAGCACGGTTCAAAACCGCGCGATAACGCGCTATGCACTGTTTGTTGCAGTGAAACTTTATACGTGTCGCTACGCGACGCAACAAACAGAGCATTTTTGAACCGCACTCCGCCGCCCTCGCGCCGTTGTACATTCGCCCCAAACAAGCAGCCCGTTGTGCATCAGTTACCAGTTTTGCGCAAGCAAAACTGGCAGCGGTGCGCCAGATTAGGCTACTCCGAAGATTAAGCTTCTGCGCACCCGAAACGCTAGTTAAAAAGCCCGAATCGCACACACGTGGAGGTTTCCGTCCTTGAGGCAGTTGTAGCCGCAATCGCCATCGGTGAAATTGAGCCTGTATGCGTAATCACCGCCGAAAGCGTGCTGCGACGACGACCAGTAAACTGAATTTCCAAAACCATCTCCGCCAAGAGCATTGCTTGCAGTGTCTATGTCAAAACCGTTTGTTGAATCTTCTCGGCAGGCATAAATCTGAAAAAGTTCCGCAATACTTGGTAAATACCAGCCATTCTCAAACTGTGAACCGGCAGGAATTCTACTTGAGCTTTCACTTCCAAGTTTCTGTTCATTGTACTTCTTTGCAAAATAGAAAGCCCGGTAATTTGATTCAGTTCCAGTATCATTAACTCCAGGAAAGGCTGCAATCTGCGAAAGATTGTCGCTGCCGTCTTTATCGCCTGAAAAGGTGTATGCACCGGCACTTCCGCTTGGAATACACTGGATTGTATCAATATCCTTGTCGTAGGCATCTGCGCTACTTGTACACCATTCAAGTCCGCTTTCATGCTTTAAGCCTACGCCAAGAATTCTTGCACCAAGAGCGTCACTAGCACTTCCTTTATAGAAAATCAGCGCAATTGCAGCAGCTTTCTTTTCATTTTTAGTAGCGGCATCAAGGTTATTAAAATCCGTATAAGACATCGCGCTACCATCGTTGAATACAATGTCGCCTACCGCATCAGGGGCGGCTTTGCTTCCGATTCTAACCATCTTTAACAGCACATGAACATCTTTCTTTGCGCCTGAGGTCGGGTCTGTTATGGTCAGCTTTATCGTATTACTGGTATAAACAGAATCTGCTGCAAGTGTCGGCTTTATCTTGATAAGGAACTTGTTGCCGGTATGCGTTATATCAAACGTAGCACTTACTATTGCAGTCTGTGTTGACCCTATTGTCAGTGCACTGTCGGCGCATTTGTTGTCGCTTATTTCAAGCTCTATCTGGTTGCACTTGTTCGTGTCATTTCCGTAATAATTCAATAGATACGGATTTGTAGAAGTTCCGTTTTGAGAGCTGAGAGGGCTTGCCGTTGTTCCGTATCCGCCGTCAGAGAGTGAGCATGTAAAGTCAAGCACCGGCTTAAGAATAATTGTGCGCGATGTTAGGCTTGAGAAGTTTGTGCTGTTTATAGTTACAGACGTTGCACCGGTGGAAGCATTCTTATAAAGCACCATGCTGCTGCCATGCTCGAACGCAACGGCTTCGCGTCCTGCCGGAAGCATAGAAGAAGCACTAGCTGAGACAGTGCTAAATGCAAGCGAGCTTCCCTGCAGGAATGTTCCTATTTCAGCAGCATCGACATTTCCGGTAGGAGAAGTGTACTCTACTTCAACCTTGTACTTGTTCTTGAGCGTAAATGTAACTTGGCGCGTTTCTGTGCCGACTACTACATCTACGGTTGCGCTCGTATTGTCGGCAAACATTGCCGGGTTGCCGCTGCCTGTAATGTACACAGATGCCGTGTATTTTGTCGGGTCAGAAGCGTCCTGCACTGGCGGGTCATTCACCAAATAGCCTGTCGCTGTAACAAGCGGTGTTGATGCCGCGTTGGTTATCGTAATGGTTGCAGTATAGTCACTGGCTGTTGAAGAACCTGCAATCAGAGATGTCTTATCCGGCACTGCTGTCAAGACATTCGCACCTTCGGCAGGAACGGCGTAAAGCTCAATGTCTCCGCGCACGCCTGTAACGTAGCTACCATTATGTGTCGTGCCGTCATTAATGCATTGCCAGCCTGCAATGTTTTCTGTTGTTACTGATGAAAGGTCTATGCCGTCTCTTGAAAAATATGTGCCGCTTGACACCTGTGTGTTTGAAAGGTCATAAGCTGTGTAATTATACGGAACTTTGAATTTCAGCACGCCGTGCAGCTCTGCTTCTGTTGCGTCAAGCTGTGCAACGCGTGTGCTTCCGTCTGCTAAATGTATCGTGGCCGAGCCGGAAACGATGTATCCGGGTTTTATCTTTGGAAGCACTGCCGTTGTTGTGGTTGCGTCCGCAACAATCAGGGGCTGCGGCTCGTTGTTCACCGTAAGCTGAAGGTCTACTGTGGTTACGTCAAGCGCGGCCATCTGGCTGATGAGCGGGCCGGCTTCGGTTTCTTCTGCGGTTGGGTCGTTGGGTGCAAAGCCTGTGCCGGTTGAGTTGCCTGTGCCCCAGCCGCTGGCATCGCCGCCGTTGTGTATTCCGCCGCTTTCTGCCTTGTGCCAGCTAGATACAGCGCCGCCGCCACCGCCACCTCCTCCGCCACATGCGGCAAGGCTGAAAGCCAGAATAATGGCGGTTATGGCTATAAAAAGGCTTTTTATGCTGTTATTGTTGCTTGTTGCTTGTTGCTTGTTGCTTGTTGCTTGTTGCTTGTTGCTTGTTG
>LVBI01000065.1 GCA_001603145.1 Spirochaetales bacterium Spiro_07 | reverse complement strand
AAAAGCGGCACTTTTCGCCGATAGAACTTTGTTCGTAGATAGAGCTATTGCGAAAAGAAAAATTGCTTTTGCAAGGCAGTAGACAGAAACACCGTTTTTTTTCTATATTAGTATGAGGTTATTCGGAAAATTTGATTTTTTAGAGAAAGTCAGAGTTAGAAGATT
The DNA here is from genome assembly GCA_001603145.1 of Spirochaetales bacterium Spiro_07. Classification (GTDB taxonomy): domain Bacteria; phylum Spirochaetota; class Spirochaetia; order Treponematales; family Treponemataceae; genus UBA1240. The sequence continues at coordinate 9,498 of LVBI01000065.1, read as the reverse complement.
TGCTACAGAGGTTTTTTATGGACAAACGTTTTGAAATTCTCTTGGGTGAAAAAGAAGACGACGAACAGAAAAAACAATCAGAAGAAAAAGAAGGTGGCGCAGATGCATTGTCTGCCAAGTTTTTAAAGACACGTCAGATTATCCTTTCTGGCGAAATCAATAAAGAACTTGCAGAAAAAATTGCGCGCCAGCTGCTCATTCTTGAAGCTGATTCTGATGAACCGATCCGTCTTTTCATCGATTCACCGGGAGGAGATGCAGACGCGGGCTATGCCATTTTTGACATGATCCGCTTTATAAATGCGCCTGTTTACACCATCGGAATGGGTCTTATTGCAAGCGCGGCTTCAATCGTGCTTCTTTCAGCCCCAAAAGAGCGGCGCTACGGTCTGCCTAACAGCCGCTACCTCATTCATCAGCCGATGAGCGGAATGCAGGGCGTAACAACAGAGATTGAGATTCATGCACAGGAACTTGAGAAGATGCGCATGAAGATTAATCAGATGATTGCTGAAGAAACAGGCAAATCTGTTGATGATGTTGCCAAAGACACAGACCGCGACTACTGGCTTGATGCAGAAGCCGCAAAGGGCTACGGTCTTATCAGCAACATTTGCACAAGCCGCAAAGATTTGGCTTAATTTTGCAATGCTGCTTGAAAACTGAAATTTTCGGGCGGCTTGTTGTGCAGGCAGTTTCAAAAGTGCATGTTTTGTGGTAAAATGCACTTATGGTAACGGAATTAACTTCGGAACTGACAGACGAGATTATCTATGCAATGGAAAATCAGGGCAGTGCATTTGTCTTTGATGCTGTTGACGGAAAAGTCTTGCCGGAAACTGAAGCTGTTCCGCGTGACGAGAACCGTTACTTCAGGCTGCCTGTGTGGAATTCCGCAAGCGGGTTCCGCCTTATGGAGCATTTTGTTGCTTCATTGAAGAATCCGCCTGTGTGCGGCGAGCTCCGCGGCATATTGAAAAGCGGCCAGGGAGTTTTCCGCAAATTCAAGAATGTTCTGAAAGAGCATCCCGACGTTGAGCGTCTGTGGTTTGCTTTCAAAGAGCATGAAATGAATCAGGTAATTTTAAGCTGGTTCGACGACCTAAGGGAACTTTGGGGCTTAGAACGGCTTGAGCTTGAGCCTGAAGAAAATGAAGACGAGCTTCTGCATGACGACTTTTTGTTCAGGGTTGCAGACGCTTCAGATGAACAAGCTGAAAAAACGTGTGAAGAAGAGCTGCTGAAAGAATTTAAAGACTTTTACGGTGCAGACTTAGGTCATGCCTTGTCAGAGCAATATCAAAAAGTCAACGATTCTTCTTTGGAAGGTTTTCGGACTGTTGTATTATGTGAAACCGTATCAGGCGACCCTGTGGGTTTTGCAGCAGGTTCTAAGACCGGCCGTGATTCTTCTGTCATGATGATTTCATCGTTGTTCGTCATTCCTCATTTCCGCGGGCTGGGGTTAGGAAAAGAACTGCTTGAGTTTTTGCTGAAACAATTTGAAAACAGCAATGTAAAGGAAATCGCTGTTTCTTGTTCAATCATTCCTGACTTTTTCAAGGTTGTTCTTGAAAGGGAAGGTTTTTCTCAGCTTGGTTCTGTATTTTTGTTGAGAGTGCCTTTTGAGCACTGATTTTGCTTGCCTTTGTTACGGCGGCTTTTAATTTTTTTTGAGGCGCTTTTTTATGCGCAGTTTTGACAGGAGAATAAAATGTCTAAAAACGAATTTTCAATTAATGCTGAACAGATTGCATCTTTTCTTCAGGATGCAGTGAACAGGGTCAAAACAGAAGAAGACCCATTGGAAATGAATGAGCTTAAAAAGATTTTTAAGGCAAATGTTCCTCTTACGATGAGATCTTATGTTGCGGCTTATCTTGCAAAGCAACTTTCTGGTGGCTACCGCGGCGGCTATCACAGACGCGAACGCACACCGCGCCATTCGCGCTATCAAGATTCAAGCTACAGCTCTCGCATTTCTAGTGCCGCCGGCGAAGGCCACACAAGCGAAGCACCTGTGCCGAGAACGCCTGTCGCAAGGGCGCAGATTGCAGAAGAATTCGCGCAGACTGTGTTCGTAAGCGTTGGCCGCAACCGCCACGTTTTTGCAAGAGAGCTTGTCGGGCTTTTCTCAACAGTCGGCGGCGTTGCCCGCGAGCGCATCGGCGACATCCGCGTTTGCGACAATTATTCGTTCGTAACGCTTTTTGCAGAAGATGCCGACAGCGCAATCCAAAATCTTGACGGAATCGAATACCGCGGAAGAAAGCTTAGCGTAAGCTACTCTCGCCGCAAGGAATCATATACATCTCCGGCAGCTGAATCACAGGAGGCCGTAGCTGAAACTGACACAGTTGAAAGCGCACCTGTTTCAGAAGTTGAGACAAACAACGCAGCTGAATAATCAGATTTTCAGTCTGATAAAGAAGAGGCTGTCTAATAAGGTTAAATTGTCATTTCTTTATGCGCTTATAAAATAAGTGAATAGATTTCCGGGGCATTTGTAACGAAATTTCAAACGACCCCGAAAATGACAGTTTTTTTGACCTTTTTAGGCAGCCTTTTTGTTTTAAATTTCTATGCTGAAAGGAATTAATATGGAAAAGATTTTGCATCTTCAGACAGGCGTTCTTGAAGTGAACACATATATTCTAAAGCTGAACGAAAAGCTGGCTGCCATAATAGACCCGGGCGGAAACGCTGATGAGATTATTGCGCTGCTTAAAAAGCACGGCCTTGACCTTGCGGCCTGCATCCTCACTCATGCGCATTTTGACCATATCGGCGCGGCAAACGAGCTTTTGAAAGCTTTTCCGCAATGCAAGTTCTACGCCCACAAAGCAGAAGCGCCTTATCTTGGCGAAGACTTAAGGGAAAAACAGAGCAGCGCCTTTGGCACAGGCGGCCTTGCCTTTTATATTAAGAGCAGCCTGCCAGAGTCTGTGCGCAAGCCTGACGTGCTGCTTGAAGGCGGCGAAACGCTGTTTGAAGATTCTGAAAATTTTGCAGGCGGCTTTGAAGTGCTGCACACTCCGGGGCACAGCGCCGGTTCAATCTGCCTTTATTGCGCCGCCGAAAAGCTGCTCATTTCTGGCGACACTATGTTTGCAGGCTCTTGCGGCAGAACAGACCTAAAAGGCGGCAGCCCCGAAGAGATGAAATCAAGCCTTAAAAAGCTCGCCGCTCTTCCGGCTGAAACTGTAGTTTTGCCCGGTCATGGCGGCTCAACCACAATCGGCGATTTTCCGTTTGAGTATTTTGCGTAAAAGCGCGGCTGATTTTGTGTGACTGCAAATAGTATTTGCTAAAGAATACAAAACATATCAGAATCAATGAGAAACAAATTCTAAAAAAATTAAAAGAAGGAAAAAAATGAAAAAATTAAAAATGATTTTGTTGGCAATCTGTGTAGTTCTTGCTTTTTCTGGTTGCAGCTCAAAAGAGAGCGAGAAAGCGAAAGAATTAGAAGAACAGAACAAGGCTCTGCTTGAAGAAAACCAAGCTCTTAAAAATCAAATTTCAAGCTTAGAAACAGAAATAAATGCACTTAAAAAAGACAATGCTGATTTGTCTGCCAAAATAGAAGAACTTTCGGTAGAAGATTCTAAAAAAGATGATAATTCTTTTGTGGCTTGCGTTTTTGATAAAGAAAATGATCAAATAATTTTGTCAAATGAATCTGAAAGTTATAAGCTTTCTATCTGGCTTTATGGAACGCAAATTGAGCCGGGCGAATATCAAGTTTTTGGCAGCGATAAAGAAACTATTCTTGAAGGGCTTTTGCTGCGGGATGGTGTTGAGCAAGATTTGAAAGCAACATTGTTTGTCAATTATTCCGGCGAAACAATAAAGGTTTCTGGCTCTGCCCAATTATATAAACCCCACAGCATAACTAAGAGCGGCGAAATCCTAGATTTTTCTTACGAAGGAAATCTCATCTGCCGTTAAGGCTCAAGCCCGATTCAGCAAAAAGCCGCTCGTTTCTGGAACACAACCACGGCGGCTTGTGCTTTAATTTTTTTTGACTGTTTTCCCTATGATAAAAGCAATAATTACACATTCCCTGGAAAGACAAAATCCAAATGCTCTTTTGCAACTTCAACAAGGCGCATTATGGTTCTGACCGGCGTTGGCGCTTTATTTGTCAGCTTGAAAGCCGGGAAAAATCTGGTGATATGGAGCGGTACTTTTTTGTTGCATTGCTTTTCAAGAGCGGCAACCCAGCTGCTAAGCTCGTGCATTTCCTGTTCGCTATCATTTTCGCCGGGAATAATCAACGTGGTTAGCTCTACGTGGCAGGTCTGCACAGCGGCCGCGATAAAATCTTTTGTCATTTGAAAATCGCCGTCGAGAAAATCTTTGTAAAAGCTTGCAGAAAAAGCTTTTAGGTCGATGTTCATTGCATCGATATACGGGCTGATTTCGTCGAGCACTTTTAGCGACGCAGTTCCGTTTGTGACAAGCACATTTTCAAGTCCTGCTTGTTTGGCTAATTTTGCTGTGTCGCGCACAAACTCATAACCTATGAGCGGTTCATTGTATGTAAAAGCTACGCCGATGTTGCCGTGGCCGCGCAGAGAAAGGGCTGTTTGCACAATTTCTTCCGGCGAATAATATTCAGCTTTGTCTTTATATTCAAAGGCTTTTTGCGACCATGAAATGCTTGAATTCTGGCAGAACGGGCAGCGCAAGTTGCAGCCGTAAGAACCTAAAGACAAAACATTACTTCCGGATCTGAACATTTTGAGTGGCTTCTTTTCAATCGGGTCGAGCGCAACAGAAGTCAGCTTGCCATAATTTGCGGCAACAATCTGACCGTTGCGGCAAGTGCGCCCGCCGCAAAAGCCAGACGCGCCTTCTTCAATTTTGCAGTGCCTGAAGCATACATCACAAACCGGCATGATTTTCCCCTAAGCGGCCACGTATGCTAATAATGGCGTACAACCTCAAAGCGGAACAAATCCACTTTTTTGGTTGGTGCAATGCCGCCCTTGCGCCGTGCAATTGCAACTTGCTGTTCAACTGTGTCAACGCCGTCTAAATCTGGCAGCAAAAGCCCTCGTTTATAGCCGCTCTGTACGATAACGCCGTATTTTTTTACGTCAAGCTCGGCTTCTGATTCAATCTTTTCGGCCTCGCCCAAAACATCAACGTTTATCTCAAGATATTTTAGTTCGTCTTCTTTTACCGGCTCAAAGCGCGGGTCTTCGGAAACGGCGCAAACAGCATTGTGAATTATTTCAAGTGCAAGATTTTCTTTTGTTGCGGCTATTGTTCCGATGCAGCCGCGCAATGCACCGAACTTGTGCACTGAAACAAAAGCGCCGGCCTTTGTGCTCAAAAGCTCGTCCGGCACTTGCTCCGGCAGCTTCATGATTTTTCCGTTTTTGACAAAATATTCTGCGGAATCTCGCGCAAGCTTTACATAAGCATCAGATTTTTGGCGTTTCTGTTCCAGCTCTTCTGCTGTAAGCTTGAGCCTTGCCGCAAGAAAGCGCCTGTTTTCGTCATCGCCTTTTGGAATGAACGAGCATATTCCATAGCCAACGCCTGTTACATCTTCGTGCGAATATTGCGCTGCTTTCACAGCCTTGCCGTCAAGCGCGCCTGCCATAATCACAAACGATTTGTGGCCACATTCCGCAGCTTTTTGGCAGAAGCTTTCATCAAAATCAAAAAGCTCGCCGAAACGTGCGCCGGCACATACTTCCATTATACGCGCGTCATAAACAGGCCCTTCTTTTGCAAAACCATAAGGCCCGTAATCTTGCAGCTTGTGCGACAAATCGCCGCTTGCAACGTAAACGGCTTTGCGGTTCAATTCTTCGGCGGCGTCTTTTATGAGCGTTCCGTATTCATAATGCTTCAAAAGGTCACAGTCCGAAAGGCCTGTGCGCACAAGCTTGAAGTCTTTGTATTTCTTCATGATGAACCAAAGCGGAACCATCGTGCCGTGGTCAAGCTCTTTTTTTCTTTCGCCGAGAGTGCCGGCCGGAAAATCAGCAGCTTTTGCTTTGTCGGCAAGCAGCTTTACGAGTTCTTCATCATATTGCACGTCAAATTTGACTTGCGGTGCGCCGAATTCTGCAAACGAGCCTGTTGCGCCAGCTCCCGGCGAAATATGAAAATAATCCGAATACATCACGCTGTGAGGGCTTGAGATAATAATGGTCTCTGGCTTGAGTGCCGCAATTTCGTCGGCAACCTTTTCATAAGCCTTGATTGTCTTTTCTATTTGCTTTTCGCTTTCGCGCCCAACGTCCGGCACAATCATCGGCGGATGCGGAACCATAAATGCTGCAATAATCGGCATTTTGCCCTCCTTTATGGGATAATCATGTTATTGTATTGTCCATTTGTCAATAAAAATGCTGTATAACAAAGAATATACGCATCCGCTGTAAAAGTTTTATGCAGACAAAAAGTGTCGCGCAAACTTGAAAAGCAAATGCTTATCTATCGTGCCGAGGTTGTTGATTCAGCATTATATCGGCTTCTATGGTTCGAGATGCTATTGCTTATTCGTCTGCCTTGAGTTCGGTTGTGTATTTGTAAACAACAACGGTGTTTGCAATTTTATCATGCAAGGCTTGCCGCATGGGCGATGAATTGATTTTGCCGTAATCTATAAGATAGACAACCCACATAATGATTGTGTATATCTTTGAAAGAACCGATTTTGAATAGATTGCTGTTGCATCTGCATAAGTATTAATTGAGTGTTTGTTCAGAATCAAAAAAGAACAAAAAAGCAAATAATATAAAATGGAAATGCAAATAACAATCAGCTCTCTTTTGACGGCAGTTCCCCATGTTATCGGCAAGCCATCATCTCTAACGATTTTGAATTTGCATAAAAGCTTTCCCGGAGTTCCGTTAAATTTTTTAGTGAAAAAGATTCTATAAATCGAAAACAATGCACCTATAGAAAAATTTAACGCAAGACATAAATATATGAAGCCTTCATTGTTCCTAAACTTTAATTGTGCTTTAAAGAGCAAGAAGAAAAACGGAATAAAAATTATTGAATCTATGAAATAAGCTCCGGCTCTGCTCCAAAAACTTGGGTAAGTCGCATTTTCCATTTCTTTTATCATTTTTCTCTGCATTTTTGATTGCTTCATAAGCACTGCCTGTTCATCGGTTTTGTTTTACACGTTTGTCAAAATCTCGGAAATGCTGAAACAGTTGTCGCCGATATGCTCGATGCGGCGGACCATGTCGATGTACAGAAGCTCTGACTTAACGTCTGCGCCGCTTTCAAGACGCTTTCTTGCAACCTTCTTCAGGTCTTTGCGGAAAGAGTCGATGCCGTCTTCGAATTCGCGCGCCAAATCAAGCTTTTCTGGCGTAAGCTGGCTGTTGATGTTGCGCCTGATAAACTGAAGGAACTGGCGCACAAGCTCAAGGTAAGGCAGCAGGCGTTCCATGTCTTCCTGCTGAAATTTCATCTTTTTGTCGATTGAGCGGTTTATGAGCGTAATCGTTGAATAGCAGCTGTCGCACATGTTCTCAAGCTCGTCTACAATCTGAATAAGACTTGAAACGTGGTTGAGCTGCTTTTCAGAAAGCTGCAAAGTTTCGCACTTTACAAGATAGTGCGTAATCTGCTCGTGCATCTGGTCAACGTAGTTTTCAGCCTGAATGCTCGCCTCTTTGTGCTCTTCTATAAAAGATTCGTCTCGCGTCATTATGCCAATCTGAATCTTGTCGAAAATCTCTGAAACTGCGTCTGTCATGTCGGCAATTGCTTTTTCAGCCTGAATGATGTGCGCTGCAATGCTGTCTTTGGCGAAAGAGCCTGTAAATTCAAGCTTGTAAACGCCGCTCTTTTCTGAACTGTCTTGCTTAATCATAAGCTGAGCAAGCTTGATAAGCGGTGTCTGCAGCGGCAGAAGCACAACTGTCGAGAGCGTCTTGAAAACTGTGTGCAGCATTGAAATGCGGATTGCGATGTTTGAATTTGCGTGACCCGGCGTTAAAAGAATAATCAAATCGAGGAACGGCTTGAAGAAGAACAAGACGATGATTGTGCCGAAAACGTTGAAGAAAACGTGAATGAGCGCGGAACGCTTTGCGTCGGCAGATTTGCCCATGGCCGCAAGAACTGCATCAATCGTAGAGCCGATGTTGCTTCCGAGCGTCATCGAAGCGGCAAGTTCCCAGGTTATAAGGCCGTTGAACGCCATCGTGATGACGATTGCAGAAAATGCTGATGAAGAGTGGAGCAGCGCCGTAACGAAGATGCCGAGCAAGAAGCCCAACGCAAGCGCGCCCACGCCGCTGCCTTCAATGTTGAAAAGCCAGCCGAGCTGCTCAAATGTGAATGCCGCAGAAAGCCCCGAAAGACCGAGGAACAGCATTCCGAAGCCCATTATCGCTTCGCCTATGTTCTTGTATTTTGATTTTTTTAAGATTGAAAGGAAGTAACCGATTCCGACAACCGGAATGGCAAATTCAGCAATTTTGAAGCTGAAACCGAAAAGCGAGACAATCCATGCGGTGATTGTCGTACCGATGTTAGCGCCGAAAATTACGCCGACTGACTGTGCCAGTGTAAGCAGACCCGCGTTGACGAACGTGACGACCATAACGGTTGTCGCGCCGGAAGACTGGATAATCATCGTAATTAGCAAGCCGGTCAGAAGCCCTACAAAGCGGTTGCCGGTTACTACGCTCAACGCACGCTGAAGCTTTTCGCCTGCACTTTTCTGAATACCGTCGCTCATAAGCTTCATGCCGTAAAGCAAAAAACCCAAACTTCCAAGAATCTGCAGAAGGATTGATAGCACTGTCATGCGTGCAATTTAACATGAAGACAAGCTCATTTTCAAGCCCTGCCTAAGGGGAAGCGTTTTGCATTAGCTTAATCTACTGAATGAGCTTTTTCTAGCAAAACGGCCAAGATTTGCCTTGCGGCAAATCTTGTAACTGGTGCACAATGGCTGCCCGTTTGGGGCGTGTACAAGGGCGCGAGGGCGGTAGCATGTCATTACCCGGCTTGACCGGGTAATCTTGCCGAAAGATTGCCGTGTCAAGCACGGCAATGACACATGGGGCTATTGAAGCTGCTGCGAAAAGCAGAACTATTGCACAGCCGCAACTTTCAGCTCTTCGGTAAGCTGCTGCCAGTTTCAAGAGGGAGCCTGTACAGCGAACAATTTTCTCTATCTTGTGAGTCAGTACGAATTTTAGAAAAATCCTTTAACTATTGTGCGCTAGCTCGTTTATCGTTTCAAGCGGAAGCCCTGTATATTCTGCTATTTCTTCCAGAGTTAACTTGTTTTTTGCGAGCATATTCCGCGCATCTTCAAGCTTGGCTTCTTTTCTGGCCTCACGGCGAACGTCGCTGTCGTGCAAGCTCCACGAAAGATATGTCTTTTTCAGTTCTTCCACTTTCTTCTGTGTCTCTACCATTTTATCAAGCCTCCGCGTAAAATCAGATTCAGCCTTGTTCGTTTGCACAAATTTAAGGAATTTTCTTAGGCTTTCATT
>LVBI01000064.1 GCA_001603145.1 Spirochaetales bacterium Spiro_07 | reverse complement strand
AAGAGCCTGTTTCTCAGGCTCTTTTTTTGTTTTAAAGGCTTTTTCTCTGTTTAAAAACCTGACGCAGACACCAGAAATTCAGCAAAATCTGCTTGAAAATATGAAAAAAAGAGCCGGCCGGGCAGTTTCTTAAAGAAAGAAGATTTTGCAAAAAAGTGCTTGACAAATCTTACAGATTACCCTTAATCAGAAATGTTGATAACTTGTGGAAAACTTACAAGCCGTTTGGGGAAAACTTGAGTATTCTGTGGATAAAATTTTGAAACATACCTTAAAATTTTCCATTAATTAGAATATACATTTTAATTATTTGTATTATATAGATTTATAATTTCTTGTTCTATAACGAAAAATATATGTCAATATCTAAAATTGTAAAATTTAACTGAAAAATGAAGATTTTACAAAGGACAACTTGTGGAAAACTTGTTGCCAATCTTTTTTAAAGCTATTGAGAAATGGCTTTTAACAGGTGAAAATAATAGCACATAAAGAGTTATAGTTTTATGTTTTTGTCTAGTTTTAGTTGTTTTTGTTGATAGTTCGTGCTATTCTATAAGAGTGAAAAAGGTTGTTTCTCTTATCTTGGAGTTTTTTCTTTTTTTTCTGATTTCTCTTGTTTTTCTGGCTTTGGTGTATATGCTGAACGAAAGCTGCTCACTTTTGTGTGCAGGCCAGACGACAAAGATTTTTCTCTTTCAGCCGTTTCTCAAAGGGCTTGTCGAGATAGCGCCGTTCGCCGGCATCTTGTCTTTGCTTTTGAGCTTTCAGTTTCTTGTGCGCCGCAACTGGCGCAACGTAGTTTCGCTTGTCTGCATGATAGGCTTGACTGCTCTTGTTTTTGCCGTGCTGATACCTGTTTCGTTCGGGCTTAAAATGAACATGTACGAGCTTTCAAACGAGCACAATACGGCGTTGCAGGAGCTTCATAAAGACGTTATTCAGACGCCGGGCTATTTTAGAACGACCGAAAACGGCATCTTTTATTATACGGCGATTGACCACAATTACACCGCTTCTGGCGTTTATCAGCCTGTCTATCAGATGGAAAAAAAGGTTTTCGAGACTTTCAAGCACAGCAACCTTCAGTTTTCGCCGGAAGAAGCTAACTCTGACATGCTTATAAAGAACGAGCTTTCTATGCCGTTCTATATTTCATTGCCGATTTCTGCCTTGAAGCAGATGTCTGATTATGCATATAAGATGTACAACCGCGGCTGGCTGCCATATTTGTGCGTTGCTTCGATTGCGGTCGCCTTGTTCGCGCTGTGGGGCATTTCGTTCGTTTCATCTTGGCCGCTTCTCAGCGTGTTCCTCATGATTTTGTCGTTCGTCGGTGTGCTGTACGCCAATTATTTTGCGCTCTGCACTCAGGCTATGATGCCGGCAAAAATGTTCATGAGCGAATGGCTTTCTGCTGATTCCGTAAGCCTTGTGTTCCCTATTCTGCTGAATTTGTTGCTGCTTCTTGTAGGTTCTGTAATTGGACTTATTGCACATCTTTTAAGAAAAAAACGTAGTTTTGGAGCTTGATTATGAAGTCAATAACCGGACGGGTAGGATTTTTCTTTGTCATTTATTTTTCGATTTCATTTTTGCTTGTTTGTGCTTTTGCCTTTATAAAAGGTGTGCCGCCGGAGATTATCTCTGTATTTCAGACGCGCTACAAAATAAACACGGCGTTTTTCTATTTCTTTTCGATTTTTTCTGCGCTTGAAATTTCCGGCTTCATGGTTTCGTTTTCTTGGGCGTTTGCCACAGAGATGAAGTCTGAAAAAGCAAGTAACAAGGCAGAGATGCTCCGCTTTTTGCGCAGCGTCTTTGTTATGATGATTTTCTGCCTTGTGCTTTCTGTGGCTGCCACAGAAGTTCTGCTGCCGCTTATGAAGTCAAATCAAGTTGCAATTACGAATGCTTCAATCGATTTCAAGGATTTTTCTGAAAGGGCAAAGAAACATCTTGCTCTTGGCCATTATTCAGAAGCCGAACTTTATGCAAGGCAGGCTTTGAGAATTGTGCCTGCTGACGACACAGATGACGAAAAAGCTAAGGAACTTACTAAAGAAATCAACAACATTCTTTTGCAGGCTGAAATCGATGCAAGCCACGCTGAAGCTTCGCCGAAACGTTCCGGCTCTTTACCGCCGCCCGCTAACGATAACGAAATTGAGATTAACATTCCTGTGCCTGAACTGATTGAACGGGCTAAAAAAGCATATTCTAATTCAAAGTTTTTTGACGCGCATTATTATGCTACGCTTGCTTTGAACGCTGAAACTGAAGGCGTTCATACGGAAGAAGCGAAGAGAATAGCCGCAAACGCTTGGGAAAATTTGCAGGTTGCAGATTCAAGCCTCGGCGGCAAATCTGAAGCAAGATATGCACTCAAGCGCAAAGGCTATTCGGCGATTATTTCTAAAGATTATCTTCAGGCTTATTACACTTTTAGAGAGCTTCTTGCTTCATCTGATTCTACGCTCGACCCGGACGTGAACCGCTATCTTGCAATTGCTGAATATAATTTGCGCAACCAATGCTTCTTTATAGACGAAACTTATGATTTGCAGCCTTTTGAATCAGTGCGCAATGTGCATTTTTCTGTAACGCGCGCTGACGGTACATTGCTCATAGTCGGAATAAAAGGCATAACTTCGGTTGAAGACAGCGGCAGTGCTGTGCAGTATGTGCGCGGCTTGCAAATTGTTTCTTATGATAAAGACAAGAACGTAGAAGAGAATTTCTACGTGCCTTATGCAAAGCTCATCGCGGAAAATGCTGAAAAGCTTGGTCCTGCTTATGAGCGGATTGTAAAAGACCAGAAGCAAAAAACTGTGCCCTATCTTATCACGAATTGCGTTCACCGCGACGACAGGGACGTTAAGGTTTCGCCCATATTCTATGAAGGAAAAACTTACGAGCGTGAAAACCGCAGCTTCTATGTTCTGCCTATTCCTTTTAAGGATTTTCTCCAGATTACGGATGCCGCGCAGGGCACTGAAACAATGTCTTTGGTTTCATTGATAGGTTTCTGCCCGAAAGCTAAGAAATACGGTTTCTCTTTTGAAGTTTTCTTCCATGCGCTAACGACAAGGCTTGCGCAGCCGTTCATGTTCATATTTATGGCGCTTGTAGCCGCTATTCTTGCTTGGCAGTTCAAGATTTCAAAGAACCAGTTCGTGCATTTCTGGTGGCTGTTCTCAGTTCCGTTCTTTGCAGTTATAGCTTACTTCTTGCTTGGGTTCTGCAGATATGTCATGAGCCTTTTCATCATGGCGCTGATTGGCACTATAGGCTGGGTTGCGCTGCCTGTATGCTTTGTAGCGCACTTCTTCTTGTTTGTGCTCTTGAGCATCGGCTTTGTTTCGATGAAGGATTCCTGAAAGGCGCGTCTAGCCGGAATGACGAAGCTGCAACAATGATGGTCTTTTCAATTTGTTGCAGTTCCGATATATTAAAGCCATGAGTTTGTCTTTTGAAAATCAGTTTGATACAGGCTCGGCTCAAGATTTTGCTCTTGAAGAACCGCCCCGTTGCAGGGTTATTCTTTTAAACGATGACTTTACGACAAAAGACTTTGTCGAGCTGATTCTGATTAAAATATTCCACAAAACCGAGGACGAAGCTGTAAAAATTACGGAAAACGTTCACAAGCAGGGCAAAGGCATTGTCGGCGTTTATCCTTTTGACATAGCAGTTACACGCATCGAAATCGTCCATTCAAACGCGCGTGCCAACGGCTTTCCGTTAAGATGCACGATGGAGCAAGTTTAAATGAAATTTTCTTCACAGGCGCAGCATGTTTTGCTGGCGTCTAAATCATATGCTGAACGCCACCACCACGAGTTTTTGACAGCAGAGCATCTTTTGTTGGTTTTGCTGTCTGAACAGAAAATAGAATCTCTGCTTGAATCATGTGGCTCTGATGTTCAGATGGTCAAAGACAGCCTTTACAAATATCTTGATTTGAATATTCCCATTCTGATTGCGGGCGAAACAATCGAAAGTCTCGGCTTTAAGAACGTAATTGTAGCCGCAACAGAGCATTGTCTTTCTTGCGAAAAGCCTGTTATTGAGCTTGAAGACTTGCTGATAAGCATTTACGACGACGACAGGACTTACGCTTCGTATTATCTCAAAGCTTCCGGCGTGAGCAGGCTTGCGCTCATCAGCGGCATCACATATCAGGCGCAAAACGAAGAAGACGGTGCAGACGAGCCTGAAGATGTTTCATTTGAAGGCAATGACACGCAGGCTTTGTCTGAAACTGAACAGAACCAGAAAGACGGCGCAGAAGAAAATCCTTTTGAAGAGCTGATGAAGCTTGCCGAGCAGAAGCTGATGAACATTGCTGAAATGGAAAACGCGCTCGACGATGAACAGCTTAAATCTGATGGCGCAGAAAACGGCGAGCAAGAACCTGAACAAGAAATGCCTTCGATGGCGCATGACCCGTATAGCCAAAGAAAGCCGCGCCGTACGATGATTGCTCGTTTTACTGTGGATTTGACCGAAAAAGCGCGTAAAGGCGAGCTTGACAGCCTTGTAGGGCGCGAAAATGAGATTGACCGCACTTTGCAGGTTCTGTGCCGCCATACAAAGAACAATCCTGTGCATGTCGGTGCGCCCGGCGTTGGCAAAACGACTATTGCTTATGGTATAGCCCAGCGTATTGCTGACGGCAATGTTCCGGACTTGCTGAAGGATTTTGCGGTTCTTTCGCTTGATGTAGGAGTGCTGCTTGCCGGCACAAAATTCCGCGGCGAATTTGAAGAACGCATAAAGCGGCTCTCTGACGAGCTTTTGCGCCGGAAGAACGTAATTCTTTATATAGATGAGATTCATACAATTGTCGGCTCTGGAAGCGGTTCCAGCGGGCTTCTTGACGGCGCAAGCTTGTTTTCGAATTTGTTCACTTCAAAAGTTGTGCGCTGCATGGGCGCAACGACTTACGAGGAATATACAAAATATTTTGAGAAAAACCATGCGCTTGCGCGGCGTTTTCAGAAAATCGATATTGAAGAGCCGACTGATGAAGAATCAATCAAGATTTTGCAGGGCATTGCGCCACGTCTCGAAGAATTTCACAAGGTAAGATACACGCATGATGCGCTTGTAGCTGCGGTCAAGCTTTCGCGCCAATATATGAAAGAGCGTTTCTTGCCAGACAAGGCGATTGACATAATAGATGAAGCCGGTGCTTTTTTGAGGCTTCATCCGCAAGAAGTGCAGAAATGCGCCGAAAACGAAGAATATGCCTTAATCGATGAGCCGCTTGTTGGGAGCATAACGGCAAAAATGGCGCATTTGCCCGAAATGACAGCCACCGTAAGCGAAAAAGACAGGCTCAAGAACCTTGAGCGGTCGCTCAAAAAGGCTGTGCTCGGACAAGACCATGCAATCGAAACTGTGGCGGCTGCCGTAAAGCGAGCACGTGCAGGCTTCAGAGATGCAAATAAGCCTATGGGCTGCTTTCTTTTTGCAGGCCCGACAGGCGTGGGCAAGACAGAACTCGCAAAGACGCTCGCCGAAAATCTTCAGCTTACGCTGCACCGCTTTGACATGAGCGAATATCAGGAAAAGCACACCGTGAGCAGATTGATCGGCTCGCCGCCGGGCTACGTCGGCTTTGAAGAGGGCGGCCTTTTGACAGATGCTGTAAGACAAGACCCGAATTCGCTTGTTCTGCTCGACGAAATTGAAAAAGCAGACTCTGACATTTTCAATGTGCTTTTGCAGGTGATGGACTATGCGACATTGACTGACAATCAGGGCAGAAAAGCTGATTTTCATAATGTGCTGCTGATAATGACGAGCAATGCCGGTGCGGCCGACGTTTCGAAGCCTTTGATTGGTTTCGGCGAACGCACGGCAGGAACTTCTGCGGTTAATGAAGCTGTTGAAAAGACTTTTACGCCTGAATTCAGAAACAGGCTTGATGCGGTTATTCCTTTTGACCATTTGAGTAAAGAAATTATGGTTTCGATTGCCCGAAAAGAGGTTGAAAAGCTTTCTGCGCGGCTTGCAGACAAGGGCGTTAAAATATCAGTTTCAGACGAATGTGCTGAATATCTTGCAGAGCAGGGCTACTCTGTGGAATTCGGTGCGAGAAACATAAGCCGTGTTATTGACAACAAGATTTCTTCAAAGCTTGTTGATGAAGTGCTTTTCGGGCGTTTGGCTGAAGGCGGCTCTGTTGTCTGCGGCTTGAAAAATGGGGAAATCACATTCAAATATGGACGCAAACCGAAACGATAATGATTTTCCTGTTCTTGGCTTGAACGATTATTTTCAGTTTCCGCCGCCAGAGCAGTCGGATGACGGGCTTGTGGCTGTCGGCGGCAATCTTTCTCTTGGAATGTTGCATTCCGCTTATATGCAGGGCATTTTTCCGTGGTTCAACGAAGAAGACCCGATTTTGTGGTGGTCGCCTGACCCGCGTTTTGTGCTTTTCCCTGAAGAGCTTCATGTTCCAAAAAGCCTTCGCCGTGTGCTTAATCAGAAAGTCTTTGAATTTTCTATGGATAAATCTTTTGAAAGCGTAATCACGTCTTGCGCCGCCGCCAACCGGCCGGGGCAAAACGGCACTTGGATTCGCCCTGATATGATTGAAAGCTATATTGCGCTGCACAAAGCTGGCGTTGCACATTCTGTTGAGGCTTATCTTGACGGCGAACTTGCAGGCGGCTTTTACGGCGTGCTTATCGGGTCTGTCTTTTTTGGTGAATCAATGTTTACGATGGTTGAAAATGCGTCAAAAGCTGCGTTCTGCACTTTTGTTGCAGCTTTCAGAAAAGCGGGCGGCAAGCTTATAGATTCACAAATCTACACTGACCATGTTGCACGGTTCGGCGGCAGAAACATTTCCCGCGCCGCTTTTCTGCGCTATGAAAAAGACTATTTGCGTGAGCCGCTTTTAGGCGAAGTGAACTTGTAGCCGATTCCGCGTACAGTCTGAATGTATCTCGGAACGCCTTTTGCGTCGTCCATTTTTTGGCGGAGGCGCGCAACGTGAACGTCTATAGTTCTTGTGCTTACTTTTTCTTCGTAGCCCCAAACTTCATCAAGAAGCGTGTCGCGCGAAACGACCTCGCCTTCGTGAAGGTACATATAATCAAGAAGCTTGATTTCTTGAGCCAAAAGCGGAACTTCTTCTCCGTGAACTTCCATGTAGCCGCGGCGCAGATTGATTACAAGGTCTGTCGGCTCATCTGCATCTTGGCGTGAATGGACTGCCTTTATTGCTTCGCCCCTGCGTATCTGCACTTCAATGCGCGCAAGAAGCTCAGCCATTTCAAAAGGCTTTGTAATGTAGTCGTCCGCACCTGTCTTAAGGCCTGTAACTTTGTCTTCAAGAAGGCTTTTTGCGCTTAAAATGATGATAGGTGTCAGCACACCGTCTTCGCGGAGCTTTTTGCAGACGCTGAAACCGTCAATTTCTGGAAGCATTATGTCAAGGATAATCAAATCAATAGTTTCGTTATGACCGAATTCAATGCCCTGCGTTCCTGTCTTTGCTTCGATGACGTGATAGCCTTCCGATGCAAGTCTGTCGCCCATGGTGATGCGCAAGCCTTCTTCGTCTTCAACTATAAGAATCTTTCTGCCCATTGTGTCCTCCTGGAATCAAGTACCTGCGTGGGCCATGAATGGCGAAAATTCACTAAACCCATCATTATATATTATATTCATTTTGTAAAATCGAGCAAGCTTTTTTACATGGAAACATTCAAATATCATCTGTTTTCAAGCATTTCTGGCGTTTCTTCAAGCTGAATAGCTTCAGTTTCTTCGATTATGGGGAAAACTAGCGCAAATGTTGTGCCCGAAGGCGAAGAGCTTTCAAGAAGCACTAGCCCACCGTGCAAGTTCATAATGCGCTTTACAAGGTTCAGCCCGACGCCGCTGCCTTCAATCTGATGGTTGTGCGCCGCCTGTCCGCGGACGAACGGCTCAAAAATGGAATTCTGCTCGCTCTTTGGAATTCCTTCGCCGTGGTCGATTATGCGGACAATTGCCGCCTGCTTTACGTTCTGCGGCGCGAATGTGTGGCGCATAATCTTTATCGGGCAGTTCTCAATTTTAAGGCTTATGCCCGTATATTTTCCGTCTTTTGAATGTTTGTATGCGTTTGAAATCAGGTTGTCTATCGCGCTCAAGATTGCGGTCTTGTCGCAGCAGATTGGCACTTTGCGGTTTGGCAAGTCAACCTCAATTTCAAAGTCGTCGCTCTTCCACGGCAGCTCCCAACGCGCAATTTCGTCGCGCAAAAGCTCGCACAAATCTTGCTCTTGGTGCTTCAAGTTTGTGCCGGTTGTTATTTTGGAATAAAGCAGAAAATATTCGATTGTCGATTTCAGGCGTTTGCTTTCTTTGTTAATCATTTCGCCGTAATAGCGTATGCGTTCGCGCGACGTGATTATGCCGTCGCTCATGTTCTGGGCTGCAGCCGAAATAACGGCGAGCGGCGTTTTCAGCTCGTGCGTAATCGTCGAGATAAATTCCTGCTGATGTGTTGCAAGGCGTTCAGCTTTGCGCATGTTCCTTATGACTATAATCATTGTGCCGCCGATTACAAGCAGAACCAGCAGCGATGAAACAAGGCTTAGCCGCATGTTCCGCGAGCTTGCCTTAAGCAAAGAGCCTTGCCGGTGAATGACTTCGAGCACGAGCCGTTTCTGCTGATATGGTTTTTCCGCAATTTCATAGAACGATTGCGGAATGTCCATCTGCGTTGCGGCAAGCTTTGCGCTCGCGCCGCTTTTCTGGTTCGGTATCATCGAAATCGTATAATTTTCTGGTATGATTGCCATCGAAAAATCCGGGTTGCTGAAAAATTGCGGCGGAATGTCCGGGTCGCTTTCGTAAAGCACTGAATTGCTTTCGGTGTCGCGGATTCTGAAATAAAAATCAGATGATTCCTGAACGCATTGCGCGGTGTTGTACGGCAAAAGATTGTAGCCGAATTCCTGTTTGTTGACAAAGCTCAAAATATAAAGCTTGCTGTCTTGCTCGGCAAGATAAGTCGTTTCAATAAAGAGAATCTGCCCGGTCTTCAGCTCGATTATCATCTGAGACTGAAAATCTGGGTTGCTGCGTATCAAGCTTGTGACCGCTGCAAGATTTTCTGTAGAATAGATGGAAGTTTCTTTGAATGAAGCGCCTGTCCATTGATACATCTTATTGAGCCGCTGTGAATATACATAAAGCGCGTCGAACAAGTCTGGCGTGTCTTGCTGGCCCTGCCACTGAAAAATCGCATATTCAAAGCCGTCAAACGAAATAAGCGCGTCGGCAAAATTGGTGCGGTGCGTGTTCGTCAGAAAAGACTGAAAAAACAAATCTTCTTTGATTGTCTCAACAAGATAATGCACGTCGTCAGAAAGCCGCGCCGAAAGCCGCTGCTCTTCGATTTTCTGCATCGTCAACGACGAGCGCAGCTGAATAAAGACCGCGATGCCGAGCATGGTGAACAAAATGACTGACAAAGTGAGTGAATAGCTTTTCTGTGTCTTCATATAAACATAATAACCCATACGGCGCGTTTTGCAAATTGAATGTAACAAAATAAGTTAAAAGCTGAAAAATTGCGTCAATTTGATACAGCTTTGCTGCTTCATTGTGACTCATGTGCGCAAAAAGCTCCAGAAATTTCCGCCGCTTTTCAGTTTATAGGTTCTTTTTGTGCTGCCTTGCGATAAACCGCCTGAAAACAAAAGCTGAAAATTGCAGAAAAATCCGGCACATAAATCTGAAAAAGAAAAACCGCCTGAAAATGAAAAATAGCAAGAGTTTTTGTTGAAATTGCTAATTCTTTGTTTTACAAGCAATTAAATCACACCGCTTATAGACGTGCAAAATAATTTCAGCTAAGAAAAAGTTGGCACGCTTTTTGCAATATAGTTAGTGTACGCAGGTTGCGTAACAAATTGAAATGCAAATAAAACTTTGGAGGTTTATATATGAACACACTTAGTATTTTTAATCCACGTTTTTCAGACGGTTTGCTTGACGCATTTGATGAAATGAATCAGACAATGGGCAATTTCTTCCCAACGAGCAAAAACTTTGCCGCCAGAATGGCCGCACCGAAAGTTGATGTAAAAGAAACAAAGAACGCTTATGTAATGGAAATGGACTTGCCTGGCCTTTCAGACAAGGATGTTGAAATAAGCTTGAAAGACAATCTGCTTTCGGTTTCTTCTGTTAAGAAAGCAAAAGCCGAAAAGAAAGAAGAAGCAAAAGAAGAAGGCGAATATCTTATCAGAGAACGCTCTTCAATGGAGTTCATGAGACGCTTTACATTGCCGAATGACATTGATTCAGAAGCTGTTGCCGCAAAGTTTGCGAACGGCGTTCTGACAATCACAATTCCACGCAAAGTTGAAAGCGCACCGCGTACCATTGCAATAACCAGCAACGATTAATCGTAAACCGCTTGCAAAAAGGCTGTCCATTCGGGCAGCCTTTTTTTATGCCTTTTTACAATTTCATTATGTAAAATCTTTCAAAATTTGCCCAAAAAAGGCGTTTTTGTGTGTTAACGCACATATAGTTTTTAAAAAGCTGTGGTACAATTATTGGCATATGACCAAAACAGGACCATGTAAAAAAAATTGTGTAAATGGCTGACAGATATGA
>LVBI01000063.1 GCA_001603145.1 Spirochaetales bacterium Spiro_07 | reverse complement strand
GAACGAACGATACCCCGCACGCTCTGCGTCGGGGTTCGTTCATTGAGCGAAGTCGAAATAACGATTCTCAATTATAAACAAAAAACTCTGCTTATTGTGGCTTCGACTGCGCTCAGCCACCGCAATCTTAAAAACTCGAAGTTCGGGCTATATAGCCATACACAATGCATATTCAGCTGCAAGCAGTGCGTCTTTTCAGCATTGCGGCAGCCACACGCGCATCTGGTTTAAGCCTCTGTTTGCCCAAGCATAATAAGGAATAAGCGTCATTTCAGCTTTTTCAAGCTGCGGTTCATCTTCAAAATAAAGCGCGCCGCCTTTATGCAAAGCTCTGACCGCAGCAACTTGCATTTTTCTGATGCCGCCAAGCTCTTCTGCAAAAGGCTGGACGACAGGTATCGCATTGCGCTGCACAAACAAATCAAGAAGCTTGCCGTTGTCTGCTTCTTCTGCGCAATAGATTAGCGGCCCGAACGCAAAGCAGACTTTGCCCGAATTTGCCGGAACTGAACTATTGCACCAAATCTTGCGCGGCTCAAGGTGCAAGTCAATCTCTATTGCAAGCTTGGCTGCTTGCTTTGCGGTCGTTGCGCCGTTAAGCTTTGACAAATCAAAATAGATAAAGCCATCTTTAACGCGCACACCACATTCAGCTTGCCACTTTGCGCCCTTTGCCCAATGCGGAAGCCTTACGGCCAGCGTTTCAACTGCCGCCGCCGAACCCGCATTTGCCGAATCAGCCTTTTCAAGCTCAAAAGTTATTCTGCCGTCATACGGATATTCAGTTTTTTCGGTGATTTTTATGCCGTAATCTGGCAGCTCAAGCTTGTTGTCGATAAACAGCACGCAAAAAAGCGTTGAGCCGTCAAGCTGCCACGCATAATCAGCAATGTCGCTGATTGTACGCGCCACATTCGGCGGACAGCATGCACAGCCGTACCAGCCCGGCCTTTCAGGCAAATCGTGGCGGTGGGTTACAGCCACACCCGAAATGCCCGGCACTGCTTCAAGCGGGTTCACATAAAAAAAGCGTCTGCCGTCAAGCTGCATACCGGCAAGCACAGTGTTGTAAAGCGCTTGCTCCATAATGTCGCCGTATTCGCCGAGCTTTTCGTTGCGCAGCATCTGACGTGCAAACATCATAAGGCTGATGGCGGCGCAAGTTTCAGAATAAGTCGTATCGTTCGGCAAATCGTAGTCAACGGTGAAAGCTTCGCCCTGGTTTGTTGAGCCGATGCCGCCCGTAACGTACATGCGCTTTTGCGTGATGTTCTGCCACAGCCGTTTGCACGCGGCGAAGAGTTCAGTATCTTTAGTTTCAAATGCCAAATCAGCCATTGCCGTAAAAAGATAACCGGCTCTTACGGCGTGACCTTCTGCCGTGGTTTGTTCCCTAACAGGCTTGTGGCACTGGTGATAACTTGGGTTCACGCTTTCGCTGCCCCATACGTTCCAGCTGCGGCTCTGCATTTCTTTGTTGTAAAATTCAGGGTCAACGCCGCGCACGTCTATAAAATGCTTGGCAAGCTCTGCATATTTGGCGTTGCCAGTTGAGCGTGCAAGCTTGAGTAGCGCAAGCTCAATTTCCGGGTGGCCGGGGTAGCCTTCATGTTTTTGCGTTATAAAATGCTCATAGATGCAGTCTGCAAGCTTGCAGACAATCTTAAAAAGATTTGTCTTGCCGGTTACTTCGTAATGCGCAACGCCGGCTTCTATAAAATGCCCGGCGCAATAAAGCTCGTGCGCATCGTGCAGGTTTTTCCATTTCTGGTCTGGGCGCTTGAGCGTAAAATAAGTGTCTAAATAGCCGTCGCTTTCTTGCGCCTTTGAAACAAGCTCAACCAGCTCGTCAATGCGGGCGGAAAGCTTTTCATCTGGATATTTTGCAAGCGAAAAAGAAGCCGCTTCAAGCCATTTGGCGACATCGCTGTCTTGAAAGACCATGCCGTAAAAATCTGCATAATCTTTTGCGCCGGCAAGCTTTTTGCCCGCGTTTATAAAATTGTCAACGGCGTGGCTCGGCTCAATGCCTTCAATCTGGTCTTTTATTGCCTTTTCTTGATATGGAATGATATTCTCGACCGTGATTTTTTGATATTTTTTCCAAAAACCGCCCGTAACTTCAACTGAATTGATAAACAAATTGTTCATGTCCGTCTGCCTTATATAAAATTGAGCCCCCGAATCAAGTTCGGGGTGACGTTGTGCATAATCTTTGCAAATAGAGTCTATACCGAGCAAAACACAAGCGCAAGCCCAAAAGAATTCTTAAAAACAAATTAAATTGCATTTAAATTACTATGCAAAAGTTTAAAAATGAAATAGATTGTTACTAACCAAAAAAACTTATAAAAGCGAGAGGAACTAAAAGTGAAAAAAATTAATCATTTTAAGTCTTATCATTACAAGTCTGTTCATCATTTCATGCAAAGGCTCAGGCGGCGGCGATTCATCTAAAACCACCACAACAACACCAGCAACAACACCAGCAGCATCGCTGGAAGGAACATGGAAGCAAACCGAATCACTCGGACCTACTAGTTCAATGTCACAGATTTTAACATTTACAGGGTCGGAAATGTCTTTTTCGACGGTTGCGATTGATACTGCTCCTTCAGATCCTTCAGATCCAAGCTCAATGACGATTACCTTGGTAGGACCTTTTCGGCTAGAAGGTGTAAATATTTATGCTACGATGAATACTGGAACAGGGAGTGTTGTGACTGCAGCAGGAACAACTAATTTGGCAAGCATTAGTGAAATTGAAGCATTTTTAACAACAGCAGGAGGTAGCCCTTTCTCTGTACCAGTAAATACAGAATTCTTTGTTGGTGCTTACGCTATTAACGGTAACACATTGACCCTTTCTCACCCAAGTGATCCAAGCTCAGTTCCAATACAATTCACAAAACAATAACAAGCAGATTCCGAACCAAGTTCGGAATGACACAGCATCAAACTGGTGAATCTGCTAAGTTTTGCTAGCGCAAACGTCATGATGACGCTGCATAAAATTAAAAGCAGTAAACGTAATCATTACGTTTTGTGAAAATGCCAAAAGTAACAATCGTAATCATTACGATTCAAGAAAATGACCAAAGTGGGCAATCGTAATGATTACGATTCAAGAAAATCACCAAAGTGGGCAATCGTAATGATTACGATTCAAGAAAATCACCAAAGTGAGCAATCGTAATGATTACGTTTCAAGAAAATGACCAAAGTGAGCAATCGTAATGATTACGTTTCAAGAAAATCACCAAAGTGAACAAACGTAATCATTACGTTCGCTTTTCGCAAAACCGGGTTTGCGATTGGGCGTTATCTACGGCAAAGGCTTTATCTGCAAACCCTGCAAGTTTTGCTTCGCAAAACTTGAAAGACATGTACATCGGCAGTTCATGCGGTTTTGCACCTCCAGAAAACAGTACAATCCCAAAGCCGCTTCCGGTTGCGGAGCAGTTCTTTTCGCAATAGTTCATTCTACGATTCAGGCTTAACTGGCGAAAAGCGTCGCTTTTTGTTGACACAAAAACCGGCAGCTTGAGTACATCAGCATTGCTTGCGGTTTTGCAAACCCCAAAAAACAGCATAATCCCAACACCGCGAAGCAAAACCAAAAACCGAAGTAAATCGGGGGTTATTAGGGGCGCGAAGCAAGCCCCTAATCGGTGCTGAGGAAGATAGGGGTTATTAGGGGTTCTTTTCGCAATAGCTTAATCTACGAATAAAGATTATCCGGCGAAAAGCGCCGCTTTTGCTTACGCAAAACCGGCAGACTTGGGAAAAAGCCAATTATGTAGATTAACCCAGGTTCTTAGGGCGGTAGCCCTAAGCCGTGCCGGAAAGGGATGGGGTTTAAGGGGAAGGGAAAACCTCGCCTCGGA
>LVBI01000062.1 GCA_001603145.1 Spirochaetales bacterium Spiro_07 | reverse complement strand
TTTTAGGGGAGAAAAGAACCCGCTTGCGAGTAGAGGTTCTTGTCTCTCCTAAATAAGTTCCGACTGTTTCAACAGTCAAAATTCCCTCATCTGCGGCCGATAATCATTTTAGTTTCTATTTACATAAATATATTGAAAAATTCTTCAATTTATGTTAGTTTTAGTCTAACCAATTAGAGATAATGGAGTTATTCAACCTGTATGACAAAGACTGTTGCACTGCAGCTATGTGACGAATACAATTTTGATGATGTTTACGCAGCCATAAAGCGCATGTTTGAGCTTGTGCCGCCGCCTGATGTTACAGGCAAGACTGTGCTCCTCAAACCGAATATCCTTTCTCCCAAAAAGCCAGAAGCCGCTGTCTGCACTCATCCTGTTGTTGTGGGTGCAAGCGTAAAGGCGTTTGTAGAGCTTGGCGCAAAGCGTGTCATAGTCGGCGAATCTCCGGCAACGACAAACCCGACTTCTGCCGCTAAATCTACAGGAATGTATGAGCAGATTCTTAAGAACGGCGGCGAGTGGGTCGAATTTTCTGGGCAGCACATTGTTCAGTGCGAAGAGGGTAAAATCGTAAAAGTTCTTGATTTTGCTGAAGCGTTCACACAGGCAGATGTCGTAGTTTCTCTTTCTAAGCTGAAAAGCCATCAGTTTATGTCTTACACCGGCGCAATGAAAAACCTTTTTGGGCTGGTTGTTGGCTTAAAGAAGGCGCAGACACATTACAGATTCTCTAACAAAGCTGATTTCGCCGCATTCTTAACAGACTTGAATATTGCGGCAAACGCTCAATATGCAATCATGGACGCAATCGTCGGAATGGAAGGGCCGGGCGGACCGGGCAACGGCGACCCTGTGAAGCTGGGCTTTTTGGCGGCTTCAGACAATATCCTTGCGCTCGACTGGACTTGTGCAAGTCTTGTCGGTTATAACCCATATCAGGTTGCAAATCTGAAAGACGCAATGGAACGCCGCCGCTGGCTTAATTCGCCGGACGAGATAATCACCGCAGGCGCAAGTCTCGCCGAAATCAGCGTCAGCACCAAAAAATTCAAGGCCGTGCACGATTCAGTTGCGGCCGTAACGCTTCAGCGTATGCTGCCGGGCTTTATTAATTCGGCGGCAAAGCTTGTGTTTGTCAAAACGCCGCGCTTTCATGCTGAAAAGTGCATCCGCTGCGGCCGCTGCATCGAAATTTGTCCAGCGCACATCTTGCGCTTTTCGGCTTATGCCGACGGCATAGATCAGGCTGCAATTGATGCCGCGCCAAACAAGAATGCCGCAAAAGACGCGCGTGTCTATATGCTTGACAGAAAGAAGTGCCTGCACTGCTTCTGCTGCCACGAAATCTGCCCAGTCGAGGCAATCACGCTGCACAGGTTTTAGTGCTGTATATAGTGTTCAGATCCCGAAACAAGTTCGGAATGACATGCTTAGCAATTTCAGGCATGACGCTGTGTCATGTAAGAATCTGCTCTCGTCGGATTCTGGATTTGCGATTGGGTTTTATCTTCATAAACAGCTTGTTTTGGCAAACCCTGCACGTTTCCGTAATACGAAAACGTGCATAAGCATTTAAGCGCCAAAATCCGTCTACGCAGATTCTTTTTGGTGCACATCTGCGTAGATTGTATTTTTCTGGCGGAAAGTAGTGAATTGCGGACGCGAACTGCCTCGTGGGAGCGAGCGGAAGCGAGTCTAACCACCAATTATCCCACGCGAGCAGTGAGACGGACGCAAGTAACGGATTTCCGCCAAGCAAAATCTCATTCTAATGCCTTTTATGCTGAATCCCTGCAGGTTCTAGTTTTCCCATTGCATAAACCTTCGATATTGTTGTAAGATATGAAATTATGAGATTATCTACTTTTAAAGGCGGTGTGCATCCGCCTGAAAATAAAAAGCTTTCTTCTGCTTATGCAATTGAAGAAGCCATGCCGTCAACAAAGACAGTCGTAATTCCAATAACACAGGGCGGTGCACCTAATGTGCCGTGTGTTTCTGTCGGAAATTCTGTCGCAAAAGGACAGATTATCGCAGACGGAACAGGTGCTTTTTCTGTTCCAGTTCATGCTTCAATTGCCGGCATTGTCAAAAAGATTGAACCGCACATTGTAACAGGCAACACTGAAGCATTGTGCATTATCATAGAAGCAGACGGCACAGACCGCACAAGCTATCTGCCACCGCTTGACCCATTCTCATGCGAAAAATCTGCCGCCATTGAGCGCGTGCGCCAGTGCGGCATCGTCGGCATGGGTGGTGCGGCTTTTCCGGCTCATGTAAAACTTAATGTTCCTGCTGACAAGACAATAGACTGCGTTATAGCAAACGCCGCCGAGTGCGAGCCTTATCTTACAATTGATGAGCGCGCTCTTATTGAAGACGCTGAAAAAATTGTAGACGGGCTTGCTATTTCCATGCATTTAACAGGCGCAAAACGTGCTGTTATTGCTGTTGAAAACAATAAAGCTTATGCAGTTGAAAATATCGAACAGGCAATCGCAAAAAGCGGAAAATCAGATATTTCGGTTAAGCTGCTTAAGACAAAATATCCGCAGGGCGGCGAGAAAATGCTCGTAAAGTCTATTCTTGGCCGCGAGATTCCTTCAAAGCGGTTGCCGGCTGACGCAGGCTGTCTTATTCAGAATGTGGGCACGCTTATTGCAATGTCAGACGCATTCAGATTGGGCAAGCCGCTTATAGAGCGCGCCCTTACAATTTCGGGCGGCTGCTGCGAAACACCGAAGAACCTCCGCGTTCCGGTCGGCACTTTGGTCGGCGATTTAATCCCTGAAGTTATAAAGCTTAAGCCCGGCGTAAAAAAGATTATCAGCGGCGGCCCGATGATGGGCTTTTCTATGATGAACGCGCAATTCCCGGTTCAGAAAAACGTATCGGGTGTGTTGTTCCTTTCTGCAAAAGAAGTGTCGCTTAATGCAGAAACGCCGTGCATCGGCTGCGGCAACTGCGTAAATGCATGTCCGTGCGGACTTACGCCTGTAATGATGATGCGTTCTGTAAAAGCTGAAAACATTGAAGCTGCAATAAAATACGGCTTGATGGACTGTATTGAGTGTGGTTCGTGCGCATACGTCTGCCCTGCAAAAGTGCATCTTGTTCAGTATTTCAGGCTTGGTAAAGCAAAAAACCGCGAGATTATGGAAAAAAACAAGGCGAACGCAGCTGAAGCCCAAAAAGGAGCAAAGTAATGAGCGCACCATCTGATGTAAACGAGATTTATCTTTCTTCAAGCCCGCATATTACCAATGATAATTCGACACAAAAAATAATGTGCACAGTTATTGTGGCTTTGCTGCCGCTGTGCGTTTTTGGTGTTCTGCTTTTCGGTTTGAACGCGCTGCTTACGCTGCTTGTAACAAGCGTTTCAAGCGTTGTCTTTGAGTTTTTGTTCAGAAAGCTTACAAAACAGCCTGTGCGCTCAAGCGACTGCTCTGCTTTGGTGAGCGGCCTCATGCTCGGTCTTGTGTTGCCGCCAGATTTGCCGCTGTGGCTGCCTGTGCTTGCTTCGCTTGTTTCAATTGTTATTGCGAAAGAGTTTTTCGGCGGGCTTGGCGCAAACGTTTTCAACCCGGCATTGGTCGGCCGTGCATTTCTGTTTGTCAGCTTTCCAAAGCTTATGGGCACATGGAAAGCACCGGCTTTTGCAGTTGATGCTGTTTCTTCGGCAACACCGCTTGCAATCGGCAGAAATTTAGCTTCTGTATCAGATATGTTTTTCGGCACAACAGGCGGCTGTATAGGCGAGACAAGCGCGCTGCTGATACTGCTCGCTTTTGTTTATCTTGTATGCACAAAGATAATTGACTGGCGCACGCCTGTTGCAATGGTTGCCACAACCGTTCTTTACGGCTGGCTTTTTACTGGTTCATACGGCTTAGGTTCTGGCGATGCGCTTTTTGAGCTGTTGTCAGGCGGCCTTCTTTTTGGTGCTGTGTTCATGGCGACAGACTATGCAACATCGCCTGTAACAAAGAAGGGCAGGCTGCTTTTCGGTTTTGGCTGCGGTCTTATTACAGCGATTATCCGTCAGTTCAGCGGCTACCCGGAAGGCGTTATGTTCAGCATTCTTATAATGAACGCCACAGTGTCTTTCTTAAACAGATTGACAGGTCGCATTTACGGAACAGGCAGGGGAATAAAATGAAAGATATATTGAAGCTTGGGCTGATTTTGGCAGCTTTTTCAGTTGTTTCATGCGTTTCGCTTGCACTTGTAAACAGCATAACTGCACCTAGAATTGCGGCATTGAAACTGTCTGGTTCTGCCGCCGCAATGAAACAGATTTTTCCTGAAGCTGCAAAATTTGAAGCGGTTGAAGCAGTCGCTTTAGAGCAGGGCGGTGATGTAACATTCCGCAGCGTGAATCTTGCAAAAAGTGCAGACGATGCGCTTCTTGGTGCTGTGGTTGAGGCTGAAGGCCCGACTTATGACAGAGCTGCAATTCTTGTTGGTGTTGATACATCTTTTGCAGTTACCGGCACATCAATCTTGGAATTATCAGATTCGCCTGGCTTTGGTCAAAGGGCGAAAGAAGGCGGCTACATGGACCAGTATAATGGAAAAACACCTTCAGACGCTTTTGTTGTGGGCGATGACGTTGTTGCACTTTCCGGCGCAACGATTTCTTCAAAAGGAATTGCCGCAATTCTTAAGGCTGCGGTAAGCGAAGCACAGGCTGTAATCGAGGAAAATTCAAAATGAAAGAGAAACTGAAAATATTTACGAACGGTCTTCTTGCAGAAAACCCTCTGCTTGTATTGATGATTGGGCTTTGCTCTTCGCTTGCAGTTACAACGAAACTGACAAACGGTCTCGGCATGGGGCTTGCAATGACGTTCGTTCTTGTTATGAGCGAAATCATCATAAGTGTGTTCCGCCGTTTAATACCAGATGCAATCCGCATTCCGATTTTCATTATCGTTATTGCGTCTTTCACAACGATTGTAGATTTGCTTATGCAGGCTTATCTTCCGTCGCTTTCAGAAGCAATGGGCGTGTTTATTCCGCTTATAGTTGTAAACTGCATTATCATGGGGCGCGTCGAATCGTTTGCTTCTAAGCAGCCGCCGCTCAATGCTGCGCTTGATGCGCTTGGCATGGGGCTTGGCTATACTTGGGTTTTGTGCGGCATTTCGTTTGTGCGCGAGCTTTTGGGCGCGGGCACAATTCTTGGTGCAAGCGTAATTCCGGAAAGCTATTGCATCGCCTTTTTCAGCAAGGCAGCCGGCGGCTTCTTCGTTTTCGGCATGTTCATTGCAATTGCTAATGCGGTCAAGGCTGTTTTGGGAGGCAAAAAATGAGCGAACTTGGCAAGATTTTTATTTCATCATGGCTTGTTGACAATGTTGTTCTCATTCAGTTTCTGGCGCTTTGTCCGTTTATCGGAATGAGCAAAGATGTTTCGAAGGCAACCGGCATGGGCATTGCGACATCTTTCGTAATGATTCTGGCAACTGCCGTAACTTATCCGCTTTATCATTTTGTGCTTGAACCGTTGGGGCTGACTTTCTTGCAGACTTTAACGTTCATTCTTGTTATTGCAAGCCTTGTTCAGCTTGTTGAGTTTTATCTTAAAAAATCTGCACCTGCGCTTTATA
This sequence comes from Spirochaetales bacterium Spiro_07, assembly GCA_001603145.1. Classification (GTDB taxonomy): domain Bacteria; phylum Spirochaetota; class Spirochaetia; order Treponematales; family Treponemataceae; genus UBA1240. The sequence goes on along the minus strand of LVBI01000062.1, from coordinate 3,160 downwards.
GCTCTATGGGCGTTTATCTCGCACTGATTACAACGAACTGCGCCATTCTGGCCGTTACGCTCAACTGCATTTCAAAGCAGTACACGTTTGTGGAATCTATCGTCTATGCGGTTGGCTCGGCTTGCGGCTTTTTGATGGCACTTGTGCTTATGTCGGGCATACGCGAAAGAATTAAGATTGCTCCGATTCCGTCTTTCTTGAAGGGAACGCCGATTCTGTTTGTGGCGGCTTCTTTGATGTCGCTTGCCTTCGGCGGTTTTGCTGGCTTGATTAAATGAGGAGTTTCTAAGTGACTATAGTATATACAATTATCGTTGCGTTTGCGCTGGCTTTTGTGCTCGGCGTACTGTTGGGTATTTTCAAGAAGTTTTTCTCTGTTCCTGTTGACCCAACTGTGGAAAAAATTCGTGCTGTTTTGTCAGGCGGAAACTGCGGCGGCTGCGGCTACCCGGGCTGCGACGGTTTCGCCGCTGCTTGCGCGAAAGGTCTTGCGCCGGTTGACGGCTGTACGGCTGGCGGCGTTGCAACAGCTAAGAAAATCGCCGAAATAATGGGTCAGTCTGTTTCAGTTGAGCAGAAAGTTGCTGTTGTAGCTTGCGGCGGCTCAAAAGAACATTCTGCCGTCAAAGGCGAATACATCGGCATAAAGTCTTGCGCCGCCGCAAAGCAGAGCATAAACGGCACAAAGATGTGCGCTTGGGCGTGCATCGGCTTTGGCGACTGTGTGAATGTCTGCAAATTTAACGCTATTTCCATAAAAGAAGACGGCATTGCGCATGTTGATGCTGAAAAATGCACAGGCTGCGGCGTGTGTGCAACTGTTTGTCCGCAAAAGCTTATTACAAGGGTTTCTGCTTCGCAGAAGGGCGTTTTTGTAAACTGCTCGAACCGTTCGCAGAACAAGCCCGCCATAATCAAGAACTGCAAGAGCGGCTGCATAAAGTGCGGCAAATGCGAACGCACATGCACGCAAAAAGCCATTCACCTTGTAGACGGTCTGCCTGTGGTAGATTATTCGCTCTGCAATGCTTGCGGCGACTGCGTAACCGGCTGCCCAACAAAGGTTCTGTCTCTCCGCAACAGCTAAAAACCGCACTTTCGTCACCCCGCAATGTGCTGTCACCCCGAAATGTACCAGTCACCCTGAACTTGTTTCAGGATCTGCTCGTGGTGGTTGAGCGTAGCCGAAACCGCCGCGGGCATTGCACAAATCGTCGGTCACTTCGACTCCGCTCAGTGACCGGTGTGGCACTTGCCACAGTCTTTTCGCTAGAATACGCAGATTACTTCGCCGGCGGGGTAGCGTTCTTCGATGAACCGCTTTATCTTTTTGCTCTGCAAAGCTTTAACAAGCGCAATAATGCGCGGGTTATTTTGATTGCCTTCTCTTACGACAACAACATTCGCGTATGGAATGTCGTTGTCTTCAACCAGAAGCCCGTCTTTTGCCGCGCTCAAGCCTGCCTCAAGCGCATAATTTCCGTTTATCATGGCCGCATCAACATTTTTTAGCATGCTGGCAATCTTGTTTGAGCTGACTTGGATAAACTCCAAATCTCTGGTGTTTATAATTATGTTTTGTATAGTTCCTCTGCTGCCTGCACCGGGTGCAAGCTGAATAAGCCCGGCCTTTTGCAGCAGCAGCAGCGCGCGCCCTGTGTTTGTCGGGTCATCAGGAATAGCAACAGTTGCGCCTTTGCGAAGCTCTATCAGCGAGGTTATCTTGCTTGAATAAAGCGCAAGCGGCTCAATATGAACCCTTCCGACGCTTACAAGATGAGTGCCTTTTTCTTTGTTGTACAGTTCCATAAAAGGAATATGCTGAAAAAAGTTTGCGTCCATGCTACCGTTTTCAAGCGACATATTAAGATAGTCATTATCGTTTGATTCAACAACTTTAAGGTTGATGCCCTGTTCAGCAAGGTCTGGGGCAATCTGCCATAGCATTTGTGCATGCGGTTCAGACGCTGCGCCGACAACGAGCGTTGAAGTTTCGCCTTCTTTTGTGCCAAGCGCAAAAATAAGCGGCGCAATCAGAACCGCTGCAAGAACAGTCGCAAGTTTTTTCATTTTCTTCCCCTTTGATAAGCTCCGTCTCTAAGAAACCACTGCGAGCATTGTACAATGAAAGATTCCCGTGTCAAGCACGGGAATGACGCATGCCCCACTGCATGGCCTTGTGTGAGCGGCGCGTCATGCACTCAGTTTCAGCGCGGCTACTCGTCAAGTCCTTCTGGCACAAACATATAGCCAATCTGCCGCACCGTTTTGATATAGCCGCCCGGCTTTTCATCTGTGCGCAACTTGTCGCGCAACCACGAAATGTGCGTGTAAACAGTCTTAAGCCCGACCGCGGCATCATATTGCCAAAGATTGTCGAGCAGTTCCTCTTTTTTGACAGCCTGATTAGATTTTTCAATTAAATAAGAAAGAATCTTGAATTCTTGCAGCGTGAGCGTTACAGGCTTGCCGTTCTTATCAAGCTTGACTTGCTGATAATTAATTGTGAAAGGTCCGAAAGTGTACGGCTCTTTCAGCCCAAGCGCAGGGTTAAGCCCTTTTTGACCGTTGTCGTCGAATTTGCGCTGCGTGCGCATGAGCAGCGCGCCAGTTCTAAGCTGCACCTCAATCCGTGCAAGAAATTCCTCGTGAACGAAAGGCTTTGTAATGTAGTCGTTCGCGCCGTTTTTTAAGCCGTGCACCTTATATTTGGTTGCCCTTTTTGAGCTGAGGAACACAAAAGGCAGACGCGCGTCTCCGAGCTTTTTGCGGATAAACCTGACAAGGAAAAAGCCGGTGTGGTCTTGAAAATTCGTTTCAGAAAGCACAATGTCGCACTTGTTGCGCTGAAGCCATTCCGCAGCCTGCGCCACATTGCGCACAACCGTAACAGTATAGCCTGTCTCTTCAAGCAAATTCTGCGCCGCCGTGTCGCTTGTTCCGTCTACAATTAAAATGTGCTCCATACTCAAAGTTTAGCAAAAAAAGCCCGTTTTGTAAAATCTTTAAGAAAATCCGCAATTAGGTACAGGATTTCTCATTTTTAATCAATTTATATTGTGATACTTTCATAAAGGAGTTTCACAATGAAGCCGATTGAACAGCTGACTTTCACCGACGATTATATGTTCGTGTTTCGCATTGGGATTTATTCATAACT
>LVBI01000061.1 GCA_001603145.1 Spirochaetales bacterium Spiro_07 | reverse complement strand
AAAAGCCTTTAAAACAAAAAAAGAGCCTGAGAAACAGGCTCTTTTAACTTGTGCAGAAGTTCCACCTAACCTAACGAAACTTCTCCCCTAGAATCTATGGCTATTATTGACTTACATTCAGAGCATCTGAAGCGGCCCGGCTTTGTAGCCTTCAGCTTCTTTGAGCATACGGGGCAGCCGAAAATTTTTGGGAACAACTCTGACTCGTCAGCTGATTCCTGATGGAAATAGCCGATGGCATCGTTGATATTGTCTTTGATGTTGAAGAACTGTGAGAAGCCCAAAAGCTGGAAAACTTCATAGACTTTCGGCTGAATGTCGAGAAGAACAACGTCACCGCCTTTCGGTTTGACCATCTTCAAGAAAGCTGTAAAAGAACCAATGCCAGTTGAAGAAACATAGTTCAATGCAGCGCAGTTCAAGATGAGGTTGATATAACCTGCCTCAACAACCTTAGCGCCGCGCTTCAAAAAGAAAGCCGAATTATAAGTATCGATGTAACCATTCAGATAAAGGACGATACAAGAGGGATTTTCCTCAGGACGCTCAAGCGTAATGCGCAAGCTGTCGTCTTTTTCCTCATTAAAACCTGGAACGATGTCATCATTGTTAGCCATATACTCACCGCCATGAAAAAAATCAAGTAACTTTTAATAAATAAGAAATTCTCTCAAACACAAAAATTTCTTAAACGATACAGAAAATATACACCGACTTTCCATTAGTTGTCAAATCTTAAAAATGTTTTCATTTAAAATTTTTTGCAAAACGTAAGCATGTGTACAAAGACAGAACTTTGCTATATTTTTAAGAAAATGACTAACAAAGACAATCAAAAAGAAGCTGTAATAATTCTTTGCCGGCCGGAAGAAAGCCGCAATATTGGCTCTGTGTGCCGCGCAATGAAGAACATGGACATACACACTTTGCGCATCGTGGGCAAAAAATCAGATTATGACGAAGAAAAAGTCTCTGTGCTTTCGGTTCATGCGTTTGATATTTGGCAGAAAGCCGTGTTTTTCGATTCAATCACTGAAGCATGTGCCGACTGCGCGTGGGTTTGCGGCACAACAAGGCGGCGCGGCAAAAACCGCAAAGACTGGCTTCTTTTGCCGGAAGAATTCGCCGCGCGCTATTCAGCCCTTCCGCAAGGCAAGGTTGCCATAGTCTTTGGCAACGAACGCACAGGTCTGACGGACGAAGAGCTTGCAGAATGCAATTCGGGCGTAATCATTCCGTCAAACGGGCGCGACGGCTCGCTCAACCTGTCTCATGCGGTGCAGATTTTGTGCTACACAGTCTTCCGCGCGGAGCACAAAATATCTGACGGCTACACACCTGTGACGCAGGAGCGGCTTTCAAAGACAGTAACCGCTATCGGAGATAATCTGCAAAAGATGGGTTTCTTTTCAGTTACGGGAAGACCTGACATGGAGCTTTTCTGGCGGTCTGTGCTTTCGCGTGCCGCCCTTTCTGAAAGCGAAGCAAGATATATCGAAAAGACTTTTACAAAGGCGGCCGGGCTTTTTAAGAAGAACCAAGCCGAAGAAGAACAAACTGAAACTTGACGCGCACAACTGACAAGTGCCTCACAAGCACAAAACAAGCACGAAAGCAGCACAAGACAGCGCGGCCGGGCAAAAGCTAGAGCGGCAAACGCAAGACAACGCGACTAGCACATTAAATCAGTGCTGTGTGACCAGGCGCGGGCAAGCAGGCTCTGCCACAAGCTCAAACGGGCGCAGCAAGCACGGCCAGATTCGGCTAAAGCTGGTCAAATATAATGTCTTCGGGCTGCACAAGCTCGCCGTTGCAAAGCGAAACCGCGCGGTAAACGCAGTTTTTCAGCTCGCGCACATTGCCGGGCCAATTATGTGCAAGCATTTTTTCTATTGCATCGGGCGCAAAATAATAGTTCTTATATTCTGGATTGCTTTTCAAAAAATGTTCAATAAGAATCGGAATGTCTTCGATATGCTCTCTTAACGGCGGGACTTTAATTCGTAAAACTGAAATTCGGTAGTAAAGGTCTGTTCTGAAAAGTTTCTTTCTAAGACAATCTGACATTTTTGCATTAGTGGCACACATGAGCCGCACATCATACTTTATGGGATTAATTGAACCGACACGGTAAAGAATATTGCCTTCGCAAAGCGTCAAAAGCTTTGCCTGAACAACCGTTGACAGCTCACTGACTTCATCAAGGAAAAGCGTGCCGCCGTTTGCCAGTTCAAAATAGCCGGGTCTGTTTCTTGCATCTGTAAAACCGCCAGGCACAGACCCCATCAATTCACCCTCTGCCAGATTTTCAGCTATGGCGGCCGAATTGACAGAAAAGAAAGGATTGCCCCGCCGCCTTGAATTTTCATGCAAGAGGCTGGCAATCATTGTCTTTCCTGTTCCGGACTCGCCCTCGATTAAGATAGGTTCATCTGACTGGCTTATCCTTGCAAGTTCTTTCTTCAATCCAGTGATTTGTCTTGAATTTCCTAGCAACGTATCAAATCCGTTTGTAGTCATCTTATTATCACCCAAACTAAAGATTTGGCATATTCCATATTGCATGAAACGCAATATGAATTACCTTACATTGATAAAAAACTTGTACGATTTTTAAAACAGCTGCTTAAGCAGGAGTTGAAGGAGAGATACTAATATTTCAGCATAAAGCATTCTTTTTCAGCTTCAAAACTCCGGTAAAAAACAGACAGCTTTACAGGCATATCGATTCGCTGAAATTCATAATTTCAGAAAACAACATGCCATCCATCAATTCATCTGAAGAATTTAAAACGCAGCAGCAATACTCTGAATGACCATCGATGTAAAAACTGCCAATACAAAAAATGCAATTACACTATAAATCCTTAAATGTCAGATATTTAAAAGATTTTACAATGTGCTTCTATGTAAATTTTATCGGAACTTTGATTTCAAACATTAGTCTATTGATTCGTTTTTCCTAAAAAGCCTGAACCACAAAAGCGACAAGCAGTACCAGAAATATGGGAAAATCAGGAACAGTTTCAGCGGATTTCTGAAAATTTCAGGCCAGATTTCAAGCCCTTTTTCAAAAGTCTTTGGATTTACATACTTTTTCCGCTTTGAAAAAATGTCGAGCACATCGCGGTCGGCGATAAAAATGCTTGAATTGAAGCAGTTTCTGCGGCGATAAACCCAGCGTTCCGGGCTTTTAATGCCGCTACCGAGCAGCACAACCGCAGGTGAAGCCTTAAACATGGCGGCGATTATGTTTTTCTCGTCCATTTTGTCGTAGTAGCCGACGCACCGCCCGACAATCTGAATGCCTTCAAACGTAGATTTTACGTTGGCTTCGGCCTGCATAAGGCTTGGCTTGTGCGCACCGAAAAGGTAAAGGCTCTTATAATGCTTGTTCAAGATTGCAAGAATTGAAATTATCGCAGAAAAGGGGTTGTATCTTACAGGCACAGCCTGCTTCAAGAATTTTGCCCCGGAAATGATTGACTTTGAAATAGGCAGCACAAGGTCTGCATTTTGCAGACAAACCAGATATTCGGTGTTCATGCGCGCAAAAAGCAAATCCCAGATGCTAAGGAAAATAATCTGCTTCGCGCCGGGCTTTTCGAGAAGCGCCAGCACCTCCTGTTCCATTTCTTCTTGATGGATGATGTCCACCGGCACATTCAGCACTTTTATTCTTTGCACTGCCATAACGAAAACTCCGTCATAATTGATTGAACGGCAGAAACTCCGTATATTGCCGCAGTTTCTGACCGCAAAACGTTCGTAGAAAAATGAAGAGGCTCGAACCCGAATTCCGTCAGCATTTCAAGTTCCGCAGGGCTTATGCCGCCCTCTGAGCCGACCGCAAGAACAACAGGCGAAGGCTTTGACTTTAAAAGCTCGTGCAGCCCTTTTCGGTGCAGCGGTGCTTCCGTCATCACAAGAAAAGCCGTCTTTTCTTCAGCGTCAACGCCATTTTCAGTGCGGCGCTGTTCAAGACAATCTTTTAAAGTTTTAAGAACCTCTTTTATTTCAGCGGGCGCATACAGCGCAGTTGCTACAGGCGAAGCTGACTGCTGACGCGCCTCTTTTATTATTCGGTTCCACCGTTCAAGTTTTAAACTGCTATTATTTGCATTATCCGTTTTGGCAACAGAACGGTCGCTCGCTATCAGAAAAATCTTCTCAACACCGATTTCGGTGCACTGCCTTACAATGTCGTCAAGCTTTGAAGCTTTCGGCATACACTGAAGCAACCAGATTGGCGCGCCGTAACCGCAGCATGTTCCGTCCGGCAAAATGCAGGCAGCTTTGTTCTGCGCCACAAGCGATGCGCTCATGCCGCCTTCGATTGTGCTGCCAGAAGCAGACGGAACATCTGCATTTGGTTGCGCATTTTCAGCGGCGCGCTGAAGAATCATCTCGCTTTTTGTGCGCTCAACGACAACGAGCGTGCAAAGCTTGCCTGACGGCAGCCTGCCTTCAAAAGAACCGCCCTCTGCAAGACGCAGAACTTGCGCCAAATATCTGAAATTCTTGCCCGTTACAGACATTTTCTGCAACGGCGCAAGCTCGCTGTCTAGCAAAAATTGCCGCATCAGTTCTTCTTATCAGCTTTCTTTTCGTTTTCAGCCTTTTTCTTAGCTTCTTCCTGAAGCTCGCTGATTGTCTTTGTCTTGCGCATAAGCGAAACGAAAGATTCTTTCCGCAAAATATCGATTGCAGCCACAAGCTGAATATCGTAATCAAGGTCATAAAGCGGCTGAATCTTTGTTCTGTAAACTTCGTTGCTGATAAGCTTACGGAGAACGCGCTCTTCAAGGTTGTATGTCTTTTTGAGCGTCTTCGCATAAGCGGCGATGTCGCTCTGGCTCATGTTCGGGTGCGATTCGACATATTTCTTGATTTCATCAGACTGAAAAATCTTCAGATAGGTCTTTTCCTCTTCTTCAGACAAAACAGGGAAAAGCACTTCTCTATCCGGCGGTATTCCGACTTTATCGATGTTTGAATCGCTCGGCGTGTAATAGCGCGCCGTGGTCAGCTTGATTCCGTCGTTGTTAAGGTTGAGCGGAATGACCTGCTGAACAGAGCCTTTGCCGTATGTGTTTTCGCCCACAAGATAAGCAAGGTGGTCATCTTTCAGCGCGCCAGACAAAATTTCAGATGCGCTTGCCGAGCCTCTGTTTATCAGCACAACAATAGGCATGTTTCTCGGCGCGGTTGTCGTCGCCTTCTTGGCCGTAAACGACATGTTTTCAGACTGAAGCCTGCTCTTTGTTGAAACGATTGTGCCTGAATCGATGAACTTGTCTGCGACAGACACAACACTTGTAATAAGGCCGCCCGGATTGTTGCGCAAGTCAATAATCAAAGATTTGTAGCCTGATTTTGCGAAAGAATCCAAAGCTTCCTGCACACGCTCAGGCGTCTGCGGCGTAAATTCGATTATTCTAAGATAGCCGATGTCATTGCCGATCATCTCGTATTTTACGGTCGGCACTTCGATTATTGCGCGGATTAACGTTGCGTCATATTCCATGTTCTTGCCACGTTTCATGTGAACTTTCACAGGTTTGCCGACTTCACCGCGGAGACGCGCAAGCACTTCGTCCATCGTTATGTCGGCGGTGTTCGTGCCGTCAATCGCAAGAATCAGGTCTCCAGCTTGAATGCCAGCTTTCCAGCCCGGCGTATTCTCGATTGGAGAAACAACCTCAACATAGGCCGGCTTTTCAGGTGTAGAAACAGATGCTTTTGAAATTGAAAGGCCGACGCCGCCGAAATTGCCGACAGTCGTGTCGTTCATGCTGCGCATCTGCGATGAATCAAGGTAAACGGTGTAAGGGTCGCCGAGCGCGTCCATTATGCCCTTCATTGCGCCTTCGTATAAAACAGTCGGGTCAACTTCATCAACATAATTCTGCTCAACAAACGAAAATACGCTCCGCATCATTTCGGTGTATTGCCGCGTCTTCAATGCTTTTTCTGCTTGAGAAACCTGCTTTGAATTGCCGGTTTTCGTGTCTTCAGCTTTTGACGATTCCTGCTGTGCGTTGGCACACGCGCTAGATGAAAGGACTAACAAAAAAGCGACAACAGCAAATACTGTTGAAGCCCGTGAACGGCCGCAGCGGCCGGAAAGTTTTTCTAGAAAATTCATAATCTTTATTTTATGGCATCGGAATGTTTTGTCAACTGCTTGTAGAAATTTTGACAATTCTTGATTGCACACGCCGTCAGTTTGACATGACGCGCATCATTCCGGCTTTATAAGGGAAAAAACCGATTTACGAAAAGGGTAAAATTTTATAACATAGGTAAATTAAATCGTTTAACTGGATTCTTTCACGCTGTCCGGCGGCAAGCTTCCGGCTGAACCAAAACATGCAGCTTTATTCTATTAAACAATCATAAAGCATAGGAGACTAACAAATGAACACAAAAGGTCTTGAAGCCACAGCACTTTCTGTGCGCAGCCTTTCAATGGACGCAATTCAAAAGGCAAATTCTGGTCACCCGGGCTTGCCGCTTGGCTGCGCAGAGCTTGCAGCCGTGCTCTACGGCGAAATCATGAAGCACAACCCGAAAAACTCAAAATGGGCTGATCGCGACCGTTTTGTCCTTTCTGCAGGTCACGGCTCAATGCTTTTGTACTCTATCCTTCATTTGAGCGGCTACAACGTAACGCTCGACGATGTAAAGACATTCCGCCAGATTGGTTCTCACTGCGCCGGCCACCCGGAATTCGGCATTACAGACGGCGTTGAAGCTACAGGCGGCCCGCTCGGCCAGGGCTTTGCAATGGCTGTAGGTATGGCAATTGCTGAAACAATGCTCGCCGCAAAGTTCAACACAAACGATTATAAGATTGTTGACCACTACACATACACTCTCGTTGGCGAAGGCTGCCTTATGGAAGGTGTTTCTTCTGAAGCTTCAAGCCTTGCAGGCAAGCTCAAGCTCGGCAAGCTCATCGCTTTCTATGACCAGAACAAAATCAGTATTGACGGTTCAACTGACATTGCATTTGACGAAGACGTTGAGAAGCGCTATCAGGCATACGGCTGGCAGGTTCTTAAAGGCTCAATGTACAACATGAAAGACATCATCTCTCTTGTTGAAAAAGCAAAGAAAGATGACCGCCCGACATTGATTATGCTCAAGTCTACAATCGGACAGGGCGCACCGACAGTTGCAGGCACAGCTAAGGCACACGGCGCACCGCTCGGTGCAGAAGGCATTGCTGCCGCAAAAGCAAACCTCGGAATTCCGGTTAACGAAGAATTCTACATTGCAAAAGAAGCAAAAGACTATTTTGCAGAAAAAGCACCTGTATTTGCAAAAGCAAATGACGACTGGAACAAGCTTTTTGCTGAATGGGCAAAGAAATACCCTGAAAAGAAAGCTGAATGGGATGCATACTTCTCAGACAAGCCGCAGTCAAACGAAGCTTTGCCGCAGTATGCTGTAGGCGAATCTCTTGCAACAAGAAACGCTTCTGGTGCAGCGCTCAATGTAATGGCACAGCGCTACAAGAACCTCGTTGGCGGTTCTGCTGACTTGCAGGGCCCGAACGTAACAGCTCTTAAAGGCGAAAGCTCTTATTCACCGGAAAACCGCGCAGGACGTTACCTGCACTTCGGTATCCGCGAATTCGCAATGGCAGCCATCTCGAACGGTATTCAGCTTCACGGCGGTTTCCGCACATTCTGCGCGACATTCATGGTATTCTCTGATTACCTCCGTCCGGCTCTCCGCCTTTCAGCTTTGATGAAGCAGCCTGTCGTTTTCGTTCTTACACACGATTCAATCTACGTAGGCGAAGACGGCCCGACACACCAGCCGATTGAAACACTCGCAGCATTGCGCGCAATTCCGAACGTAAAAGTTCTCCGCCCGGGCGATGCAGAAGAAACAGCCGTTGCATGGGAAATCGCAATGGAAACAACAGACGCACCATCTTGCCTTGCACTTACAAGACAGGGTCTTGCAGTCTACGAAAAAGACGATCCTGACTGGCGCAACACAGCACGTTGCGGCGCTTATATCGTAAAGAAGGGTTCAGACAACCCGGACGTAACAGTTGTTGCATCTGGTTCAGAAGTCAACCTTGCACTTGCCGCAGCCAAGCTTGTTTCTAACAAGACCGTACGTGTTGTTTCAGTTATTGACCGCGAAGCTTTCATCCGCCAGCCGAAAGAGATTCAGGCTGCAATCGTTGCACCAAAATCTCGCGTAGTTGCTGCCGAAGCAGGCATTTCTATGGGTTGGGAATATTTCGCAAAACCGGAAGACATCTTCGCTATCAACCGTTTCGGCGAGTCTGGCCCTGCCGCAAAAGTTGCAGAACACCTCGGCTTTACAGCTGAAAACCTTGCAAAAATCATTGCAAAATAACTTGTTATTGCCGCACTAGATGCGGCAAGCTTATAGCTGAAAAACAAAAAAGCTCTGAAATGCGAATTTCAGAGCTTTTTTTATAGCTGCAGGGTAATATAGTCATTCCGAACACTACGCATCAACCGCTCGCTACGGTCGAATGTTTCAGAATCTCATTTTGGGAAGATACTGAAGCGAGTTCAGTATAACAATTACGCGCTCTTTTTGCGCTTATCTACGATTGCGCATATAACTGCGCTCAAAATGCCGGCTGCCATCATAATCAGGCATAAAATCTGCCCCGTAGACAGATTAAGCAGCGAAACGTTGAAATAAATCGGTGCATCCTGCACGGCGGCAATTCTATAGCCCAATTCAACGTCCGGCTCGCGGAAATATTCGATTACGAAGCGGATTGCGCCATAAAGGAAGGTGTAAGCGCAGCCCATAAAGCCGTCGAAAGGCTTTTTCTTTCTTAAAAGCCAGAGCACAGCCCACAAAGCAACGCCCTCAAAAAGCGCTTCGTAAAGCTGGCTCGGGTGGCGCGGCAAAACGACAGTCGCTTCTCCGGGCGGCACAACAAGCCCAGATTCAGCCACAACGCGCTGAACCCAATCCAAAGACATAGAATATTTGTCTGCATCAGGAAAAACCATGCCCCACGGCACAGTCGTAATTCTTCCGTATAATTCAGCGTTAAAGAAATTGCCTAACCGCCCGAACGTAAAGCCGAGCGGAATTGATACAGCCATCACGTCAATCCATTTGCCGATCGGCTTTTTCTTCCACGTGCACCAGAAAAGCATGCCGAGAAGGCCGCCGATAACGCCGCCGTGATAAGACATTCCGGCAAAACCTGTGAACGCGCCGCTTTCGTCGAACGGCCAGAAAATGCGCCACGGCTTGTGCCAGTAATAACCGCTTTTGTCATAGACAAGCGTATAAAAAATGCGCGCGCCCAGAATAAGGCAGAGAATTCCGCAAAAGAAAAAGCTCAAAACGTCGTCTTCTGTGCATTTGTAATCAGCTGTATCAAGCGCGCCCTGCTTTACCTGCCGCATGAACACAAAATAAGCTGTGCCGAACGCGAAAATGTACATAAGCCCGTACCAGCGCAATAAGCCGAGCACTGGAACGCCTGGAAAAATTTCGGGGTGAATCCATGAAGGATAGTTAATGGCAAGCTGCATCATGTTTCTTATACCGAAAAGCCTTGAGAATGTGCTTTAAGAATCTTATGCTTCAGCAAAGCGTTTTCTTTTTTAAGCTGAGTAATCTCGTATTGCTGCGCTTTTATGACATCGGCCACATCTTCAATTGTAAGCGTGCCCGTGCCGACCAAATCTTCGATGTAGGTCATCTTCGCTTCAAAGTCTTGCGCCGCGTCTTCTTCGGCGTTAGAAAAGCTGTCGCTGCTTGCGGCAAGATACTGGTCAAAAGAAAGCGTCTCTGAATTGCGTACCTTGTCTGCAATGCGGTAAATAGCCTGAGCAAGCACAGACTGCGGCTTGTAAACGATAATCGGAAGCCTTGAAGCAAGCGCAATATCTTGCAGAACATCGCGGTAGATTACGCCAAGATGCTCAAGCTCAACGCCGAGATATTCTTTGCATGAGCGTCTGATTTTAAGGGCTTTTTCTGCATCTTTTGGCGAATCAAGCATGTTCAATATAAGGCGCGGCCTGAACTGTCTCATTCTTCGGCGGAACAATTCAGCATTTTCTGGGTCAACTTCTGCGATTGCGTCAATAAGCTTTGGAATGTAGAGCCGCTGCATTGAAGCGGCGTCATTCTTGAGCTTGTCGAGATATTCGTAGGCCTTTGAATTCCGCTTGAAAGAGTTGTACATCAGTCTGAAGACCGCATTCTTCAAGAAAAGGTAGCCGTCAAGAATTGCCGTTACTGTTGGCGCTGTAACAAGAATGCCCTGCGGCGAAAGCAGAAAAAAGTCAAGAATGCTCAAGTGCGTGCCCGCACCGAGGTCGATAAGCAAAAAGTCACAGTTTGCAGCTTGAAGCTTTTTAATAAGCATGTTTTTCTGCGCAGCTTTTATAGAAGACATTCCCGGAATTTCAGAATCGCCTGGAATGAACATCAAATTAGCATAATCTGTCGGAACTATGATTTCCTCAAATTCAGAATTTCCTGTAAGGAATGTGCCGAGGCCTGCTTTCGGCGACTGGTTTCCGAGCACAAGATGAAGGTTAGACGCACCGAGGTCAAGGTCAACTAAAACTACGCGCTTGCCCGACTGCGCCAAAGCAATAGCCAAATTTGCAGAAACAAGGCTCTTGCCGACGCCGCCTTTTCCGCTTGCTATAGGTATAATCTGCATAAATTCCACACCCAAAGAACGGCTTTTTATGATGCCGTTTCAAAATATTTCGGTCAAAACCGCCGGCATAAACTGCCGTTAGATAAACTACCGATTTTATCGGCAAAAAAACATGGCGGTTTTATTTATAATTGAACAAAAACAACTTTTCAATTGCGAAACCAAGATTATCGGGTCAAGCCCGATAATGACACGCGCGACCCGATAACAGCACATGCACCCTGATAATGGCACGCGCGGTCGTCCGATAACAGCACAAGCAACCTAACAATGACATGTGCGGTCGTCCGATACCGGCACACGCGCAACCCGATAACGGCACATGCAAATCATTGCGAGATGGTCATTGCTTGCTTGATTGCATCAATCAAAGTTTCTTCTGTCGGCTTCTGCTCAAGCAAGTGCCGAAATTCCGGCTTCTGAAACAAGAACGCAAGCTGCGACAAAATCTTAAGATGGGTCTTGGTGTTGCTCGTCAAAAGAATGAAGAAAACGTATACAGGACGCATATCAGGCGGGTTCATCATCACAGGCTTGTCAAGAAAGCAAATTACAAGCCGCTGGTCTTCCGCCTTTGTAAGAAGCGGATAGCGCGGATGCGGGATCGCGATGCCGTTGCCCACGGCGGTGCTCATCAGCTCTTCGCGCTGGCACAGCTCGTCGTAAAGCTTTGAGCTGTCGATTGATTCAGGCAAAGAAAGCTTTTCAAGGATGTTCTTAAAAACCAGCTCAGGACGCTCGCCCTTCACGTTAAAAAAAACACCGCCATTCTTGATGAGAGTTTCAAGAGATACAATTTCTGAAGATTCACTCATTTTTGCCGTCTTCCTTTCTGATTATAGTAAATTTTTCTTTTTCCTGTATGTTTATCGATTGTTCAAGTTCTTTCGATAAATCTTCAAAGCTGAATTCCATTCCTTCAAGGGAAAGGTACAAACTTGCAATATCTTTTGAAGAAATAGATGCATTCGGCATGATTGATTCAAGCATTCTACCCAAATGCGTAAAAAGCTGCGACAACACAACAAGCGGCTGCTGGGGCATGGCTTCGGGCGAGACATCGTTCTGCCCCATCGTATAGACGAAGCTTATCATTCTTGCATAAAAATCAAGTATCTTCGCGCGGAGCTGACCTTTTTCGTAATCAGCAAACCAACGGTAATCGCGCTGTAGTATAGCACGTCTTTTTTCTAAGTGCAAGAAACAAAAAATCAGGTCTTTAGACGGAAGTTCGCCCATGCTTTCGGGCATGAGCCGCGCCATAATATGCTCTGAATTCTTTTCTTTTTTGTAAAGCGAATCATAAATGAACGAATCGAGGAAGGTTTCGGTCAGCGGCACGCCGATTGAGAAGAACATCTTGCGCACGCCGTCAAATTCTTCTGCATCTTGGGGATCATCGCCGTCGTCGCCGTGCAAATTCATAACAGAAATGGCCTCGCCTGTGCGCCAAAGCCTTGTTTCAACGCCGAATTCGGCTGTTTCTACAACTTCAGACTTCTTAAGGTATTCTTCAACAGAGCCGGGGTATCTTGAGAACAAATCTTTGCCGCCAAGCACGAAAGCCGACGCAATCTGCTCGTCTATTGAGCCGCATACGCCGAACAAATCAAAAGACTGGAGCAAGCACTTTTCAAAAAGGCTGAACCATTTGCTGCGGCTTTCTTCGGCTTCGTTTACCTCGAATGGCGTTTCGCGCGTGTCTTTCTGCACCATAACCGAAAAAGTGCCAAGATTCCAGTCTTCAAGCCGCACCTTAAGCCTGTCGCCGCTCTTAAAGTCGCTTCTGCCATAGATTTCGGTCATGTCTAGCACAGTGGCTTTCATCTTGCCGGGCAGCTCGTAATCGCAGCTTGCAATGTCAAAGCCGCTGTTCGCCGGGTCTAGCGCAAGATATTGCGGCACAAATTCTTCGCCGTGCAGATAATAATACTCAAAAAGGTCGTTGGTCTGCATTTCGACCGTCTTATAAGGTATCTTCTTTCTGTTATAGAAAAACTTATAGTCGCACGGCAGAATGTCGGGGTTGCCGAACGGAATGCACCTGTGGCCTATTACGAGAATCTTGTTTGTAATTTCATAGCGCGTCGGCAAGATTGAAAAGCTCTGCTTTGTGAACATTCCGATTCTTGAAGCAAATGCATTGCGGCCAACCGACAATATTGCAGGATTAGATTCCATCCAACTGAAAGCATAATCAATGTCGCAGTCTTTCTTGATGCCCAGATAATTGGCAACCTGAAAAAAGTCAAATGGGAATTCTATGTTTTCAACAAAGGTATTAAGCAATACCTCTAAATCCTGTTTCATACAATTCAATAATACCCGAACAGACGAAAAAAAGAAACTCTTTTCTAAGGGGAAGGGAAAACCCCTTCTTCCGAGGCGCGGTTTTTCCTTCCCCTTAAACCCCATCC
>LVBI01000060.1 GCA_001603145.1 Spirochaetales bacterium Spiro_07 | reverse complement strand
ACCGTAAAGAAAAGATAGAACGCAAAAAACAGAAACGGCTTTTCATAAGAGAAGCTTGCCGGCACTAAATAAGTGGCGATGTTCTGAAAGAAAAGATGAATCATGTAGAATGGGTAGCTGACACTGCCAAGTGACATAAGCGGTTTCGAGCCGGCAATTCTTGAAAAAATTCCTTTGCAATCGCCTAATGAGAAAATCAAAATGATTAACGAACAAGCCGGCACATAAAGAAACATGTTCTGATATTTTATTGGCACATGCTTTCTTATTGCCCAAGAGAGAAGAAGGACGGCAATTGAAGCAATTTCGACAATTGTAAGATGCCACGCCTTAAAATCGAAGGATTCGAGCTTTTTGAAGAATAAGAAAAGCCATGCGCCAATAAAAAAGTGAAGCAGCCGTGAAGGCGGGAAAACATTGAAAACAAAATCATCATAGGATTTCTGAAAATGCGCAAAAAGCACAAGCGCAACTGCCATGGCAGCAGACGCTATAGCTAAAATCCACATCGGACGGCGGCTTGTAAAAATCGGCTTAAAGAAAAAAGCGAAGAAAACATAAAGAGAGAACAGCGTGCTTAAATACCAAGAAACCCTGTTGAACGCAAAATAGCAGTTTATATCCGGCACATATGAATGAAGCAGAAAAACATTCAATATCAGATTTCTTACAGTTTCGCCATTCCAGACGTAGTTTTTGCCAAAAAGAATAAGCACAACAATCAATGCAACTAAATGCATCGGGTAAAGCTTGAAAAAGCGTTTCTTCAAGAAAGGCAGCGGCTTGAAACTGCCGTCCTTCATCTTTTCAGAAAAGCCGTAAGAAAGCGAAAAGCCGCTCAAAATAAAGAAGAACGTAACGGCTGCGGTTGTGTCAAAGAAAAGGGCTTTGTTATAAAAATCGCTGGCATAAGGCGTGGTAAAAATATAATGCCCGGCGCATATCAATAGTGCAAAAATAAAGCGTAATCCGTTAAGACTTTTAATCACAGTTAACCTCCCAATGTAATACAGGAAAAATATCACCTGGACGACTTGAAGTATCACCCAAAATTCTAAAAGGCAAAACTATTGTTTGATAAGGAACAATTTCTTTTTCATTATAAACGCCTGCATGCATGTCAATGTAATAATCACCTGATTTTAAATATTGTAACGGCAGTTTGATTTTGAAAAGGTTATGACCTTTCCTTAAAGTATACTCTTCATTAGAATCGAAAATCCATGTTTCAAATACAGTGCTGTTGTCTTTGCGCCTTACAGCAAGACTAACTGTCATTTGAGAATGAACTTCTGTTATGTCACTTTCAATTACACAGTATGTATTTTCATCAGTGTAAAGAAATTCATTTGCTTTTTCATTGTTATTTTTTGTTAAATAGAATCTCTGTGGTGTAAAATTCTTATCGGTAATATTGCCTTTGTTTTCCCATTCTATATTTTGCTTCATTTCTAATTCAGGATTCATATATTGGGAAATTACATTTTCAATATTGTTGTTGGCGTAAATTAACCTGCCTTTTTCCAAAATTATTCCAGAAGTACATAGATTTTGTACAGCACTCATTTGATGACTAACAAAAAGAATTGTGCGTCCTTGAGAGCTGCTCAAATCGTTCATCTTGCCGATTGCTTTTTTCTGAAAAGACGCATCGCCGACAGCAAGAACTTCATCAGCGATAAGAATCTCTGAATCAAGGTGAGCCGCAACCGCAAATGCAAGGCGCACGTACATTCCGCTGGAATAACGCTTTACGGGCGTATCTATATGGTTTTCGATTTCGCTGAATGCGATTATCTCATCAAGCTTGCGGTTAATTTCCTTGCGCTGCATGCCGAGAATTGCACCGTTGAGATAGATGTTCTCACGCCCTGTCAGTTCGCCGTGAAAGCCAGTACCAACTTCAAGTAAGCTTGCGATTCTTCCTTTGATTTTGATGTTGCCTTCAGTCGGGGCGGTTATGCGGCTCAAGATTTTCAGCAGTGTAGATTTGCCCGCACCATTCTTGCCGATGATGCCGACGCGGTCACCTTGATTGATGTCAAGCGAAATGTCTTTTAAAGCCCAGAAACCGTCAGGTGTTGCTTCGTAATCTTTGGCGGTCAGCCTTGAATGCGGGTCGTCTTTACCGCGCTTCAATGCAAGCCAAGTCTGAATGTCACGGTAAAGAGAGCCGTTGTTTATTACGCCGAGGTGATAATATTTTGAAAGGTGCTCAATCTGAATAGCTTTGCTCATAATGTTAAATTTACGCTCATAAATACAAGATAAAACTGAAGAAAAATTTCTGCTACAAACACTGCTTTTTCTACATTCCGTGTTGTGACGAATATTCTATTACGAAAAAGGAATAGTATCAATGGAAAAATCGGCAAAAAATATCTGCCTTGAACACCGTCAATGCTGTTGGCGTTGAGCGGTGTCCAAATTACAAGCTCACCGAACATTGCCAATGCAACTACAGCAAGAATAACTATGGCTACACCGGCTTTTTGAACTTTGCCCAACACTTCCTGCTCTGAATTTGAAGCCCAGCATACAAGTGAAGAAATTATAAGAATAAACAGATGCGCCTGCCTGCACCAGCTTGGAACTTCCTGCGGCAGCCCCATAATTATCAAGCCGAATGCCTGCGAAATCCAGTCTGCCCAAGTATAGCGCAATGTCCACAAAGCCATGTTGATGACTCTTGCCGGGTTGTGGATTATATCCGATAGTGTCCATCCGATTTCGCCGTTGTACAAAATCTTTGCTTCTCCGCCGCCTGATTGTGTGGCAAGCGAGGGCAGGCTGAACGCAATAATTGAGAGAATGCCAGAAAAAGCAACTGCACAAGCCGAAAAGAACCACTCTTTTTTAGTTGCAAACCGTTTCTGTGGAATCAGAAAAGCCAGAAGCGAAAGCGGCCAGTAAATCAGCTTGCTAGGCGAAATCAAAATCGAAAAAACACACAAGATTATGATTTCTTTCAGTGTTGCAGGCGCTTCGTCAGTCATTGACTTTACAAGAAATGCAAAAAAAACAAAGCAGATTGCAAGAATATATGCGTCAAGCGAAAGTGAGGCTGCCTGATGCAGCGTAAGAGGCAGCAAGCCGCATGCAAAAATTACAAGCTTGCCGAACGGAATAACTTTTATCGCAAGCCAGATGCAGAAAACGTAGAAAAGTAAGTTGCAGAGCCTTCCCAAAAAGAAAAGCGGCATAAAATTGAAATGCAGCAGCCTGGCAAGTGCAATGCCGAAAGCTTGCGGAAGATACTGCACTGGGTTCGGTGTAGACGGAATGCGCTCTTTATTCACTTTTTCAGTTTCTTTAAGAAAAAAAGGTTCTTTGTAGCGCAAAAATGCAGACTTTGCGTTGTTCTGAATCTCAAGGTTTGAATAATCTGCATGGTTTTTGTCCATCAGATGCGGCGACTTAAACTTGAATAATAGAAAATCAGAATATCTGTACGAAATTTCATAATGACCGTATTCATCCCAGACGGAAAAAGGCGTAATCACAAAGATTCTGATAATACCGAAGCCGAGCGCCGTTATGAGCCATATCTTTGCCAGAGAAAAATTTCTTTTTCTTGAAAGATAAATCAAAAAAAATGAGAAAGCCGCCGCAATAAAAAGCACCGAATATCCAATTATCTTGAAATAAGCGTCATTTGAATTCTTGAGGCTTTTTGAAACATACAAAATAATCAGAAAAAAAGCCGTAAAAGCAAAGCAAAGTTCACGTTTGTGCGTTTTGCACCAGTTAAAAAGTGTGCCGAATACATTAGCCATAAAAATCTCCTGTGTTATATTATTTTGTCTTTGCAATAGTTTTCAGTAAAATTTTCTGATAAGTCTTGCCGAATTCATTGATTCTTTCGGGCAAAGCCTTTTTTGCAGCTTCTTCAAGCTCTGTGTCGTTTCCGCCTTGTCTGCTTAGCCAATTGCTTTTCATAAGCTCTGCAAGTTTTTGTGCATCATTTGCCGGAAAATACACAGAATCTGGCGGATTTTGTTCTCTGTGAACTGATAAATCTGACAAGATGCAGTTTTTGCCTATGCTTTTTGCTTCTTCAACCGTAGAAGACCAGCCTTCAAATAAAGAAGGGTTTATTAAAGATACGCAGTTCCGCAAAAGATAGAATAACTCGTTCCGTTCTATGATACCCAAAATGTGGACATTTTCAACTATGTCATTTGATTTTATATAATTGACAAGCTCGTCAAAATAATCCGGGTTCCGTCCATCTTTTGTGTTGCCGCTGAAAACCACATGCACATTCAAGCCTTGCTGCTTCAGAATATGCAATGCTTCAAAGACTATTTTGTGGTTCTTATGTTTCCAGAACTGGTTCGGCACATAAAAGTATTTCTCTGGTAAGTTATATTTTTCTTTTGTTGCCGTGCTGATGCTGTCTGTCTTGGAATAGATGTCTTCATCTGGAATAGCAACAAAATGCAATATCTCGCACTTGTCTACATAATCTGGGTACACTTGCTTAAAGTCATTGAATGCATCGTTGCTGCTCAAAATTACAGTGTCAGTTTCTTCAACAGCTTTTCTTAAATTGACTTCGCGTTCTTTAAGCTGAAATTCAGAAAACATCTGCGGAAGATGTATGTGCTGAAAATCGGCAATCCACAGAATCTTTGGAATGTTCACAGAAACGTCAGAATGAGAGACAGCATCTATTTTTACTGACGAATGCTTTACAGCATAAGACCTTATGTCAAAATTTTTGTGAAGAGCAGGGTAGAGAATCTTTTTTATGAAATAATACGTCAAAGTTTTTTTTACAGGCAGAACTTCTGCATATCTGCATAAGACATTGCTTGCCTGATTGCCGGGCTTTAAAATGTACGGAACAATTTCTGGGTTGCTGACCGTCTTTAATGAAATAAAAAGATTCGTAAAATAATTCAAGCCGCCAAGCCAGTTTTGCGATGAACTTTCTGCAAAAAAAACGTTAAGCTTTTGTGATTTGTCTTCTATTTTTCTGCTTTTTTTAGCCATTCGATATATTCCTTTACGCCGTCTTTTAGAGAAACTGTCTGCTTATAGCCGAACTGCTGCAAAACAGTTATATCAGCCTGCCAATAAAGCGGGTCGCCTGTCCGGTTGTGCTCCGAAAAAACGATTTTTTTGTTGCAGTTCAAAGCTTCTTTTATTTCATTTACGATTGTCTTTACAGAAATTTGCACCCCGTTGGCGATGTTAATCTCAGGCGGCAGCGTTTTCTTTGAAGAAATCAGCAGATAAATTGCATGGCACACATCTTTGATGTGAATGTAATCACGAGTTTCGTTGCCTGTGCCGAAAACATGAATTTCTGAATCATGCAGAGCTTTTCTTGCAATGTCATAGAAAATCTGCTTTCTGAGCCCTGAACCGTAAGCGGAGAACACCCTTAATGAAGATGCATTTATGTTAAAAAGAGTCCTATATTCGTTGCAGATTGCTTCTGCACACAGCTTGTGAAACCCATAAGGCGAAACCGGCGAGAGTTTTGCATCTTCTTTTATTGGCAATTCAGCCGGGTTGCCGTAAACTGCCGCACTTGAAATATTCAGATATGTACAATCAGAAAAGGCAGAACCAGCTTTACGCATAGCTTCAAGCTGCTTCATAACATTGGCTGTGTTCAAGATGAAATCTGATTCAGGCGTTTTAAATGAATCTGGCACATTTGCAGCGCCGCTGCAATTTATGATAGCAGAACATTCAACCTGTTTGAGAATTTGCGAATAATCGGGGTTTAATGAATCAACCTGAAAGTATTTAATGTTTAAAAGAGATTCTGCTGCTGTGCCACAACCATAAATGTCAAAGCCTTTTTCTTTAAGATAGGCTGATAAATGTGAACCTATAAATCCGTTTGAACCAATAATTAGAATTTTTTCCATGAAAATTATGAAACTTTGCCTTTTGAGTTATTTCTTTTATAAAACTTTTTTATGAATTCTTTTGCCGGATGCAGCAGAAAATCACGGTAAATATGATGAAGATAATATCTGCCTAAATTGTGAATAGGAATGTTATAATGCTCCTCTGAAATTCTGTCTGATAATTCCTTGTTCAGTATAATTTTATCAGGATGATTTATTTCAGTAATTTCATAGCGCAGGGCATTATTGTTTTTTGATGTAAGGTCTGCCGTATGAAGCGCATCGGTTGAAAAACCGATGTTCGAGACAAGATTTCTGCACGGATTTATGCAGAAACCCATGTTTTTTGCAATCGCAAACTCCCATTGATAATCCCATGTGTCGATTTTGTGTTCCGTCATTTCGCCAAAAACGCGTTTCCAGTAGCAGCGTTCTTCAATATGAGGAAAAAACTGCTTAAATTTTCTTGAATGAATAAATTTCTTATATTCTGTGGCTGAAATATTAAATGAATAATTTTTCCAAGCCCGGCTCCAGCTTGCCCAGCCCCAACATTGATGAACTTTTGTAAAATAATAGCTGTTGGTTCCGTTGAGCGAAATATCAAGCGGATTATAGCCGGCAATATGCATTATGCTCGTTTCGTTTTTGTATTTCTTAAGCAGTTCTCTTGCATATTTAAAGAAGCTGTCAGACGGCATACAGTCGTCTTCAAGGATGATTCCGTATTCAACCTGGCTGAAAAACCATGTAATTGCATCTGAAACAGCCTTACCGCATCCCAAATTTTCTGGGCGGAACAACGTATGTACTTGGCAACGCCAGTCAACCGAATCGAGCAGAAATTTTCTGATTGAATGAACTTTATCAGATTCACCTGGTTTATTGAAACGCGGCCCGTCTGATTCAAGAAAAAGCTGCGTCGGTTTCTGCTTTCTAATTTGCGCAAAAACTTCTTTAGCTGTTTCGAGTCGGTTGAAGGTCAAAAAAAGAACAGGCACATCAAGTTGCTGATTTTGATTCATGATATTCCTTTTCTGTGTTTACGTTCCAGATTGAGCTTTTGTCTTCAGAACCTGAAGAAATTACCTTTACGGCTTCCATTGCAGTCACCATAGAATGATCCATATTGTTATAGCGGTGCTGACCGTTTCTGCCGACGCAATAAAGGTTTGAAATTCCGTTCAAGAAATTCTGTACTTCGTCAAATTGCGCATAAGAGCCGAAATAAGCAGGGTAGGCTTTTTTGACTTTAATTCTTACAGCGTCTTTAACATCAGCTTTATTGATTACGTCAATCTTGGCAAGCTCGTCTATGGCAAAATCGATAAAATCTTTGTCGCTCATCTGCCAGAATTCATCACCTTCATTGCAGAAATACTCAAGGCCAATCCAGACAGTGTTTTCAAAATCCTTGACCATATAAGGCGACCAGTTGTTAAAAATCTGCAACCGGCCAATTTTGACATCGCGTTCCTGCATATAAATCCAGCAGTCCGGCACAATATTGTTCACCGTAACATACTTTGTGAGATTTTTCAGCAAAAGCTTGTCGAGCAGAAGCCCGACCGTCATAAAGTCTCTATACGGAAGATTATGCGCAATATTGCGGACGTTATCAGGAACATTGCCTTCAAGATTGTCTACAAGGTCTTTTACAGGCATACTTGAAATGAAGTAATCGCCTGTTACAATTGAATCAGTTCCGTTTTGAGAAACTGTAATGCTTTTTATTGTGCTGTTTTCAAGTTCAAGCTTTGTGACAGGCGAATTCTTGAATATCTTTCCGCCTTTTTTCTCGATTTCTTCTGCGACAGTTTCCCAGAACTGGCCCGGCCCGAATTTCGGGTAAAAGAATTCTTCTATAAGGGAAGTTTCAACTTTGCCTGACTTTGCATTGAATGGCTTTGTCAATGCAGTCCAGAGAAGCTTTGCAACAGAAAGACCTTTTACTCGTTGCGCGCCCCAGTCTGGCGCAATATGAGATGGATGAACGCCCCAAAGCTTTTCTGTGTAATGCTCAAAGAACATTTGATACAAAGGCTTTCCGAAGCGGTTTATGTAAAAATCTTCAAGTGAATTTTCTTTGCGCTTGTGAACTGTTGCCGCAATATAGCCGAAACCAGCTTTAATTGTGCGCCACAGCCCCATGTTGATGAATGTCTGTGGCTTGAGCGAAATCGGATAATCGAAGAATTTTCTCAAAAAGAATATGCGCGAAACGCGGCGTCTAATAAGCATCACCTTGTCTGTCTGTTCTGGGTCAGCTTTTACGACGTTTTTATCAGTATAATCTTTTTTTATACCGAGCAGCAGCTCGTCTTTTGACGGCGCAGTCTGTTCCGGTAATAAGTTAAACCAAAAGTTTACGGCATTTTCATCTTTTGAAAAAAATCTGTGACCGCCGATATCGATGCGGTTGCCGTTATAGCGTACAGTTTTAGAGATTCCGCCAATTTCGTCTGTTTCTTCATATATTTCAGGTATAATATCTGTCGTGTTAAGCAGCTGATATGCTGCTGTCAAGCCCGCCGGACCTGCACCGATAATTATAGCTTTTTTAGCCATTATATTCTCCCATAAAAAAATTTATTTTATAGTTTTATAATAATAAATAATATCAGAACTCATCAATAAATTCCAACAATTCTATAAGCTAAATCTATTGCAAACATGATTAAAACAAAAAACTGAATGCAGAATACATTCTTTTCAACAGATGAATCTGATTCTGATGTATTCCGTCTGCATAAATAAAGAAGCGGCAATGCCGGCAGAAAATAGCGCCCTTGCACAGAGCCTATAACCGGATTGTAAAAATCTGGCGGCTCAAGCAAGTTAAGACTTGTAAAGATTTCGCCTGCAATAAAAATGAAAATCAAAGCAATTACAAAGCGCTGCCCGATAGGGCGTTCCTGCATAGCATATGTTTTTTCAAATTTTGTACGGAATATCTGAAAAAGGAACAGCCCTATAACAACAGCTACAAGCAGTTTGTTCATTGGTATTGCTTCCCAGCCTAAATAGCCGCCGGCGGCTGTAATCAGATAATAATTACCGCGCTCTGCCAATGTATTCAGAAGTATATAAGCATATAAAAGCGGATTCTTCAAAACCCATTTTACGCTTGTCATTTCAGTTACAGCATTTACAGAATCAAGCGAAACACTGCTTGCTTTTGGAATTTCATTTGAAGCAGCTATGATTTGCTCTATATTGAACATAGGCGTTACCAATTTCTCATAGAAGCGGTTAAAACCAAAGCTTGCAACAAGACAGATAAAAGCCGTAAACAGGAATAGCCGTTTAGCTTTTAAAGATTTGAAATTTTCTTTTCTGAAAAACAGCAGCAGAAAGACAAGCGCAAAATATACGACCTTGCTAGATGCAAAGAAAAAAATTGCAAGACAGAGGAATATGCATTCTTTTTTAGAAATTGCACGTTTTTCTGTGATAATGGCTGAAACTGCGATAATGAAATATAAAGTCAATGACATCAAAACTGAATCATATGAATAAGACGCAATTTGATGAAGAAACATCGGCGCAAGTGCAAACGTAGCATAGAAAGCCTTGCCGTAGGAATACTTCTTTAGAGCATAATACCCGAGCAGAATGAATATTCCAAGATTGAAGAATCGGCCGAGCCAGAATGTCAGCAAAAAATTGAGCTTTAAAAGCCGCCCAAGAGTTATGCCGAGCGCAGACGGAAAGAACATAAAAAAGAAAGATGTCACTTTGTGTGCATATGGGTAAACGCTTATAAGCGAATAATCTTGCGGCTTTTTAAGCTGGTTGAACACATGCGGCCAGATTTCTTCATAATAATTGAACAACGTCCAATTCTGGTTCTGCATATAATCAGGCGGAACCAACGACAAATCGGCTGTGCGCTTCATCATCTGGTTCGGCACGGTGTTTTTGATGCCAAGAAACTTGTTTGACAAATCATAAGCCGTGTCAAAATGGCGGCATTCGTCACCGACTGTAAGCGGCGGCATTACAAGCATGAAAAAAAGTCCGAAAATGACTGCGCCGATAAGAAAAAGCTGCTCAGGCTTGAGCTGCTTTATATAGACAATATAAATTACGATATAGCCTGCAAAGAGCAAAGCAATCCAAAAGATTATCACAAAAGGAATTAGCAGCTTACCGAGCAAGTTGCCGTAAAGCTTGTAAGCAGGAACTTGTGTGTCAGGATTGACTTTCAAATTTATGTTCGTGCCGAAAACTTTTACGGTGTATCTGCCGTTTTGGGCTTTGAGCGCATTTGCAAAATTGAATCTGAAATAGCCTTTTGCTTCGCTCAAAGCTTTTGCGTCAGGCGAATATGAAAAGACTGTTCTGTCTGATTCGTCTGAAATCTGCATTGAAACTGAAACAGGTGATTCTTCTTCGATTTTGTCAAAAAAGACTGTGATGCCGCTCCAGTTTGAATTCTTCACCGTTATGTCGAAAGAGTAGCTTTCATTTTCAAGCAGCACTATATCAGAAAGGTCTGAAAGATTTTCAGCTGTTGAGCTGTATTTTGAATTCAGAATAAAATGGCTTATCTTGGCTGTAAAATAAAAGCAGAAAACAAGATAAACAAGAATTATTAAAGCAAGCCCTTTGTGGCTTTTAAAAAACAATCCGACATTATTCATCCGATTTCTCCTTATTTTTGTCTTGTTTTTCAGCTTTTTCTTTTTCTGCTTCTTTTAATGCAATGTGCCTTACAAGCTCTTCAAGCTTCTGCTGAACTTGAGAAAGCTGCATCGTCAGCGTAAAAACTTTATAGATGAGAAGAAAGATTATCGATACAAGGATAAAGTTAATCGGAGCATAGAAGCCCGAAAGCGTTGACGCAAACATCGCTATTTTAGGAAAGATGCTTAGAAGAATCAGCATCAAACCGAAAATAATCCAGAAAATCAAAGATTCAAGCTTTACCTTTGACTTGCGTATGTTCACTATGATGTAGGCGAACGTCAAAACAGAAATTGTTATCAACAAAATGCGTAGCAATGAAGTCATTTTCAGCCTCTCTTTCTAAACCATTGAACGAACAATATTGAAAGACAAATGCGAAGCATATAATGCAGCGAAGACATAAAGCTCAAATAAGAAGTTCCCGCAATTCTTTCATCCATAATGACTTGCACTTCTTTAACAGTGCAGCCGCGGTTAATAAGATATGCAATTGTGTCTGGTTCAGGCCCGTAATTCGGCTTGTCTGCAAATTCTTTCAAGACTTTGCGGCCATAAAGGCGCATGCCTGAAGTAGGGTCTTTTATGTGCTTGCCGGTCGTAAACATTATGAGCATTGAAATAAGCCGGCTGCCTGCCATGCGCGGCGAAAAAGGCTTTTTCTCAGTTACAAAGCGCGAACCGATTACAATGTCTGCGCCAGTTTCAACCATTTCTTGTTGCATTTTTTCGATATATTCGGGGCGGTGCTGGCCGTCGCCGTCAAACTGAATTGCCGCATCGTAATTGTTGAGCAACGCATATTTCATGCCGGTCTGAAAAGCGCCCGCCAAACCGAGATTTACAGGCAAATCTATAAGATTAAAGCCGCAACGGCGGCATATTTCTGCCGTATCGTCTTTTGAGCCGTCATTTATGATTACATAATCAAATTGAGGATAATTGTTTTGAAGGTTCTTTACAACTCGCTCGATGTTTCCGCTTTCGTTGTATGCCGGAATTATTATCAATGTCTTCATTTTATAATCAGCCGGAAAAGGCTTTCCTTTAAAATATGACAATATGATACAGCCTTTTTTAATTTTTTTCTAGCATAAAACAAAGATATTCGTTTCAAGATAGATAAACCGGCTGTAAAGTTAATTTGCTGGAAAGTGCGGGTTTCACTTAGCGAAATCTTCAGCCGACGTACAAGTCCTCATTATACAGGATTGACACAAAACAGCCGTGCGTTTTATTCTTATAATATGTTTAAATCTTTAAGACAAAAACTTTGCTTTGCAGTTTTATTTATTTCAATATTCTGTCTTTTTTCATGCAAAAAATCTCAGACAGCTGAACTCTTCAACAGGGAGCAGCGCTTTAAGCTTGAATACGGAAACTTTGAGAATGAGCTTAACCTTTTCGATATTTCGACGAACGGCGATGTTCAGACTTTTGTAGTGATGCAGGACGGCTTCATCTATATTTCAAACGGAAAAGCTAAAAAGGTGATGCAGTTCACATCTTATGGTGACTTGCTCCGAGTGTTCTATAACCCTGACACGAACCCGGTGCCATCGTTCATGCATTCAGACAATCTTTTAGGTTCAAAGCAGTCAACGCAGAGCGCCGTTTCTTATAAGTTCAACATGCCGGGCGCAATCGCGGTTGATTCTGAAAAGAACATCTATGTAATAGACAGGCTGCCGCTTGACAGGCAGGAGCAAGATTTAGAGAACAATCTGCGCCTGCGCGACGTTGTGCTACGCTTTAACAGCGACGGCACTTTTATAGATTATCTTGGTCAGCACGGCCCGGGCGGCATTCCGTTTTCGTATATCAAGAACATTCAGACTACGCTTAACAACGAGCTTGTAGTTTCGTGCCTTACGAACACAGGCTATGCTGTTTATTGGTTCAACAAAGAAGGTTTCTTGCTTTATAACGCGCAGCTTTCTGCTGAATCTGTGCCGCTCGTTGAAGGCAAGGAAGAATGTTTCGTGTCTCTTGATAATGTTGTGCCAGACTACAAAGAGCATGTGCTTTATATAAAAGCTGATTACTTTTTGAGCGACATCGACGTTCAGTCCGGTGTTCAGACAGGCGTTTCTTACGAAGGTTCGTACATTTATACGCTCAACCTTGATTCAGAAAAATACGAAGAGCCGCTTTCCATTCCGGGGTATGAGCTTGCAAGCAATGATTCGGCTGAAAAGACAGTCTATTCGCGGTCGCTTGACTTTCTAGGCGTAACAGATTCAGGCTGGTTCTTCTTTATGACGCCTGTTGAAGGCGGCTATCTTGTTGAGATTATTCAGAAGAACGGCCAGAAACTAATCAAAAAGCTTTTGAGCGTTTCAGATGACGAGCTTGTGTTCAACAATTTCTCGCTTTCAAAAGACGGCATAATCACGGCGATTTTGGCAAATGAAATTGAAGCTTCTGTCGTTTGGTGGCGCACGGACGCGGTAATCGACGCTCTTATAAAATAAGTTAGTGCTGATAAAAGAATAGGATGTCATTGCCGCACTTGATGCGTAAATCTTTTAGTGTTTATCCAAGAGGAATAAATTATGGACGACGATGCAAGAAAAAAGCTTGAAGAGCAGGGCGTAGTTTTTTATTACAACCGCGAAGAGCGGCTTAAGCGCATGCCCGAAAACGCAAAGCTTTATAATGGCGAGCTTAAGCGCAAGACAGGCTTTGTGCGCGTTTTGCTTGATGCGCCGGGCGGCAAGCAGATGCTTTTTGTGATAATCGTAATCATCGGCGTTATCGTTTCGCTTGCAGTTTTTAACAGACCGAATGAGAACACTGTCGGCGGGCTTGAAACGTCTGTAAAAGCTTTCGCGTTTGAAGACAAAATCTATGTCAATGTGAAATTCGACAAAAACGAAAAAGCCGGAAACGCCGCAGTTTCGGCTGAAGTAAGCGCAATTAACGGCGAAAATGCCGTTGCAGACACAAAGACGCTGACCGGCGAATACACAGGCGAAGAGCTTATGCTGCGGACGACATTCTCTGATTTTGAGATAAAGCAGGTTAGCGTAAAGACTATTGTCAACGGCGAGAGCAAGACGCTTTCAGCCTCTGTTGAAAGATAGTTCTTTTTCAGCCTGCCGCAATTTTTGCTACACTTTTTTCATATGTTGAAGTAGTATTGAATTGTAGAGTTTTTTATAAAGGAGTTTGGCCTTTTCATGGTTCAATTTTATTTTTTGTCAGTTCTATGCAACTGCATTGCAGGCTATATTTTTGCTTTCGACTTCGGTTCAGAAAATCTTGCCGATGCTGAAAAGCCCGAAGCGGACGGGAAAATCGATTTCAACAAGAATTTCATCCTCGTTCTTGGCATAATCACCTTCATTACAGGCATTTTCAAGCTGATTACACCGTTTCACAGCAAAGTGCCGGTTTTCGGCGACTTAATTCCGGCGGCGGCTGGCATCGTTTCGGGCTTCTGCCTTTTGCTTGACTATTACAACAATGTTACGACAATTCCAGTTTCTCTGCCGGAAAAGCTTGACGCGGTGCTTGTCAAAAGCCGCAGATATGTCGGAATCATCGTCATGGCTTCAGCTTTGATTCATTTTCTGCTTCCGGCTGTGCCGCTTATCTAAGCTTATCTATTCGGAGTTTATATGAAACATTCAGTTGCCGGCATCGTCCGCGAAGACGGGCTTTTCTTTATTGCGCACCGCATTCCATCTGGCGAAATGGGCTGCCGCTGGGAATTTCCTGGCGGAAAAGTCGAAGAGGGCGAATCTTTTCAAGAAACGCTGGTACGCGAATATGAAGAGGAATTCGGCGTAAAAGTAAAAGTCGGCAGCTTTATAGGCGAAACTTCGTTCGTGCACAAAGGCAACAAAGTTTTGCTTCATGCTTACGAGGTTATCTTTCCGGATGAAGATTTTCAGTGGGTTTTGTCTGAACACACCGAAGTAAAATGGGTCAAGCTCGAAGAAATTGAGACTCTGCCTTTTGTCGATTCTGACCTGCTTCTTTTGCCTTATGTTTCAGAATGGAATAAAGCAAACAAAGAAAACAAATAATTCAATACAAAAAGGAAAATATGAAAAAACTTTTATTAGCCGCAATTTCAGTTCTTCTTATTTCAGCTTCTTTTCAAAGTTGTAAGCAGAAAAAAGAACTAGAAATAATCTTGCCTGATTCAGCAGAAGAAAACGCCCAAGACGAATGGGCTGTAATTCAAGAGCCTTACGCCGCTTTTTACGAAGAGCCTGATGAAGCATCTGGCATAGCTGCACATGCAAGGCTAGGCGACGTACTTCTTGTTGAAGGACGCAAAATCAACGACAATAAGGAGTTATGGATTAAGTTCAGCCGCGGCTGGATTCAAAACAATGTCGTAGTCATTTACTCAAACAAACTGAAAGCAGAAAGCGCTGCTTTAATCATAGAAGAGGTTCATCAATGATAAAAAAGTGGAACAGCGAAAAGATTTTCTTTATTTGCGTTATCGCCGTTTCGGTTGCAATGATGCTGCCGATGCTTTGCCTTTCATTTTATAATCATCCGTCTGCTGACGATTTTTCATATTCGCTTGAAACGCACAAAATCTGGCAGTCAACTCATTCAGTTTTTGCGCTGATTGCAGAAGCTGCAAAAACTTCTGCACGTTACTGGCACACGTGGCAGGGCTTATATTCTTCAGCTTTTCTGCTTTCGCTGCAGCCTTCGCTTTTTGGTGAATCTTGGTATGCGCTGGCCGGTATCTTCATCATTTTAAGTTTATGCGGTTCGGCGGTCTTTTTCTGCTGGTATATTTTCCACAAAAAAATGGGTTTCGGCAATCTTGAGGCTTTGTCTTTCGGTTTTTTGCTTTCAATGCTCTGCCTGCAATGGATGCCGTCTGCATTGCAGGGCATTTATTGGTTTAACGGCGCAGGAAACTACACGTTCTTTTTTGCCGTTCTTTTGTTGCTTGCAGTTGCCATAACAAGCATAAGCTCAGAAAAAACTGAAAAACTGAATATCAAAGCCTGTGCCAAAATTGCGGCGGCATCTGTAATTGCATTCATCCTTTCGGGCGGCAACCACGTTACAGCGTTCATCGGCTTTATGATGATTTTAGGCTTTATTGCTTATGGCGTATGGAATAAGAGAAAAACTTATATTTTGGGAAATATCATTCCGTTAGCTTTTTCTGCCGCCGGGCTTATTATAAACTTTACCGCGCCGGGCACAAAAGCGCGCCAGTCTGCATTTCAGAAAATCGGCTTTGTAAAGACAATCGCCATGTCAACATTCAGAGGCTTTGAAAACACAAGCGTGTGGCTCAACATTGCGATTCTGCTTTCTCTGCTGCTGATAATTCCGTTTTTTTTGCGCGGCGCTGCACGGCTTATAAAAGAACGTGGCTACAAATTTGATAAGCCGATTGTTGTGCTTATTGCAGGCGCGGCATGGCCTTGCCTTATGTTCTGCCCGCCGTTTTATGCGATGGGGCATGAAGGCGACGGCCGTTTGCTGAACACAGTCTATTTTTCGATTGTGTTCATTTTGTTTCTTGAAATTTTCTATATTTGCGGCTGGCTAGTTTCAAAGACAAATCTTGATACAACTGAACTTGCAAAAAAATTGAAGCCGAAATCAAG
>LVBI01000059.1 GCA_001603145.1 Spirochaetales bacterium Spiro_07 | reverse complement strand
CCGGCAGTGTGCCGAGCAAGATTGAGACTGGCTTCAACAGCTCGATGTTCTCGCAGATAATCTTAATGACTACCATGAGCGGTACCGCGATAACCATGCCGGCATAACCCCAGATCCATCCCCAGACAGACAAGGCTACGATTATGATGAACGGGCTAAGCCCCAAATTTTCGCCCTGAATCTTCGGTTCGATGATGTTGCCGAACAATGTGTTTGCTCCAATCAGCACTGCCGAAATTATGATTACCGGTAACGGTGAAGGCCAGAACTGCAGAAGAGCAAACACAATCGTTATAAGGCAAGAAAAAATCGAGCCGATTGTCGGAATGAAGTTCATAACAAAGGCGATGAATCCCCAAAGAATAGGGAAGCTCAGCCCCGTGCAAAGGCAGCCGATATAGACCACAATTCCGGTTAAAAGCGAAATAAAGAATTTGACTGAAACATATTTGATAACCTGATTCGTAATGTCAGTAATCATCGAGCGGATTTTGTTCGGCATTACGTCAGCGAATGCAAATTCCATCTTCGTGTTAAAATATCTGAATTCTGCCATGAAGAAGAAGCAGAAAAGCACGACCATAGAAAAGTCTTTTATAAGCGAAAAAAGCTTTGTTGAAAGCGCAATCGCCAAATCTTGAACGAATGTTCTTACGCCTTCCTGCATCCAGAGGTTCGTAAAAAGGCTCAAACCTTCGTCAAAAGGCAGCTCCATCATCGTGGCGATATGCTCATAAATCGAAAGAAACCGCTGCTCGTATTTCGGGTATTGCTCTACGATTGAGCGTGTGCTTGAAATGAGGATTGTGCCGACAAAGAGCACAACTGATATAAACGCGAGCAGCACGAAAATTATGCAGAGAACATTCGGAATTTTCAGCTTTCTGTTAAGAAGGGTTGCGATAGGAACAAGCACAAGCGAAAGAAGCATCGCAAGCACCACTGGAATAAGCACCTTGGCGGCAATCTTCATTATTGCAAGCGCAACTGCTATAGAAAGAAAGAGCATCAAAATAAAATTGGCTGCGGCAAACCGCTTTGGCATTTTCGGCATGTGCTGTTCCTGTTGTGCAGGGTTGTATAAGAAAGACAAAATGTCATCGGCAGTCTAAAAAGAATAAAACCGGTGGTTGAGCGAAGTCGAAACCACCACATATTGTGATGGTCACTTCGACTGCGCTCAGTGACCTTATGCAATATTTTTTAGAAAGCCTCATCTTGCAAAAGATTTTCGGGTCATTTGCAACGAAGTTTCAAGCGAGCCCGAAAATGACAGCTTGCTTACTTATTTTCCCCTTTGGTTTATTTCTTCGGAAGAATCTTGTCGAAGCCGCAGTACGGTACAAGCACTTCTGGAATCGTTACAGAACCGTCTGCGTTCTGATAGTTTTCCAAAATTGCGAGCATTGCGCGGCCAACGGCGATTGCAGTTCCATTCAAAGTATGAACGTATTTATTCTTGCCGTCATCATCCTTATATTTGATGTTGAGGCGGCGTGCCTGATAATCTGTACAGTTCGAAGTTGAAGTAACTTCACCGTATTCACCGCCGTTGCGGCCAGGCATCCAAGCTTCCAAGTCCCATTTGCGGTAGGCTGGTGCGCCGAGGTCGCCCGAACAAGTATCAACTACATGGAACGGCAAGCCGAGCCCTGTGAAGATTTCTTCTTCGATAAGGCGGAGCTTTTCGTGAATCTCGTCTGACTGTTCTGGCGTTGAATATGCGAACATCTCAACTTTGTCGAACTGGTGAACGCGGTACAAACCTTTGCTGAACTGACCGGCTGCGCCTGCTTCACGGCGGAAGCAGTGAGAAAGACCGCCGTAAAAGCGCGGAAGGCTTGCCTTATCAAGAATTTCGTCCTGATGATAGCCGCCGAGCGTAATTTCAGCTGTTGCAACAAGACAAGTTCCTTCATCTTCAATTGAATAAACATTGCTTTCGTTGCCGCGCGGGTTAAAGCCTATGCCTTTAAGAACTTCTTCTTTGGCAACATCCGGCGTGATGAACAACTGAAAATTGTGCTTGCGGAGCGTGTTCAGCGCATACATGATAAGCGCCTGTTCCAAGAAAACAGCTTCGTTTTTCAGATAGTAGAATTTCGGGCCAGAAACCTTAGTTCCGCGGTCAAAGTCTATGATGTCCAAAGACTCACCGAGCTGAACATGGTCTTTCGGCTCAAAATCGAATTTGCGCGGTGTGCCGACTTTCTTAACTTCAAGATTTTCGGTGTCAAGCTTGCCGATTGGTGCGTCTGGGTGAAGCATGTTCGGAATCTGGCGTCCTGCTTCATCAAGCGACTGCTCAACTTCAGAAACTTGAGTTTCCTTGTCGGCTATTTCGGCTTTAATTGATTTGCCTTCTTCAATCAATTTGTTGCGTGTTTCAGGGTCAAGCTTTCCTTTCATTTTCGCAGCGATTTCGTTGCGCTTTGCCTGCAATGCCTGCAAAGCTGTTACCATAGCTGTGCGCTTGTCGAACAGCTTAACTACCAAGTCTGCGTCCGCCTTCATGTTTCTGGCGGCAATATTTGCTTTTACTGCTTCAAGGTTTTCCTTGATAAATCTATAGTCTAACATAATGCTGACATTATAGCTTTTTGGCTTCTTTTATGGAAGAGCTAAACACATTATCAGCGGAGCAAAAAGTTTGCAAGCTCTTCTTTTACAGTGCCGTTGAGCGATTTATTCACTTTGCGCATTTTTGCGGCGAGCGCTTCAAGTTCATCAGTCCAGTTGAAATATTCAAGCACATATTTTTCGCCTTTCTCAAAGCTGTTTGAAATCTGAACATCGATAATCTTTTCAAGCATTTTGCGCGCCGCCGGAACAACCTTGTCATAATCAATGTGAATTTTCGAATCTTCTAGCGAGATTGCGCCTTCATTGATGAAATGATTCAGCTGCATCACGGTTCTGACTCTGTGCGCCTGGCTCATGTTTGGCTTTGCCTTCAATATGCTGCTTACCATAAAAGTGGTGATTATCTGCTTTTTCTGCGTTTCATCGTACATGCCGAGCTTTACGAGCGCATCGAGCATTGAAAGCGAAACCATATCGGCCTTGTTTTCTTCGATTATGCTTTTGTATTTGCCCAAGATGTCTGTACCGCTATTCGGGCCGAGCGAATGACCGTTTTCGTGCCCGATTGTGAACCAATGATCTGCTTCGTTGAGATAGAATTTGTGCAGTTCTTTTGCAAGCACGGCGTCAAGCGTCTTCTGAAGCTCTTTTTTGTCAGAAACAGCCCTTATCTGCCTGTGATAGACGTTACGCCTTCCGCCACCAATCGTGAGCGAAAGCTTATCGTCGTTGGGCAGATTCTCTGCAAGCGTAATGCCTGCCCGATATGCGCCTGTATCTCCTTTTACTGTAACTAAATCCACGTCAACCATAGTCTGTTTTGGCGCGGCTTTTGAAGCAGAAATTGTCTGTTCGTATTTGTCTGCAAATGGCATAAGCTTTGCAAGTTCCGGCAGAAATTTCTGAATTTCAAGCAGCTGCGCCGTGCCTTGCTTGTTCACAATGCCGACACGGATTCCGAGCATGTCTTTGCTTATTGGCGTTATGCCGTTTTCTTTGAGCTTTTCAGAAAGCTGCTTGTTTTCATAGACTGTCTCTGTCATTTCGTCAGCGTAGCTTTCGCGCGTAATAGTAAATTCAAGCGGCGTGTCTTGCAGGCTTGCCCATTTCTTGTCGGCATAAGCGTCTTTCATCGGGTCTGCCGCCGTCAAGGCTTCAGCTTGAAGCAAAAGAAATTCTGAAAAATCTTTGTTTGTCGAAGTTTCAGCCGCTTTTTTTAGATGCGCGGCGGCAAGCTTGAACTCTTTTGCAAAAGCTTCTGTATAGTCAAGCGCCTTAAGTCCGTTGCCACTTCTAATGACGACAGACCGCTGGTTCAAGATTTTTGCAACTTCGTCAGTTTTGCCTTGCTCAAGCATTTGTGCCAAAATTTTGTGAAACTCTTCTTTTGTTAAATCAGCAGGGTAAAGCCCCTTGCCGGGCAGCTCTGCCGCGCCAGCCAAAAGCGAAAATTTGCAAGCTTCGCGGTCAACGGCGTTTATGCCTTTCTGGGCGTTAAAAAGCTTAAGTGCAAGCTTTGCTTTCATCTTTTCTTCGGGCGTGCCTTCTTTTATCTGCTGCTTTAAAAAAGCATGGAACTCAAGATTTCTTGGGTCGTCCATCTTAAGAAAAGCTTCTTCAAGAATTGCTGCCGCCTTTACAAGCTGCTTCAATGCTGCTTTGTCGCCGTCTTTGAGCGCGTTATATTCAGGCGCGTCTTTTTTGAGAAGCACCTTTGTCGTCAGATATGTCTTTGATGTTCGTTTTTTCAATTCATCAAGCGAAAGTGCAATTTTCATTTTGTTCATTATGTCTAACTCCCTTTTCATAATACCGCAAAAATTGAAATTAGGCTACATAAGCTTGAGCGGAAACTGTCAAAGTGTTATCATCTTTTGCAGAATATGCATAACTGCATAAAAAGAGGTTTTTATGATCGGGCTGCTTTCAAGAATTTTTATCAAGAACAGAACTTCTTATGATAATCCTGCTGTGCGCACCGCTTACGGAATGCTTTGCAGCATTGTCGGCATAATGCTGAACATCGTACTTTTTGTTTTCAAGCTGCTTGCCGGAATTATTTCAAAATCTTTGGCCGTTACCGCCGACGCTTACAACAACCTTTCAGACGCGGCGTCTTCGCTTATTTCGCTGCTCGGCTTCAAGCTTTCATCTAAGAAGCCCGATTCGGAACATCCTTTCGGGCATGGGCGCATCGAATATGTTACAGGCCTCATCGTTTCATTTTTGATTATTCTCATGGGCTTCGAGCTGCTTTCGTCGTCAATTGAGTCAATCAAAAATCCGTCAGAGATTCTGCACAGCAAGGTTGCGCTTATAATTATGGCCGGCGCAATTTGCGTAAAGCTTTATATGTACCTTTACAACCACGCAATCGCCAAGAAGATTTCTTCTGCCGCAATGGAAGCTACCGCAAAAGACAGTCTCTGCGACATGATTTCAACTTCTGTGGCTCTTGTTTCGGTTCTTGTTGCGCCTTTCGTCAATTTTCCGCTTGATGCTATTACAGGCATGCTTGTCGCGCTGTTCATTCTATATACAGGGTTTGATTCTGCCAAAGAAACGATTGACCCGCTTTTGGGACTGCCGCCGTCAAAAGAACTTGTGCAGGGCATAGAAGAAGAAGTGCTCAAGCATAAATACATCGTCGCAATTCACGATTTGCTTGTGCATGATTACGGCCCGGGGCGGCTCATGATTTCGCGTCATGCTGAAGTGCCGGGCAATCTCGACATTTT
>LVBI01000058.1 GCA_001603145.1 Spirochaetales bacterium Spiro_07 | reverse complement strand
TTATTATTAATTTAGCAAGAATTTGTCATTGTCGGGCGTGACCCGACAATCTCGGGTTCGCAATAAGCTTAATCAGCAAAAAAAGCCTTATCTGGCGAACCGCTGCAAGTTTTCACAAGCGAAAACTTGTTTGGTTTTTCATTAGATTGCCGTGTCTAGCACGGCAATGACACAATTGAATGAAACTCGAAATTGAACCTGATAAATAATCGCTGCAATACGCAATTGCGCGTCAATGTTGAAAAGAAGCTTTAGCCGTGCTAGAATCATCGCATGTTGAGACTGCAATCACGTTTTTTTTCGATTTGTGTTTATATTTGTTTATGCGCCGCCATTTTATGCAGCTCTTGCAAGCAGAAAACGCCTGCAACGAGCAAGCTTTCTAATACGCAAAAGCTGAGTGACCTTCAGCTGCTTCTTGAATCAGAAGAGACAACGCAAGAAAGCAGGTTCACCATTGTAAGCCAGATTGCAAACGATTTTATAGCGAAAGGTCAGACTTCAGAGCTTGTGCTTTTCTTGACTGAATATGTGGAAAAACACCCTGACGACCAGTACAACGCTTACTGGCTGCTGATGGTTGCGCATATATATATGGAAGAAAAAGCTGCACCGATTGCGCGCTACTATTTTGACCGCATTCTCAGCGATTATGACGACCTTATAGTGAAAGGCACTTCTGTGCATTTTACTGCGCTTACTCACCTGATTCAGCTTAGCGACGACGCTGACAGCCGCATCAAATTCTTCAACGAGATTATTCTCCGCTTTCCAGATAAAATAAGTCTTACCGAAATGTACGCGCGTCTTGCCGTTGAATACGAGAACATCGGCGAATGGGAGCAAATGCGCAAATGCTACGCGCTCTTTGAGGCGCAGCCTGATGCAACCACAATTCAGATTTCGGGCATTCCGAATGCGTACCACCGCGCAAACCAGATGCTTAAGCTCAACGCCTCTGCAAAAGACTGGTCGTTTGAGTCATTAGACGCGCTTGAACAAGCTGTAAAAAATGCTTTGAAGACGAACAATTTCAGACAACTTGAAAAATACCGCTCAAGGGTAAATTTCTTTGCGATGACGTGGCGGCAGGAAGAAACTGACTCAAACAGCCAGGCAAACTTTTCTATGGCAAATTTTATGCGCGGAAAGATACGGTTCAGTGAAAAACTTGACGAAACTTCTAATACGAGCGAAGCGTATTTGCGTACATGGGGATGGCAGCAGAACGTTTCAGTCTGGTATTTCTATTTTAGAAAGATCAATTTTCCACTGGACCCAGATATTCATGGACGATGGGAATGGGCCGGTATCTATTACGGTGAAAAACTATGAGAAAAATTTATGCTTTTTTGTTGGCCGGTGCTTCAGTCTTTGCCTTTTCGCAAGGCAGGTTAGACGCACAGGAACAGCAAGCAGGCAGCGGAAACCTTTCTTTCATAAACTTTATCGAAGGCGCTGAAAATAAAGCCGCCTTCTCTCCTATACGGCTAGAGCCGAAAATCGACATGCTTATAACTAAAGCGCAGGCTGAAAATTTGACAGATGAAGCAATGCCGGAACTGGCGCAGGCTGAACTGGCAAAAGCCGAACAGCAAGGCAGCGATGCACAAGCTGAAAGCGTAGAAAACGCTGCAAAGCCAAAAGCTGAAAATGCACAGGCTCAAGCCGTGCAAGCACAGCCGCAAGCTGAAACAGCGCAAAACAAAGACGCAAGCAGTGCCGCTCAAACGGCAAACCCCACAGCAGAAGCAAGTGCGGCAAACCAAGATTCACCGCAAACAGCGCAAGCCCAAAACACAACAGAAGCAACAGAACAACCAGCAAAGCCGCAAAAGCAAAAAAAGCATAAGCTTGGCCGCAAAGCAGAAACCGCCGAAGCCGCCGCACAGAACGCAGAAACAGCACAAGCAGAAAGCAGCGCGCCAGAAGCTGAAGCAGCAGAGCAACCGCTTGAACCGCCTGCACCAGCAAAGCAGCATATTGCGATTGACTATCCGGAAGAAAATGCGCTAGTTCAGAAGTTTCTCAAGCAGTACAGCACAGACTATGCCAAAAAGTGGCTTAACGCCGTAATGAAGAACGGCGCGCCGTACCGCGGCTATATCCGCGCCAAAATTGCAGAGATGGGGCTGCCGGAATGTTTGGAATTCCTTCCGGTTATAGAATCAAATTTCAAGATAGACGCTGTATCAAAGTCTGGCGCAATGGGCATGTGGCAGTTCATGAAAAACAGCATCTCGCCGTTCGGCATACGCATTATAAAAGACTATATGGACGAGCGATGCGACCCGTGGCTGACGACAGACGCGGCTTTGAAAAAGCTAAAAGAGAACTACGACACGCTCGGCGACTGGAACCTTGCGCTTGCGGCTTATAATTCAGGTCTTGGCGCAGTTTCAAGAGCTTGCAAGAAAAACCCAGGCGCAGATTACTGGACTTTATCAGAAAAAAAGCAGCTCAAGAGCGAGTCTATCAATTATGTGCCGAAATTTCTTGCGATTGCAGATATTCTGACAAACCCCGAATATTACGGAATTGAAGCGGTGGAATTCGATGAAAACGCACACCTCGATTATACGCTGATAGACGTAAAGCGCAACGTAGACATAACGCTTGTAGCGGAACAAACTTCAATGGACAGCGAAATAATCAAATTCTTGAATCCTGCCCTCTTTTTAGGCGTTACGCCGCCGAACGCTGTCTACAAGCTCCGTGTGCCGGCTGAGTATAAAGACGCTGTTACAGAGCTTATCAACGACAAAGACAAGCTGCTCATAAAGTATCATCTTTACAAGATACGCTCAGGCGACACAGTTTATGCTTTGAGCCGTCACTACGGCGTTTCAGAAGACATGATTTTGCAGGCAAATCCGGGGCTGAAGCCGTCGCAGCTTAAAATCGGCAAGACGATACGCATTCCGGCTTTCAAAGATGTTTCGCCATATAAAGGCAAATCTGCGAACGAGAATGTGGCTTACACAGGAACTTATAAAGTTCAGCAGGGCGACAACCTTTGGGGCATCTCGCTTAAATACAATGTTCAGGTTGAAAGCCTTGCAGAAGCAAATAATATGCAAGTTGATGCAATTCTTCGTGAAGGAAGTACTTTAAAAGTGCCGATAATAGAATGAGTTTTTCTCAATTTATAGAATAAATGCCCGTAAACAGGGTTTTCAGATATTTCGATGAGAGGTTTTTATGTCTTTTATTAAAAACAAGTATATAATTGCTGCTTTTCTGATCGCAATTGCAACATTCAGCTTTGCGCAGACACAGAACATGAAATCTACAAGCGACATAGACTGGACGACACAGAAATTTTCGTCGACAATTACGCTCGACGTTGAAAAAGCCGGAATAAACATGCCGTCCGGGCGCGCCACAGCAGTTGAAAGAATCAACATGCAGACGCCGCTTCTCATAAAAGACGCGCTCCTTTCGGTCAAGGTGAATTCTTTTACAGAGCTTGAAGACCTTGTGCTGCATGAAGACATTACGCTTGAGCAGCTCAGCCAGATTATTGACAGCGGCGACAGCACGCCGAGCTATTTTTCAAGAGAATCGCAGAATTTGCAGATTGCGCACAGCATTTCGCTGTATGACATTTCCGCGATGATTCTCTCTCATCAGCACACATACAGACCAAAGCAGCCGATGGACCGAATCGCATCGCGCGCATACAGCGGAATTGTAATCGATGCGCGCGGAATGTTGCCAGTACACGGTGAATTCATCACAGAAGGCGCAGAGCCGTGCCTTTTTCCGCGCATCTGGGACGACACGATGAGCCTGCTCTATGAGCACAACATGATTGAGCCGGAAGTAATCAAGAAGAGCGGCGTCGTAAGCTATGGCTACATAAGCGATTTGACAATGTACAAAGACCGCGTCGGCGAAGACCCGCTCGTTATAAGGGCGCGGCAAATTTATGGCACAAACCGCACAGACCCGGTAATTTCGCGCAGCGACGCGCTCCGCATTCTTTCAGTGCCGGAAAACATTGATTTGCTCAACCAGGGAAAAGTGGTAATTCTTCTCGACAAAGACCGTCTTGTAAAGAAGATACGCGTTCCGATTAAAGACGAAGCATACTACCTTGCTTACAACAAGCTTAAGAAAACAATCAGCGATGATGACGATATTGCCGCGCCGCCAATTGACAGCACCGGCGGTCTTTTGATGACTTTCGACTTCCGTTTCAAGCCTGATTCACCAGAAATTCTGCCGGAAGAGACTAGCCGCCTTGATAAGATGGCAAATATCATTAATGATGCGCTTGCAACGAATACGTTCACCATTCTTGTTGAAGGCCACACAGCCCGCATCGGTGACATTCAGAGCGAAATGCCGTTGTCTATTGCGCGTGCAAAGACAATCGTAGAAGAGATGAAGAAACGCGGAATTCCTGACGAGCTGTTCAGCTATAAGGGCTACGGCGGCAATGTTCCGATTGCGACAAACGACACACCGGAAGGACGTGCGCTGAACAGACGTGTAGAAATCACGCTGCAGCCTGTATTCCGCTTTACGACATGGTACTAAGTGAAAGCGACAATCTTAGTTGACAGCACCCGCGCCGGAAACTTGAAAGCCGAATGGGGATTGTGCATTTATGTTGAATACAACAGAAAGAAAATCCTCATCGACACGGGTGCTTCAAGCAATTTTTTGAAAAACGCCAAGATGTGCGGCATCAGCATAAAAGATGTTGACGCCGGCATTTTGAGCCATGCTCATTATGACCACTCGAACGGTCTTGAGCCGTTCTTTAAAGAAAATTCCACAGCCAAGTTTTACCTTCTAAAGACGTGCAAAGAAAACTGCTACAGCTCACGCCGTTTTCATAACAGATACATCGGCATAAAGAAGGGAACGCTCGAAAAATACAAAGACAGATTCGAATATATCGACGATACTTATAAGCTTATGGACGGCGTTACGCTTATTCCGCACAGCGTCGAAGATGCTGCCAAACCTGAAATTACAAGCGCGCTCGGCCACCCGAAAGGCACGCTGCTAATCAAGAACGGCAAAAGCTGGCAGTTTGACAATTTTGACCACGAGCAGATTGCGGTCTT
This sequence comes from Spirochaetales bacterium Spiro_07, assembly GCA_001603145.1. GTDB lineage: Bacteria > Spirochaetota > Spirochaetia > Treponematales > Treponemataceae > UBA1240. The sequence continues at coordinate 9,702 of LVBI01000058.1, read as the reverse complement.
TGACACAGAAAAAGGGCTTGTGGTGTTCACAAGCTGCGCCCATAACGGCGTGCTGAACACAATCAAAGACGTAAGGCGTGTTTTCCCAGACAAGCAGATTTTTACGCTTGCCGGCGGTTTTCACCTTCACAGAAAATCTGAAGAATACGTAGCTCAAATCGGCAAGGCTCTTGCTGAAACTGAAATCAAGCAGATTTACACAGGCCACTGCACGGGCGAGCGCTCATTTGAAATACTGAAAAAATGCCTCGGTCCGCGGCTTTATCATCTGCACGCAGGGCTTATAATGCAGCTTTAGATTTTGCTTTTCAGGCAGGGCAAAAAAATCGGGCGCAGCTAAGAAAAGGAGGGAAACTTTCGCTGCGCCCATAAAAGGGAAAAAATGGTATAATTATTTATACCTCTAAAATCTCTATTTTGTCAAATACTTTTTCTCTATTTTCTCTAAAATTTTTGCTTTTTTTGGTGTTTTCTTCAAATTTTTCGTGAGTACGCTCATTTACAAGTGGTTTTTACGGCTACTTTTTATAGAATACTTGTACAAACGCGTTTAAATCTGTAATTTAAAAAAATGCAGCTTGAACAAATTGAAACTTCACCGTACAAAAACGCATTCAACATGGCTTGGCCGGCAGTAATAGAGTCTTTCTTCGTGGCATTTGCCGGTCTTATTGATTCGCTGATGGTCAGCCGCCTTGGCGCATACGCTGTTGCGGCTGTCGGGCTTACGACACAGCCGAAATTTTTAGGTCTGGCGCTTTTCTTTGCAGTAAACATTGCAGTTTCTGCGCTTGTTGCGCGCCGCCGTGGCGAAGGCAACAAAGACGATGCAAACAGAATCTTGATTACGGCAATTGTTTTCATTGTAATTGCAGCTGTCGCAGTAAGCACGCTCTGCCTTGTGCTTGCAGACCAGATTATACTGTTCTGCGGCTCAACACCAGAAACGCACGGCAGCGCAGTCATATACTTCCGCATAATAATGGGCTGCATGATTTTTAACTGCATTCAGATGGGAATAAACTCTGCACAGCGCGGAGCTGGAAACACGAAAATCACGATGGTGACAAACATCACCTCGAATACAATCAATATTATAATGAACTATATGCTCATCGAAGGGCATTGCGGTTTTCCGGCACTCGGCATACACGGCGCGGCCATTGCCACAGTTCTCGGCACAGTCGTCGCATGCATTATGAGCATAAGCTCAATCTGCAAGGCCGATTGCTTTGTAAGCATTCCGCATATAATCAGCAGCAGAATAAAACCGGCATTTCAATATTTCAAAAGCATAGTCAAAATCGGTTACGGCATTTTCTTTGAGCAGATTCTTATGCGCATCGGTTTTATGCTTACGGCGATTATGGCCGCAAAGCAAGGCACGTCTGCAATGGCGGCGCATCAAGTCGGCATGAACATAATGGGGCTCACCTTCTCTTTCGGCGACGGCTTGCAGGCAGCCGCGGTTGCGCTGATCGGCAGAAGTCTCGGCGAGAACAACAAGGAAATGGCAAAAAAGTATGGGCGCATCTGCATGACATACGGCGGAATAATCGCCACGGTTTTGTGTCTTGTCTATTATTTCGGCGCGGGGCTTCTGATGGGGCTTTTCTTCAAAGAAACTGAAATCATCGCAACCGGCGTTTCAATAATGAGGGTCATCATCTTTATAGTTATTTTCCAGATAATTCAGGTTGTCTACATGGGCTGTCTGCGCGGTGCAGGCGACACGCTCTACACGGCGGTTGCTTCAACTATTAGCGTCACGATAGTCCGCACGGCAGGTTCTTATATTTTTGGCTATATGCTGGGCTTCGGCATAACAGGCATCTGGTGTGGCGTATTGCTTGACCAGATTTCAAGATTCTGCTTCGCGTCAATCAGATACAAATCAGGCAAATGGACTGAAATAAAGATTTAAACTTGAGGAAGAGCGTAAAGATTTGCAGACGCACACGACGGAAAATGTAGCAAGTTACAAGCTCCGGCGTGTTTAGGGTTGCTTGTTTTTTACTAACAGTCTGCTAACAGTTTGCTAACACTTGTTTTTAACAGTCTGTTCATTTAAAAAAATAAAAGCTAAATCCCTTTACTGCAAGGACTTAGCTTCGCTCCCCCGCGCAGGCTTGAACTGCGGACCCACAGATTAACAGTCTGTTGCTCTGCCAGCTGAGCTACAGGGGAATGTGCTTCATTGCTGAACACGTTGAACATAATACAGACAGATTAAAAAAATGTCAATAGCCGGATAAAATATTTTTTAGATTTCATTTCAAGTTTTCCAAACAATCTTTTTCTCTTAAAAAAGTCTTTATCTAGCTCGATCCGATAATCTTTTGTGCAAATTTAACAATAGGTTGCCGTGCCATTTGCACAAAAGATTGGCGGCGCACAAAAGCCTAAAACAGTACGGCGCGTGTCTTCATCATTCAAGGTCAATGCCGGCAGCATTTGCTATGAAATGCTTGATTTCATCTACAGACGGCAGATACTGCTCTTTAAGCGCGTCAAGGTTGCGGCTCAAGGCTTGGGCAAATTCAGGGTCTTGCGACGGTGAAAGCTCAATCTGCTGGCCGAGCTGCTTTTCTAGCTGCTGCTGCTTCTGACGCAGCTTCGGCATAAACTGCTGTGTCAAAGCTGCTTCAACCTGCTGCTGCGCTTCAAGATAACGGCTGAAAACCTGGTCAACAGACTGAAAAAGCGCCGCCATGTTTTTGTGCGGCAGCAGCATTTCAAGCCCCTTCCCTATCAGCATAACTTTTTGTTTTTCAGTTTCATCAGCAGGCAGCTGAATTCTTGCCATAAAAAGCTTGAGCGCGCCTTCAAGCACCAAATCTTTTTCTTCGTGCTTGTAGCCGCCAAAAGCTTTTTTGAAAGCGGTCAAATCATTGTCTGACAAAAAATCAGAAGCAATTTTTTTGCCGCAATTGTTCAGTTCGCGTTTTTTTCCGACAGAAGCATTGCTTTTTATGTCTGCCGTGCGTTCAAGTGCAATTTCTAATGCAGATTTAATTTGTGACATATACTAAAAATACGGCTTTTGCTTGCATTTTTCAAGCTGTTCAAGATTCGCAGGTGATAAATCTTTTTTCAGTTGCAATGTGCGTTACAGGCACATCATAATCATCAGAAGGCAGGTTTTCAAAAACTTGACAGTCGTAACCGAAACCGATTATCGCTTTGGGCAGATAAACTGAAGAATTTGAGCTGTAAACGCCGTCTATGTAGCGGTCATAAAAGCCTTTGCCATAGCCCAGGCGCGTGCCGTCTAAGGCAAATGCAAGACCGGGCACAACAAACACGCTTTCGAGCGGCAGCTTGCTTTGGTCGATTTTCTCAAGAAAGCCGCACGGCTCAAGAACATTGAAGCAGCCTGATTCAACCTGCTCTTCGATTTTCTTTTGCGCATCTAGCAGATAAAATTCAAGCGTATCACCGACAGTCTTTGGAATTGCGACAGCCTTTTTATCTGAGAAAGCCTTTTCAATCAGGCATGAAGTCGATATTTCATTTTTTTTGGACATAAAGACAAAAAGACATTCAGCTTCTTCATAAAAGCTTGTCGTCGTCAGATTTGCCGCCGCAAGCATGCTGCGTGTTTCAGTTTCAAAACCGATATGCAGCTGCTTTACGGCCATTCTGGCGGCAGCCCTTGCCTCATCTTTTGATTCAAATACCATCAGCCTCTCCGCTTTTCTTTTACATAATAACACAGGCTTTGAAAAAAATTAAGCACCAAAATGAAACTCTTTAATATTCAAGTTACAATTCCATTGGAAAAACACAAGGAAAATGCTCATTCAGCCACGCTGATGCGGTTGATGGCGCTTACTACGCTGTTGATACCGGCAAAACCGATGTTTGTACTCTTGCCGCAGCCCCAGAATTTGCGGCCGTCGTCAAGCGTAATCTCAACACAGGCCAGAGCTTCTGTGCCTGTACCCAAACCGATTGCATGTTCGTGGAACGCTGAAATCGAGAAATGCGGTACATCTGCTTTTTGAAGCGCAGAAACAAAAGCATCGAGCGGACCGTTGCCGCTTGAACCGATTGCGATAATCTCGCCCATATAGCTTATGCTGGCGCGGCACTGAACCAAATCGCCGCCGAGGTAAGTCTGTGCAAAATCCACAATCTTGAGCGGGCTTGTCGGATAAAGCCATGTGTCGTTGAAAAGCTGGTATATTTCCTCGGCAGAAAGTTCGCGCTGAAGCTTGTCGGCGGCAGACGTAACCACCTTGCCCAAAACAGGGTGCATCGCTTTCGGCAGAAAAATGCCGTAATTCTGCTCGAGAACCCAAGCCGCGCCGCCTTTGCCGCTCTGGCTGTTTATTCTGATTATCTCCTCGTATTCGCGGCCAATGTCGTGTGGGTCAATCGGAATATATGTAACGTCCCACGGCGCGTCAACCGACATAGACTTGCGTGCCGCCATTGCCTTGCGTATTGCATCCTGATGAGAGCCAGAAAATGCAGTAAAAACCAAAGAACCGGCGTAAGGCTGTCTCGGTGGCACATCCATGTCAGTAAATTCCGTATACTTTTGCGTAATTTCCGGCAAGTTAGAAAAATCAAGGCCGGGGTTCACGCCGTTTGTGTACATATTCAGCGCCGTTGTCACAATATCAAGATTGCCTGTGCGCTCGCCGTTGCCGAAAAGACAGCCTTCAACGCGTTCAGCACCGGCAAGCAGCGCAAGCTCGCAAGAAGCAACGCCAGTTCCTCTGTCGTTGTGGCAGTGCGTACTGACAATGATGTTCTCTCGATTAGAGATATGCTTGCAGAAATATTCGATTTGGTCTGCATAGATGTTCGGCGTTGTATATTCAACAGTCGTGGGCAAGTTGAAGATTATCTTGCTCATAGTGTGGTTGTTCCAAGCTTTTTGAACAGCTTCGCAAATCTCTACGGAAAAATCAATTTCGGTGTTTGAAAAGCTTTCAGGCGAATACTCAAGCTGAATGACAGTGCCTTCAGCAAGATTTTCGTATTTCTTTATAGATTCAACGCCCTCAACGGCAACATCAATAACCTCTTCTTTAGACATATTGAATGTGTACTTGCGCTGCCCCGGCGAAGTTGAATTGTAAATATGAAAAATGGCTTTTGGCGCACCTCTGATGCTTCTCATTGTCTGAGCGATTAAATGCTCGCGTGCCTGGCACAAAACCTGAATAGTCACATCGTCTGGTATGTGGTTTTCTTTTATAAGGCGGCGCACAAAAGAATATTCAGTTTGCGACGCACTCGGAAAGCCGACCTCAATTTCTTTGAAGCCAATCTTTACGAGCATATCGAAAAACGCAAGCTTTTGCTCCACGTTCATCGGCACAGAAAGAGCCTGATTGCCGTCTCTTAAATCTACCGAGCACCAGACAGGCGCACGCTCTATGGTCTTTTCTGGCCATTCGCGGTTTTCAAGAGGAATCTTGCCGAAAGGGTTATATTTTGCCATTTTTATACGCTCCTGTTTGCATCAGCCGGAAAACAACATCTTGCCGCGCGGTGCAGCTCATTTTCAGCATAATTGCAGCCTTAGCTGAAAAAGCCGAAAAAAAAGCCTGTCACCGGTAAGGCAACAGGCTGGAATTAACAAATAAAATGATTACACAGCTTACGTCTTACACGGCATCTTGAGGAAAGTCTGCTAGAAGTAGTTTTTCTGTGAAAATCATGCAACTAACATAGACAAAACTGAATATTTTGTCAACAGGCATTTAACATTCCAGGGCTTGACGTATGGCGATTTATGGGTGAGAATTTACACTGATAAAGGACGGCATGAACACTAAAGTTTTAATGTTTTTTGCCGATAAGCTAATCGGGGTAGTTGTATACACGGAAGTATGCGGCTGCTTTCTTGTTATTTTTCTTAATATAAGATAGTTTTTAACAGAATGGAGATGGATCTTGATTTCTGAACGAAAAATACTGCACGGAATGCTACGCGCATCCGTTTTACTTATCTGCATATTCACTTCTATTAGTCTATGCACAGCACAGCAAAAAGACGATACTCAGCTTATAGAGCTTATGGATGTAATGCTCGAAGACTTTTTAAACCCGCGTCAGTCTGCCCCTATAGTTGAGCAGAAGCCGCGCGTCCTGCAAGATTCTGCTATTCCAATGGAATCTGCACCTATTACGTCGTCTACGCTGCCGCAGGCTTCATCTCCTTCTATGCCGGTGCATGTGCCTCTTGCAGAAGATTATTCATATACAGAGCCGAAGCAGCAGACACAGACAGTGCCTTCTCAGTCTGTTACAACACCGCAGCAATATAGCCAACCTGAATATACGCAGGTTCAGCCGCTGCCGCAGACACAGCCTGTATATTCACAGCCGCAGCACACAGATATTCAGCCGGTGTACACGCAGACGCAGCCTTACACACAACCGGCACAAACTCAGCCTGTTCAACCGCAATACACGCAGCCACAGCCAAGCTACACACAGCTTGAGCCAGATTACGTTGACATTGAACCGATTTACACACAGCCGCCTGTTCAGCAGAGTCAGCCGCAGTACACACAGACTCAGCCTGTCTATACACCGCCGGTTCAGACTCAGCCTGTGCAGCCGCAATATACGCAGACTCAACCGGCACAAGAACAGACGCAGACTGTGCAGCTTGAGCAGCTCAATGTTGAGCCAGAGTCTCAAAACGAAAAAACTGAAGTTGCCGCAACTGACACATCTGCCCAAGAAGGCGCAGACGATGAAGAATTCGGCGACATCGTATTTACAGATGAAATGCTTCAGGAAAATTATTTCCAGCCTGTAAACACATTGACCGCAAATATTGAATACAACTCGTATAACTCGAAATTCAAAACGCTCGGCGGCTCTGTGATGTTCGACCATGCATTGAGACAGAATTCTGCACTTGGTGTTCTTGGCGGCGGTTACATTGACTTTTCTGACGGCTTTAAGCTTAAAGGGCTTGATTTCGCAAAAATCATACTTGAAGCAGAGATTGCACTGTTCTACCGCCATTACATAATGTCTGATTCAATGAAAGCAAAGCACCCATACGGCTGGGGCTTCTATTTGCAGCCTGAACTCGGTGCAGCAGTTGCTTTCAACAAGACAGGTCTTATTAAAGACCAGCTCGGTTTGAAGGTTTCTCCGCTCGGTTCATTGAGGGTCGGCTGGCGCGCATACATAAAGAAATCGCCGCTCTACATAGAGCCGTTCTTGCGCGTAGGTTATCCGTTCGTGGCAGGCGGCGGTATCGGCTTTGGTCTGCAACTTTAAGCAAAAACAAGCAATGCTTGCAAATACAAAAGCACAGAAGTTTCAAGCTTCTGTGCTTTTTTTTGCGCACAAAGACAAAAAAAAAGCCGGTAAAACTTACCGGCTTTTATAAAGGAGCTTTTAAGTGCAACGCTTTGTTGCTGTATATAATGAAAAAACTTCAAGTAATGTGTTATTGCAATCATAAAACAAACCGCCGTACAGAAAAAAGGTTACAAACTTTTTTAATTTTTTTCATAAAATTTTATGAAAAAACTCCAAAAGATTTACTAAATTCAGTTTTGGGCATAAAAAAAGCTGCCATAGAAACTGCATATGCTTCTTAGACAGCCTGAAAACGTCTTCGCAAAAGAAAACGAACAGCAAAATTATTTTTTTGCTTTTGGAGCCAAAGCTTTAACAAGATCAAGGTTTGCTGCAATTCTTTTAGCATCTTTCTTGTCGTTAGCTCTCTGTGTGCTATTAATTCTGTCATCTCTAAAACGTTTAGCAAGTCTCATAAAGACACCTCTTTATTGGTTTGATTGATTACCTTGTACATATAACCAAATCAATCATATCAAAAAAACAAAATAAAGGAAACACTTTTTAAGTAAAATTCATCTGTCAAATGGAATTACATTACTGAAATTAATAGCCTTGCAAAATGCTGGCGTTGCGGAAATTAGGCGCTTCTGCTAGATTAACCGCAACATAAGGATAAAACCCAAAAAAAGGAAACGCGCAAATGGAAATCCGGGAACTGACGAAAGAAGAGTTGCCTTCACTGCTTGAGCTTTACGTTCAACTTGATGAATCAAACAAGAATCTCACAGTCAAAGATTCAGAGGCTGTCTGGCAGCAAATTGAAGCTACGCCGAACCTCAAATATTTCGGTGCAATTGACGGCGGCAAGGTTGTCTCAACATGCTATTGTCTCATCATTCCAAACATTACGGCCATGAACAGGCCAATCTGCTTTGTGGAGAACGTCGTTACGGACAAAGCCCACCGCAAGCAGGGGCTTGCCAAAAAGGTTATTGAAAAAGCGATTGAATTTGCGCGTCAGCACAAATGCTACAAGGCAATTCTTCAAAGCAGCATCGCAAGAAAAGAGGCGCACCAGTTCTACGAAAAGCTGGGCTTTAACGGCAACTCAAAAAAAGCGTTTGACTTACGCCTAAAATACTGAAAAGCTTCGCCTACGGCTCGCAATGACGGCTTGGCTGCCTCCCTCTTTCGGTCACTTCGACTTGGTTCAGCTTCGCGGAAGCTAGCAGTCCGTGTCATTGCGAGGAACGAAGTGACGAAGCAATCCTCTTTTCGCAGGAGCTTAGTCTACGGTAAAAGCTTATCTTGCGAAAAGCGCCGCTTTTTGCTTCGCAAAAACCGGCAGCTTGTGTACACCAGCCCCATTTTAGAAGCTTTTGCACATATGCTCAAAACGAGCAGCCGTGTACACTCATCTATCAAGTTTCGTCACAAAACGAAACTTGGCGGGTTCGCCAGTTCAATCTCAAAACTTTATCATAAACCAAATGCGAACCGTGATTGCTTCGCCTACGGCTCGCAATGACGGCTTGGCTGCCTCTTTCGGTCACTTCGACTACGCTCAGTGACCAGTAGCTGTGTTCCGCTAGAGTTTCTTGAGCGGCGCTTTGAAGCTCATCTGGCGGGGCGTTGAGATTGCATCAAACTTGACGGTGTATACGTGCTTCACGGCATCAACTTCAATTACAGTGCCCTTGCCCAAAATGCCGTGGCTTATTCTGTCGTCTTTTTTTAAGCCGGAAAGTGCCGAAATCTTTGAGAGCGCGGCTTCTGAATCTTCGATGTAGCGCATAGTATTCTTTACAAGATGCTCCGGCACTTCAACAGCATAATCAAGCAGATTTTTCTCAACATCAAAGATAAACCTTGAAGGATAGCGGTAGCCGAAGCCCTGCATCGTGCCTTCAGATTCTGTAAGATAAAGTCGGTCTTTTGCGCGCGTATACGCAACAAAGCCGAGCCTGCGCTCCTCTTCCATTGCCGCCATTGAATCGACTTTTTTGCTTGGAAACATGTTCTCGTTCATGCCTGCAAGGAACACAACCGGAAATTCCAAGCCTTTCGCCGAATGGATTGTCATAAAGCGCACGGCGTTTTTTGTTGTGCCGAGGTCTGAATTGGTGTAAAGCGCGGCATGAGCCAGATAATCAGGCAGCGTACATTCTTCGCCACAGGAAGTTTCATATTCGTAAATTGACTGCTTGAGCTCCGCAAGATTGTCGAGCCGCTCCTGTCCTCCTTCGGTGCGGAGTGCGCGCTCGTAGCCTGATTCATTCATAACGTGGCTGAAAAGCTCAGAAATCTGCATACCGGCATAGCTTGCCGAATATTTTTCGATTAAGCTTATAAAGTCTTTCGCCTTTGTGTTTGCAAAAAGCTCGTCGTCGGCAGATTTTTTCAGCGCCTCATAGA
>LVBI01000057.1 GCA_001603145.1 Spirochaetales bacterium Spiro_07 | reverse complement strand
ATGCAAAAACCGGCAGCACTTATAAAAACTGCCGGTAATGCAAATTATTTCTGAGCACCAAGCCACTTATTCTGCTCAATAAATTCCTTTTCTTGGCTGCCAAGCTTAAAGATGTAACTCTTGGAAAGTGAACCTGAAATAAGCTTTACTTTTGCCGTGTTGTCATCATTTATGGTGATAATTGAATCTGTGTCTTTTTCAGAGAAAGTACGGAACATGTCTTCAATCTCTTTTTTGTTTATCTCAACAGGCAGCAAGCCAGACGAAAACATGCTTTCTCTGAATGATTTTGCAAAATTCACAGAAACAATTGCATAAAATTCATTTGCTTCAAGAGCCTGAATTGCTTTCGCTTCTGTAGAGCCGCAACCGAAATTTTCCCTTGTGATTATTACATGTTTGCCAGGAACATCAAGTTTCGGGTTGAAGCCGTCAATGCGCAAGTCTTCAAAAATATAAGATTTCAACGCTTGTTTTGAAGTTTCTTCTAAGTATTTTGCCGGAATAATTTCATCTGTGCTGATGTCAGAACGGTTGAGAAAAAGTGCTTTTCCAGCGAATTGTTTCATTTTGGTCTCCCATAAAAAGTCAATAAGATGCTGAATGATAGATAGTTTTCTGCTTATTCAGCAATCATAGATAATATCATAGTTCTTGCATAAATGCCATATTTATTTAAGACAATTATGCGCATTTGGCGGTTGCATCAATAATTGAACCGCCATTTTATGTTTTTGCTGTATAAGTTATTCTGCTTTTTCGACAAGCTTTTTCTCGGCAAGCTTGTTCAAAATAAGATCAACAATCTGTTCAGGGTTATACTTCGCAGTGTCAATCACAAGATCGCAGAAGTCATATTTTGTGTTGTCAATCTGATAAAGCTTCTTGTAGCGCGCGGAATCTTCAGAATCGCGCTTTTGCGTAAATGCCATAATTTCAGCAAGGTCGCCGCCTTCCCTGTTCTGAATTCTTGCGGCGCGCACTTCTGGCTCTGCAAGCAGAAAAACCTTGAAATCAGCTTCTTTCAGCATCCAGATTGCAAGTCTTGAACCCAATACGCAAGATTCCTTCCGTGCAAGCTCCACCTGTCTTGCGTCAACTTCTTTATCATAAGAATCATCTGCTTTTGCGGCGGCAAGAATTTCTGGCAAGGTCATGTTTTTTTCAGCTGCCAGCTGCCTGAATGTAAAGTTAATCAATGAAACGCCGAGCTTCTGCGACAGCAAAGTTGAAACTGTTGTGTTGCCGCAGCCACTTTTGCCAGAAATTGCAACGCGGAGCTGCTTTCCGTTTGGAATCTTGTAGTTCATATAGTTCTTCCTTTTTCAGTTTTGTTCAAAAGTCTTCGATTATTCAATGTTGCGGATTTGTTCCCTTATGTTTTCAAGTGCATCCTTTGCCGTAATTACTGCTGCACCAACTTCAGAAACTTGATTTTTTGAACCGATTGTATTAATTTCGCGGTTCATTTCCTGGCAGATAAAATCTAGCTTTCTGCCGGGCGCAGGGTTTGTCTCAATTTCTTTTTTCAAGGCTGAAATGTGGCTTTTAAGGCGCACAATCTCTTCGTTGATTGTATACTTAACAAGAAGCGCAGCCGTTTCCTGCATTACGCGCTGCTCGTCAACTTTGTCGCCGAGCACTTCTTCAAACCGCTTTACGATGCTGGCCTTGAAAAGATCTTCCATTTTAGGCTGCCATTCCGTAAAAAGAGAAACACAGTCATCAATTTTATTGACCATCTTCAAGATGTCGGCGCAAAGGTTGTCGCCCTCGCGCTTTCTGTCGTCAACAAACTGATTAAGCGCCTTATCGAGAAGAGGCCCGATAAAGTTCCAGTAATAATCTGGGTCAAAGTCTTTCTGCACGTTGAGCACGCCTTCTTGCTCGATGATAAGCTTGAGAGGCACAGGCTCGCTTCTGCCCAACGCACCGGCAATTTCACTTATAGCAGAAGCGTATTCAAGTGCAGCTTGAGTGTCAGCCGAAACTGAAAGCTTTGAGTTTTTTTCCTTTATTTTGATGTAGACATCAACCTTGCCGCGCGCGATTTTATCTGCAACTTTTTCGCGGATTGTCATCTCAAGCCGGCTTAAAAAAGACGGAAGATTGATTGATAAGTCTAAGAAACGCGAATTATATGATTTTATTTCAACTGACAACGAAAGGTCATCGTTGTTCAGTTCTTCGTAGGCATAGCCTGTCATGCTTTTCATGTTTATTTCCTTTTTGCTTCAAGTTGTTCTGTTAAAGCTTTGCCAAGCTTCCAGTTGTCACCTGCTCCCATTGTGATGAATAAATCGCCTGATTTTATTATAGAAGAAACATAAGGCAGCGCATCAAGCGGTTCTTCATAATATGAAACTTTCGAGTGATTTTGCTTTGTTTTTTCAAACAAGCTTCTGCCTGTCACTGTTCCGTCGTATTTTTCGCGTGCAGACGGATAAATTTTGTGCAAAATCACTTCGTCTGCCGCATCGAACGCTTGCGCGAATCTGTCAAGAAGTGCGGCTGTGCGTGTGTATGTGTGTGACATAAAATCGACGATTATGCGCTTTTCAGGGTAGAATTTGCGCAAGCCTTCAAGCGTCGTCGCAATCGCTGTCGGATGATGCGCATAGTCGTCCATAATCGTTATGTCGTCTATGTCAGCGACAATCTCGCTGCGTCGCTTTGCGCCAGAAAACGCTTCAACGCCAGCTTTGAGTTTTTCAAAAAGAAGCTGCTTCTCTTTTTCATCGAGCGTCTGCTTTTTGCTGAAATTCTTATAAAGTTCTGTTGACAATGCACATGCAGCCGCGGCATTTCTTACCATGTGCTCACCCGGCACTCTAAGCTGAAAATCGCCGTCAAAAGCCCCGATTGAGAAAAACTGGCGGCCATTTTTGACTTGCCCGAATTTTATTGAATAATCGCCTTTTGCAGAAGTGCCGTAAGGAACAAGCTCTATGTCGCCGCGCTTTTTTGAGATTATTCCGGCAACTTCAGTTGCGCCTTTGTCGTCTGCGCAATAAATCAGCTGACCTTTTTCCGGCAAAAGAAGTGCATAATCTACAAACGCGTTTCTTATCGATTCATAAGTCGGGTAAAAATCCTCATGGTCGCTTTCAACGCTTGTGAGGATTATCTTTTTCGGGTGGAATGACATGAAGTGACGCTGATATTCGCAGGTTTCGGCGACAAAATAGTCGTTGCCGTTATTCAATGTGCATTTGTCACCAAAAGAGCTGATAATGCTGCCGGCGAGAACTTGGGCAGGCAGGTCAAGGCTTTTAAGCACTGTGCCGGCAAGCCCTGTTGTGGTGGTTTTGCCGTGAACGCCGGCGACTCCGCAGCTGTATGCAAGAGCCGAAATCGCGCCGAGCGCTTCAGTGTAAAGCAAAACTGGTATGTGCCGTTTGTCTGCTTCAATCAATTCTGGATTTTCGCTTCTTTTATAAGCAGACGAATGAATGACGAACTGCGTTGATTCGCTTATGTTTGATGCGTCAAAAGTTGTAAAGACTTTAATGTTTAGTTTTTTTAAAATTTCGTCGGTGTAGAACTGTTCAGGAACATCGCTGCCAGTTATAATTGCACCACGCGCGTGCGCAATTTCCACAAGGGCGGCCATTCCAGTTCCTTTTATCCCTACAAAATGAAGATGAACTCCATTTAGGTTAGCCGGAAGAATATTTTCATTAATCATAGCTTAATTATACAACAAAACAGTGCAAATATGCTAGAATGATATTATGAACATTTCAATGATTGGTTTTGAAACATGGCTTGAATCGGCTGCAAATTACGAAAAGCAAAAGAAAAACGGCGAATTTTCGCTAAGAACTATATCACTGCTTGCAAATGAGCTTGATAATCCTCAGCTTGCATATAAGGCAATTCATGTTGCTGGCTCAAAAGGCAAAGGCTCTGTTTCAACAATGTGCGCTTCTATTCTTAATGAGTATGGTTTTTCAGACGGTTTGTACACTTCTCCGCACATCATAAACTTTTTAGAGCGTGTAAAATCTGTAAAAGGCTTTTTCGATAACCAGATTTACGAAGAAGCCGCCGGTGAACTGGTGCAGTTTGTCGAAGAAGTAAGTGAAAGGCTTGAGATTGCGGGGTTTTCACAAGCTTCTTGGTTTGAGCTTGTTACTTTATTTGCTTTCATCACATTTAGAAAAGCTGGTGTCAATTTTGGTGTCTTTGAAACAGGGCTTGGCGGCAGGCTTGATGCGACCAACATTCTGCGCCCTGAAGTGAGCGTAATTACCCCTATTGAGCTTGAACATACCGAATATCTTGGAGATACAATCTCGAAAATTGCGTTTGAAAAAGCTGGAATTATAAAAGAAAATACGCCTGTGTGCGTGGCAGCACAAACAAAAGAAGCTGAAAAAGTCTTTAAGAAAGTTGCACGCCAGAAACATGCGCCGCTTTATTTCGTGAATGATGCTGTAAGAAAAATCGAATGTTCTTTTGAAAATCAGAAAACAAATGTGTTTATCGATTTTGGAGATTTTAGACTTTCAAAGAAATCGCCTGCTCTTTTTGCAAGGCCGATAAAGACAAGCTTGCAGCTTGCCGGAAAAGTTCAAGCGTATAACGCTGCACTTGCGGCTTTGTCTGTTAAAGCTACTTGTCCCGAAATTTCAGAAGATGCAATTGAACGAGGCTTGTCAACTGTTACAATGTCTGGAAGATTTGAAATTATAGACTATTGTTACAATAAATCAGACAAAATTACTATTGTTTTAGATGGTGCGCACACGCCTAACAGCGTCAATCTTTCGGTTGATACATACAACAATTATTTCGGCTCTGTCCCATGCACGTTGTTGTTCGCATGCGCTTATGACAAGCATGTTGAAGATATTGCCCCGCTCTTTTTTGAAAGTCTCAAAGCAAAACCAAAAGCTATATATTGCACCAAGCCTGGCGATAACAAGCCTTGCGACCTTGATAGATTATCAAATACATTTGAGCCTTTGTGCAAAGCTCATGGTGTTGAATATGCTTTAAGCGACAACTATATAGAGATGATTGACCTTGCAGTAAAAAAAGCTGTAAACACAACTGGCATATTGTTCATATGTGGTTCGTTTTATCTTGTGGCAGAATGCAAGAAGCATCTGAAGCTGGCATAAATTTCAGTTTTTGCTGAAAGTAGCTGTATCATCTATTGAAAAGCAACATTGTTCTGATGTGAACGGGTTCAAGAAACTCAAAGATGTTGCATGAAGCTCAAGCTTTGTGTTGTGGCTTGAGTCATGCTTTTCAGCTAGCTCTTTTTCAGCCGGGCAATAAAGTTTGTCGCCGATTATTGGATAGCCGAGCCATGCAAGGTGCGCCCTTATCTGATGCTTGAAGCCGCTTTTGAGCGCGCAGCTAATCTTGTAGATTGTGTCAAGATTGCTAGCGCCGCCACGTAAACCGCCAAATTCGCAAAAATCATCGATGTATGTCTCATAAATTTTGCTTTGGGCTTTTCGAATAGCGGCTTTTCCGCTTGAGCCGTCTAAAGCAACAGGGCGCACTTCGCAGTTTTTCATGCCGAAATATCTGAAAAATGATTCGATTTTCAAACCCTTTTGCATACGGTAGCTGCACGGCGGAAAATCATCGTTATGTTGGTTGATGCAATAAGCGGTATAGCCTTTTATGAAAGTGCCGCTCTGCTGCTGTGCCCATAGATTGTCAAAAGCTTGCTGATTCAGCGCAACCAAAAACAAGCCGTGCGTGGCTGTATCAAGCCTGTGCACAAGCCCATGTTCCACGCTCTTCTTGCCGAATACGTTGCGCCCTTCAGGAAAAAGCTCTAGAACGACGTTCAAAGCTGTGCCTTTTTCGGCTACTAAAAGCGGCGCAGTGGCCATGTCATGCGGCTTTTCAGCAATGACAAAATCTTTGCAGCTATAAATTATATTGATATTCATAAGACCATGGCTGCTTTTCGTATTTTTCATGAAGCGTTTTCAAGACTTTCTTGAAACGGATTGGAACAGGCGCTTCAAAGATTGAAAATTCATCGCTTTCTGGCAGTCTTATGCCGAGCTTATGCGAATGAAGCATAAGAGTTGCGCTGTCAAAAAGTGCATCTTTCTTGCCGTAGATTGGGTCGCCCATAACAGGGCAGCCCAAATATTTCATGTGCACCCTAATCTGATGCGTTCGCCCTGTTTTCAGCTTGAGCCGCATGATTGAATACGGACCGTAACATGCCATGCATTTATAGACTGTGTGCGCGAATTTGCCTTTGCCAATATCTGTAGCCGTAAACTTCTTGCGGTTGCGGCTATCGCGCGTGATGCCGGTCTTAATCGAACCGTGCGGCTCTTTCGGTCTTCCGCATACAATTGCGATATATTCTTTTTTTACGCATCGTGACTGAAACTGATTCTGCAACCACGTCAATGCATCAAAATCACGTGCTGTAATTAATATGCCTGATGTGTCTTTGTCAAGGCGGTGCACAATGCCAGGCCGCAGAAGCGGGCTGTTTTCGTTTTTGTCCATAATTTGCGGATTTTTGCCCCAATGGAACAAAAGCGCGTTAACAAGCGTGCCAGTCCAGTTGCCCGCTGCCGGATGAACGACCATGCCCTGCTTCTTGTTTACAACAGTTACGCGGTCATTTTCAAAGATTATGTCAAGCGGAATGTCTTCCGGCTCAAGATTTTCTGGCTTTGTGTCTTCCCAAGTTATTTCTATTTTGTCGCCGGCGCGTACATTCTTTGAAAGCTTGGCAGCCGATCCGTTCAGCAATATTGATTTTGCCACAGTTTTCAGCCGGGAACGGCTCATTCCGTTTTCAGCTTGAGAAATGTAAGAGTCAAGGCGCATTGAGCCGTCAAAAGATTCGTCTACAGTCAGCGATAAAACCGGCATTGCTATTCCTTTTGCGTTGTGTCAGTTTCAGATTTTGTTTTATAAACAGGAATTATCGTTATGTCTGGGTCAAGGCCGTTCTCGCCTAGCCTTGCTTCTTTTTCCTGTTTCTCTGAAGCTATGGCAATCTGATTCAAGAAAAAGTCTATGATGCCGATTCCAATACTTAAGCCTGCCGCACCAAGAATAATTCCTTTTGTTTCTGCGTCAGTCAAATTTGCGGAAGAAGCTTTCATAAACGGGTTCGGCGTATATTTTGAGTCCATTCCGTTTGAAAAATACTTAAACAAAGAATAGCCGGCGCTTACAGTCATCATCGTGAACGGATAAGAGCCGAAAGTTACGATTTCGCTTCGGCGCATGTCCAGAAGGAACGGCGGGAAATTCACATTGTCATAAGATTCAACCTCAACGCCTGTCATGTCAATGTCTTTTGCTGAAAGCGAAAAAACTAAAATTAGAAGATTCATTGCTATAAAAATGCTTTTTTTCATTGTCATTGCTTTTTCCTTTCACCGAATATTGCCGTTCCTATACGGACGATTGTTGAGCCGCAGCTTATGGCTGTCTCAAAGTCGTTTGTCATGCCCATTGAAAGCTCGTTCAAGCTGTAATTTGGGAAAAGCTTTCTGATTATCTCTGAAATTGAAACAAGTTTCTTGAACGAATTTGCAATTTCAGCTTTATCATCAGTCAGCGGCGCCATCGTCATAAAGCCTTTCGGCAGAATATGAGGGCAGTTTTCGATAATGTGCATCGCCTTTGTCACTTCTTCAATTGAGGTGAAGCCTGACTTTGATTCTTCGCCTGTGTGATATTCGAGAAGAATTTGCATTTTCTTGTTGATTTTTGCGCACTGCTTTTCGATTTCTTCGATAAGCTCGATGCGGTCAACTGATTGAATGCATGAAGCTAAAGGCACAATCTGCTTAACCTTGTTGCGCTGAAGCGAGCCAATCATGTGAAGCTCAATTTCAGGGTGCTTCTTCAGCAGCTCAGGGAATTTTTCAGCGGCTTCTTGTACGCGGTTTTCGCCGAAAAGAGTTGCGCCGGCGGCTATGGCTTCTTCAATTTCTTCAGAAGTGTGAAACTTGCTGACAGCCATGAGCTTTACGCTGTTCAAAGCTCTGTTTGAGTCTTCTTCGGCCTTTCTTACTCGGCTTTCTATTTGCTTGTAGTTTTCTGCTATGCTCATAAAATTTCCCCTACTGCATCTGACAAACGCAAGAGCGTGCTTATATCAAGAGTTTCCGCGCGCACTTTCGGGTCTATTTCAGCTTTTTTAAGCGCGGTCTCTGCTTTTGCAGAATCGCTCAAAAAAGTTGTCAGATTGTTCTTAATTGTCTTGCGTCTTGAAACGAAAAGCGCGCGTTGCATTTTAGCGAACAAAGCGGCGTCTTTGCATTGCGGAAAAAGCTCTTTCTTGACAAATTTAACCGCGCGGCTGTCTACATTCGGTCTTGGCCAAAACGAGCCGCCGCCCAAATCCATAAGCGGCGTAACGTCATAAGCCCACTGGCACAAAACTGAAAAGCTCGAATAATCGTCTGTTCCGGGCTTTGCGTTCATGCGCTGTGCAACTTCTTTTTGCACAGTGATTACAGACTTGTCAAAACGCACACCGGCGCAGATTAAGTCTGCAAAGATTGTTGCTGCAATATTATATGGCAAGTTGCCGAAAAGCCGCGCAGGTCTTTCAGAGACAGTCTTCCAAGTTTTGAGCACATCGCCTTCAACAAGCTTGAAATTCGGCCTATCGCCGAAAAGCTCGCCGAGAGCGGCCGCAAAGCCGTGGTCAATCTCAAAAGCTGTAAGCTCCGCACCGCGGTCAAGAATCTCGCTCGTCATTGCGCCAAGCCCAGGCCCAATTTCCCAGGCTGTAGTGCCTTTTTCTATTTCAAGTGAATCAATCAATTTTTTGCGTGCCTGGCCGTTAATCAAGAAATTCTGGCCGAATTTCTTCTGCATGGCAAGTCCCCGCTCTTCAAGGAACGACTTCAGCGCGGCAGGTGAATCATAATCAATTGAAAGTGCCATAAAACTCCTGTTGATTAATTATACTATAAGCGCGAAAAAAATTGAACCAGCACGACGATGATGTTGCACATAAAATTGAGAATTATCTTAAAAAAATCAAGCGATTCCGGCAGCACAAGCACAATAAGCACAGCAAAAACGCCCAAAATGACAAACAGCGAAACTAAAGGAACAACCAGAACCGAAGAAATAATGCCGACTGGCGAGAACGTGCCGAGCATGAGCAATTGCACCGGAATTGTTGCAAGCTGTGCGCCAGCTGAAACCGCAAGAAGCTGCTTGAGCCGGTCAAAAATAGATTTGCATTTTGAGAGCAACAAGCCTTGTTCAACTGAATTGTCGGTGTTTTTCTTGCTTTCCGCGCTTTTTGCCGGAAATATCTTCGCCAAAAGAGCTAGAATTTTCGGGCTTAAGAAAAAAATGCCGTACACAGCTGAATACGAAAGCAAAAACTGCAACGAAAAAGCTGCGGCCGGTTGCAGCAAAATATGAACACACAAGCTCAAATAAAAAACAGCCGAATTCCGGCATTTGATGTTAAAGAAGCTGCACATACATTTTATGCAGATAAAGATAAGCGCGCGCACCAAAGACGGCTGTGCACCGGCAATAAAGACAAAAGCTGATGAAGACAAAACCATCAACAAAAGATGATGCTTCTTTTTCTTGAAAAAATTAGCAGTTTGCTCTGCAAATGCACACATCACAGAAAGATGAAGTCCCGAAAGCGCAAGCACATGCGAAAGCCCTGCTTTTTGAAACAGAAGTTTCTGCGGCATGTCAAGATAATCCTTGCTGCCGATAAGCAACGCCGCAAGCAGCTTGCCCGCTTTTGGAAAAGACCAGAAAATACGCTTGAGCCGTTGCCTGATAAAAGCACGAAATTCAAGTAGTTTGTTCTTATAAGGTTTTGCAAAAATTTCAGTGTTGCTCAGATAAAATGAATCTGCCAAAAAGACAGATTGCTCTGCTCTTCGTGCCGGCTGTGCGGTGCGTGGTTTCCGCTTTTCTTGATTGTTCTCATCAGCTTCAGCGAATTTGCCAGAAAAAAAGATGAAAAGCCCTTTATCTAGCGGCAGCGCATTGTAATAGCCGTTTTCGCTGTTTTCGCCGTGCCCGATATTTTCAGAATTATCTTTATTTTTGCCTGTTTTTCCGGGCAGGCTGCCTTGCAATGTTTGAGCTTTTATAATTACTTTCAGATTGCCTTTTGCAGAGCCTGCCACAAAGCCCGAATTAAGCGC
>LVBI01000056.1 GCA_001603145.1 Spirochaetales bacterium Spiro_07 | reverse complement strand
GTTACAGGCATAAGCTTTTTTCTAAGCTCTTCGTTTGCCGTTGTCAGCGAAACCGCAAGCCGTATCGCAGGGCCGTTGTCAGCCAAATCATAAATTCCAGAGATTATGCCCGAAGTAGACAGTGTAATCCGTCTTTTTGAAAGGTTTCTGCCTTCTTCAGAACCGAGTATTTCGATAGTTTTTCTAATTGCATTAAGATTGAGCATCGGCTCGCCCATGCCCATAAACACGATGTTGTCTAGCTTTCCGGCTTTTTTTTCAAGGTGAAGGAACTGCTCTACAATCTCGCCAGCTTCAAGGTTTCTGCCGAAGCCGAGCTTGCCAGTCTGACAAAAAGCGCAGTTCATGGCGCAGCCTGCCTGACAAGAAACACAAGCAGTTTTCCGTCCTTCTGCATCTGTTAGAAGCACAGTCTCTATTAAGCGGCCGTCGTGCAGCTCAATCTGAAGCTTTATTGTTCCGTCCGGGTCTGTCAATGTTTGCTTAATGCGGGTAGAGTAGACTTGTGAAATTTCAGAAAGCTTGGCGCGCAAGTCTCTTGAAAGGTTTGTCATATCATCAAAAGTTTCTGCGCCTTGTGCAATCCATTTGAATATTTGCCTGCCTCTGAAAGCGGCGTCAAGCTCAAGCTTTTCCGCAATTTCTTGAGGCAAAAGACCTGTCAGCGAATGAATCATAAAAATTAAGCGTCCTGCTGAAGCCTTGCAAGATTATCGTTTATAATCTGCGAGCGTATGCCCTGGCGCTGGCAATTCTGCAAAACTTCGATTGCCTGCTTTTTGTTGCCTTTCTTTTCGTAACAGTCCGCCAAATCAATGTACAATCTGTAATTTTTCGGGTCAGCCTGAACAAGCCGGCCAAGACTTTCGATTGCATCATCGTAATTTCCTTGTGCCTTGCTCAAAAGTGCAAGACCAAGAACAGCGTAAAGGTCGAATTCTATGTTCAAAGCCTTTTCGTAATATTCAGTGGCTGTCTTATAATCGCCCAATGTGCGGTAAGCATCGCCGGCGCGCGTAAGAATAACCTTGTTGTGCGGGTCATTCTTGAGAATTTTGTTCCAATATTCGATTGAACGCGCCTGCATGTTCATGCCGCGGTAGCAGTCTGCAAGGCCGAAAAGCGCATAGAAATTGTTCGCATCCATTTCCAAAGCTCTTTCAAAAAAAGGAACACCCTTTTCGAAAGTCTTGAGTTTTCGGTGGCAGTTTCCGATTGACGTAAGAACTCTGATATCAACTTTATCATCGCCGATTTCGTACATGCGCATCCAGTAATAAAGCGCATCGGCATATTCCTTAAAGTCATAATGCAGATGTCCAAGACCTATCAGCGCATACGGGTTATCTTTTTCCATTTCAAGAACGCGAAGGTAAAGCTCTTTAGAGTTCTTGAAGTCTCTGATTTTTCTGTATGCATCAGCAACGCGCGTCAAAACGGTTATGTTCTGGTCATCATGGGCAAGATAGCGCTCCCAAATATCAATTGCCTTATGATACTGGCGCATTGCCTTATAGCAGTCTGCAAGACCGAAAAGCGCATAATTATTAGAAGGGTGATAAGTCAGACAGCGGTTGTAATAATCAGCCGCAAGCGAAAAATTATGCTGCTTTCTTGCAGAATCGCCAAGACCGACAAGCGCATAATTGTTGTTATCATCAAGGGCAAGAATCTTTTTAAAGGAATCAACTGCACCAGAAATGTTGTCGTTCTTCAAGAAGAAATAGCCTTCTTTTGACAATTCGGCAATTTCATTGCGCAAAGAATCGGCTTCTGGATTTCTGCTGCTCATTCCTGTGCCTGACATTCCAGAAAGATCATCAGGTGGAAGCATTTCAAATGATTCTAAGTTGTCCATGTTTTTAATCCTCTTCAGATAATAAGCTTGAAAGCATATTAGCTGTCTTTTCAATAAGCGGCGTTGCCTTATTTTTATTATGCGCAAGCCAGTAATATTTTAGTGCCGAGAGCTCATCTCCTGCTTTTAAAAAGCTGTCGCCGATGCGTGTCAATCCATCCGAGTAACCGGTTGCCAGCCAAATTCTTCTGGCTGTGTTGATGTCACCAGAATTGAACAGCACGTTTCCCTTTCTGTTTAAAATAGCCTTTTGTTCAGAAGTGAGAGTCTTAGTTGGTGATTCTGTAACTTTGATAAACCCATCAACAGTTTTTTTTTCTTCAATTAGTTTTTTTAAATCATCATACATAACATTCTCTCATAAAAAATTATACAGCATTATTGAAATAAATCAAGCTTTTTTTCTTCAAGTTTAACCTTATAATTTGTGAAATTTCGATTTTTGGAGGTATTTGACATTAAAAAAACGCTTTTTCTGCTGATAAATCGCAAAAAGGTAGAAAAACTGAACAATTATAGACTTTTTAGAGATTTAATCTGCAAAAAGAAGCTCATTTTTTGTCAAAAATCCTCATTTTCAGATTAATTCAGTTGCAATTGTAAATTTCAATGTAAAATTCAGCCAAAAAATTTTAAGAATTCTTGTCAACTGAATAAAAATCTACTTCTGAGCGGCCATAAACACGATGGTCTGTTCTAATCAGATCCCCGATTTTCTCATCAAGCTTTTTTTCAGCGGGGCGGTGTATGAGCAGCGTGCCGCCTGGCTTTAAAGCATTTGTCTTAGAGCATTTCAAAATCAAATCCTGATGAAATTTATATGGGAACGGCGGATCTAAGAAGATGTAGTCAAACTGTTCTTTGTTGCGCATTATGAACAGCTCAACCGGCATAAAATGACAGTTGATTTTTACTGGCGAAATCGAAACATTTTCGAATATCGTGTTGACTTTGATTTTGTCTTTCTCAACAAGCACAATATGCGTTGCGCCCCTTGATG
Organism: Spirochaetales bacterium Spiro_07; assembly: GCA_001603145.1. GTDB lineage: Bacteria > Spirochaetota > Spirochaetia > Treponematales > Treponemataceae > UBA1240. Next base: position 13,585 of record LVBI01000056.1, on the reverse strand, counting down.
CAGCTTCAAGAGACAGCACGCCTGAACCGGCAAATAAGTCTAAAAAAGATTTGCCTGATAAATCGCCCAATATGCTGAACAATGATTCGCGCATTCTGTCCATAGCTGGTCTGATAATTCCATCAGGGCATTTTATAATTCTTCCGCACAATGTACCGCCAGTAATTCTCATAATTACTCCAATTCTAATCTGAATTAACAATATAATAGTGGAAATAAAGCTGTTTATCAATAAAGCGTTTCTGAAAATAATGTATATTGGTAGACAGAATATGTATTAAAAGTAGTTCTATATATTCAGTTTTTTCCATTCAATTACCTCTTTTCAATGAAACTAACGGCTTATTGCCAAAAAACATAAGTAAATGTAAAATGCTACAAAACAAAAGAAAGAGGCTGTAGTGTCTATAAAAGCTGTAATTTTTGATTTTGGCAATGTCATTTCGGTAACACAACCAAATACTTGCTTCTATGATATGGCCGAGCTGACAGGTATTCCGCATGAAATTTTCTTCAAGGCAATGGGCCCGCAACGTAGCGATTTCGATTTAGGCGTAATAAGCGCAGCCGAGCTTTATTCGCGCATATTGAAAGACAACGGCTACGATTCAGAATCTCAAGACAAAGATTTATGCCGAAAACTTGGCGATATGGATCTTTCAAGCTGGAACCACATAAACATGCAAGTCTCTGACTGGGCGCTTGAGCTTCAAAGGCAAGGCTACAAGCTTGGCGTTCTTTCTAATATGCCGTATGAATTTCTTGAAAGATACAAGCAAATTATTCCGCCATTTGTAAAAGCCGACTATGCAGTTTTTTCGTGCAATGTGCACATTATCAAGCCAGATACACAAATCTACAAGCTTGAGCTTGACGGGCTTGGCGTAAAGCCTGAAGAAGCCGTATTTTTCGATGATTTGCAGAAAAACATAGACGCTGCAAAAGCATTGGGCATAAACGGCATTCTCTGGGAAAATTTCAACCAGGCAAAAGCTGAATTTGAAAAGCTTGTTAAATAGCCGAAAAAGGCATAAGATGAACAAGTTCAATGACATTTTTTATTTGAATACAGAGGATACCTTTTTATGGATAAAAAAGATGATGCATATAAAGCCCAAATTGCTTTTGAAGTAAACCAGATTAGAAGCAAATACCTTCCGCAAGACCAGAACAAGCTTGAGCAGCTGAAAAAACTCGACAAGCAGGCCACAAAGCCTGGCAAAAAGGCTGTAGTCATAATGATTCTGATAAGCCTTGCACTTATCGGCACAGGCATTCCGTTGATTGCGCTTTTAAACCAGATTCTCGCGGGAACAATTTGCTGCGTCTTAAGCCTGAGCTGCGCATTTTTGATAAAGCCTGTTTACGGCTTTGTTACCGAAAAAGAGCGCACAAGGCTTGCACCGCAGATAATGCGCCTTAGCGACGAGATTTTGGGCAACAGCCAGAACAATCAGAACAGATACTAGCCGCGCTGAAGCGGGCAAGCTTGCCCCGCCCTGCACTTTTCAGGCTTTCTTAGAACAGAAACTTCTGAAGAACCTTTGGAAAAAACTAAGCCAAAAGTGCCTGAATCTTTTCGCGGAGGAATTCAGACTTCTCTTTAAGCCCGATTTTGCCAGTCTTGAGAATGAGCACATTCGGATGAGCCGGATCGAGCTTAACCCGCCCTGCACTCTCGCGCATCATTTTAAGCACTTTCTCTACAGACACATTGGCCACTTTTGCAAATTCTATCCTTACCTCGCCATTCTTTTCTTTTAATGTTGAAACAGACAGTTTCTTGCAGAAAATCCGTATTTCGGCCAAAGCCAGCAGGCTCTGCACCTCATCAGGTACAGGTCCGAAACGGTCATTAAGCTCTTCATAGACGCGCTCTAGTTCATCAGAAGAAGAAACTGACGCAATCTTCTTATAGATTTCCATCTTAATCTGCGGATTCGTTATGTAAGTTTCCGGAATATAGCCGGTGTATTCAAGCTCAAGCAGCGCATCCTGCTCTTCTTCAAAGTTTTCGTTTGAAAGCCGCTGAATCGCGCCTTCAAGAAGACGAAGATAAAGGTCAAAACCGACAGAATAGACATCGCCAGACTGGTCTTTGCCAAGAAGGTTGCCAGCTCCGCGGATTTCCATGTCTTTCATTGCAATCTTAAAGCCAGAGCCAAGCTCGGTAAAGTCAGAAATAACCTGAAGGCGCTTCATAGCAATTTCAGAAAGCGCCCTGCCTTCCGGGTAAAGCAGATAAGCATAAGCCTTTCTGTCGCTTCTGCCGACGCGGCCACGCAGCTGATAAAGCTGAGAAACACCGTACATATCAGCGCGGTCAATGATAATCGTGTTCACATTCGGAATATCAATTCCGTTTTCGATAATTGTTGTTGACACAAGGACATGAAAGCCGCCCATCTTGAAACGGTGGAAAATATCGTCAAGCTCGGTAGATGTCATCTTGCCATGCGCCGTGTCAATCAGCATTTCTGGCACAAGCCGCTCAAGCTTGAGGCGCGTCTCGTCAAGAGATTCAACCCTGTTATGAAGATAGAACACCTGTCCGCCCCGCTCCACCTCGCGCCTTATTGCGGCGGCAACGCGGTCATCGTTGTACGCATCGATTATCGTTTCAATCGGCTGGCGGTTCTGCGGCGGCGTGTTCAAAATGCTCATGTCGCGGATTTTAAGCAAAGACATGTGCAAAGTACGCGGAATCGGTGTCGCGCTCATTGCGAGCGAGTCTACAGAAGTTTTCAGCTCTTTGAGCCGCTCTTTGTCTTTTACGCCGAAACGCTGTTCCTCATCGATAATCATCAGCCCCAAGTCTTTGAACGCAACATCTTTCTGAATTATGCGGTGCGTTCCGATGATGATGTCAATTTCGCCGTTCTTCAGCTTTTCAAGAATCTGCTTCTGCTCTTTTGGCGCAACAAAGCGCGAAAGATGCGCAATTCTTACAGGAAAATGCTCGAAACGTTCCACGCAGTTCTCGTAATGTTGTTCCGCAAGAATTGTGGTTGGTGCAAGAAACGCGACCTGCTTGCCGCCGATAACAGCCTTGAACGCAGCGCGCATAGCGATTTCGGTCTTGCCGTAGCCAACGTCACCGCAAATAAGCCTGTCCATAGGCTGCGGCCGTTCCATATCGGCCTTTACGTCTGCAATGCAAGTAAGCTGGTCATCTGTTTCCTCATACGGAAAGGCGGCTTCAAACGCGGTCTGAAATTCATTGTCTTTAGGGAAAGGAAAACCACGCGCAGCCTTGCGCTTTGAATAAAGCTGAATGAGCCGCTCCGCGATGTCTTCGACAGACTTTTTGACCTTGTTCTTGCGGTTTTCCCATGATTTAGAGCCGAGCCTGTCAAGCTTCGGCGCGTCGCCTTCGTTGCCTATGTAACGCTGAACAAGGTTTACCTGCTCAATCGGGATGCAGACGCTCTCTTCGTCGGCGTATTCAATCTTGATGTAGTCGCGCTCGTTGCCCATTGCGCGCACGCGCTCTATACCCTTGAACAAGCCGATGCCGTAATTCACATGAACGACATAATCGCCGGGGTTCAGCTCGACGAACGTATCGATGACCGCGCTCTTTACATATTTTACAGACTTCGGAATGTGCCGCCGTCTGCCGAATATTTCGTTTTCTTGAATGACAAGGATTTTTTCTTCTGGAATGCTGAAGCCGCTTGAAATGCTGAGCGGCACAATCTCGATTGACGGAAAATCTTTCAAGATTTCGTTTATGCGCAAAGCCTGGTTCGCGCTGTCTGCAAAAATGTAGACGCTCCAGCTGTCTTTGATAAGCCCTTCAAGCTGCTCCTTCAAATAATTGATGTTGCCAAAGAAGCTTCTCGGCTGTTCGGTTTCAAGAATTATTCGCTCCGAATTAAGCGCATCGTCGCCGTGAATTGAGCGTAATCTTATGGTGCGCCTGCATTTGCAGTTTATTTCATCAAAATCGTACAATATGTCTTCCGGCAGCGGAACATCCCTGCCCTCGACCAAAGCACGTTTGTACAGGCCGTTGTACTCATTCTTAAAGCTTTCCTGCGCATTAGAGAGCCTGTCAAAATCAAGCATTATCAGCGTGGTCTCATCTGAAATATAATCAAAAATTGAGCATGCGCCACCCTGGTCGCCGAAGCTAAGGCTGTAAAAAAGCTCTTCGCCTTCAGCCTGCTTGTTCACATAAAGCTCGCTAAGCAGATTTTCAGCATTATTCTTGAAAATGCCCTTCTCGTCGTGCAGCTTCTTAATCTGCTCTTCAAGAATGCTTATGCGCTCATCGTCCCAGATGACTTCTTTCATCGGGTAAATCAGCAATGTTTCAACTTCTGAATATGTAGCCTGGTCTTCCGGCGTGAACGTCTTAATGCGCTCAACTGAATCAAAATCAAAATTGATGCGGTGCGCAAAAGTTTCGCCGGGCATATAAATGTCAAGCACTTCGCCGCGCAGCGTAAACTCGCCTTTTACAGTTACTTTCGGAACACGCGTATATCCTTGCAGTATAAGCCTTTCCGCCAAAGCCTGCGGGTCAAACTGGTCGCCTTTAGAAATTGAAAAGAGCATTTTCTGCATATACTGTTTCGGCGGAACAGGTGTCTGCGCCGCCCTCTGTGTTGCAATAAAAAAGCGCGGAACTGAGTCATTCTTGAACGGCACGCCGTTTTGCGCCAATTTTGAAAGAAGCGCGGCACGTTCGCCGAAAACAAGCGAGCCTTTTGAAGCCGGTCTGTAAGGCACAAGCCCCCACCACGGAAAAGACAAAATCTCTGCAGATGGCTTTTCTTTGCCAGTCTTCACGTCTTTTACCGGCGGAAACGCGCCCTGCAAGTCATTAATCAATGTTTCTGCGTCTTTTTCGGTAGGCACAATCAACAAAAAATCGCCGGCTTCTTTTAATGGCGGCTTATTTCCGTATTGCAGTGCGCGCAAAAGTTCTGCCCGCCTGCTTTGTGCAAGCTCTTCAATAAAAAAGCCCTGCATTCCGCCGTTTATTCCTTCAACGTCAAAAGGAAATTTGCCCGTGCTTATAGTTTCAACGGCATTTTTCATTCCCGCCCAGCTGTGGATTTTGTTTTGTAAAGTTGACTGTAAGGTATTCATATTTTCATTCCGATAATAAAACGAAGGCGCGTGTGCATCCTAAACGATGAAGCGCAATGTAATTGTGCAACCAAGCGCCTCAGCAGGAGTATTGATGTGAAACGTACCTTTATTAGCATTATAGCTATTATTGCGCTCTTTGCCCAGACTGCAATGGCGCAGACACAGACGTCGGCATTAAACGGTGCAACAGTTTCAATTAAGTTTTACGACAAGACAATGTATTATCCTGGAAACTCACCTGATAATCCAGTGTACGTAAAAGTAACTATTGCAAACACAAGCTCAGAAACAGTCCGTTTCAAGCTTGCAGATGACCGTATGTTCAGCCTTGATTTTACTGGCTACACAGTAAAGAACTCTCAGCTTGAACACACAAGCACATTCATCAGAAAAAGAAGCACAAATCAGACTGTATTCTTCAGAGAGATTGCGCTTGAAGCAGGCGAAGAATATTCTTTTGTTGAAAATCTGAAAGACTATCTCGTTATTCCTGAACCGGCAATCTATTATGTTGAGCTGAAATTCTATCCGGAACTTTACAGAACTCAGCTTGCTTCTGTAAAAGAAAAGACTTCAAATGCTGTTCCGGCAACTTTTGTTGTTTATAAGAACGATTTTGTAGTTACAAACAGACTTACGCTTGAGATTAAGCCTTCACCAAGCGCAGCAAGCGTTGTTGCACTGCCATTGACAGCAGGAACCAAAGAAATTCTCAAACCTCAGCCGATTTCGCCTGACAAGGTTGTTGAGCAGACAATCATTGCACGTCAGAAGAGCCTCTGGGATCAGTATTTCCTTTATCTTGATGTAGAAGAACTTTATATTCAGGACGGAACTCGCAAGCGCAAGTACAATGCAGAATCTGCTGACATGAGAGCAAGAATGCTTGAAAACTACAAGCTTGACTTGCGTCAGGTTCGCATTGACCGCGATATCGTAGCTATTCCGGTTTCTTTTGAAATTGAAAAGACAATGTACAGCGCAACAGAAGGAACTGTAACAGTTAAAGAATGGTTCCAGAATGACAATTTCAAAGAAATCAAGAGATACACATATTATGTGCGCCAGCGCGACGGCATCTGGCAAATCTATAACTACAGTGTTGAGAACTTAGGAACAGAATGAAAACCTTGCTAATTACCGCCAGTAAAGATGAAACTGACAATTGCGCTCAGTATCTTGAAAGCATTGGAAGTGAAAACATAACTTATCGCTGGCCGGTAAAAGCCATGGATAACATCAGCGAGATTGACCCGCATGTGCTGGTCATCAACGCTGATGATTTTCCGCGCCTTTGGAAGACTTTCGTGCAGTTCATCAGAGCTGATTCAAACTTTGACAAGCTTATCATTTTTCTTGTTTCTGGCAGCGATTTAAGCGAAAAGGAACAAGAAAAAGCACAAGCTTTGGGCATAAAGAAAGTGCTCCCAAGAAAATTAAGCGAAATCGATAAGAAAAACGTGTACAACATGCTTGTGCAGGAAGATCTTGTGTCTGAAAAGACCTCAATGCAATTTGCATTCAGACACCCTGCAGATTACCGCATTGTAACCGGCAGAATCATGAGCATGTTCTCGTCTATCATTATCTTTAAGCCGGAGCGCCGTTATCTGATTGATAACATAAAGCCGGGCACTGTCATAAAGTCTTGCACTTTAAAGATTGGTCACACAACGACAGAACCGCCGGTTAAGGTGCTTGCAAATAACGGCTTAGAACTTGAGCTTCAGATTCTATAAAAAAAGGTTTGTCCGAAAAAGACAAACCTTTTTTTGTTTTATGTCTATTGTCATTCCGAACTTGTTTCGGAATCTCTTTAGCTTTTTCTATATAGATGCCGAACTAAATTCGGCATGACAATCTACAAATTTTTGGGCACCGGTATTTAAGCTTAATTCAAAAGCTCGGGGTGCTTGCCTGAAAAGAACTCCTCCGCCTCGCCTATTGACATATTCTCGTAAAAATGCTTTTCAAGAGCCTGCATAAAATTTTCAAGCTTTTCAGGCATAAGCTGCTGATACCGCCGCAAGAAAAGCATCAGCGAACGCAGTTCCTTTTCAGAAAAAGTATAGCTGAAGCTTGAAGCTTTGTCCAAATCAATCATAGAAGCACATCCATTCCTTCTGAAGCAGCCTGAATCTCGAATTTCGGCTTTCCAGACGAATCTGCATACCATCTTGCGATTTTCACCAAAGAACTGATTTTCTTGTCGTCATAAGTCGGTTCGTGATGGAAAAGGTACAATCTCTTTATGTTGCATTCTTGCGCAAGCTCAACGCCGTGGCAGCATGTAGAATGCCCCCAATTTGGCTTATCAAAAAGCTCGTCAACAGTGTACTGCGAATCAAGCACGAGCATATCTGAATCCATGAAGAATTTCTTATAAGCAGCTTTTTCTTCGCTTGAAGCCGCAGTAAGCTCAACGTCTGTTGCATATACAAACTGCCTGCCGTTTTCAATAATCTTATAAGAATAAGACGCGCCCGGATGGAACATCTTTTTGCAGATTATTGTCGAATCGCCCACTTTTATTGGCTTTTCAGGCTCAAGCAAATGAAAATTCATATTTGGCGTGCAAGTTGAAAATTTAACAGGAAAATATGGCGGTTCCATCTGTGCAGAAAGAATGTTCATCGTGTCTGGCCACGGACTGTAAATGTGGAACGTGAAATTCTTGTTGTAGACAGGTCCGAAAAACGGAAAGCCCATAATATGATCCCAGTGGAAATGCGAAAAAAACAAGTGTATAGTCTTTTCAGATTCTTCAAAGCCTCGGTACGACATTTCTCTAAGACCAGAACCTGCGTCAAGCACGAAAACATTGCCGTCGTCTGTATCAACTTCTACACAGGCGGTGTTGCCGCCCACAGTCGTTGTAAGCCATTCTGGCAGATGCTGAATGAAATTTTCCCTTGCATCTTCAGACACAAGGTCTTCAGGCGTAATTCTCTGAACGATGGCTGTTATTTTATTTCTCAGCTGGAAATTTGTCAGCGGTGTCGGTAAAGAACCGCGGACACCCCAAAAATGAATACGCATACTTTCCTCTTGCTTCTACAATAAGTGCGTTGCATATATTCTAACTGATGATTTGCAAAATTTCAATCATTTTGTAATCTTGTCAATTTGCCAAGTCACGGCGTGCAAGCGGCTTGTTGTTGTGGTATGCTTCGTGCTTTTCAGTTATTTCTTCAAAAGAATGAAGCTCACCGTTGTTTATTCCGGGGCAGTCGCTTGCGCCTTCGTCCCACGCTTTTTTATCCTGCAAAAGATAATCCCAGAACGGATAAGTTGAACACTGAATAGGCCTTGCTTCATAAGCGGAGCAGCCGTTTTTCCAGAATATGCAGTCATAGTTTTCAGTTTCTTTTAGGCAAAGCACTTCACTTCCGTCATAATACGGAACCCATCTGCAATATTTCTCAATGAATTCGGCTTCTTTTAAGGCTGTCTGCTTTAGAAAATTGTCAAGGTCTGTTCTTGAAAGATAGACGAACCCAGGCTCACCGCGGCAGCAATAAGAGCATCTCTTGCAAGAAAAGCGCAATCCGTCTTTATAAAATGAATCTTTGCAGTTCATTGATTTTCCTTTTGAGCAAAAAAAAACCTTGCAGTAAAAACCGCAAGGCTTTGGGGAGAGAAGGATTCGGACCTTCGAAGGCATAGCCAACAGATTTACAGTCTGCCCCATTTGACCACTCTGGAACCTCCCCAGAAAGTCAGCCAACTTAGGGATTCGAACCCTAGACCCCGAGATTACAAATCACGTGCTCTGGCCAGCTGAGCTAAGTTGGCGTAACTGACTGTTAGAAGATACATTAATTAAAAAAATTTGTCAATAGTTTCGCAAAAAAAATTTTGCTTTTTTTGAGGCTGTGCGCTTTTGGCGGTTGTTCATTGCTATACTTGAACTTTCAGCTCTTCTGCGAGTTGTTGCACTTTTTCAAGTGGAAGACCGATACAACGTGCAATAGTTTCTTCTGGAAAATTCTCCATTAGCATATTCCGTGCACCTTCAAGCTTGGCTTCTAACATTGCTTCTGTTCTTGCTTCTTCGTAAAGCTCTTCCATAATTTTGCTCATGTGTCTTACTCCTTTGTCATCTTGCTTGTAATACCGTGTCTTTTCAGCTTCGTACAAATAATATCAAAATAATATTATTTTTTTTGTGCTTTTTCGTGAAGATTCTTGCAGATTTTACAAAATTTTTTATGGTTTGATTATATTAGCCTGTCACAGCATAGATTCTGATTCCATAAAAGCACACACCGTAGTGTACACGCCTAAAAAATGCAGCCTTTTCTACAGAAAAATGAATTGAAATATATAAAAGAAGTTCCTTATTTTTCTCCTAAGCAGGCCAGTAGTCTGTCGCCATAACAATTGCTTAAACCGCAAACCGGCTTGACCGGTTTGTCGGCTTTGAAAATTATGTTATGTGATTATTACATTATATCGGAAACATTAGGGAAAACTCACTTCCTTCCCCGATTTTGCTTTTTACGCTGACTTTTGCATTGTGATATTTTGCACCGTGCTTTACGATTGAAAGCCCCAGCCCTGTGCCTGTCGTTCTGTTGCTCTGACGGTCTTTGGAACGGCTTTTATCTACTCTGTAAAAACGCTCAAAGATTCTTTCCTGCTGATTTTCTGCAATCCCGATTCCCGTGTCCTTAACGCAAAGCCTCATATAATCTCTTTCCAAAGTGATTTTTTCGATTTTCACAATAACGCTTCCGTTTTCTTTGTTGTATTTGATTGCGTTTTCTATAAGATTAAAAATCATCTCCTGTATGACGGTCGGAACTCCGTGTATGTAAGACACTTCTTTCGTTTTGTTCTCAAGTTCAAGAGAAACATTTTTTTTCTTTGCATACGATTCAAGAGACTTGATTGTTTCGGCACAAGTTTCTTCAATGCAGATTTCCTCTTTTTCCATCGTGATGGATTCTTCATCCAGCTTTGAAAGCTTCAGGATATCATTCACAAGAAGAATCAATCTCTGCGCTTCGTTGTAGATGTCTTCGGAAAAACTCAGCATCGTTTTTTCATCAACTGAACCGCTTTTCATAATTTCCGCAAAACCGCTTATACTGGTCAGGGGAGTTTTAAGTTCGTGGCTTACATTCGCGGAAAACTGTCGGCGGATTTCTTCCCGCTCCTTTTTCTCAAAGTTTTCGTCACTGATACGCTTTATGAAAGGCTTGAACTCTGAAAAAATTTCATTCGTCTCGGGATTTTCAAAATCAATTTTTTCTATGGAAGTCGTGATTTTTTTTGAAAGTGCAGCGGCCGCAAGACCTGAAATAATAAGGGCAATCACTAAAAGGCACAAAAGTTCCTGGCTTAAACCGAACATCAAAAGTCCCGCTGTATATTGCTGGCAGGAAACCCTGAGCACAGTGCCGTTTTCAAGCCGCTTGGCAAAATACAGGTTTTTCTGAAGCATGGTCGAAGAATAGCGGGACACTTTGGAAGAGCCTTTTTCCATCGCTTCGATGAACTCACTGCGGGAAGCGTGATTTTCCATTTCGGCAGGATTTGCCTTGTTGTCAAAAATCACCTTGCCATGAAAATCAATGACCGTGATTCTGTTGTCGGTCTTTATCCCCTCAAAAGTCGTCAGGAGCGAAAGATAATCGCACTCGTTTTCAAGCTCCGAAAAAATACGGTTTTCAAAATACTTGTAAAAGGAGTCGATGAAAATCACCGCGCAGGCAAAGTAAACCGCCACGCCAACTAGCATTGTGTTTATAAAAATTCTTAAAGTCAATGATTTAATTTTCATTTTCTATCCCCCGTCAAAGCATAAATCACCCAGCCCGCGATGACCGTGGCGTGGTCGCCGATTCGCTCGATATACTTGGCAATCAGAAGGTAGTCAAGGATTGTCTCGCCCTCGTCCGTCTGGCGGATTTTTTCAACCAGATCCCTTTTGATTGTGCGGTAAAGGCCGTCAATTACATCGTCACGGACAATCACATTCCTTGCCTTGCTGTAATCCCTTTCGATGTAGGAAGTCACCGCTTCGTGCAGCATTTGGATAATCTGGTCGGACATTTCGGCAATCTCTTTCATCTTTCCGTATTTGCAGTCCGGCACTTTTAGGACAAGATCTGCAATATCCACCGCATGGTCGCCGATTCGCTCCATGTCCGTAATCATCTTGAGTGCGGCCGTAATATGACGAAGATCCGCGGCTACCGGCTGCTGCTGGAGCAAAAGCTTCAGGCAGAGGCTTTCAATTTCCCGCTCCATCTCGTTTATCGCCTCGTCGTTCTTTGCAACCTCGCGCGCCGCATCCACATCCCGCCCCATCAAAGCAATCATGGAACTCTCAATGGCAATTTCAATCATCTTTCCCATGCTGATAATTAAGCTGTTCAATTTCCTCAATTCTTTCTCATATCTTTCACGCATATTTTCCTCCGTTATACAAAGGCGGCTCTCCCCCGCTCAGCCGAATCTTCCGGTGATATAGTCTTCCGTCTTTTTCATTTTAGGCCTGCTGAAAAGCTGCTGGGTTTCGCCTTCCTCAATAATTTCTCCAAGCAGGAAGAAAACCGTCCTGTCGCTGATTCTGACCGCCTGCTGCATGTTGTGAGTTACAATCACAATGGTGTATTTTTCCTTGAGCTTCAAAAGGCAGTCTTCAATTTTTGATGTGGAAATCGGATCAAGGGCACTTGTCGGCTCGTCCAGCAGAAGCACGTCCGGTTGAAGTGCAAGAGCACGGGCAATGCACAATCTCTGCTGCTGACCGCCACTAAGTTCCAGAGCGTTTTTTTTCAGCTTGTCCTTAAGCTCTTCCCAGATGGCAGCATTCCGCAAGGCTTCTTCTACAATCTGGTCAAGCCTGGCCCGCTTTTTAATTCCGTGAGTCCTGGGGCCGTAGGCAATGTTGTCGTAAATGCTCATGGAAAAAGGATTAGGCTTCTGGAAAACCATGCCCACATTTTTCCGCAGAAGGTTCACATCGATTTTCGGGTCAAGAATGTTGCAGGAATTAAGCTTGTTCAGCCGCTCCGTCTTTCCGCCCTTCAACTCAATCAGTTCCTCCTGCCGCAGAAAAATCTCCCCCGTGATGCGGCATCCCTGAACAAAATCGTTCATGCGGTTTATGGATTTTAGCAAAGTAGATTTTCCACAGCCGCTTGGCCCGATAAACGAGGTAATCTGCTTTTCCCTGATTTCAAGATTTATGTTTTTGAGGGCGTGGAAATCCCCGTAGTATAAATCCAGATTTTGAATTCTGATTTTTTCATTTGCTTCCATTTTTTCCTCCCATCTTCCCCGCCGCAAAGTCCGCCAGCGCGTTTATCCCCGCCACCATCACAAGCAGCACGACCGCGGTGGCAAAGGCTTCTCCAGTGTGAAGCCCCTCGGAACTGAGCACATACATGTGAATTGCCAGAGTCCGCCCCGAGCCAAAAAGATTCTGGGGAATTTGGGCGACCGTTCCGGCTGTGTAAATCAAGGCTGCGGTCTCTCCAACGACACGCCCCGTCGCAAGAATTATTCCGCTTAAAATTCCAGGAAGTGCGGATGGCAAGACAACCTTATAAACCGTGCGTAATTTTCCGGCTCCAAGGCCAAAGCTTCCTTCGCGTAAAGTCAAAGGAACTGCAAGCAGGGCTTCTTCCGTCGTCCGCATGATTGTCGGTAAAATCATGATTGCCACCGTTGCCGCTCCTCCCAGAAGTGAATAGCCCCAGTGCAAAAATCCAACAAAAAGCAGCATCCCAAAAAGGCCGTAAATAATGGAAGGAATGCCGGTTAAAGTTTCAGCTGTCATTCGGACTAGCTTTACAAATCGCTTGCCTTTTTTTGCATATTCTACAAGATAGATTGCGCTTCCAATCCCCAGCGGGCAGGTAATCAAAAGCGCAAGCAGCGTCATTACCAGAGTATTTACCAAAGCCGGAATAACCGAGCAGTTTTCTGAAGTGTATTCCCGGCTGAAAAGGCTCGGCGACAAATAAGGAACTCCTTTTACAAGAATGTATCCAATCATAAAAAGCAGGAGAAGCAATGTAATGCCGGCAGAAAAATAAACTGCGATTCTTACAAAAGGGGCGCCTGCCCCTCGCTCCAGTCTCCTCACTCGGCAAGCCTCGCTCCGGTGTCTTTCGCTACCCCCTCTAGCGGGCTCAAACGCCGCCCGCAACGCCTGCTCTCTTTTTCCAATCATACAGGCCCCCTGTTTTTTACAAGATTAAAAGTAAGATTTATCAGAAGGATAAAGGCAAAGAGAACCACGCCTGTTGCAATCAGGGCTTCCCTGTGCAAATCTGCGGCATAGCCCATTTCAATTACGATGTTTGCCGTAAGAGTCCGCACTCCCTTCAAAATTGAATCTGGAAGGCGGACTTGATTTCCCGCGACCATAATCACCGCCATGGTTTCTCCAATTGCCCGTCCGATTCCCAAAATGACACCTGCCATAATCCCGCTTTTTGCGGCAGGAACTACAATGGAAAAT
>LVBI01000055.1 GCA_001603145.1 Spirochaetales bacterium Spiro_07 | reverse complement strand
AGTTTAGGCAAGGAACCGTAGATGCAGGTTTTATCTTGGAATGACAGTGCTTTTTCTCAATTTTTGGGCAAAGAAACGGCTGTTACAATCGGCAGTTTTGACGGCCTGCACAAAGGGCATCGCGTGCTTATCGACACGCTCACCAAAACCTGTATTGAAAAGCATTTTCATTCAGTTGTTATTACATTTACGCGGCCTTTGCCGGCCATAAAACATGCCGATGACTATGCGGGCGACATCTCAACGCTTCCGCAGCGGCTTGCACTTTTTGAGTTGCTCGGCATTGACAGCGTGATTCTTGTTGATTTTACCGAAAAGTTTGCAGCAGTTTCTGGAACTGATTTTCTTTCAAGCCTTGTACAGCGCATAAACATGAAATGCCTAGTTGAGGGCTTTGACTTTCATTGCGGCTACAAAGGCAAGACCGAGCGCAAGGCTATTGAAGCATGGGCGCAAGACGTGCATGTTGAAACGCATTTTGTGCCGCCTGTGTATTATAATGCTTCAAACGGAAAGACTGAGCGCGTCAGCTCGTCTTTTATTCGTCAGATGATTCTTGAAGGCAATTTTGATGCCGCCGCCGAACTTTTAACACGCCCTTACGAGCTTGACCTTGCCGAAATACGCCGCGCCGCTGCCACGAATTCAGCTTTTACCCAGCTTCTTCCTCCAGACGGAAGCTACCGCACCCTCTCTGAAAAAGGCAGCTCAATCTCAATATGCATAAAAGCCGGCAAATTGCTGAATCTGCCTGAATGCCATAGTCTGAGATTTGTGTAAAATCGAATGAAATCTTTTCTATATTTTATGCGCAAAGTGTAATGAATCTACTAATCAATAATTGTAAATCTGAAAAAATCTCCAGTAAAAAATCAAATTTCAGTGAGTTAACTCACTGATTTTCAGTGGGAGAAACTCACTGGTTTTTGAACTACTTTCAGCTGATAATACAATCACAAAGCCATTATGAAGAAAGCAGAATGTTTTCAAAAAAAGCTGATGGTAAAAAAAAGGAGTGTTTTTATGAAAAAGTTGTTTGGAATTATTGTTTTAGTTTCAACTGCATTGGTTCTTATAAGCTGCGGTGGCGGCGGTGGTGGTGGAGGCGGCGGTGCAGTAGCCCCAGCTGGTACAGGAACTGGTACTACGACTGGTACTACGACTGGTACAGGAAGCGGCACTGGCACTGGCTCCAGTACAGAATTCAGAGCTGATTTGTGGGGACGTTTTATTATAGATGATTATATGTATGACAGTTTGTGGCTTCGTGAAGATGGAACGGCAGTATTTACTGATTTAATTAATTACTTATATGGTACATATTCGTTTCCCTCAGATGAGCTATGCACTATTACGGTTCCTTCTGGCACAGTTAATCTTTCTATTTGTGATAGCGGTTATATTGTTATTCCATCAAATGGCACTTTAACTGCAAGCGGTTGGGGAAATTTAGCTATTAATATCAATGATCCTGATGAACTAAGTTATTATGAAAGTATAGAACAAGTTGATAATAGATACGATCTCTTCAATGCTATAGCCCCTCAGGCTAAGAATGACATTAGAAGCTATTGTAAATGCTTTAGTGGTGTTGGAGATGGATACAATCGAATTGGAGCGTATGGTGATTTTATTTTATTTAATGGTTATATGCAAAGTGTTGCTGGCGGTAATTCTAAGGAGGATATGCTAAATCAGTTTGTTCGTGGGGGGCTACCTGCCATACTATGCGTTGATGATTATGAAGACTGCTTTAAATATATACCGGAAGGTGATGCTGCACATGGAGAGGGATTCTATATAACTTACGGTAGTAGGGCTTTTAATGATGATCAATATGGTTCTTTTCATGTTGGTGATTATTTGGGTTTTGGTAATTATATTTTTGCAGGAATCTATAATAACGGTAATCTGTATTTGTACAAAATAGATAATTCCATGATTTCTTCTCATACTCATCTGACCAGGGATCAATTTTTGGAATTATTGAATAGATTTGATGCCAACACTTATGCCTCATTGCGAAGTGACATTCTTTCTATTTCTGATTATGCTGCTCGTGGTTATCCTCGTGTTTCATTTGACCACTATGCTGATTATGGTACTTCATTTAACCATTCTTGGAGTTGTGATTATAACTATATATTCGGGCTTGTGGAATAAAAATCAGCGGTTTGCTCTTATAGGATAGACTTATGAAAATAGAAATAAAAGAAGAATTGATTAATTATTGGACAGATGTAATCAAGAACAAAAACAGCAGCTTTATTTCAAGCAATGATGAGCAATTATTTATAGAAAATAATAGAGCCGACTTGCTGTTGAGATATAGTTATGAAGAAATTCTGTCTGATAGAGAGAAGTTTCAGCAGAAAGGTTTTCATATCAATCTTTTGCCTGCGCCGTATTCCGGAGATTTGTCAAACGCTGATATTTTTATCCTTTTGGCAAATCCTGGGTACAGCTTAACAGATTATTATGATGAAAGCTGCAAAGATTATCGTGAAGCTGTCATAAAAAATATCAAGCAGGAACAAGTTGAGTACGCTAATCCGTGTTTTAATCCTGCTTTTTTGTGGACTGGCGGTGCACGTTATTGGAATGAAAAACTTAAGGATATTGTTCAGCAATTGCTAGATACTGGTGTTTACAATTCTTATGCTGATATTCTAAAAGCTTTTTCCAATCGAATTGCTACTTTGGAACTAGTTCCGTATCACAGTGAATCTCTTAATCCTCCAAGAAGAATTTTTGATAGTTTAGAGTCAAAAAAACTAATGCTCGCTTTTGTTAATGAGTACGTGCTTCCAAAAGCCAGAGCAGGCAAGGCTCTGGTTATTGTAGGTCGCAGAGCTGATGATTGGGGTATAGAAGATGACAGAGAGAATAACATAATTGTTTATCCTCACGAACAAGCTCAAAGCTTCAGTTTGACTTCTCAATCTTGCGGCGGTTCTGCTATAATAAACTGGTTAGCAGAATCTAAAAAGTAGATAATGATATTGGAGGAGCAATATGAACCAAAATTTGCAGAAATATCTTACAATCAGTCTTGTGGTAATTGTGGCGGGGGTGCTTGATTTTGCTACGGCGTCGCTTTTTCAGAATGTGCTGCATGTGCCGCTGTTTCTGGATATGATTTTTGCAATGGCGGTGCTTTTTGTCTACGGGCCGCTGGCTGCATTGGCTGTTTATGTTGTGAATGTAGTCTGCGGCTGCCTTAAGCTGATTATTCTGTATGGCAAGAATGATTATATCTATCTTTTTACGCTATCTGCATTTACCATTATTATGGTAACATGGCTTTTTGTGCGCAAAAAGGAAAATCTTGCAAAAGACGTTAACTTTACGTTTTTGTATATTCTTACGGCAGCAGTCTGTGCGGCTCTGGCGTGTGCCGTCGTTTCGGGAATTATCAGCTATTTTACGTTCACGCAGAATGTAGAAGCCGGCCCTTTTGACAAAATCATATTTGCTTTTTCAGGCGACCAGATGGGCGTGCTTGCTTCTTGCATCATAGGGCGCATTCCGATTACGGTTTTGGACAGAATCATTACAACTTTTGCTGGTTTCGGAATTTCTATCGCTTATAAGAAATATACTATACAAATGTACGGGGGGGGGCTGAATGAGAATCCGGCATATAATGTTGGTAGTTCTGCTTTTCTCTCTTGTTTCGTGCTTTCAAAGGCCGCAGCATAAATTTAATGATTCTAAAGTTGTGTATGCGGCTTGGGCAGAGTTTCATCAGAATAAAAACGCTGCCTCTTGCCAAAAGTTTTTGACAGCTTTAGAAGACTATAAGCCCGAAAAGTTCAATTCTTACCCGGAATTAAAAGACGCAACCCAAAATCAAATTGAAAACTGCCTAACAACAGGCACTTCTCTTTTGCAGCAGCTTAAAGAGGGTAAAGTCGCCGAGCAGAATTTGATTGAATCGCAGATTGAGCAGATAGACCTTAGTATGCTGGCTTATCTCCGCAACCAGAACTTTGTGTTGGAAGATACGCATAAAAAATTCTATGATTATTATGTGATAGCGTTTCTGGCCATTATTGTAGGCGCGGTTATATTGATTTATCTTAATGCGCGCGAGGTAAAAAAGCGTGATGCTATCATCTATAATTCAGACCAGTTTTTGAAACATTCCATGGAAGTGCAGGAAGCTGAACGGCGGCGCATTTCAATGGAGCTTCATGATACTGTTGCTCAAAGCATGCGTTATGTTTCGCTTTTGGCTGAAGGGCTTGCTGAAAAAGAAACTGCATCAAAAATTATTGCCACCCAAAACGAGAATATCGACACTATCCGCAAGCTGTGCTACAACCTTACGCCGCCTAACATTTTTGAAAGTGACATGGCCGGCGCTTTAGACCTTTTGGGGCAAAAGATTTTTGGCACAGGCTCAAATGATAAATCTGATTTTCAGCTGCGCATTGTTGTTGAAGATTCTGTTGATTTTTCGGTTTTTACAGACGAGCAGCTTATGAACATATACCGCATTGTTCAAGAAGCTTTTCAGAATATAAAGAAGCATGCCGCCGCAAACGAGGTGACTGTTCTTTTCAAAAAAGAAACGGCGGGCGACGCTGCAAAAAAGCGTTCAGCCTTAAAGATAATCATAACAGATGACGGGCAGGGCATGAATGCAGAGCTTGTGAATCAGATAAACAGCGGTGTTTTTGAAAACACCGAAAACTTTCATTTTGGAATAAGAAATATCGTTGAGAGAGTGCAGCTGCTTGGCGGAAGTGTGAGCTACCGTTCAGAAGATGACTGCGGTACACAGATTACCATAACGCTGTAACAAGAGGAAATATGGCTAAAACCTTTTATATAATTGATGATCACGAAATGCTAAGGCTGGGCACTTCCAGCTGGATAACGGAAAACTCTGACTGGATTAAGACAGGCGATGCAGGAACTCATGAAGCGGCGCTTGCAGATTTTGAGCAGCTTACAAAAAGCGGCAAGCTTCCGTCTGTTGTTATCTGCGATATAAACTTTTATGGCAAAAATACCGGAATTGATTTTATAAGAAAGCTGCTTTCGCTTTATCCCGGCATAAAAATCATTGTTTATTCGATGTTCTTTGCGGCGGGCATTGTGAAAAGCGCTATCAAAAGCGGTGCATGCGGTTATGTGTCAAAAAACGCCACTTCGCCAGAGCTTTTGAACTGCATGGAAAAGGCGCTTGCCGGCGAAGTCTTTATACAGGAAGAATTAAAAACAGGGCTTATTAAATATAACAACTTTACAGATGCTCTTACCCGACGTGAAAAAGAGGTTATGGAGCTGCTTTTGTGCCGCTACTCCAATGATCAGATAGCAGATAAGCTGGGCATCAGAAAACGGGCTGTAGAGAACTATATTTCTGTTATTTACGAAAAAATCGGCGTAAATGACCGCTCTGAACTTGTAGCAAAATACGGCCTGTAACACTGTGGGGTTGCAGTGAAGGCTGTTGATTCGTGTCAAGGTGATTGATTAAATCATTGCTTTTTTGTAAGATACATACAGTCTGTTTTACGGAATTGTTGTGATTTCTTCCTAGAAACCCAGGATTTGACCTGCAATTATTCCGCTTATCAGGCGTTTCCGTTTTTGTGCGGAAAAACATTATTTTAAGGGGTTCCATTAATGGCACTTACAAAAGAAAAGACACAGGCACTGGTTTCAAGTTTCGGTGCAAACGAAAAAGACACAGGCAATGTACGCGTTCAGGTTGCAATTCTTACAGAACGCATCAAGCAGCTTACAGAACATTGCCAGAATCTTAAGAAAGACAAGAGCGCTTCTCGCGGTCTTTTGAAGCTTGTTGGTCAGAGACGCAATTTGCTGAAATACATGCAGCGCACAGATCTCGAAGGTTACCGCGCCCTCATCAAAGAGCTCGGCCTCCGCAAGTAAGTCTTTTCAGACAGCGTTTTTTCCACGGCACGGCAGTTTGTTCCGTGCCGCCAATGGAAATTGCAAAATCCTGCCAGTTTTTCGCTGTGCAGGATTTTTTTTGCCTTTTTTGTGATGTCATAGGGCTGTTGATTAATATTCTATAATAGTTTAAAATCATTTAGCTATTCATTTAAAAGCACAGGCCGGATGTAGTGGCTTGTGTAGGAGTTAAATTTATGTCTGTAGAAAGAGTAACCTACAAACTAGGCGATGCCGACCTTATCCTTGAGACAGGAAAAATCGGCAAGCAGGCTAATGGTTGTGTTTACGCTCAGTGGGGCGGTGCGGCTATTATTGCAACAATTTGTGCTTCTTCTGCTGTAACAGAAGGTCAGGACTTTGTTCCTGTTACAGTTGAGTACAACGAAAAATTCTATGCTGCCGGAAAGATTCCAGGCGGTTTTGTTAAGCGTGAAGGACGCCCCAAAGACAAAGAGATTTTGGTAAGCCGTCTTATTGACCGCCCGATGCGTCCGCTTTTTGAGCCTTCTTTTGGTCATGAACTTCAGATTGTTCCGACATGTGTTTCTTGCGACAATATTCACACACAGGATATTCTTGCTGTAATCGCGGCTTCTGCTGCAACTTGCATTTCTGACATTCCTTTTCACGGGCCGGTTGCCGCATGCCGCATCGGCTATATGAACGGTGAATACATCATCAACCCGACATTTGAGCAGATTGAGAAAGGCGACCTTGAGATTGTTGTAGCCGGAACAAAAGACGGCTTTACAATGGTTGAAGGCGGCGCAAACGAAGTTTCAGAAGACGTAATGCTTGGCGCACTTGAAAAGGCACAGGGCTTCATCACTGACATGTGTCTGCTTCAGGAAGAGCTTGTAAAGAAAGCCGGAAAAGAAAAGCTTCCGCTTAACCCGCTCAACGTAACGCTTGAGAACGCTGAAGCTATTGAAGCAGAAGCTACACCGCTTTTGAAGACTGCATGTTTCCAGAACGGCAAGATGAATCGCGGCGCGGCAATCGCCAAGGTTGTTGAGCAGATTTCTGCAAAATACGCCGAGCAGATGGAAGATGCTGTTCAGGCAAAGCTTTTCATGAACTTGATGGACGACATTCAGTACAAGTTGCTCCGCAAGTCTATTCTTGAAGAAGGCGTGCGCATTGACGGCCGCAAGACTGACGAAATCCGCCCGATTTCTTGCGAAATCAATGTGCTGCCGACACCGCACGGAAGTGCGCTGTTTACTCGCGGCGAAACACAGTCTTTGGCTGTATGTACGCTCGGTACAGCTTTGGATGAGCAGTCTTATGACGACATCGACGGTGATAGAAGCGAACACTTTATTTTGCACTATAACTTCCCGCCATATTCAGTCGGCGAGACTGGCAAGCTTACAACTGGCCGCCGCGAAATTGGTCACGGAAATTTGGCACGCCGCTCTTTGGCTGCAATGGTTCCTACACGCGAAGAATTTCCGTACACAATCCGCGTAGTTTCTGAAATCATGGAATCTAACGGTTCTTCATCACAGGCTTCTACTTGCGGCGGTACGCTTTGTATGCTCGCTGCCGGCGTTCCAATGAAGAAGATGGTTGCCGGTATCGCTATGGGTCTTATCACAGAGCCAGAAGGCGACAACCCTTACGGCAAATACGCAATTCTTTCAGATATTCTTGGCGAAGAAGACCACCTCG
This sequence comes from Spirochaetales bacterium Spiro_07, assembly GCA_001603145.1. Taxonomy (GTDB): domain Bacteria; phylum Spirochaetota; class Spirochaetia; order Treponematales; family Treponemataceae; genus UBA1240. The sequence continues at coordinate 4,871 of LVBI01000055.1, read as the reverse complement.
GCGACATGGACTTTAAGGTTGCCGGAACTGAAGACGGTATCACCGGCTTCCAGATGGACATCAAGATTGCGGGCGTAACAACTGAAATCATGAAAAAGGCTATGGAACAGGCACGCGCCGGCCGTATGCACATTCTCAGCAAGATGAAAGAATGTATCGACAAGCCGGCTCCGCTTAGCCCACGCGCGCCGCAGATTCTTAACATGAAGATTCCGTTTGACAAAATCGGTGCTTTGATTGGCCCGGGCGGAAAAACTGTTAAGGCTATTTCAGCTCAGTTCAATGTTACAATCAACACAAAAGACGACGGAACTGTTACGATTTATGGCAAGAACGCAAAATCAACTGAAGGCGCTCGCTCTGTAATCAAGGGCATCGTTGAAGACCCTGAAGTTGGTCTTATCTACAACGGCACTGTAAAGCGCATCATGGATTTCGGTGCTTTTGTCGAGATTTTGCCAGGCAAAGAAGGCTTGTGCCACATTTCAAAGTTCAGCCGCCAGAAAATTGCAAAAGTTTCAGACGTAGTTCAAGAAGGTCAGCAGATTCCTGTTAAATTGCTTGAAATTGATAAGCAGGGCCGCTTGAACCTTTCTTACATTGACGCTATTGAGGCTGAAAAAAAATAATTATTCATGGCGATTCAAAAACGCACTTTGAATAATAATGTGATTCTCATTACAGAACCGATTGCTACTGCTAAAACCGTAGCAATCGGTTTTTGGTTTCCTGTAGGCTCGCGTTTTGAGTCTGAAGGCTGCCGCGGCGTAACTCATTTTGTTGAGCACATGCTTTTTAAGCGCACTTCTGCGATGAATGCGTTTGACATTGCATGCACGTTCGACAGAGTCGGCGGCTACATCAATGCTTTTACCGAGCGCGACTTGATGTGCCTTCATGCTACAGTTCCGGCTGAACATATAAAGCAATCTGTCGCAGTGATGTGCCAGATGGTTTCAGATTCTGTCTTTGACAAAGATGATCTTGAAAAAGAGCGCATCGTCATTGAAAGCGAGATTATAACTTCTCAAGACGACCCGGAAGAAGCCGCATTCGATGAGCTTTATTCGGTGCTTTTTCCGAATCAGGATATTTCTGAACCGATTGCCGCCACTGTAAACGATGTTGAGCGGCTGACGCGCGATGATATTTTCAGCTGGTATAAGAAAAACGTTGCTTCTGGTGCATTAACCGTAAGCATTGCCGGAAATATCGAGCTTGACGGCGTGATTGAGCTGCTTGAAGAGCTTGAGCCAAGAAATGCGCCGCTTGAAATAGCGCAGAAACCTGTCTGGAACGTGGCGAAAAAGCTTGTCCGTGCGCCGTTCCACCAGAACCAGATTTTTGCCGCCTTTCCCATAAAAATGCCGTTGACCGAAAAAAAATCAGACTGTCTTACTGTCTTAAACGCTGTAATCGGCGACACTATGTCGAGCAGACTTTTTCAGCTTTTAAGAGAGAAAAACGGCTACTGCTATTCTGTTTACAGCTTTGTAACGGCGTTTGCAGATTGCGCATTTTGGTGCGCATATTCTTCTGTGGCAAAGAAAAATACTGCCGTGGTGCTCAATGAGCTTGAGAGCGAGCTAAAAAAGCTTTGCTCTGGCGATTTAACCGAAATGGAAATTGTTGCTGCAAAAGAACATATCGCTGGCGAAGAGATAATTTCTTCTGAAGACGTTGAGGCGCGCATGAAACGGCTTGCAAGGCTTAGTTTGTTTAATTTTCCATTGAGAAGCTACACTGAATCAATTGACAATATCCGCGCGCTTTCAAAAGAAGAGCTTTCAGCTGAGCTTGCGGAAATGCTCGATTTTTCAAATGAAACTGTTGTCGTTTACGGAGGTTCTTATGGGTTCAAGCCTTTCTTCAAAAAATGACGTAATCTGCGTAAAGGTTGAATGTACCGCCGAGCCTGGCGCAAAGCTGCCTGCTTATCAAACTGAAGGCAGCGCCGGTGCAGATGTCTGCGCTTTTCTTAAAGAAGATATTGTCCTAAAACCGATGGAACGTGCCGCAATTCCGACCGGCTTGTCTTTTGCAATTCCTTCCGGCTATGAAATGCAGGTGCGCCCGCGCTCTGGGCTAGCGCTAAGGAACGGCATAACTTGCCTCAACACGCCCGGCACAATCGATAGCGATTACCGCGGAGAAGTGAAGGTGATTCTCATAAATCTTGGCAGCGAAGCTTTCACCGTGCGGAACGGCGAGCGGATTGCGCAGCTTGTGATAAAGCCGGTTGTTTCTGCTGATTTTGCAGTTGTGGCTTCGTTAAGCCAAACTGAAAGAGGCGCAGGCGGTTTCGGCTCAACAGGAAAATGACTTATGAAGAAAAATATTCTTGTTAAATATTTTGTAAAGGAACTTTTCGTTTATTACGTAATCGCGTTTCTCTTCTTTTTTATGATTTTCTTTGTGAACCAGATTTTGCTGATGGTTCAGGATGTCTTGAAGCAGCGCGTGCCGCTCGGTCAGGTTATGCTGCTGATGCTTTATTGCCTGCCGTTTGTCATTTCTCAGGCCGCGCCTTATGCCACGCTTGTAGGCTTTTTGATGTGCATTGCAAGAATGGTAACAGACAACGAGATTCTCGTATTGCGCGCTTTGGGCATTTCTTATAAGGCGCTGCTTGCGTCTGTCTTGATAATGGGCGCAGGCATCTCGGTCGGCTCGTTCGTCGTAAACGACGTGCTTTTGCCGCGCGGCGCGATTGCGTACAACAACCTTTACCGCAAGATGCTCACGTCGAATCCGTCTGTAATTCTTGAGCCGAATTCTGTAAAACGAACGCAGAGCGCGGTGCTTGTAATCGGCGACGTAACAGGCAACAAGGTTTCTGATTTGCTGATGTTTGATACAGACGCTTCTGGACATCAGCGCATAATTGCAAGCGAAGAAACTGTGATTCAGCAGCCGTCTGATTCGCAGGTGCTCATGCAGCTCAACATGCACGATTCATTGATTTTCATTCCGAGCAATATTGATTATGCAAGCCTTGATTATCTTACAAGCTCGTCTGCCGTAATGAACATTTTCGTTTCGGCATTGGGCACAATGCAGTACGGCATGAACCCGCAAGAAATGACGAGCTATGACTTGAAGAAATATATCCAAAAACTAAAAGACGAAGGCGTTGAATCAGACAGATACATAAACATCTTTGAGGTTGAATATAACCGCAAATTTGCGCTGCCGTTTTCGTCGCTGTTCTTTGCGTTTTTGGCGTTTCCGCTGGCGATAATCTTCGGCAAGCATAACGGCCAGACCGTGGGCTTCATCGTCGGCATTGTGATATGCCTTCTTTATTGGACGGTGCAGACTTTGGGGCAAGTTTTCGGGCAGCGCAACGGCTTAAACGCGTTTTGGGCGATGTGGCTTTCAGATTTTCTTGTCGGGTTCTTCGGCATAATTTTCTATGCAAAGATGAGGCGTTCATGACTTTTATAATGTATCTCTGCAAGAAATTCGGATTTGTCTTTGCCGGTGCGCTGTTCTTTTTTACGATGGCGCTGTGCCTTGTTGATTTGTTCATGAATTTGTGGCGGTTCATCGCGCAGAATGTTGCCGCCGGTGCAATCTTCAAAGTTTCGCTTTTGTATATTCCAAAGGCGGCTTCTTTTGCTGTGCCGCTTGCCGTGCTTTTTGCCGCAGCTTATGTTCTTAGCGAATTATATGCCAAGAACGAGCTTACCGCAATTTTCGCTTCGGGCGTTTCGCTTTTAAGGTTTGCGATGCCGCTGCTCGTCATTTCTGCAATTTTGAGCTTCGGCCTTTTCTTTTTTGAAGACCGCGTTGTTGTGCCGACTTACCGCCAGAAGAACGAACTTCAAAATTCGCTGCTCGGCGTTCAGCCTATGAAGAACGCGAGCAACGCCGTAGTAATCTGTGACGGCGGCAGAACTGTCTACCGTGCGCTGATGTACGACGCAAACATGAAGATTCTTTACGGAGTTTATGTGGTTTCAAGAGATGCAAACCATCATCTTCATTCAATCTTGAGGGCGCAGTCTGCATTGTGGCAAGACGACCACTGGAAGATAAACGAAGGTGTTTTGTACAATATCGCAGACGGCAAAGTCACGGTGAACATGGATAGTTCCGGCATTTCTTTGACTGAGCCGCCGGAATCGTTTGAATCTTCTGACATTTCGATTGAAGAAGTAACTGTTGATGATGCAAAGAAATACATAGATTACCGGCGGCGAGCAGGCTTGCCTTACGCAGAAGCTTTATCTGTTTATTACAAGAAATTCTCGTTTCCGTGCATTCTGTTCATTGTCGTGTTCTTGTCAATCGGGCTTTCGGGCAGAACGCGAAAGAATGTGCTTCTCGTCAGCTTGCTTCTCTGCATCGGTGCGGCCGTGCTTTATTATGTCATGCAGATGGTGACGATGCTGCTCGCAAAGTTTGAGTACATTCCGCCGCTTGCCGGTGCGTGGATGCCGGTTGTGTTCTTTATAATTTGCAGCTGCTTTCTTCTTAAGACGAGCAGAACTTAAAGTTAAAATCTTATCGTTTTTTAATGATTCAGCTGAATTTTGCTGATAGTATTGATACAAAGGATTTGTGATGAGCCAGTTTTTTACACTTCTACATTCTGATACAGGAACTGCAGCCAGAACGGGCATAATGCATCTGCCGCACGGCGACGTTCATACGCCAGTCTTTATGCCTGTCGGCACGAATGCAACCGTAAAGGCTATGACGAAAGACTGGCTTGAGGAAATCGGCTTTGAGATTATCCTTGCGAATACTTATCACCTTTATTTGCGCCCCGGCGCAGACTTGCTTGAAGAGGCGGGCGGCCTTCATGGTTTTTCCGGCTGGAAAAGGAATTTTCTTACAGATTCGGGCGGCTTTCAGGTGTTTTC
>LVBI01000054.1 GCA_001603145.1 Spirochaetales bacterium Spiro_07 | reverse complement strand
GGGTTTTAGGGGAGAAAAGAACCCGCTTGCGAGTAGAGGTTCTTGTCTCCCCTAAAAAGTTCAGTGACGCTTTCAAGCGTCAAAAGTTCCGCCACTTTCAAGTGTCAAAGTTTCCTGTTATAATTATCCCATGAAATTTGCTCATAAAGTCTTGCTGCTGGTGCTTCTGCTCTTTGCGGCTGTGCTTCTCAGCCTGGCACTTGGTGCGGAGCGCATTGATTTTGCTTCGCTCTTTAATTTAAGTGAAACTGATTCGTTTACGCATATACTCGTCTTTGAAATACGCGCGCCGCGCACTTTGATTGCGCTTTTTGCAGGTGCGCTGCTCGCCGGTTCGGGCTGCCTTTTTCAGGGATTTTTCAGAAATGCGCTTGCCGATCCGGCAATAATGGGCGTTTCTTCAGGTGCGGCGCTCGGCGCGGTGATTGTGTCAATCTTGCTCGGCGTTTCGGCTCTTCACGGTTCTGCACCGCTGCTAATTCAGTGCGGCGCGTTTGCCGGTGCGCTTGCCGCGGTGTGGGCTGCATATCTTATAGCCGGAAAAAAACGCTATGAGCCGGGCGCAGTTTCGCTTTTGCTGACGGGCACGGCGTTGAGCGCATGCTTTTCAGCCATATATTCGCTGCTGCTCATCATGCGCTACAACGAGCTGCACAAAATGTACGCCTGGTCTTTGGGCAGCTTCAACGGCAAAACGTGGAACGATGCGCTAAGGCTTGTAATTCCGGCATTGCTCGTGCTGCCGCTATATTTTACGCTTGCAAAGCCACTTGATTTGCTTTCGCTCGGCGAGCGGAGCGCATCAACTTTGGGCTTGAACACAAAGCGCGCAAGGCTTTCGATTATCGCGCTCGGCTCTCTCGGCACGGCGCTTGCAGTTTGCAGCGGCGGCACAATCGGCTTTATCGGGCTAATCGGGCCGCATATCGCGCGGCTTCTGGTCGGCCCTTCGCACAAAAAGCTGATTGTCTCAAGCATGTTGCTCGGCGCGCTTCTGCTGCTCGTCTCTGACATTGTTGCACGCACCGCCGCCGCTCCGATGGAAATCCCGGTCGGCATTATAACGTCGCTCATGGGCACACCGTTCTTCCTTGCTATTATGGCGAAGGGCAGGGGCGGCCGCTACTAATTGACATACATTCCGCAAAACTTGATATTTGACCTTATAAGGAAAGGCTGATGATAGAAGCTGTTGGTTTATGCGCCGGCTACAAAAACAATCTGGTTCTCAAAAATCTTTCATTTGTGCTGAAAGACACAGGCTTGAACGTGCTTCTGGGCGCGAACGGTTCGGGCAAATCTACGCTGCTTTCAATAATCGCCGGCATACCGAACGCTTCGCTTGAATGCACGGATGAGCCTGTGGTTGACGGCCGCAAAGTTTCTGATTATTCAAGCTTTGAGCGCGCGCAGAAGATTGCGCTGACCGCCCAGAACGAAACTTGCGCTTGGGCTTATTCTGTCCGCGAATATGTGTCGATGGGGCGTTTCATCAAAGGCGAAAACCGTGAAATCATAGATTGGGCAATAAAAAGCATGGCGCTAGAAAGCCTTGCAGACCGCGCCGTAACTGAACTTTCGGGCGGCGAGTTTGCGCGCGCTTCAATTGCGCGTAGCCTTGTGCAAGATACGCCGTATCTGCTGCTTGATGAGCCGCAGGCAAATTTAGACATTCAGCATCAGTACGCGCTTTTCAATATTTTGGAAGAAACCGCAAAGACAAGGTGCGTGCTCGTTACGATGCACGACATAAACATGGCTTCTCTTTTTGCTGAAAAGATTCTGCTTTTAAAGCAAGGCAGCCTGATTGCCGAAGGTGCGCCCCAAACAGTGCTGACGGCTGAAAACATAAAAGCGGCCTACGGCATAGACGTAAAGCTTATGCAGCACCCCTCGCGCAACAAGGTGCAGATTTATCTGTAGTTTTGGCGGGCGGTTCGGGTGCGCATATGCTTGTTCTACAGAACAGGCTTAATCTTGCACACCCATGCTCACGTGCTCCGCAACCGAAAGCCTGTGTACAAATGTTTCCGAAATAGGGCGTGTGTACAAAATCTGCTGGTGTTTGATACCACGCCACCGCTTGAAGCTCCTCTGCTAGTCAGTGGCAAGGCTCTCATTGCTCAACTGGAGCTTTCAGCTCCTCTGCGAGTTGCTGCACAGTTTCAAGAGGCAAGTCTTGCCAATTTGCGATTTTATCAATGGGCACATTTTCCATAAGCATGTTTCTCGCAGCTTCAAGCTTAGCTTCTTGTTTACCTTGCCGTATACCATCTTCCATTATGTCATAGTCATGAAGGTTGCATCTCATATATTCGCTCCTGAACTGTTCGTCTTGCTTGTTTTGCTCGACGAGGTTGAAAATCTCGCCGGTGAAGTCGTCTTCCGGAACGTTTGTGCTGACGAATTGTAAAAATGAATAAAGCTCCGGGTCTGATTCTTTTGTGTAAGCACTTGCATTATAAAAGATTCTGCGCGTCTTGTCATCGAATATTTTTTCGGGGTGATTTTCGAATGCAGTTTTCGTCTTGTAGCACGGCTCGCCAAGCTTGAATGGGTCGGTCTTACAGATAAAGATAATGAAGCTTTCTTTAAGTTCCTTAATGCTTGCGCCTTTTGCTAACATATCGATGTCAAGCATAGACTGATAATAACGTGCTCGCTTTTCGATGTCGCTATAATGCTTGTTCTGCATTTCGATGTCATAGACTTTATATGAGTTTTTGACATAAACATCGTAGCGCACGCCGCGCGTTTCGTAATACGGCGAAATGTCTTTTTGCAGCGTTATAAGCTCAACGTGGTCAACTTTGATGTGCAAAAGCCGCTCGATTACGCCCTTGCAGATTTTCTCATTCTTCATAACCTCGCCAAACATATAATCGTCTGTAAAAGTCAGCTGTTCAATCGGCTTCATTGAGAGCCTCCTTGTAAAAAAAATAGCTTCACAATGTAATTGATTAAAAATGAGAAATCCTGTACCTAATCGTGAAAATTTTTGCAGATTTTACAAAATCTATATAGACAGTGTACATAAGCGCATTTTTGCCTTACTATAAGACGTTATGAAAAAGCTTTTGTTTTCGTTTTTTGCTTTTTGTTTTGTTTTCTGCGCGGCGTCAAGTTTTACTTTTGGCAAGCGTGAGTCTGCCAAATCTGCTGATGCAGTGCCGCAGCGGATTGTTTCACTTTCGCCGGCCGCCACAGAGATTCTCTTTGCAGTTGGTGCAGAGAATCAGGTTGTGGCGCGCACAAATTTGTGCAATTATCCACCTGAAGCACAGAAACTGCCGGCCGTTGGCGGCTTTGACGGCAAGCTTTTCAGCTTGGAGAACATCATCTCTTTTAAGCCTGATTTCGTTTATCTTACGGAAGGAATGCACGATCATCTGGTTGAGCCCTTAACTGCTTATGGAATCAAAGTTTATGTTTCAAAGGCGCAGTCTTTGGACGATGTGCTCGGCGAGATTCAGACTATAGCGGAAATTACCGGCCATAAGGAGAACGGCGCAAAATGCGTTGCAAGCATCAAAGACGAATTCAGACAGGCTCAAGAAGAATCGAAAAAGCTTGCGGTGCACAAACCTTCGGTTTATTGGGAAATTTGGAACGCGCCTTATATGAGCATCGGCAATGATTCGTTTTTGAACGAAATTATAGAAGTTGCCGGTCTTGAGAACATTTTTGGCGCGCTAAAGCAGAAATATCCGGTTGTGAGCGAAGAATCGATAATCGCAGCCGGCCCGGAAATGATTTTATATGCTTCAGATGCGCCGCTTTCAAAAGGCGATTTCCTAAAGCGCGGCTCGTGGAAAAACATTCCGGCAATAAAAAACGGAAGAATCTATCAAATTGATGCAGATTTGATGACGCGCCCTGGCCCGCGTGTGGGCAAGGCGGCGCTTGCGTTAAGCGCGCTTGCAAAAGAAGCTTTTGAAGGCCGGTAAAGTCTGTGGCATTTCTGACCGTTCACTTTGCAGAAAGAGAAACTCCTTTCAAGCTGAAAATCGAAACGCCGTGCAGTGCTTTTGAAGCTTATAACCAAGCCTGCAAATTGTGCGGCATTGCGCCGCGTACGAGAAATTGCGCAAACGGAACTTGCGGAAAGTGCCGCGCAAGAATCAGCGGCCGCCTTTCAGACAAAACCCAAGAAGAATTGCAGAAACTTTCGACGCAAGAGCTTGCAGGCGGCGTAAGGCTTTTGTGCCAAACTGAAATCTTGGGCGACGCAGAGATTTTTGCCAGCACGGCAGATTCGTCTGATTTAGCGGCTGGAAAAATGCAGATTGTTTCAGCTGGTTTCGGTTTAGGCGGCCGCATTGCAGATTATTCAGATTACAGTGGTTTCGGTGTTGCAATAGACTTGGGCACAACCACAATCGCCGGGCTGCTGTTCAAGGCCGGTACAGACAAGCCTTTAAGCTCGGCCGTCATGCCGAATCCGCAACGCACCTATGGTACAGACGTAATCACAAGAATAAGCGCGAGCTTAGAAGGGCGTTCAGCTGAATTGTTCAAGCTTGTTTGCGGCGCAATTGACACTTTAATAGAAGAATTGTGCAAAAAAGCCGGTACCGCCGCCGCAGACGTTTCGCGCATCAGCATAAGCGCAAACACCACGATGCTCTATCTTTTGACAGAAAGAGACTGCACATCAATTTCAAAAAGCCCTTTCAGTGCAGACTGTCTTTTCGGTTTCAGCTTAGAAGCCGGAAACTTGAACGGCAAGCGCGAAGGACTTAAAGCGGTTGATAAGGCTGCTTCTGTTTATCTTTTGCCGTGCGTTTCGGCGTTTATAGGCGCAGACACTGTTGCATGCATTTTAAGCTTAAATATAGAAGCAAGCAGCCGCGCCGCCGTTATTGCAGATTTAGGCACAAACAGCGAGATTGTCTTGTTTGTGCCAGCTGAAAACGGCAAGCAAGCTGAAATTATCTGCACTTCTAGTGCGGCCGGCCCTGCCTTTGAGGGTGCAAACATCTCTTGCGGAATGTGCGCAATCGACGGCGCAATCGAAAACATTGCGCTTGTCAACGGAAAGGCTGAATTTTCGGTTATCGGCGATGCAAAACCTTCTGGCTTGTGCGGTTCGGGCTTGCTTGACGCGGTTTCAGTCTTGCGCCAGCTTGGGCAGATTGACGAATCAGGCACAATCTTGGTTTCAGATTGTGCTGACGACGAAGAAGAAATATTCGAAGCAGTTGCAGATGCTGGCGGTGCAAAAGCCGTGCTTTTCAAAGACACTTCAACAGAAATTAGCCTTTCGCAAAACGACGTGCGCGCATTTCAGCTTGCAAAAGCTTCTCTTTGCGCCGGGCTTGAATGCCTTGTAATCAAAGCCCAGATTGACGCACACAGCATCGGCAGGCTTTATCTTGCAGGCGGCTTTGCAAAATCTTTCAGCGTGCAGAATGCCGTCTGTGTGGGGCTTTTCCCCGACGGAATGGCGCAGAACGCAAAATATTGCGGCAACGCCTCTCTTATGGGCGCGGCACTTGTGCTTCAAGACAAAACCGCCCGCGCAAAAGCCACCGCCATAGCCCAAAAAGCCACCGTCTTTGAACTAGGCGGCTCAAAACAATTTCAAGAGCTTTTTATAAAGTGCATGGCACTAAAACCGCAAAAACTATGATAGAATAATTTAGCGAGGTAGATTTTATGAAAAAAGTTGTTCTTATGCTTTTATTATTGATTTGTTCGTTGGCAGTATTTTCTCAGACAAGCCAAGAAGATGAATCTATTATATTAGAGAAACTCGGAATCAAATTACCAGATACTGAAGAATTCCGACATTCTGAGGAATTAAAAAAGAATCTTCCAGATTTTTCTAACGAAAATTTTAAAGCAATTATAAAAAAGGATAGAGGAAAAAACTGTATAAAAATAACTATAAAAAATATTTCTAAAAAAGATATTCTTGTTCCTAAATTTAAATTACCTAATGAGTTGAGCCCTGTTAATGACTTGTTTTTATTGAAAAGAATTGACGGAACAGAAATCGAATATTTAGGTGCGATAGGAGATGTTTTTATATTAGTGGATGAAGATTTTATCCTTTTAAAATCTAAACATAGCATCAAACGAAAATTCGATTTAAGCAAATTTTATGCGATTAACGGCGATGAACCTTATACCGTTCAATATAGAAGCTGGAATGTACAATCCAATCAACTTCGGATGAACTGAACCCGTAAAAATTGTGATAGAATATAGAAAAGCTTTTTGAAAAAGCTCTTAAAGTATCTGAAAATTCTTATATACAGAAGGTTGCAAAAAAATAAAAACAGTTATGATTGTTGCACCAACTGGCCATAGAACTGGCCCTTGTGGAGCTTGTCGTTCAGTAATCGATGAATTCGCTGATGGAGACATTCCAGTTATGTTTGGTGAATCAATCAATGGAAGAATTAGTTTATTCTTCTTCAAGACAGCTTTATAATAATAAATGGTAAAGCTTGTAAGGAGAATTATATACTTAATTAAATATGCGCTTTATATCATTTGTGTAAATGAACGAAAGACGTAGGTAAAACTATGCTGGTTTTGATCCAAAGTTAATTCATAATACAAATAATATAATATCTGTTGATGCTGCAACACATGCGAAGATTAGTGGATATTATAAAAGGATTTATGGCACCACGGGACTTTCGTTTAGAGACTGGTTAGCAGGACAATCTTTTGAAACGCAATACCAAGTTGGAATTGATGTTTTAAAGATGTATGGTGTTATACAATAGGGATGGTTAAAATGAATGGTATACTAGAAGAAATAGAAGAAAATTTTATAAAATATTCCAATATCCATGCTGATATAAATGTAGGCTATAGAAATGCTAATAAAGCTGCTAAAGAATTAATAAAAATATATAAGTATTTATTAGAGAATACAGAACTAGCTAAGAAAGTTATCGATGATATTTTTGCAATAGATAATATTAATGCAAAAATATGGATTTCGGACTTGGCAATAGACATTGACTATAAAAAAAATGAAGCCATTAATTTATTGATTTCATTTGGGAAGAACAAAAAAATTGGAATATTAGCTATGAATGCAAGATTACGTTTGGCAGATAGAAAAATAATTCCTATTGACAAATGGACATTTGAAGATTGAGTGAGAAAGCATGAAATATACTGTAGACGAAATTATTGATATATATGAAAAAGCAGGTGTAATTTTGTATAATGCAGCTTTTGAAGGGGATTATAAAAGTTCAAATAAAGAAGGCGCACGATTAATAAAGATTTTCAAATTATTTGAAAAGGATTTAGATTTCGGACATGAATGTATAGATCGATTGATGGAAAGTAAAAATGTTGCAATTAAGTCAAAAGCTGCAGCATACTGTCTTGCACTTAATTACAGGGTGTCATATGCAGAATCTGTGCTTCAAGAAATTGCTGATAATCCAGACAATAAAATATTTGCTTTTAACGCAAAAATGACATTGAAAGTTTGGAAACAAAATGGGTGTTTGAAGATATATCAATAAAACATCAAATTTATTGATAATTGTTGTCATGATAATCTTGAATGGTGTTGCAAGATATTGCAATGACAGTCAGCTGTCTATAAAAACTGAATGAAAAATGTAATAAGAGAGAGGGTGATGAACAAAAAGATTATTCCAGCAGAAGCTTCGTTCTTTGTGCCGGTGAAAAAGTGCTATTTGACCACAGCAGCCGAAACTTTGTCTCTTATTGAAGATGGTATACAAAGGCGCAAGGGTGTGGAGTGGGGTTCAAAAACACTTGTTTGTTGTGTGTCGCGGAAGCGACACGTATATAGTTTCCATGCAACAAACATAGTGTAGCGCGATATCGCGCGGTTTTGAACCCCGCTCAGCACCCGGAAGCATGTGTTAATTCTGCACCCGGAGCATTGTTTTTGAAACATTTAGCTTTTCATCCTTAAGCTATAGAAAAAATCTTCTCTTTAAGTTGACATGTTAAAGAATTTTTGCTAATTTATATACGAACATATTATAATCTTTCATCATTGAGAGTCGTTCAAACGGCTCTTTTTTTATATCTGCACGATAACTGGAGTTGCTTTGGAATATGCATCCCTTGCGGAAATTCCGCATTATTCAGATTGTGAACCGATTGTTTCAGGTTTGGGCTATTCGCTCGTAGAGCTGCGCATTTTCCGCACAAACGGAACGACGCAAGTAAGAGCCGTAATAGCGCATGCCGACCCGGATAATCCGAATGGAATCGGCGTAAACGATTGCGCCAAAGTTCACAGACTGCTGTTGCCGCGTCTTGAAGTTATTCTTGACAATCAGGACATTTATATGGAAGTAACTTCGCCTGGAACAGAAAGGCTGATAAAGAATGCGGCAGAATTTGTGTTTTTCACCAAGAAATATGCAAAAGTCTATGACACAACAGTTTCCGAATGGGTATCAGGTCAGATTATCAGCGCAGATAAAGAAAAGCTTACACTGCAAATAGACGGAACGGAAAAAGTTATTCCGTTTAATAATATAGCAAAAGCAAAGTTACTAAACGCATAGGAGGTGCCGGAATGTCATTGGAAATGGCCGAGGCAATTCGTCAGCTTACAGAAGAGGGCGGTTATACCAAAGAATCAGTCAAGCATATTATTGAAGATGCTTTAATCTCAGCTTATAAACGTAAATTCGGAACGAGCGACAATGCGGTTGTTCGTTTTAATGATGATCTTACAGATGTGTCGCTTTATTCACGCAAGGTTATTGTAGACGGCGTTTATGACCCTGTTGTTGAAATGGAGCTTGAAGACGCGCTGAAGCTTTCGCCGGACTGCGAAGTTGGCGATGAAATCGAAATTCTTGTAGACCCGCATGAATTTGACCGCGGTTCAGTTCAGACTGGCAAGCAGACTGCACAGCAGTCGTTCCGCAATTTTCAGAAAGACAGCCTTTATGCTGAATTCAAGGACAAGGTCGGCGAAGTCATCATCGGCTATTATCAGCGTGAGCGGAACGGCAACATTTATGTGAATCTCGGCCGTTCGCAGAACGACACAAGCAACATCGAAGGCGTTTTGCCTAAGAAATTTCAGTCGCCGCGCGAAACTTATAAGAAGGGCGACAGAATCAAGGCGATTATCGAAGAAGTAAAGAAGACAAACGCCGGTGCGCAGATTGTTCTTTCAAGAACATCAAGCAGCTTTGTGCGCAAGATTATCGAAGTTGAAGTGCCAGAAATTTACGATAAGACTGTTGAAATTCAGAATATCGTGCGCGAGCCTGGCTACCGCACAAAAGTTGCAGTTTATTCAAATAGAGAAGACGTAGATCCGGTCGGCGCATGTGTCGGCCTTAAAGGTGTGCGCATTCAGAATGTCATCCGCGAGCTTGAAGGCGAAAAGGTTGACGTGCTGAAATATGACAAAGATCCTAGAGTTTTTATCGCAAATGCACTTTCTCCGGCAGAAGTTTCTGCCGTAATTATTCTTGATGAAACAAAGCGTTCTGCTCTTGCAGTCGTAAACGAATCTCAGTTCTCGCTTGCAATCGGCAAGCAGGGCTTGAACGTGCGCCTTGCAAACCGTCTTGTTGACTGGAGCATTGACGTTAAGACTGAAGACCAGTGCGAAGAAATCGAAAAGATTACAGCCGAATCTAGAAAGGCGGCTGAAAGCTTGTTCAATGACGCTTCACAGGAAGAGCCTAATATTGAAAATATCGCTGATTTGCCGGGCGTAGACATTCATGTTGCAGAACTTCTCAAGGCTGCCGGCATTGAGCGCATTGAAGATTATCTCGATGCAGTTGATTCTGGAAAAATCGCATCGGTTGACGGCGTTTCAGCCGAAGATAATGACAAATTGCAAAAGATTATTGATTCTGTATGCGAGATTATCGACGAGCCTGCAGAATCTGAAAATGCTGAAGCTGCTCAAGGAAGTGCTGGTTCTGATGCGGCTGAAGATGAAGAGCAGATTGAGTTTGAATGCCCAGAATGCGGTGCGCGCGTAACGGAAGATATGACCGTATGTCCGAACTGCGGCGTAGAGCTTAGTTTTGAATACGAGGAAGAAGAATAGGAAGGAAAATGGCAGAAGATTCAGAAAAAAAACAAGAGTTTATTCTCACCAAAAAAGAAAAGAGCCCGGCTTCAGAGCCTGCTACAGAAAAGGCTGAAAAACCAAAAGCCCAACAGCAGAATTCTGTGCCGCCTCATGAGAAGACACCTGTTAGAAAAAAGGTTGTCGTTAAGGCAAAGCCTAAATCTGGGCAGCCTCAAGGCAACGGCGGTTCTTCTGCATCTGGTGCTTCTGATAAAAAGTCATCGTTTTCAAACAATGGGGAACGGCGCAAGGCTTCTTCTTTTGAGCTGAACCCGCAGCGTCCTAACGTAAAAGCCGGAAACTTGAGTGACAAGCCGCGCTTTTCGGGCAATCAGCGCCGTGACGGCAATTTTCAGCGCCGCGGCGAGAACGGTTCGGGCAACTTTACTGGCGCACAGGCTAGGGAAGGCTACCGTAACCGCAACAACCAGAACGGCGGACAGGGTGGTCAGCGCGGCAATTTTGGCGGCGGACAGCGCGGCGGCTTCGGCGGTCAGGGCGGACGCAACAATGCCAACGGCCCGCGCAGCAATTTCGGCGGCGGTCAGGGCGGTCAGCGCAACGGTGCTGGCGGCAGAATGGCTTCGCAGGGGGGCTTCGGCAACAGAGGCGGTTTCGGCGGCGGCATGGCGCCATCGCCTGTTGAAGAAAACAAGAAGTCTTCACAGAAAAAGTCTTTCAAAGGCAAAAAGCCTGTATACAACCGCAAAGACCGCGAAGATATTGAAACAGTTGACAAGCTTCTGAACCAGAAAAAGAAGCAGACAATACGTACAAATCCAGTTCCAAAAGAAATCGAAATCATGGATTCAATTTCAGTTTCGGAACTTGCAAAGAAGATGAATCTCAAGGCTTCGGAAATTATCGCGAAGCTTATGGGCATGGGCATGATGGTGTCAATCACACAGACAATCGATGCCGATACAGCGACAATTGTTGCTTCTGAGTTTGACTGCCAGGTTAAGATTATCAGCCTTTATGATGAGACTGTAATCGAAAGCGAAGCAGACAAAGAAGAAGACATGCAGCCGCGCCCACCGGTCGTTACTGTTATGGGTCACGTTGACCACGGTAAGACCAAGACACTCGACGCTATCCGCAGTGCAAACGTAGTTGCAAGCGAATTCGGCGGCATTACACAGCACATCGGTGCTTATCAGGTTGAAACACCAAAGGGCAAGATTACGTTCCTCGATACACCGGGACACGAAGCATTTACAATGATGCGCGCACGCGGTGCAAAAGTTACAGACATTGTTGTTCTTGTTGTTGCAGCTGACGACGGCGTAATGCCTCAGACTGTTGAGGCTATCAACCACGCAAAAGATGCAGATGTTCCGATTATCGTTGCGGTAAACAAGATTGATAAGCCTGAAGCAAACCCGGACCGCGTAAAGACACAGCTTTCAGAATATGGCCTTACGCCGGAAGAATGGGGCGGCCAGACACAGTATGTCTATATAAGTGCATTGAAGAAGCAGGGCATTGATGATTTGCTTGATGCAATTCTTTTGCAAGCTGAAATTCTTGAACTTAAGGCAAATTGGCACTGCCGCGCAGAAGGCAAGGTTATTGAATCTAAGATTGACCACGGCCGCGGCGTAGTCTGCACTGTAATGATTGAGCGCGGTACTTTGCACATAAACGACCCGTATGTCGGCGGTATCTACGCCGGCCACGTGCGTGCAATCTACAACGACCGCGGCAAGAAGCTTAAAGAAGCTTATCCTGCAATGCCGGTCGAAATCGTCGGTTTTGAAGGAATGCCGAATGCCGGCGATCCGTTCCAGGTTACTGAAACAGAGCGCGATGCACGCGACATTTCGGCAAAACGCCAGGAATTGAAACGCTTTGAAGATTCAAAGGCTGTCAAGAAGGTTAATCTTGATAACCTGTACGATACAATCGAGCAGGGCGAAGTTATGGAGCTCAAGGTCATCATCAAGGCAGACGTTCAGGGTTCTGCCGAAGCCTTGAAGCAGTCGCTTGAAAAGCTTTCAACAAAAGACATCCGCCTTGTTGTTATTCACTCTTCAGCTGGTGCAATCAACGAAAGCGACGTTTCTTTGGCCGCTGCCGACTCGAATGCAATTATCATCGGTTTCAACGTTCGTCCTACACCGAAGGCAAAAGCCCTCGCTGATCAGGAAAAGGTTGATATCCGCAAATATAACATCATCTATAAGTGTGTCGAAGAAATTACGGCCGCTATGGAAGGAATGCTTAAGCCTGATGTTAAGGAAGAAGTCATCGGTACTGTTGAAGTGCGCGACACATTCAAAGTGCCGAAAATCGGCGTAATTGCCGGTTGTTACGTGCTTACAGGCGTCGTAAAACGCTCTTGCAGCGTCAATGTTATCCGCGACGGCATCGTAATTGCTTCTTCTCTCAAGATAACGTCTTTGAAACGCTTCAAAGATGACGTAAAAGAAGTTGCGACAAGCTTTGAATGTGGTATGGGACTTGAAAACTGGCAGGATATTCAGGTTGGTGACCAGTTCGAGATTATCGAAATGGTAGAAGTCGCCAGAAAGCTGAACGCGCCGTCTTCTGCTCCGGCTAAAAAAGAGGACTAATATGTCTGAATTCAGATTAGTCAGGCTTGGCGAACAAATCAGAAACGAAATTTCGCAGATGATTCTTCGCCAGCAGATAAAAGACCCGCGCGTTTCTACGTTCCTCAACATAAACCGTGTTGAAGTTTCACGCGATTTAAGCTACGCCAAAGTGTATGTTTCAAGCTTTATGGACGAAAAACGGACTGAGAAAGGCGTGAAAGGGCTTGAAAGCGCTGCCGGCTTTATTCAGTCTACATTGAGCCGCAAACTTACTTTGCGGCAGTTCCCCAAGCTTCAGTTTGTGTGCGACACAAGCATAAAGGAAGGCTTTGAAATGGTTCATAAGCTTGCCGAAATTGCTGAAGCTGATGCGGCTGCCGCTGCTGAGAATAATGCAGAAAAAGAATAACGAAGAATCTTGTTCAGATAAATTTCCGGCTGACGGCATTGTCTTATATGCCAAGCAGCCGGGACTTACAAGCTTTTCTTCTCTTTGGGCTATAAAGCACGCCCTTAACGCCAAGAAAATCGGGCATACAGGCACGCTTGACAATTTTGCAGATGGTCTGCTCGTTGTTTGCGTCGGCCGGCTTACAAGGCTTGCGGGCGCGATTACGGCTTTTGATAAAGACTACGAAGCTGTAATTGCGTTCGGGCAAGAAACTGATACGCTTGACCCTTCTGGCAATGTGATAAAAACAGCGCCGTTGCCTGTTCTTGGCGAGCTTGAAAAATCAATCGAAAAATTTACTGGCCAAATTATGCAGACACCGCCCGCATTTAGTGCGTTGCACGTAAACGGCAAGCGCGCAAGCGATTTGGCACGTGCTGGCAAGGCAGCAGCAATTCCGGCGCGGCCTGTTACGGTGTTCAAGGCTGAACTGAAAGATGTGGTCTTTGATGACGAGCAGCTTAAAACAGTGAAATATGCGCATGTCAGTTTTTCTGTAAGCAAAGGCACTTACATCCGCTGCCTTGCGCGTGATATTGCTGCTGACTGCGGTTCGGCCGCGCATCTGATTGCTCTGCGGCGTACAAAGGTCGGTAATTTCAGCTTGTGTGAAGCTTCGGGCTTTTCTCTGCTTGATGAATTCAGCATAAAAAATGCGGTGAAAGCATTGAAAAACACAGAAAAAGCAGAAAAACTTTCGTCAGAAGCAGAAGAACAGCTTTTTGCCGAGATAAGAAGCAAAATTCAAAAAATGAGCATAAGCCTTGCAAAGCAGTGCGGATTTTTTCCGCTAAGCATAAAGCCTGAATT
This sequence comes from Spirochaetales bacterium Spiro_07, assembly GCA_001603145.1. GTDB lineage: Bacteria > Spirochaetota > Spirochaetia > Treponematales > Treponemataceae > UBA1240. The sequence continues at coordinate 198 of LVBI01000054.1, read as the reverse complement.
TGAAAAGCATTTTTTTTCTGGGCAGCCATTGAAACCGTTCTGGTTTTTAGAGCCGGTTTTTTCAGCTGAAAAAGAGCAGAAAATTGCAGTTTTTTCTCAAAAAGAAGATTTTTGCGGAATGATTCATGTTGAAAATAAGCGGATTATATACGATTATGTAATTAGTTTAGGCAAGGAACCGTAGATGCAGGTTTTATC
>LVBI01000053.1 GCA_001603145.1 Spirochaetales bacterium Spiro_07 | reverse complement strand
GACAGATGCAGCTTCTTTATAAAAAAACGGAATTGACTCTTCTTCATTTTTGCATGGAACGACGAGCGAAAGATCGCACATAAAAACCTCTTGAATTGAAACTGCTTAAATTTAGCACAATTTTTCATATAAAACAACGACTAATTGAACTTTTATAGGTTGTTGTCTTTGAGATTAACTTTAAAAAATGCGTCCGCTTGCTTTCCTTTCAGCTACCGCATTTTTTAGATTCATCTGATAACATTAATAAAAAGCCTCAATCATAATGCTGTTCTCTTTTTTAATGCTAACGCCAAGAGGCCGCCGGAACGTGGCGGCTCATGCTCAACGAGCGTTGCGGCTTCTTCTATAACTTCAGCAACGGCGGTCTCTGGTTCGGCTTCCAGCGGTTGAGCTTCAGCAAGCTCAACAGGCTCAGCGATTTCTGGAACAGCTTCTGCCGGTTCAGCTTCATCGTCGGCTGGAGCGGCAGCTTCCACTAATTCAACTGGCGCAACGGCTTCGGGTTCAAGCGGTGCGGCTTCCGCTATTTCTGCCGGCTCAATTTCAGGTTCGGTTTCAACAGGCACAGCTGAAGCCACGGTTTCTGATTCAGCGGCAAGCGGAGCTGCGGCTTCAGCTTCTACAGATTCGACGGTGGCGGTTGAGGTTTCGGCTTCAAGCGGCGCGATTGCAGTTTCGGATTCAAGCGGTTCATTGACTTCGGCAAATTCTGCGGTTTCAGGCTCTTCGGCTTTGGGGCTGAAATTTTGGCGCGCGCTGTCAATTGCCTGATAAAGCAATGCAATCTCGTCTTTGCCGCCTTGCTCAACCGCTTTCAGTTCTTCATCAAAAGCAGAAAAATTGCCAGACTGCATGGCATCAGCCGCAACGGCAAGCCGCTTTGCGTCTTTTGAGAGAATGTCGCGCAAAAGAATGACGGCAAACATTATAATGGCTGGCAACAGCAATAACAGCATGAGCCAGTTAAACGTGGCGAGCAGCTCCGGCGACTTTACGATAATTCCGCATTTAGGCGCGTTAATCTTGCCGTCAGACACAATGCTCTCTTTTGAGAATTTCATCTTTACAAGATATTCGCTTGCAGAGTTGCAGATTGCAAAATGCGTCTTTTTATCGCGGATAAAACCTTTACGGCTTTGAATCGTTCCGTTTTTATAGACGAGAATCACGTTTTCATCATCTTTCATAAGATATTCGGGGTTAGACGGAAAACGCTCGTATTCGGCGGTGTATTTTTCGATTAGCGGCGCATTGAAAAAGCTGCGGAACAGCACGTTTGCGCCTAGAATTGCGGCCGTTTCAATCAGAATGATGATGAAGCAGATATGCTGAAAATGCTTTTTGGCGAGCGCAGAATGTTTTGCAAGCTGAATTATGTTCAGCAGCCGAAAAAGGCAGAAGCAGCCGAGCGGCGTTATGAACTGAAAAAGCGATGAATGGCGCGAAAAAAGCACAACCGCCGGCACGGCTGAAAGCAAATCGACAAGATTTTGCCAAGTGCCAAGATATTCAACCGCACCATAAAGCTTGAGCCGCAAAAAGAGCAGCATCACAAACAGAATGTCAAAGACATAGCACGCCGGTACGACAAACTTGCACAGCGGAGAAAATCTAAGCAAAAACAGCGAAACCGACACGGCAGAAACAACGCCGACAAGCCTTTCGACTAAATTACAGATACTCTGCTGCTTGCTCTTCATGCTTTTCTCCAATCCACCCAATTCTATTTAACAGAATATAGCGATTTTGGAAAATTTGCAAATTGTGCGTTTCAGCGGTTTAGAATTGAATCTCAAACATCAATCTTGTATCATACGCTTCATAAAAATGGATTAACAATCTTTATGCCGTCTATCTCTTGACCATTATTTAAATCTTCAGAATATACGATATCACAATTTTCAGCTTTTGCTGCTGCAACTATCAATGAATCATAAAATGAAAACTGTGTTTTTATGCTTATTGAAATCGCTGTGAGAATATCCTTAACTGTGTTGCAATGCACAGGAAAAGCAGCTGAAAAATATTCAACAGATTGTTTTGCATTCTCTTTTGTGCAATTCAATTTTCTTGTCATCACATTGAAAAATTCTTGAAGGCTCTGTGTTGAAAGCTGACCATTTTTTGAATCTACAAGTTTTTTAACTATTTTCTGAGCTAAATCTTGTTTATTCGGGCTGTTTGTATCAAAGCAGTAAACAAGAATATTTGAATCTAAAAAACATTTACCGCTCATACAGTTCTTCCCTTGTCCATCTTTGACCATTTGAAGTCAAATGCATTGAATCTGCAAGGGCAAACAATTTGTTTAGTGCTTCTTTTTCTTTTGGGAGTTTTGGTTTTTCTTCTTTTTGGTTCATATTCATAAGCGTAACAGCAAGATTATAAACAACAAGCTGCTGTTCTTCTGTTAAAGCGTCATAAGTTTTTTCTAAGAGAGCATAAGGCATAACTGTCTCCTTTATGCTGAAATTATAAGCTCTGAGTGAAAAATCTGCAAGGCTGCACAGCAAATTGTGCGTTTCAGCGGTTTGCGGCAGATTATTCCGGGTTGTTTATAAGCGTCGGGTATGGGGAACCTACCTGCCATATACTCGGATTTGCCGTTACAAGACTTCCAGCTGAAGTCAAAGGATTTGGTGAACCACTTACCGCAAAAGAACCTGTTCCATACAAATTTTTAGAAGTGTCACAATAAAAGTCAGCTACACTCATACCGGTTACAGCCTGCCCGCAAAGAGTACCAAACATCCAAGAAGTGTAGGAATTTCCATTATATGTATTATAACAGGTACTGATACTACCTCCACCGTAATAACCTGTAATACCGCCTACACGAGTGTTATTAGAATTAACACCCCATAAAGTTCCTTTATTATAGCAGTTTGTAATTGTTGCAGAAGAAATATTTTCACCGGCAATACCACCTATATGTGGTTCAAAAGTAGCATTAGAACGAATCTCACCATTATTATAACACTGGTTTATAATTGAGGAATTAGACCCTGCAATACCTCCATTATTTCGTGCATCACCATCTGTTCTAGCTGCATTTGTACAATTCTCAATAGTTCCTTTATTTACAGCAGCAATACCGCCTACATAACCACGTTCTCCACCAGTACCATTGACAGTCCCGGTAACCTTTACAAATTTTATTGTTCCTTGATTTATGGCAAACAGTCCTGAATAATAATGATCTACATTATATGTATTTTGTGCAGTGACATATCCAACAGACAATTGAACAGTATGACCTTGTCCATCGAATGTACCTTTAAAACCATCAGTTGTATTGGTTGATTTTGAAAACGATGTTGATGTAGATACATTGCAATAAAGCTTGATTTCTTTTCCATCAAAATCTTGATCTGCATGAGTATTCATCAAATCATTGAATTCACTTTGTTCAGTTATTACAATAGTATCTACCAATGAAGTATAAACAACTGAATAATCAGGCTTGAAAACAGCAGTAAGATTTACATCTCCTCTTGTAACGCCTGGTACATATCTCTGTCCATCATCAGTTTCCCAGTGATCAAATTTATAGCCGCCAGCACTTACATCAACAGGCACAATAGAAGAAGCATTATTTACCGTATAGATTCCACTGTCACTACCATTTATACTTAAAGAACTAGGAACAGAATAACAACCATAATCAATGTATGCATTCCTGCTTGTTGCTGTATTACAGGTAAACTTATACGGTGTCGGTATAGAAATGTGGTTGTCGCCCACACCTATTGTTACTGCACCAGAAGAGGTTGTGCGCGGGGCGTCATCTACCATTGTTATATCAGCAGTAACTTCAACCACATCTCCTCTCTTCAATGATGTAAGAAGTTCCGCAATAGCTTCTGTTTCGGTGTTTAACAACGTGTGTGTTGTTGTCGTTCCGCCTGATGTTACTGTTATTGTAAGTTCAATTGATGACCAGTCTATGTCGTTCGGCGGCGTAAATGTTCCGGCATTAGTTGATAAAGAGCTGTTAGTTGAACCACCATTGAGTCCATTATTGCTTGTCTGATGTCCGTTACCCCAACCGCCGGCGTCGCCGCCGTTGTGCATCTGCGCGTTATTTTGAAAGGCAACCACTCCTCCGCCGCCACCGCCTCCACCTCCGCCACAAGAAACAAGCAGCATTGCGGTTAGCACAGCCAGAAATATAGACTTGATATATTTTTTAGATTCTTTCCTCATTTTTTTCACCTTGTAAAAAAGATAAAATCAACTTTATCGTATATGTATTAAGAGTATCTGTCAAGATTTACAAAATTAAAAATTTCGTGTCTGCCATAGCGTAGATGCTGAACCAAGTTCAGCATGACAATACTTTTTAGACAGCTCTGGCCGTCACAAGCTTTGCGCACTTGTCATCTGGGCTGTTTTCTTGTATTGTCTTTACATTGTGAAGTTTTCTTCTTTTTGGCAGCTTGCCACATTCGGCATAAAGACTATTCTCTTTCATAAAAAAGACCCGATTCTCGGCACGGTCATTGTTACAGATAAATGCAACCTTTCTTGCAAGCACTGTTCTGTCAACAACATAACGGCCGTCATTTACCCGTATGAGCAGATAAAGCGCGAAATGCAGACGCTTTTCGATATGGGCGTGCGCATTCTGTTTTTTTGCGGCGGCGAAACGTTCATGTGGCAAGACGGCGCAAAGACGATACGCGACCTTGTTATTGAAGCAAAGCAGATGGGCTTTCTTATCGTCAATGTGGTTACAAACGGAACGCACCCGATTGATTTGCCGGAAGCAGACCTGATTCTGCTCAGCCTTGACGGCGACCGCGAAGCGCACAACCAAATCCGCGGCGACACATACGATACAATCATGCACAACATTGAAAACGCGACGGCCAGCAACATCTGCTTTTATATGGCAATCAATCAGATAAACAAGCACGCAATCGAAAGCGTGTGCCGCAAGGCGCATGAGCTTAAGAACGTGCGCGCCGTCTCGTTCAATTTTCATACGCCTTACCCCGACACGAAGCAGCTTAAGCTTTCAAAAGCCGAAAAGCAAAGCTGCTGCGACACGATAACGCGCATGATGAACGAAGGTATGCCGGTTTTCAACCTAAAAAGCGCATTTCCGTATCTTATCAGCGGCACTTTCCCCACGCCGTGCCATCAGTGCGTCGTAATTGAAAACGGAAAAATCAGCACTTGCGGCAGGTGCATTTCTGTGCCGGGCTTGTGCAGCGAATGCGGCTATTTTTTCGTGGCTGAATATACGTTGCTGTTCAAAGGAAAAATCAAAATAATTTTGGAAATGCTTAGAACATACTTGAAATATGTCTAGAAGGAATTTGGCATTGCCGTGCGTGATACGGCAATCATTTTATATTGAACAAAAAGTAAGATTATAACTATGAGCTTGATAACAACATTAACGCGCAACTGGCTTACGCGGAGCTTTAAGCCGTTCACTTTTACAAACGAATATGACGAGCAGCTCGACTACAAAGATTTGCAGAATCTCGGTCTGTACATTCATATTCCGTTCTGCACCTCGATTTGCTCGTTCTGCCCTTACTGCAAGGAAATTTACTCAGCGGAAAAATGCAACCGCTACATCGACCATCTGATTAAAGAAATTCACATTGTCGGCGGCCGCTATGATGCAGCAGACGGCACGCCCGCGCCCAAAAAACAGGTGACGAGCCTTTATTTTGGCGGCGGCACACCGGCGCTTGCACACGGCCGCCTCGACGAGATAATTGATGCTGTGCGCGCTCATTTCATCATAACCGAAGGAATCGGCGTGGAGCTGCACCCCGACAATGTAAGTGCTGAAACGCTTGATGCGCTTAAAAAAGCGGGCGTAACGAAAATCAGCATCGGCATTCAATCTTTTCAAGAAAAATTCCAGACAATTCTTGGGCGAAAATCTGTAAACGCAGCCGCACTCAAGCAAGTGCTTGCTGAAAATCAATTTGAGACAGTTTCTTTTGACTTTATTTTTGCGCTGCCCGGCCAGACTTATGAAGAGCTTAAAAGCGACATCGACATGGCGTTTGAATGCGGTGCAAACCACATTGCGGTTTATCCTTTCATAGATTTTTCGTTTGCCAACAGCAAAATTCCCGTGATGAAAAAGAACGAAAAAAGGCGGCTGCTCGACAAAATAACGGAATACTGCCGACAGAAAGGTTATGCGCGAAGCTCAATCTGGACTTTCTCGAACAAGCCGGATGCGCGCTATTCTTCGATGACGCGCGACAATTTTCTGGGCTTTGGCTGCTCGGCGACGACGCTGCTTAAAAGCCAGTTTAAAATCAACACGTTTTCTACGGACGAATATATGGCGCGTATTGAGCAGAAAAAGCTGCCGACCGCGCTTACAATAAAATTTACGCTGCGCCAGCGCATGATTTATTTTCTCTTTTGGACGGCGTACAGCACACGCGTTGACGCGGCTCAATTTGAGCAGTTTTTCGGCGTGCCGCTCAAGAAAGTCTACGGCTTTGAAATGGCTCTCGCAAAGCTTCTCGGGTTTGTCACAGAAAAAGCTGGTATCTACGAGATGACACTAAAAGGCGCGTTTTACTACCATTATTACGAGAATTTCTACACGCTTTCGTACATCGACAAAATGTGGAACATCATGCGCACCACGCCCTTCCCCAAAGCTCTGAAACTGTAAAGGCTTTTTGGGGGCACTAGCTTTTTTATGCAGTTTTAGCTATGTTCAAGCTATGACAAAAGATTTGACGCAGGGCAAGCCGTTTGAACTGATTCTCGGCTTTTCCATTCCGCTTTTATTCGGTTATCTGTTTCAGCAATTCTATAATATAGTAGACACTGTGATTGTCGGGCAGTTTTTGGGCAAAGAAGCCCTTGCCGCCGTCGGCTCGACAGGCTCTGTAAATTTTCTGATTATCGGCTTCTGCATCGGCGTATGCAGCGGCTTTTCTATTCCGGTGTCGAACAAATTCGGCGCAAAAGACTACGACACAATGCGCCAGCTTGTTGCAAGCTCGGCCGAGCTTTCGGCGGCTTTCTCAATCGTGTTTGCGGTTCTTACGGTTGCGTTCTGCCGCCCTTTGCTCGTGCTCATGCGCACGCCTGAAAACATCATCGGCTATGCCGCAAGCTATATCCGCATAATTTTTGCCGGAATTCCGGTTGTGTTTTTGTACAACATTCTTGCAGGCGTGCTCCGCGCGGTCGGCGACAGCCGCACTCCGCTTTTATTCCTCGTAATTTCGTCTTTGCTGAATATTGCGCTCGATTTGCTGTTCATCATCGTTTTTAAGCTGGGCGTTGAAGGCGCGGCCTATGCCACGGTGCTTGCGCAATTCATTTCGGGCTTGAGCTGCCTTTTCTACATGATTAAGCGGTTCAAGATTATTCACTTGAAAAAGTCAGACTGGAAAATACGCACGAACCTTTTTGTAAAGCTTGTCGGCACAGGCTTTCCGATGGGCATTCAATATTCGATAACCGCAATCGGAAGCGTAATTCTTCAGACTTCTGTGAATACGCTCGGTTCAGATGCAGTTGCAGCTGTTACGGCCGGAGCAAAGACGCACATTTTCTTCTGCTGTCCGTTTGACGCGCTCGGCACAACGATGGCGACTTGGGCTGGGCAGAACACAGGCGCAGGCAAGCTTTTGAGAATCAAGAAAGGGCTTTTTCAGAGCAGCATAATCGGGCTTGTGTATTCGGTTGCGGCTTTCTTCGTGCTGTATCTGTTCGGCAGAAAACTTGGGCTGCTGTTCTTAAGCGCAGAAGAAACTGAAATTCTCGGAATGGTGCACTTTTTCCTTATATCGAACGCGCTGTTCTATTTTCCGCTTACGCTTGTGAACGTTATACGCTTCTGCATTCAGGGAATGGGCTACAGCCGTCTTGCCGTGCTTGCGGGGCTTTTTGAGCTTATAGGCAGGGCTTTCATCGCAATTTGCTTTGTACCGCGCTTCGGGTTCAGGGCTGCATGCTTTGCCTCGCCCACCGCCTGGATTTTGGCTGATATTTTCTTGATTATAGCGTTCTTTGCCTGCTACAGAAACCTCGAAGAGAAAGAGCTGAAATTCCGCGCCGGCTTCGACGAAGCAAGAGAAGATTAAGAGAGTTATTTCCGATGCTTTCTTTATGATGATGAAATAGCAGATATTTTCGGAGTTTGATATGCGATTATTGCTCGACACTCAAGCTGTGCGGCTTTTCCGCTCAGCCGGAGCATTGAAGCAGATTAGTCGCTGCCGAGCAGTTCTGCGCCGCGTTCCATGGCGGTAAGGCCGGTGCGCACAAGTTCCATAATGCCGAATGGTTCAAGCAGTCTGATAAGGCTTGCGATTTTGTCTTCGCTGCCGGTTGCTTCAATTACAAGTGAATCTATGCCGACATCTACGATGTGCGCACGGAAAATGTTTGCTGTTTCGATGACCACGCCGCGGCGCTCGCCTGAAACGGCAACTTTTATAAGCGCAAGCTCGCGGAGCACAGTTTCAGACGTTTCGCAGTGCTTTATCGAGATTACTTCAACAAGCTTTGAAAGCTGCTTTTCAATCTGTTCAAGCGTCGACTCATCGCCGCGCGCCACAATCGTCATGCGCGACTGGTCTGGGTTATACGTTTCGCCGACGGAAAGGCTGTCAATGTTATAGCCGCGGCGACTGAACAAGCCTGAAACACGGCTCAATACACCGGCGTGGTTTTCTACAAGAACAGTCAGAACAAATCTTTTCAATTGTGCAACTCCATCTTTCAAAGCTTATATACCCTCAATTTCGAGTTTTTAAAATTTGTACTTTTTTGCGAAAATCGGTTATTGAGCGAAGTCGAAATAACCGATTTCCAATTTTAAACAAAAAACTGCTTATTATGGCTTCGACTACGCTCAGCCACCACAATCTTAAAAACTCGAAGTTCGGGCTATATAAGACAGACTTTATTTCTGCTCCAAGTTCCATGAAACGGTACGGAGAATATCGCCGAATACGCCGGCTGCTGTAACGCCGGCACCTGCGCCGTAACCGCGAACGGTCATCGGAATCGGTGTGTAACGCGCCGTATGGAATACAAAGGCGTTTTCGCAGCCCTTGATTACATAGAGCGGATGCTCCGGCCCTACTTCCATCATGCCGACAGAGCATTTGCCGTTTTCGATTGAAGCCGCCATACGGAGAACCTTGTTTTCCTTGCGGAGTGCTTCAATTTTCTTGGCGAAATAATCATCGAGCTGCGGCAACTTCTTAAGGAATTCTTCAGTTGAACCAGAATCATCGAATTCAGGCGGGAACACCTTGTTGATGACGATATCTTCAAGCTCAAGTTCCATTCCGGCTTCACGTGCAATAATCAAAGCCTTGCGCGCAACGTCGAGACCGCCCAAATCGTCGCGCGGGTCTGGCTCGGTGTAGCGCTTTTCTTTTGCTTCAAGCACTGCCTGAGAAAAGCTTGCACCTTCATCAAGCCGCCCGAAAATATAAGACAAAGAACCTGACATAATTCCGTAGAAGCCCGTAAGCTTGTCGCCAGATTTGAAGAGGTTCTGCAGAGTATCGATAATCGGAAGCCCCGCGCCGACGTTCGTTTCATAGAGGAAGCGGCGGCGCATCTTGTTTGCCGTAGCGCGCAGTTCTTTATAGAAAGCCATGTTCATTGAGTTGGCACGCTTGTTCGGCGTAGCGATATGCATTCCGGCTTTGAGAATATCGAGATAACGCTCCGGCAAATCGTAAGAAGCCGTGCAGTCAACAAAAATCGGGTTGAGCGGCTTTACGCGGCGCACGAATTCGAGAATCTCGTCAAGATTTGTCGGCTTGCCGTTGTTCTTCACGTCTTCGCGCCAGTTGCGCAAGTCAAGGCTTGTCTCGCTCATAATCATGCCGTCAATGTTCGCAATTGCCATTACGCGGATTTCAATGCCCTGCGCAAGCAAATCTTTCTGCTGGTCGCGGATTTGATCCATAAGCGCGCCGCCGATGTTTCCGACACCGAAAGCGAATACTTCGATTGTCTGCGCTGTGTTGAAGCAGAAACGGTGTGCAATGCGCACGGCCGTATCGCCGTCTTTTCCGTTTATAACAACTGAAATTGAACGCTCTGAAGAGCCTTGCGCAATGGCAAGAATGTTGATGTCCTGGCTTGCAAGCGAATCAAGGAAAGTGCCTGCAATACCGCGCTTGTGTTTCATGCCGTCGCCGACAATCGAAACAATCGCGCAGTCTTCCTGCGTTTCAATGAGGTTAATCATGTTTTCGCGCAATTCAAGCTCAAATTCAGCACCGAGAATTTCCTGCACTGTGCGTGCATCGCTCTGGTTTACGCAGAAACTGATTGTATATTCTGAACTTGACTGCGTAATCAAAAGCATTGAAATGCCTGCACGTGAAACAGCCGCAAAAATCCGCGCAGCCATGCCAGACTTGCCTTTCATGCCGCTACCAGAAACGCTGATGATTGCCGTGTTCTTTAGGCACGAAATGCCGCGGATCGGGCCGCTTGACTTGAAGCTGCCGCTAGTAATGCGTGTGCCGCGGCTTGAAGGGTTCATGCTGTTAAGGCTCCACGCTTCAATGCCTTTTGCGGCAAGCGGTGCAAGCGTCTTCGGGTGCAGAACCTTTGAGCCGAAGAACGAAAGTTCCATCGCTTCTTCGTAGCTCATGTCGTTGACCATGATTGCATCTTTTACGATGCGCGGGTCAGCAGTGTAAATGCCGTCAACGTCTGTCCAGAACTCGACTTTTGATGCGCCAAGACCTACGCCGACAAGTGCAGCTGAAAAGTCTGAACCGTTGCGACCCAAAAGCCCCATCGAGCCGTTCTTCCAAGTGCAGATAAAGCCCGGGAAAAGCAGGATTCTTGAACCGGCACCTACTCTGCCGTCACGGACGGCGGCGAGAGCTTCCATTGTTCTTGGCATATCAGGATCGCCCTGTGCCTGGTTTCCGGTTGTGTAAATATATTTGCGCGAATCTAAAAGGCATACAGACTGACCTTTTGCCTTGAGCACGGCCGCAACAATCGGGCTTGAAAGGCGTTCGCCGATGCCCATAATGCGGCAATGCACAGAAAGCGGGCACTCGCCGAAAGCTGAAACGGCGTTCAAAAGACGCTCGTATTCGTCAAAAACTTCGGCAAGGTCATGCATAACAGCTTTTGCGTCAAAGCCGCCCAAACTCTGAGAAATTTCGGTACAAATGGTGTTATGAGTATCTTTAATTGCAGCAATAAATTCCTGCGGAAGCGCACCGGTAACTGTCTTGTCGATGCTTTCCTGAAGCTTGTTAGAAATGCCTGCAACAGCAGAAACTACAACGCTGATGCGGTCTTTTTCTGCGCGGCCAATCATTATGTCAGCCGAATCCAGAATGCGGCGGGCACTGCCCATTGAAGTTCCGCCAAACTTTAAAGTAATCATTAAACACCCCTGAAGATCATTGAAACGCCGGAAACAGCATTCCAAAGATTGCAAAAATATAAGCTAGTTTAGCTTATATGAAAAAAATAATCTATATAGCAAATTAAACTAGTAGATTAATCGAAGCTAAAAACAGAATGTATACGTCTTATATTCCAGTGTATCTGTTATTTTGTCCCACAAAGCTTTGTCTACGATGCCGGTCTGGGCAAGGTTAAGCTGCTTCTGCACATCTTTTACGGCTTTTTCTGACTGCTTGCCGAAATAGCCGTCAATGTCGATTGTCTGGCCGTAGCAGGCGCAGAGCAAAAACTGAAGGTATCTGATGTCATCACCGTAAGCATGAGGCTTTACGATTTTCAGCTCGCGCGAAAATTCTGGTTTTTCAAGCTCTTTGGGCGGCAGCACGTTTATCTTTTCGCCGGCTTCAAGCCTGCACACAACATTTTTGCCTGCTTCATAAGACGGGTCAATGCCTTCTTCGCGCGTGTCTTCGTTTCCTTCGTCCATTCCGATTTTTCTGACGGCAAGCGCAGAGCCGGTGTTTTCCACAACAACCTCAAAACCGCCGCCACCATACCAGAAAAAGAAATACGGCAAGCCGTTCCGTGTTTGCTCAAAATCAGGCTCATTTGAAGTGCAAAAAAACAGGCAGCTTGTCAATTCGTCAGTTTTTGAATTATACAAATACAATTCATACATCGGAAAATCTTCAAAAGTGTCAGATTTTCTGTATTGCCACTGAATATCTACGGTCTTTTGCTTTTGGGCAGCTTCTGCATTTAAAGCCGCCGTCATCACCGCAAAAACCACAAAAAAGAACAACAATCTGTGTTTCATCGTCAGCTCCTATAACGAATTATCTTTAGTCTGCTCAAAGCTTTGCAGCCTTTTTTTCAAGCGGATATTGTTTATAAAAAGCAGAATTACAAGAGCAGACAAAATAAGTGACAGCGCTTCTAAAAACGGGAAAGGTTTCTTATTTTTGTCGCCTTTTATTGAATTTCGCTCAAAAACAACCTTTCTTTGTCTGCCGTCAGGGTAAATGACGAATCCTTCGCCATTCAATTCGCCTTTCGTCCATTGCCCAACATATTTAATGCCATCAGCATACTGAAACACTCCTTCTCCATCATAATAATCATCTTTGAAGCCGCCTTTATAAAAACTTCCGTTAAAAAAATCGAAAAAGCCTTCTCCGTCTTTTAATCCACCTTTAAAATCGCCTATATACACGCTACCATCATAATAAATAATTCGTCCTTTACCGTATAAATCGTTATTCTTAAAATTACCGGTGTACGTTGTGCCGTTGGAGTATTTTAATTCACCTTGCCCTTCCATCAGACCGTCAACGTATTCTCCTGTATATGTATACAAATGAGATTCATATTTTCCGTGGCCGTTATATAACCCTTTGGAAAAATCACCTGTATATTTCGCACCGTCTTGAAAAACTTGAGTTCCGTGACCTTCAAACAAGCCATTTTTCATTTCGCCAAAATATACAGAACCGTCCGGCAGTCTGTATTCTTCAGCAAAAACAGAAACAACCAAAGCGAAAACTAAAACCGATAAAATACATTTTTTCATTTTGCACATCCTTTATTTAAGCTTTGCATCACGAGCTTTTTTTGCTTTTGTTATGCTTGCGTACCTTAACCATTGAACAGAGACGGGCAACAGAAGCTGCAACCGCCATGCCGAGCGCGATTGAACCGGCGGCGATGATTGCGTTATAACCGGCCTTGCCCGCAAGCTCGGTGTTGTGCGTTACGGCGGCGTGCATGGCAACAAACATGCCGTAGCCCGGCACAAGCGGGAAAAGCCCCGGAAGCAAGTACACAGTCGCGGGGTTCTTGCTGAAATAAGCCCAAATTTCAGAAAAAAGCGTCAGCGCAGCCGCACCGCACATATAACCGGCCGGTTCTGCAAAGCCAAGATACTGAAACATCAGCCTGTAAATGAACCAGCCGATTCCTCCGGCGATTGCACCCGGCAATATGTCGTATTTTCCGGCATTAAAGACAACCGCGCAAAACGCAGAAGCGGCTGCCGCCCAAAAGCTTGTCCACAAAACTTCGACCATACTCAAAACACCATAAGACCTAAGACTGTGCCGGCCGAAAGCGCGGCGGCAATCATGCATGCTTCCATAAGCCTTGCCGTGCCGGAAACAAGGTCACCGGCAATCAAATCTCTGATTGAATTTACAAGCGCAAGGCCGGGCACAACCTGCATCAGCACGGCTGTGCTCACCGTTACGGCAGACGGAATGAACTGAAATTTGACGACCGCGCTTGAAAGCACCGCGATAAGCGCGCCTGAGCAGATTGAGCTTACAAAGCTGTTAATCGGCAATGTTTCAAACCACATAAGAAAGACGCGGAGCACAAGCCCGATAAAAAAAGCCGCAACCGCTTCTTTTAGGCCGCCGCCGAACACAAACGCAAAGCAGAATGAGCTAAAAGCCGCGGCAAGAACCATAATCAGATGATGATATTCAGATGAATCAGAAATTCTTGAAAGAATGCTTTCTATCATGTCGGGCTCTGAACGCTTGGTGCGCAGCATGAGCCGCCTTGAAAGCATATTCACTTGAGAGAGTTTCCGCAAATTGACGCGGCGGTCTTGCACACGGCGCATTGCTGAATGGTGGTGGTTGTCTTTGTCGACAAACGAAGAAATTACGACAGTCGGCGTAACGAAAGAAGAAGCGTCTTTTGCACCAAGAGCTTTTGCCGTGTTGACCACAAGCTCTTCCGTGCGGTAAGTTTCACCGCCGTTCCGCAGCATAAGCTCACCAGCCTTCATGGAAATGTCTGTTATGTTGTCGCTTGATACTTCTGTCTTCAAAACAACTCCAAAATTAGCGTTCCGCGGCGGCAAGCTAAGGCAAAAGCTACTCTGCTCCGCGCGTTATCAGCTCAATGCACATACGTCCGTTGTGGTACGGACATTTCCACGGCTCGGTAATCGGCCTGTCGGCAAGCGGTGTTCCGTCTTCGTTCAAGTAGCCGAACCATTCGCTGCCGGGGCGTTTGTCAACCACATAATTTTCGATATATTTGAACACGCGTTCCGCCGCATCTTTGAACGGCGAAGAACCGTGCTTCTGATATTCGTTGTAAAAGCCGACGACCGCTTCAGCCTGAACCCACCAGATGCGCGTCTTGTCGACTTTTGTTGTTCCTGTGCGCTCGCCGCGCGCTTCGTTGCAAAGCGAATCGTGCATGAACGCACATTCCAATATTTTCTTTGCAAGCACGCTCGTGTATGAGCGCGTGTCTGAAATAAGCGCCTTGAGCAGCGGAATTTCAGCCTTGTCAAAAAGCTCGATGTTCTTTTCAAGCACATCGCAAGCTCTGTCGAGCAGCCAGCTTGCCTCAATGTCGTGCCCATAAGAATGAATGTCGCCGAGCGGATTCATCTTCGCATCAAAGAAAACCTCAAGCCGCTCAAAATCGTCGTAATAAAGCTTTTCACTGAAAAGAATCAGTATGTTCTTGAGCTTCTGCGCCACGCGCGGATGAGAATCTGCGTCGAGAAGCCCGGTGTAAGCTTCAAGCACATGAAGCAGTGTGTTCATCGTCTTTTCGGCAACAACGCCCTGGTCGCAGATTGCGCTTTCAACCGGCTTCTTCCAATCCGCGCTGAAAGCTTCAAGATAGCCGTAAGAATCTGTGCAGTAAGCTTCTATGCACTCAAAAAGCTCATAAGCGTGGCGCAAAGCTTCTTTGCTGCCGGTCGCTTCAGCATAAGCGGCAAGCGCATAAATTCCAAAAGCCTGATTGTATGCGTTTTTCGTGCTGTCAGAGCAGCTGCCGTCAGCGTTCATCATCCAGAAGATGCCGCCGTTTTCTCGGTCAAAGCAATATTTGGTCAGAAACTCATAGGCGTGGTCAGCAAGTCTTTTGTTCTGCTCGCCGCCGATTGTATTGTAGACAGTTGAATAAAACCACAGAATGCGGCTGTGCAAGATTACGCCTTTTTGTGCGTTCTTGTTCACACGCAAATCGTGGCCGACATAGCCGTAGAAACCGCCGCGCTCAAAGTCGGCAAGCTTATTCCAGTATGGCAGAATTATGTTCTTCAAATGATTGAGTGCCTGTTCTTTCATCAGAAAATCTCCATCGTTGTTGCTGTTTTCTGCTTCAAAAGCAGACGCTCTTTGTGTTTCAGCTTTTTTGCTTTCAATGAATTGCTTTCTATGTTGCAGCGGCAGTGTTATCGGCAGCTCATCTTCTTCAACAGAAATGAAAACTTCTTTTGTATAGCCGCAGACAGGACAGCGCCAGTCTATAGGAACATCTTCAAATTCCAGAGGATTGTCTAAGCAATAATAATTTGCAGCAATTTCGGCATCAAATTCGTAGCCGCAGACGCTGCATACATATTTTCTTGCTGACATGAAACCTCCAAAGTTGCTGCGGAATTGTTCCTCGCAACACAGCCTATCTCACTATATAACAATGAACGGTTACTGGGCAAGTAATTTCTCAAGCTCAAGCTGATGGTTCAAGAGCTTTTCGTCGAACGGTTTTACCGCGATTACTTGCTTCAAATAGTATTGTGCTTTTTTGTAGTCTTTCTGCTTGTAATAAATCTTGTAAAGGTCATAAAGCGCTTCATCGTTGCGCGGGTTTGCGGCAAGGCTTGAGCGCAAATCGTTCAGCTTGACAGAAGCCGATGAAGCAATGCGGCTTCTCTGATAATAAAGCGCACTTTTGGCGCGCTGCCCTGCTTTGGGCAAAATCTTTTCTATAAGCGCCGAAGCTTCAGAAACGTTTTTCGACGCAATCAGCATACGGATGTACATAATCTGAACGTCTTCTTTGTCTGGCGATGCGGCGTAAAGTTCTTTTGCAAGGCTCTGCGCTTCAGAAAGCTTATCAAGACCAAGGCACACATCAACGCGCAAAAGCTTTGATCTTTCGTCGTTCCGTACCTGCATCAGCTTGGCTGATCTGTTATAAGCTGTCTGCCACTGCTCGTTCTTGATAGCTTCTTTCACCATAATGTAAAGCGCGTCTGCGTTGTTCGGGTCTGTGCCGAGCACCTGCGACGCAAGCTGTGACGCGCTCAAATCATTGATTTTACGGCCTGTTGAAGACGAAATTTCAGCTGAAAGAATGAGCAACTCAGGGTCAAGCGGATATTCCTTCAAAGCTTGCGTTGCAAGCGCCGCCGCCGCATGTTCGTTCTTGTTCCAGTCGCGCAAAAAGTAAAGCCTTACGACGTAATAGTCTTTGTTTGGTTTTCCTGTTTTTGAATATGCGTCAAGCGCAGCCTGAGCCTTCAGGTATTCGCCTTTTTCAACAAGAATACGCGCCCGCATAAGCTGGCACGTGGCGTTAGACGGGTCGCCTTGAAGAACCTGCGTTATGTAGTTCTCTGCAAGGTCAAAGTCGCGCTGCGCAAAGGCGGCTTCTGCACACAGCGTCAGAATCTGAACGTTGCTGTTGTTCTTGAGCAGCACCTTTACGGCTGTGTTATACGCGTCTTTCGGTCTGTTCTGAGAGAGCAGCGCCTTTGTATAAGCTTCGCCGATTGGGGCGCAGTCGCTTTGCAGGCTGAACGCCTTTTCAAGATAATCTAGCGCGAGCTTGTCGTTGCCTTGCCTTGTGTACAAAATTCCGAGCAAATAATGAGCGAGCACGGACATCTGGTTAGCCTTGCATGCTTCTGCAAGCGCGGCCGCCGCATCTGCATAATAGTTCTTAAGCCCGGGCGCAGAAAACAAGACGAGCGACGGCAGAATAAGCGTCAAAATATCAGATGAATCAACATAATTGAACGCATACGCGCCCATCTTGACTGTTTCCATGATTGCAAGATAAACCGAGCCGTCTGACGAAACTTCAGGAATTTCCCAGTTTATGCGTTCAGCCGGATAAACTGTCTTTAAGATGAACGAAGCTAGCACAAGATACTGCTTTTCGGTTACGGTCATGTCTTTTCCGCTCAAGCGAATCTTGTTGATTGCCGCTTTTAAAGAAGACGGCGAGCCTTTTTCGATTTCCGATATAAGATATGCTTCTTGCGGCGAGCCTGACTTTCTTGAAGCAGGCGCAGCCACAATTACCGAAAACGGAAACTTGCCGGGCAATATAAATGAGAAGATTAGAAATATATAAGTACAGAACTTAAAAGTGCAGCAACGCTGCCTTCTATTCATTAGGAAATATCCTCGTAATCGTCATCAAAATCTTCGCCGCTTTCAAGCACAGCCTTTTTTGTATGCTGAATATAGAAAAACGTTATCAAAAGGCCGATGCCCACAAAGATAAAAAGAAGCGGCCACCACATGGCAGCAAAAATCCTTATAGGCACCTTTATTATGTGCAGAGAAAACTGCAAGAAGAACACACCTAGAAAAACTAAAACCAACGAAGGCACAAAATAAACGGCGACAATCCGCTTGAATTTATATATGCCGGAAAAGAATAATGAAATTGCTGAAAGAATTGCGATGAACGGCCAGAGCTGTCTAAAGCCTACCGGCAGCACGCCGAGCTTGACGACAAAAACAAAGAAGCCGTTCAAGATTAAGAAACTGCCCAAAAAGATTGTCCATGCGCGGTGAATCGTGGTGGCGCACAAATACAAAAGAACGCCGCCTGCAATAATTGCAAAGACATTCACTCCTGAAACAAACGAAAAACTGGCAGAAGCAAAGCGCATCACAAGCATGAGCGCACCCAAAATAATGCAAGAAATGCCGACGGCCAGCAGAGTATTATATTTTTTAGGCATAAATCCCCCATTAAAAAACAAAACTTTTATAATTTAACGGCTTCGGAACATATCCTCTGCCCTGCAAAACCACAAAGAAGAATTTCAAAAAATCCTTACAATTGTAGCATAAAACACCAGTCAAAAAATAGACGGCTATATATCTTTTAACATGGAAAAATACCAAAAGTTACACGCCTTTAATACGCAGAAATAGCTGATAGGTCAAAAGTCGAGTTTTGCGTCGTTATTATTAATTTAGCAAGAATTTGTCATTGTCGGGCGTGACCCGACAATCTCGGGTTCG
>LVBI01000052.1 GCA_001603145.1 Spirochaetales bacterium Spiro_07 | reverse complement strand
GACAAGAACCTCTACTCGCAAGCGGGTTCTTTTCTCCCCTAAAACCCCTCTTTTTTCCAGCAGCGATTAGGGGCTTCACGCCCCTAATAACCCCAGATTATCTACAATATGGAAATCTTGTATAAACTCTGTCGGTTTTTGCGCAGCAAAAAGCGGCACTTTTCGCCAGATAGGCTTTAATTGTAGACAGGGCTGCCACGAAAAGAAGATTGCTTCGCTGCGCTCGCAATGACGGAGCGGCACAAAGGCGCGCTCGCAATGACGTATGTGCGTGCTTATTTCAGCGCAATCACTGCGTCTATCCATTCGGCGCTTTCAAGCGGGTACTGGTCTCTCAATGAGAGAAAGAGCAGCAAAGACTGACGTTTTTTCCCCAGAAAATAATAAGCTTCTGCAAGGTAGAATTCTGCCCTTTGCTTTGCGCTGTTCGAGTTTGTGCCGGCGATATATTTTGAAAGCTCTGATTCTGCTTTGAGCCAGTTCTTCGTGTTGAAGCAAGCCAAAACTATTGAGCTAAGCTCTGTTGCGCCGCCCGGATAGTCAGCAGTTTCACTTGGAAAGATGTACATTTCTCTAAAGTTCTTGCTGCTAAGGCTTATTGCGCCTGAATCTGTGCCATATTCACTTAAAAGCTGCGATGTCTCGCTTTCATCTGTAGCCGAACCGTATGAGTCAAGCGGCAGCGGCGCGATGCGGCTTGTCTGTGCCGTTGTGTTCAAGCTTGTGTTTGAGCGGCGTATGCTCACCGGCGCAATCGAAGTTGTTACGCCTCTGATGAACCGTGCAGTGCCGTCGCTTACGGCAGATTCTTCAGCAAGCGCGTAATAAAACGACTGATTCTGCGGAGGCACGTCCGTAAGCGGTGCGCCTGTATCAGTAAAACTTGCAAGCAGCAGCGCATTCGCAAGGCTTTCAAGATTTGTAAACGGATATATGCTTCTGTAAAGGTTCAGCCTGTTTCCGCGGTTTTCAGTTGTATACGTGATGATTACGGCGGAATTCTGCGCAATTACGTTGAAATTGCTTATGTTCGCCTTTTCGGTTATTTCCCAATCTGAATATTGGCCTGTTACGGCAACTTGCGTCGCGTTCATGCCCGGCACGACGGCGCTTGTCAGAAACGAATCGTCTTTTACGGCCATTACGGCATAATAATAATGCGCCGTGTCAGGCAGAATCTCAGAAAAGATAAGCTGGCTTGAATCTTGCTCTGCAATCAGCGTGCTTGCGTTTACAGTCTGCTTGGTGAGAGGCTTTGTGTCGCGGTAGATTCTGTAGTTTGTGTCTGGCGAATACGAATAGCCCTGACCGCGCTTCCATGTAATCTGAACAGACATGTTCGTAACAAGTACGGAAATATCTGTAACTGATGTAACAGCCTGTGCCGCAAGCTGAAATGCAAAAAAGGCAAGAAATGCAATTGCTATAAAGATTCGTTTCATAACTCTATAATTAACTAAAAAATACGGTTTGACAAGATACTTTGATTATCATATTCTTACAGTATGTTTGTTTCTGTTATTCTAGACCCGGGCGCAGCAGAATCTGCTCAAGCCCTTGCCAAAATACTCACATTTTATGGCTACACAAAGAAGCAGCGTTCTTGCTGGGAACACACCTCTGTAAGCGAAGAACGTCTTGTTGCGTTGAAGAAGGACATTGACCGCGTAACTGATTATTATGATACGCTCCGCATTTATCAATATCCTGTTCAGGGCGTAATGGCTATTACGGAGCTGAACAAGAAAAAGTGGCGCAAGATGCTTATGCGCATGTCCGAATCATAGCCTCGTACTTTTTTAAGATGGGGCTTGCTAAAAAGAATACAATGTCATAGGGCTGTACAATAGTATGTTGCAAAGCGTCATTCCGAACTTGTTTCGGAATCTCTGTACTATCTTATAGCGTAGATGCTGGACAATACTTTTTTAGACAGCCCTTATAAAAACTTGTTTAAGGAAAAAAAAATGCTTGATGAATTAAAAATTCCCTTGGCCAATTTAAAGGCCGATATCCTCGAAATCTGGGGGCATCTTTGACTCTGCTGCAATTGAATCAAAGATAGCTGAAAAAGAAGCGCTTACGGCTGAACCCGGCTTCTGGGATAATCCGCAGAAAGCTGAAAAGGTTATGGGCGACATAAAGGCGCTCAAATCTAGAATCGAGCCGTGGAAAGAGCTTGTTGCCGCCGTTGAAGACACAGAAGCGCTTTACGAGCTTGCCGTTGAAGGCAAAGATGAATCTCTTGAAGAAGAAATCCGCACGTCAATAGACGATATACGCGCCAAGTTTGAAAAGCAGAGCGTGCTTAACTTGCTTTCAGACGAAGTTGACCGCAACGGCGCATATCTTACGATTCACGCAGGCGCGGGCGGCACAGAAGCCTGTGACTGGGCGCAGATGCTTTTTAGAATGTATTCGCGCTGGTGCGAGCGGCACAACTACAAGGTTGAAGTCGTCGATATTCTTGAAGCAGAAGGCGGCGTAAAATCAGTTACAGCCGAAATCAAAGGCGATTACGCTTACGGCTATCTGAAATCTGAAGCAGGCGTTCA
>LVBI01000051.1 GCA_001603145.1 Spirochaetales bacterium Spiro_07 | reverse complement strand
GACCATTGGGGTGTAGCAAAGGATAAACTTGAAGCTTGTGGAAGCAAGATGCACTTTTTCATTTATTTCCTTTATTTGTTGTGAAACGGTACATTAAAGACTTTCCTCTCTGAAAGTTTATCCTTTGGTTCATCCCAAAAGCAAAAGCCTGTTTGAAACAAACAGGCTTTTTTTTATATCCGGTGAACTTTAATTTCATTCTTTTCAAGCTTGACACTAATACTTGTGTTTTTGTATAACTGTATACACAAATACAGAAATGCATAAATACAGGAGTTGCGCATGAAGGAGATTAAATTCAACCCTCACACGAACATGCTTGAAGAAGACCGCTACACCTATTCGCTGCAGGATGTGACGAAGCCGGAACTTTATCGAGATATTTTTCCGTATACGGAAGTGCCGCGCATTACGTTCAACCACCGCCATGTGCCGATGAACATGCCGGAGCATCTTTACATAACGGACACGACTTTCCGCGACGGTCAGCAGTCACGCACTCCTTACACGTCAAAGCAGATTGTCGATATTTATAAGCTGCTGCACAAGCTTAGCGGAAAAAAAGGCATAATCCGCCAGAGTGAGTTCTTTGTCTATTCTAAGAAAGACCGCGAAGCGCTCGAAAAATGCATGGAACTCGGCTACAAATTTCCTGAAATTACCACATGGATCCGCGCGTCAAAAAAAGACTTTGAGCTTGTAAAAAATCTCGGCATAAAAGAGACCGGCGTTCTTATGAGCTGTTCGGATTATCATATTTTCAACAAGATGGGTTTGACGCGTAGCAAGGCAATGGAAAAATATCTAGGCATTGCAAAAGACTGTATGGCGTCAGGGCTTGTGCCGCGCTGCCACCTTGAAGACGTAACGCGCGCCGACATTTACGGCTTTGTAATTCCGTTTGTAATTGAACTTAACAAGCTCGCCGAAGAAAGCGGAATCCCTGTAAAAATCCGCGTCTGCGATACTTTGGGGCTTGGGCTTGCATTTCCGGGCATTTCTCTGCCGCGCAGCATTCCGGGCATCATCTACAGCCTGAACCATTACGCCGGAATTCCGAGCGAAAGAATCGAATGGCACGGCCACAACGACTTTTATAAGAGCGTGGCAAATGCTTCTACTGCATGGCTTTACGGCGCTTCTAACGTCAACTGCTCTCTGCTCGGCATTGGCGAGCGCACCGGCAATGTGCCGCTTGAGGCGATGGTGTTCGAGTATGCAGCGTTCAAAGGCACTTTTGACGGCATGAATCCGCGCGTAATTACGGAAATTGCCGACTACATTTCAAAAGAAACGAATTACGCGATTCCGCCTATGACGCCGTTTATTGGCGAAAACTTCAACACTACAAAGGCCGGCATTCACGCTGACGGCTTGATAAAAGACGAAGAGATTTACAACATCTTTGACACAAAGACAATGCTGAATAAGCCGCCGCTTGTAACCGTCAGCAATACTTCGGGAGCGGCGGGCATTGCTTACTGGCTGAACAACTATTATAATCTGCCTGAATCAAAACGTTTTTCAAAATCTTCTGAACTTGTGCTTTTTATCAAGCAATGGGTTGATGAAGAATTTGAAAACGGAAGGGTAACTTTTATTTCCGCAGACGAAATGAAAAAGCTGATTGCGGAATTCAAGAAAACCCACGAATGTGACCTTTAAATTGCGGAAAAGGATTGTGTTTTATGGACGACGCAAAAAAAGTGCTGCACCAGCAGGTGTTCAATTATCTTGAAGCTGAAATTCTTGACGGACATTACAAGACAAACGACACGCTGAACGAAGTTCAGATTGCAAAAGAACTTGAAGTTAGCCGCACGCCTGTCCGTGAAGCTATAATGCAGCTTGAATCTATCGGGCTTGTTTCAAGCGCGGGCGGCAAGGGCTTTGTCGTTTCGGGCATTTCCGAAAAAGACTTGGACGACATCTACACAATCCGCATCAAAATCGAAGGCTTTGCCGCCGGTCTTAGCGCAAAGAACATTACCCAAGACGAAAGTTCCGCGCTCGAAAAGATTGTCGACCTTCAGGAGTTTTTCCTCATGAAGAACAAAACCGAAGAACTTTGGAAGCTCGACACCGATTTTCATAAGATTATCTACGAAAGTTCGCGCAGCAAAACTTTGCGGTTTATGCTTTCTACGCTGCACAATTACGCAAAACATGCGCGCGACATTTCGTTCAGCCGCAAAGAGCGGGCAGCTGCTTCAATCGACGAGCATAGGCGGATTCTGAACGCTATTCAGGGCGGTGACAGCGAAACCGCCGAGCTAGAAATGATTAACCACATCAAAAACGCCAAAGAAAACGTGCTCAAGGAATTCAAGGCGTAAGCCGTGGCTATAGATGGCCTAAATTTCGAGTTTTGAATTATTAGCAATAATTCGTCATTGTCGGGCTTGACACGGCAATCTTTTGAGCAAGATTGCCCGGTCATTTGCAGCGAAGCTTCAAGCGATCCGGGCAATGACACATCATCAAGCATGGGCTAGATAGTGCTTGGTGTTCTTAATTCAGTCTTATTTTTTGCTGAAATGAATGAATGACAAAATGCCGATTGGCAAGAAGAATGCGCACCATGCTACAAGCGCGGCTGAACCGCCGCCGCTTGTGCTGCCGTCAGACATGCTAAGAAACAGGCCTGTCATTGGCATGAAGAAGCAGCTTAAAAAGAAAACGCCGTGAATCAGCATAAGCGCTTTGAGCCATTTGTCTTGCTTTGTTGCAGGTTTAATCGCAAGCCCGATAAAAAACGTTGAAAGTGCCATCATGCCATAGCCGAGCAAATCATAGTTGAAGAGCAGACCGCCATATTTGTAGTTCAAAATCCGTTCAGCTTGTGCCGTCATAGTTTCAAGCCGCACGCTTGTTGTCTGTGCAAAATAGACGAGCAGAATTAACACAGCATAGACAGCAGATAAAACCATGCCGACGTTTGCGGCAACTTTGCGGTCTGCACTGCATTCGTTATGAAAGCCAGCCGCCATCATTATGTAGCCGAGCGGAAGGAACATGCAAACAAAGTAAGAGCCGAAAGTGTAATCGATAATCAGAAAAACCGCAAAAAGAAAAACAGTAACCGAAACGATTGCAGCCCCTATTTTTGAAATTAATCTGTTCATTTTTCAGCCCGTCCTTTTTCAGCAGGTTGCCTGCACGGCGGTCATTGCTACTGTGTTCACGATGTCTTCAACAGAGCAGCCGCGAGAAAGGTCGTTGCACGGCTTTGCGAGGCCTTGCAAAACGGCAAAACATTCTGCACCGCCGATGCGCTGCGTAATCTTGTAGCCGATGTTGCCAGCCTGAAGATCCGGGAAAACCAGAACATTGGCACGGCCCGCAACTTTGCTGCCCGGCGCTTTTGAAGCACCGATTTCAGGCACCAATGCCGCATCAAACTGCATTTCGCCGTCCAAAAGCAAATCTGGTGCAAGTTCATGCGCAATCTTTACAGCTTCCTGCACTTTGCTTACAAGCTCATGCTTGGCGCTGCCCTTTGTAGAGAACGAAAGAAGTGCTACGCGCGGTTCTTCAACACCGCAGAGAACTCTTGCTGTTTCAGCTGCAGAAACGGCGATGTGCGCCAGTTCTTCTGCTGTAGGGCATGGCATAACAACACAGTCTGCATAAACAAGCAGACCGTCTTCGCCGAGGCTCTTGTTCGGGCAGTCCATCAAAAAGCTGCTTGATACAACTTTCATGCCGGGCTTTGTCTTGATAATCTGCAAAGCCGGGCGGAGCATGTCGCCGGTTGTGTGCACTGCGCCAGAAACAAGACCGTCTGCATCGCCGCACTTGACCATCATAATGCCGTAGTACATCGGGTCTGCGACAAGCTTTTTTGCGTCTTCTTCAGTTACGCCCTTGGCCTTTCTCAATTCGTAAAGCGTTTTTGTATATTCTGCGGCTTTTTCGCTTGCACTCGGATCGATAATCTTGATGCCTGAAATGTTTGCGCCTTGCGCTTTTGCAACTTCCGCAATTTTTTGTGGGTTGCCCAAAAGAATGGGCGTTGCAAGCTTTTCTTTTACGATGTCTTCAGCCGCCTTAACTGTGCGCGGCTCGTCGCCTTCCGGCAGTACAATCGTTTTTATGTTGGCGCGCGCCTTGTTCTTGATTTTTTCTATCATGCTCATGTTATTTCTCCTTTTATGGCTTATAAATCCAAGCCTTCAAAACCGTTCCAGACTGGTTTTCCGGTGTATGTAAGCGGCGTAATCTTGCCTTGCATAACTTTAAGTGCCGGAAGAGCCAGCGCTTCTTGTTCCATCTCGCCAGGATAATCGAAAATCGGTGCAATCCAGCCGCAACGCTTTTCGATTGTAGCTTTTACGTCGGCAAAGCGCAAAAGCCCGCCTGTCAGCAAAATTCCGTCAACCTTGCCGCAAAGCACGCAGCTCATTTCGCCAATCATCTTGCAAATCTGATAAAGCATTGTGTTCCAGACTAAATCTGCCTTGCGGTCGCCTTTTTCCAAAAGCTCGTGGATTGTGTCTGCATTTGCCGTACCGAAAAGGTCAACAAAGCCGCCCGCGCGTGAACAGCGGAGGCGCACATCTGCAATTGAGTGTTTTTCGATATAATCAAGCAGCGAAAGCACAGGCACGCTGCCGATTCTTGTCGGAGTGAATGCGCCTTCGCCGTCTGCGCCCATGTTGCCGTCTACCATCTTGCCGTGGTCGTGCGCGCTTACGGTTATGCCGCCGTCGATGTGTGCAACAACAAAATTGCAGTCTTCGTAGCGTTTGTTAAGCACGTGCTCGGCGTGATATTCCGCAACAGCTTTTTGATTAAGCACGTGAGAATGAGAAACGCGGTAAATGCCTTTGATGCCGGTAAGGCGGGCGTAATCGCCGTATTCGTCTACGTTTGTCGGGTTGAGGGTAAATGCCGGCTTGTTGAATTCTTGCGCAAATTTCCATGCGAGCATTACGCCGAGCTTTGCCGGGTGCTCGCTGCCACCGACAGCCGCAACTGTGTCATCGTAAAGCTTCTGGTCAATCTTTGTAATGCCGCCCGGCTGCGTGCATGCAGAACCGCCGCGACCTACGAACACGTCAATTTCAGAGGCTTTGTAGCCTTCGTCTTTGAGCATGTTCATAATGACTTCATAACGGAAAGGCATCTGGTCGTTTACATGCGGAAACGAAAGCAGCACATCTGCGTCATGAAAAAGGCTCTTTTCGAATACAGATGTTTCATTTTCAAAAAGGCTAACCTTTGTTGAGGTTGAGCCGGGGTTGATAATCAATAGCTTATATTTTTTATCACTTACTGCCATAATTAAATTCTCCTGTCAGCAGATTTTGCGGAATTTTTTGAACAGACCTATTCTATACTTCGCGCAAAAAGAATACAACGGCTTTTTGCTTCTTTATAAAGAAAAATTTGTTATACACGGAATGCACGGCAAGAATGCGGCGCAAGTGTAGTCTTTATGCTGCTGCCCAAATCTTTGCGCGCCCATAAATCGCGGATGACCGGGGCTGTTGGCGCAGAATCAGCTGATTCTGCTTGTTCGGCTGTGGTTGCTTCAGCGGCAAGCTTTGTGCTGAACATAAGCGGCTGCTCTTCGTCGGTCAAGTTGAACAAAGCATAATACGCGTGTGCACAGCCAGATTCGTCAAACCCGATAAAGTTGTACCAGCATACGATATTGCTGCCGCTCAAAGACGGCGAAAGTTGCCTTGCCTGGTTCGGGCACTTGTTCATTGCAATTATTTCTTCGTTTGTCAGCAGGCTCAAACTGAAAGAATCGAGCTGCGGCAAGTCTGTGCCAATCATCAGCGGTGCACGGAAAATGCTCCACAACGTAATCATCGTGCGCGTTTCTTCCGGTGTAAAGTTGCTCTTCCTCGCCTTTGATTTTTCCGGCGCATCAGGGTCTGCCCAACCGTAGCCAAGCACATTCAACGGAAGCATGTCGCAGTCAGGCCAGTTGCCGCCGCCGGTGTGCTTCTGCCAAACTTCGCAGCGTTCAAACATTGCTTTAAGAAGTTTCCAGTCGTCCCAGAAGTCGTCGGTTATGCGCCACATGTTTGCATAACTTTCGTAATGATGGGCTTTTTCAATTAGTGCAGGCCCCGGACTAAGCGAAAGCACCATTGCGCGGCCGGAATTTTCGATTGCTCTGGCAATCATTTCGATTTCTTTTTCAGCTGAATAAGGGTTCTGCGGATACATGTTCGTATTGCAGATGTCGTCAACCTTTACAAAATCAACGCCCCATTCTGCATAAAGCTCGAAAATCGAATCGTAATAATCTTGCGCATACGGCCGCGCCGCATCAACGCCATACATGTCCGGGTTCCAGCGGCTGATTGAATAGGGATTTGCAACCATGTCGGCCGTTACAGCTGTGCCGTCGTGTGTCTTTATGGGCAGATGCTCATGGGCGGCAAAACGCGGAATTCCGCGCATTATGTGAATGCCGAATTTAAGTCCGAGAGAATGAATGTAATCAGCAAGCGGCTTGAACCCTTTGCCGCCGGCGCTGCTCGGAAAACGGTTCGGTGCCGGAATCTGGCGCGAATATTCATCGATGCAGAAGCGGCTGAACGGAATGTACTGAATCCCTTCTTTGTTGCGTTTGCCTGCATCCGGATCTGACCACTGAATATCGATTACCACATATTCCCAGCCGTACTTTTTCAGGTTTTTCGCCATATATTCGGCGTTTGCGCGGACTTGCGCCTCGTTCACCATCGTATTGTAATAGTCATAGCTGTTCCAGCCCATCGGCGGCTGCGGTGCAACGGCGTTTTTATTGTAGTTTCTGTCAGAATTGCTCATTTTGTCCTCTGTTTTATCTTATTAATCAGATATTCGCGCAAACTTTGCAAATCTTCAAGTGGAAAATCGGGCAGTGCTTTGGTTTTGCTTTCAGCGGAATCTGCAAACCAGAATTTCATGGCTGCTTCTGGAATATAGCGCAAATTTTCCGGCACATTTTCAATCATCCATAAACCAGCGTCATATTTTGAGAGAATCCGCTTTTCAGCTTTGAACGAAAGTATTCTGCCCAAAATGAGAATGTTGCTCGCAAAATATCTTGTGTCATAAGCGTTGAACTCATAATCGTCAATGCCGGCGGTTATTGCTTCAAGAAAATCTTCTGCCGGAATATCAGCGAATGTGCCTTCGATTTGCCTGCCGTAAAGGACGATGCCGCTTTGGTTGATAAGCCCGATGTAGCTTGTTACATCTGCGTCAGGAAATTCATTGTCGGCGACATAGACTTGGCTCTTGCCATCGGCAAGGCGCTGTTTGTAGCGTTCTGTCCAATAATCGCTGTAGTGGAACACACAATTTCCCGGGTTTTTCCACGTTTGCGCGTCGTGCAGCGTGATTGCAGACATTTCAAGCGGGCATGGGCGCTTGTCTATTTCGATGATTTCGCTTGCAATGTCTAGCTTTTCTTGAACAGTCGGTGCTTCATTGACCACAATCAAAATGTCGATGTCGCCAGAATTCGGGTTGAACGCGCCGAGCGCAATCGAGCCATGAAGATAAATGCCTTCAAGCCGTGCGCCCATGTACTTTTTCCAAATGCTGACGGCAGCATCGATTTGGCTTGAAACTTCTTTTGGCAGATTATCGTAGCCGGTCAGATTCTTCGGTCTGCCGGTTGTTGTGCTTGCTGCGCCCATTTTGTTCATTTTCCTTCTATTAATTTGCGCAAACCGCTCAAGCCAGTGAATTCGTTCCATTCGTGCTTAGCCGCAAAAGTTATTGCGCTAGAGCAGCCCACATGCCACATCATGTGTCTGAACTGCGCAAGAATCAGCTCAAGCCTCGTGTATTCAGAGCCTTCGGGTTTGAGCACAAGCTCCGCCGCGGTCAGATTGTCGAGATAGTTTTCGATTTTCGCCTTAACGTGCTCAAAATAGCCGAGAAGCTGCTGCCGTGAAATTACGATTGACGTGTCTTTTTCAAAGCCTTCGCGCTTTGTTGAGATTACGCTCAAATTTTCGGGAATGCCGAAAAGCTTCTCGCCTTCGTAGACATAGCCGTTCGGGTTCATAAAGAACCTGTCCATTGAATGCAGATTGTGAAAAATAAAGCGCGAATTGTTCACGCCGTCAAAGACAGTCTCCAAATCCGCCTTTTCAATCTGCTCCTTTATGTTCACAAAATTGATTTCCTGCTGGTTCTTAATCTGCCGAATAATTTCTTCCATAATATGATGCGCTCCTGATTGTATAGCATTTTGCGCATAATGTGGGTGCAATGCAAGCCCTTGCCACTGCAGCGAGCTGTGCCGTCGCTAAAATGCGCGCTGCCACCAACATGAAAGCGGCTGATTTATGGTGCAGCTTGAAAGTATCACTTCAATATGTTAGTTTTATTCCGAAAATGTGTGGTGAACACAATTTTTCGGAGTAAATATGATAATTCAGCGGAAAAAATATCTTGATATGCTCATTTCTGGTGAAGGTAACGGACTTGTAAAAATTGTTACCGGCATAAGGCGGTGCGGCAAGTCATTTTTGCTTTTCAGACTGTTTCACGATTATCTTATAAAAAAAGGTGTTCAAGAAAATCATATTATAGAACTTTCGCTTGATGATTACCGCAATAAAAAATTGCGCAATCCTAATTTGTTGTTAGATTATATCGATTCGCATATCCAAAATGATGCGGGCGTTCATTATGTCATACTTGATGAAGTGCAGCTCGTAGACGATTTCGTTGAGGTTGTTCTAAGTCTTATGCATAATTCTAAGCTTGATGTGTACGTTTCTGGCAGCAATTCAAAATTCCTTTCAAAAGATGTTGTTACAGAATTCCGCGGAAGAGGAGATGAAATTCGTGTGTGGCCACTTTCTTTTGCAGAATTTTATTCAGCCGTCGGCGGTGACAAAATTTCAGCATGGAACGAATATTACACTTATGGTGGTCTGCCACAAATTTTAGAATTTGACTCTGAAACAAAGAAAATCAATTATTTGAAGAATCTTTATGAATTGACATATCTAAAAGATGTTATTGAGCGTAATCATCTGCGGAATACAGAAGGGCTTGTTAAAGTTGTTCAAATTCTTGCTTCCAGCATAGGTTCATCAACAAATCCGAAGCGCATAAGCAATACATTTCAGTCTGTTGAAAATGTAACAGTAACTGACAAAACTATTCTAAGCTATATTTCATGCTTGCAAGAAGCTTTTTTAATAGAAGAAGCTTTGCGTTATGACGTAAAAGGAAGAAAATATATCGGAACAGAAACAAAGTATTATTTTGCAGATATGGGGCTTAGAGCCGCTGTCTTGAATTTTCGCCAGCAGGAAGAACCTCATATTATGGAGAACATTATCTATAATGAGCTTAGGCTCAGAGGCTTTAACGTAGATGCAGGCTCTGTAGAAACTTGGACTGTTAATGCTGACGGAAAATCGATGCGTCAGAAACTGGAAGTTGATTTTGTAGTCAATAAAGGTGCAGAAAAAATATATATTCAGTCTGCTTTTAAAATGCCGGTTGAAGAAAAAAAGCAGCAAGAAGAAAAGCCGTTGCTTTGTATAACAGACAGCTTCAAAAAAATAATAATCGTTGGCGACAACATAAAGCGCAAAATCGATGAGAACGGCATAATTACGGTTAGCCTGATAGATTTTCTTCTTGATGATGATATTATCTGAAAAAGAGTGGCGCTGTGCTATTGCTAAAGTGTGTGCCGTAAGCTGCAACAGCCGCTGCTAAGATGTGCGTCAACAGCTTCAATGCTTTGCCAAAGATTTCAGAAAATTTCCCTTTACAAATATAGTTCTATATAGTACCATTTTAATATCAGCTGATATAAACGGAATGTTTTGCAGATTGCCGGACGCGGCGGCTGCAGATCATTTCAAAAAACGATGAATTGACATGAAAAGCAGAACCGGTTTTTTAATATCGCAGATTAAGCAGGTGCAGGACCGTGTTTTTCAGCGCATATTGCAGGATTTTGGCATTGAGGAGTTCAACGGCCCTCAAGGGCGGATTCTGTATGTGCTGTGGCAGAAAGACGAAGTTCCGATTGTGGAATTATCTGCAAAGACAGGGCTTGCAAAGAATACGCTTACGGCCATGCTTGCGCGCATAGAAGAGGGCGGTCTGCTTGAGCGCAAGGCAAGCAGCACCGATAAGCGGCAGAGCATCATTGTCTTGACTGCAAAAGCGCGGAAGCTCAAAGACAAGTATGACGAAGTTTCTGAGCAGATGAACATTCTGTTTTTCGACGGCTTTTCTCAAGAGGAAGTAACGCTCTTGGACAGCCGGCTTGGCCGCATATTGCAAAATCTGGAACAAGCCGAGCGCGAATACAAAAAACAGACACAGGAGTAACTAATGGCAAAGGTAAATCACAACTATAACAACGATTTTTGTCCGCAGACATTGTTTTTGTACGGCACTAAAAAAGAAGACGGAACGCCCGATTTCGGGCTTTTCTGCTGGTTCAGCTATGTTCACACTGAAGGCGAGGGCGGTGCGCATCTTGGCGTTATGGCCTGCATCGGCGAAGACAAGCTGACAAAAGATCTCGTCAGAAAGAACGGCGTGTTTTCGGCAAATCTTGTAACAGAAAAACTGCTGCCGCTTGCTGATTATTACGGCACAACTCCCGGCCGCAACACAAAAGACAAGATGAAGTTCACACCAACTGTGGAGCAGGGCAAGGTGCTTGACGTGCCGACAATTGCAGAAAGCCCGGTAACTTATGAGCTCCGCGTTCAAAAAGAGATTCATCTTGCAGAAGGCAGCGACCTTTTTATCTGCGAGATTTGCAACGTTTCTGTTGAAGAAACGCTGCTTGATAAGTCTGTGCCTTTTATAGACCGGCTCAAAAAAGCCGCGCCAGCGATTACTTGCGGCGAAAACACCTACGAATCAATTGACGGCAGATACCTCGGCAAATGGGGCGAGCCAAGAAAGAGCCTGTCTGAAAAATAGCGCAAGATGCAGACCGGCGGAACAGATTGCAATAAACGAAAAACAAACGATGTTCTCATCTTGATAGCTGCTGCTGCCGGTTTGTTTGTTTTTCAGAGCGTGGCTAGCAAAACCGGCAGTCTTGTCGCCGGGCTTTTCGATTATTCCGCAGTGGACAAAGACAGTGTTTTTATGCGCATTACCGTGCATCATGTTGTGCAAATGCTTATCGCGCTTGCTGCCGTTATTGTTACAGCCAAACTGAAGAAAGCTGATTTCTATATCAGACCAAAACTTAGCAAAACCGGAATCTGCTATGCAGCCGTTTTTTCAGTTGCGATTGCAATTTATGCACTTGCTTCGTATGCCGTCGGTTACAGGCTGAATCGGATTGCGCCTTATGAATACGAGCTTTCGCCGCTGAATATTGCCGGAAGCCTCGGCTTTCAGCTGCTGCTTTCCGGCACTTCAGAAGAAATCTTGTTCAGGGCTTTTCCTATAACGATCTTGGAATTGGTTTCTCGCAGAATGGAACATAAAGTGCGTCTGCTTAATATTGTGATTGCATCGTTTTTGTTTTCGCTTGCGCATATAAAATGGAGCGCTGTTCCTTTTGCTGTGTCATTTTCGTGGTTTCAGCTGATATATGCCTTTATATTGGGCATTGCATACGGAATTACGCTTGAAAAATCGAAGAGCGTGCTTTATCCGGCTGTTATGCACGGAATGAGCAACTTTATCATGGTCGGCGTGGGCTATATTTTTGCATTAACCTGAATCGGCGCATCAATTTCGGCGCAACGTCAGGCTGATGTGCAGCGCGACTTCTAGGCTGTGCCGATGCAGACCGGCGTAACAGATTTTATATAGTCGATGTGAGACTCGAACTCAACATTTGTAGAATGAAAATCTACTGTGCTGACCTTTGCACTAATCGACCAAAATAGGTGGGCGTACCAGATTCGAACTGGTGAATTCTTGATCCACAATCAAGCGCGTTAACCGCTCCGCCAACGTCCACATATAAAAAGAGAACCTGATGGGAATCGAACCCACGATTGCGGTTTTGCAGACCGCTGCCTTAACCAGCTTGGCTACAGGTTCTATAAGCCCGGAGAGAATCGAACTCCCATGAGCAGTTTTGGAGACTGCCGTTCTGCCATTGAACTACGGACTTAAATTGTTTATGCTGTCAAGGCTTCTGCACCATCAATAGCAGAAATCTCTATCTCCAACATTCGAGTAACCACAAGATCATCCATTTTCACTTCAAGAATTTGAGCGAGTACAACCAAATTATCGATAGTCGGCATATTTTTTCCTGCAAACCAATTATAAATTGTCTGAACATAAGGAAAGTCCATTGTGATTTGCAGTTGCCGGGCAGATATGCCCTTTTGTTTCATTAGTGATTTGATTTTTGCACCTGTTGCATATAAATCGATTACAGGCTTTTGATATGTTATTTTCACGTTGATAACTCCTTCAGTTCGGAGTTCAACGCAAGGTAGGTTACGCCAAGACTCCGTTTACAAAAATTGACTTACAGTTTGATGAACTGCATTCATGCCAGCTTTCATGGTTTCTACACAGATGTTCAGAGAAGGTGCGTTCACACCAATTGTGAGATTTGCTGTGTTCGTGAAAGATATTATGTTTCATAGCGTTTATCTCTAAACCTCCGCTTCGATATTTGCTGGCACAAGCCAACTTTTGCGTCTCTCAACGCTTTATGATTGTAATATATCATAGCTCGGAATTTAAATCATTAAAGATGTCCTATAATTTTTCGTAATTCTCCTAGATTTTGCAGAAGGGCAAAAAATTGCGGTTTTTCGTCAAAGTCAACTAAATCTATGGTCTTGCCTGTTGCGTCTTCAAGCATTGAATGAGCGGCAAAAAATTTCTGAGGAGGCAGACCTTTTATGCCAATGTCAATATCAGAGAAATCATTTGCATTGCCGGTAACGTGCGAGCCGAAAATATAGCTTTCTTTGCAGCCCATATTTGAAAGCACGTTTGAAATTGTTGCAGTCATTTCTTTTGTGAGCATTTTTGCCTCCTTTTGCTAAGAATATCATATATAGAAGCTTTTTTCATTCATTTTTTGCTTTGCCTGCATAGTCTTGTTGAGTTCAGACCAATCTTTGTTCATGGGGCTATTATAGCATAGATTTATCGTCAAGTCTGTGTAAAGCTTATATTGCAAATGCTTCAAAAAATAGTGCTCCATTCTCGCAGAAAATCTTCTTTTCGCATAAGCTAAATCTATGTTTTACGTTTATTCGGCGAAAAGCGCCGATTTTGCATTCGCAAAATCTCAAGCTTGTGTACAAGATTGGTTTTGTACACAAGTTACAAGATTTGCCGCAAGGCAAATCTTGGCCGTTTTGCTCTATAAAGCCTATGCCGTAGAAAATACAGATGCAAAACGCCATTGCGCACTATTTTTTTGAACTATGTACATGAACTTGCCTGTTTTTCATTTCATGTTTATACTTTTCAGCAGAAGCAAAAGTTTTAGGAGAAATCATGAAAAAAGTTGTTTTTTTGTTGTTATTGATAAATATTGCCAGTCTTTATGCTGCCGCACAAGAAATTGATGAGTGGTGTCGTGTTACAAGAAAAGAGAGGCGGGCTATCGACAGGGGAAACAAGATAATAGCTGCACTTGAAAAGTATTACAACGACAATGGATTTTATCCACAGGAATTAGATGAACTTGTTCCAAAATATTTGCCAAAAATTGAGAACACAGGTTTGTTTAATTTCTTTGTGAAACCTGTAAGCTTTATATATAGACCTGAACCTGTAAAATATAGACCTGGCTATTTCAGAATATCATATATAGATCCCAGAAAAGAAAAAGGTGATAAAGATTCATATAAAAGATATTTTTATGATTCAAAAGATGACAGAATAAAATTTGATGCAGATGCTAATACTTATACGCCAATAACTATAGAATGGATTGATAAAATTACTGAAGAAGATATAAGACAGCTTGCAGATGCCATAAAACAATATTTTAATGATTATAAAAAATTTCCAGAAAGATGGTTTGATGTAGTTCCTGAATATTTGGCATCTTTTCCAACAACTCTACAACCTAGATATTTAGCTGATGGAAAAGTGCAAGTTGCCAATTTTAATGTCTTTTATCAGTTTCAGAATCCAGTAAAAGACGATGAAACTGAGTTTGCACAATATTATAATATATATTTCTCATATTATGCTTTTCTTATTTTTAACAGTGATTTTTGGTATTCTTCCGAACGCAAAAAATGGAATGTTTCTGATTAATTAAAGATTAGACGCAATCATCAGATTTTTTCTGCCTTTTCCATCAAGAATGTGTCTTTTTCGCAGCAGTTTAATCTACAAATAAAGCTTAATCGGCGAAAAGCGCCGATTTTGCATTCGCAAAATCTCAAGAATAAAGCAAATTCTTCAAGAATATTGAATATTCCATCAGGAATGGAGTAAATTCATCAAGAATATTGAATTTTCTTCAGGAATATACAATATTCTTGAATATTTATGCAAAAACATCAAGAATATTGCATATTCTTCAGGAATCTTTAATATTCCTGTATATTTATGCATTTTCTTTAAAAGAAATGCCCAAAACTAGATTGCCAGGGCACGTCAGGTAATGACATTTTTACAAAACTTTCCCGTGAAGTACAACATAAAATGTAGATTAATTCAGGGTTATTAGGGGCATGAAGCCCCTAATCGCTGCTGGAAAAAAGAGGGGTTTTAGGGGAGAAAAGAACCCGCTTGCGAGTAGAGGTTCTT
>LVBI01000050.1 GCA_001603145.1 Spirochaetales bacterium Spiro_07 | reverse complement strand
ACCTCCATCTTAATATCTATTGCGTTTTAATTTTTTCTGTACTTTTTCGTAAAAAAAATGAAGATTTTACAAAAGTCAAGAGGGTGGAACGTTGTACATCCGTTACAAGTTTTCCGGGTTTGCGACTGGACTGGTTCTACGGAATAAGCTGAATCGGCAAACCCTGCAAGTTTCGTCTTACGCCGAAACTTGAAAGCCGGTGTACAAAGGCTGCTTGTTTTGAGATGGTGTACAGGGGCGCGAGGGCTGCGGAGTGCGCGTTTTGCAGTAGCTTAATCTACGGAATTGGTCTTATCGGGCAAAACGTCAAGTTTTTGCAAGCAAAAACTTGTAACTGGTGCACAACGTTCTGTTTAGGCGTATGTACAAAGGCGAAGGGCGGCGGAGTGCGGTTCAAAAATGCTCTGTTTGTTGCCGTCGCGAGAGCGACGAATTTATAGTTTCATTGCAACAAACAGTGCATAGCGCAATATTGCGCGGTTTTGAACCGTGCTACGCCGCCCGACAGCATATGTACACAAGCGCCCGATAGCATATGTACATGAACTAGAATTGCCTGCGGAAATAGAGCTATTCAATCTTTTTAAGCTTTGTGCTTATTCTCGATTCGCGGCGGTTGGCCGGTTCGCCGTTTTTGTCTAAATCCCAGTATTGCCCGATGAAATCATATTGAAGCTCGCCGCCGTCAAAATGAAGCTTGTAATCAACCTGCACACCTTCGCGGCTGCCCGAGCGGCAGAGAAAATCTGATTTTTCGATTTCTTCTGCGGTCAAGAGGTTCTTTGACTGGAACATGCGCCAGTTGGCGTCAACTTCAAACTTTTGGTTGCCGATGTACTTTATCGTGATTTTCTGGTCTGAATCTGTGCCGCTTTCGTTATAAGAGCCTTCAACGCGGCGGATTAAGTCTATCATTTCAAGTGAATCTTCGATGAAGCGGCTCAAGACAAAGCCTGTTTCGCCAGATTCGGTCTTTACGTAGAGCCAAGTTCCGGGAGAATAATCTTTTGCCGCAACTGCTTGCGCTTCAACTGCCTTAGCCTGCACCAAAAGAGCAAGAGGCTGCCTGTCTGCAAGCGTGCATACGGCGGCGGCTTCTGCAGAGGGCGCACTTTTCAGCTCAACGCCGCCCGGCGCATTAACAAACAAGCACAAGAGCCTTTCAGATTCAGCATTTTCAGCAACTTCTAAAAGCTCTTCAGAGGAATCAGCCGAAGCATTTTGATTTTCAGTCTTTTTGGCGCACGATGCAAGAAGCAAAAGGCTAAGCAAGGCGCAAAAAAGCCAGGCGAAAAACGGTAATCTTTTCATCAGTCATTGTATTTTTTGTCGATATACATTTCTTCGGTTTTTGAGACAAGCTTTTTGCCGTCAAAATCAAGACGGATGATATACGGCATAAAATTGATTATGCGCAAAAAGTCGTCTGCGCCGAAAGACGGGTCAAAATAATTGAGAATGCTGCTCAACGCAGTGCCGTGCGTTCCGATTGCGACGGTTTTGTCTTTGCTTTTTTCAAGAATTTCAAAAACAGCTTCGATGTTCCGTTTCTGCACAGAGCCAAGCGATTCGCCGCCCTCTTCTGCAAAATTGAAGTCGCTCCATCTTTTTCTGAAAATCTCGAAATCTTTGCCGCCGCTGTTGCCGTTTTCACCAACCTTGCGCTCGCGAAGACGTTCGTCTGTCGTTATCTGCTTGCCGTAATATTCGGCAGCATGAATCACTGTGTCATAGCTGCGCTTGTAAGGGCTTGAATAAAAGTCGTCAATCTTTTTGTCTTTGAGAAATTCCATCACGGCAAAAGAGTCTTTTTGCCCTTCTGCCGAAAGCGGCCTTACTCTGTCAGCAGGGTTGTTGGTAAAATCGGGCTGGCAATGTCTTACAAAATAAATCGTTGTCATTTTTTTTCTCCAAAGGCCGCGCAGTTTAGCTTGCGGCAAACGTTTCCAGTATTTTATCACGCAAAGCGATGCTTTCAAAGTCTTTTGTCTGAGCGTCAAGCGCAATATGCAGCGTTGAATCTTCCGGCGAGACAGGCTTCAAGATGATTATTCTGTCTGCCATCTGAATCGCTTCCCTAATGTCGTGCGTCACAAAAACTACGGTGCGCCGTTCGGTCTCAAACAGCTTTTTCAAAAGCTGCATCAGCTGTTCTTTCAGCATAATATCTTGAGACTGAAAAGCTTCGTCCATAAGCAGAACCGGCGCTTTTATGGCAAAAGAGCGCGCAATTGCGGCGCGCTGACGTTCTCCACCAGAAAGGTTCGGCGGAAATTCGTCAATCTTGTCTTGCAGGCCTGCCTCACACAAAAAAGTTTTTGCGCGCGCCGCGGCTTCGGCTTTGCTCATTGTGTTTTCCAAAGGCAATGTGCAGTTGCGCAAAACAGTGCACCACGGCAAAAGGCGCGGCTCTTGAAAAAGATAGGCCGCATAGATTTCGCCATGCCTGTTCTTGCTTTTGAACTCTTTTATGCTTTTGCCGCCAACTTTTATTGTGCCAGACTGCGGCTCAAGCAGAGACGCGATGCAGTCAAGCAATGTCGTTTTGCCCGCACCGCTCGGTGCAAGAAGCGCATTCACAGTTCCGGCTTGAAACGTTAAAGAAAAATCTTTATAAATTGATTTTTTTCCGCGTATTACGGTGAGATTCTCAACTTCAACGGCCTTGCTCAAGTTGCTTGAGCCGTTCACACCAGATTTTTTAGCTTTATCCATTAAGCGTCTCCGGCTGAAAGCGTTTCTTTGCTTTTTTGATGTAGCAGCTGAAAACAAGCTCGCAAATGTAGCTCAGCGCAATAACGGTGACAGTCCATGCGAAAACATCGGCTGTTTCAAGGTGCACTTTCGCCGTCTGCAACGCCATGCCGACAGAGTTTTTAGGCAGGCTCAAGATTTCACCGGCCACTACAACTTTCCACGTTAAGCCGAGTGAGCTTAACATGCCTGAAAAAAAGTAAGGCAGCACAGACGGCACATAGACAAAAAGCAGCTTCTGCTTGAGCGAAAAGCAGTAGGCATCAGACATTGCAAGAAGCTTGCGGTCTGTGCTCTTAATTCCGGCTGCAATCGTTTCAGTTAAGACTGGCAGCGTCATCAAGACCGAAACAAAGACAGGCACGGCAGAGCTTTTGAACCAGAAAAGCGCAACAAGGATTATCGAAACGACGGGTGTTGCTTTTATAACCGAAAGCGGAAAGCGCAGCAGGCTTGCAAAATTTTCGCTTGCGCCGATGAGAACGCCCAAAAAAAGCGAAAGGCACAGCGAAATTGCAAATGCTTTTGCGGCGCGTGCCAAAGTTGAAAGAACCGCCTGCTGAAAAGCTTTTTGCGGCAGCAGTTCAGCTATGCGCAAAAAGACTGCGGAAGGTTCGGGCAGCACCAGAGGCGCGGCCATCAGCACGGCGGCTATGTGCCACACCGCAAAGAACAGCGCTATTGAAATGCAAACAAGAACTTTGTGCCGCATCTTTCGCTTTTCCAAGCTTATTCAAAATAAAACTGATTATCAGGCAGCTTGCCGCCGACTGATTCAGGCGCATAGCTCAAGAACACGTTGAGAAGCTCTTCAATCACCGGCCGCGCTTTTTTTGCCGGCATATAGCTGAACGCGCAGTTCGGTATCGCTTTTTCTGCAATTGCGGCTTTAAGGCCGAGCGTGTGCTTTTCAACAAGGGCGGCGGCTTCTTTTGGGTTCTGCTCCGTCCAGTCGATTGCTTTTTCAGCTTCGCGCAAAAAGGCGCGCACAGTTTCCGGGTATTTGGCTGCAAATTCTTTGCGCACCACAATCGCCGTCATTGGAAAAGTCTCTTTGCCGAAGCTTTTCTGCCACAATTCCTGCAAATTCAAAGCACGGAAGCAATTGCCTTTTGAGGTTGCCACAGTCGCGAAAGGCTCAGGCATTACAGCATATTCGATTTTGCCAGAAGCAATGGCGGCTGCCATTTCGCTTGCCGGAATGCTGAAATCAAGCTTTACTGCACCGGCTGCATCGCCAGTTTCATAGCCGTTTTTCTCAAGCACGGCGCGGAAAACATATTCAGGCGTTGAGCCCTGCCCTGCAACAAAAACAGTTTTTCCTTTAAGGTCTTCAAGCGATTTTATTGATTTGTCTGTTGAAACAAGGTTGAGCATACCCAAGCCGCTCACGCCTGCAAGCACAATCGAATCGGGCTGCTTTGCATAAATCTTCGCGGCAGCATTCGGCGGCAAAATGCCGATGTCAATTTCGCCCTTCAGCAATTTCGGGATAAGCACATCTGGGCTTGCGCAAACTTCGTAAGAAATGCCCGTGGCGTTTATGGCCGGAACATTCTCAAAAAGATAAGCAAAGCACATTCCGCTCGGCCCGTTAAGCACAGCCATATTAATCGATTCAGGCTTGGCAGCCTTTTCTTTAGAGCCGGAAGCCGAAACAAATGAAACATTAAAAATGAACAAAATGCCCAAAAGGCAGATGATTTTTGAAAAGCTCTTCATAATGAGGATATTATAATGATTAGCTTTGAAAATATCAAATTAATTAGCTTGGTTTCGAGTTATGCATTATTAGCAACAATTCGTCATTGTCGGGCAACCCGACAATGACATAGTGCCAAGCATGGCTATTACAATATGAACTTATCGACTTCTTTTTTGAGGATTGCTACGCTGTCGGCGTTTTCGATTGACTTGTTCTTAGAATCAACCGCAAGTTCGCGGATCTTGTCCGCGCTTTCGTCCATTTCGCCCATAGCTGAGTTAATCTGACCAGTAGCGTCTGTCAGCGATTCCATTTCGTGTACAATCTCGGCCGCACCGGCGAGCATCTCTTTTGAGCTGTTGCGCGTGTCGTCTGCAATTTTGTTGATTTTTTCCATTGAAGCTGCTGCTCTTCCATTGCGGAAATAACGACACGCTCCTGCAGCTGCACAGTTTCAGCCAGATTATAAATGCTAGAAAAGTGATTCTGAACGAGCTTGGTGCTTTCAGAGACTTTTTCAATTTCTGCGTTCAAATTCTTAAGTTCAGAGTTAATCGCCTTGCCTTGCTGATTTGACTGCTCGGCGAGCTTTCTGATTTCATCTGCAACAACAGAGAAGCCCTTGCCAGATTCACCGGCGTGGGCTGCTTCGATTGCCGCGTTCATGGCGAGCAAGTTTGTCTGCGACGCGATTGTCTGAATAATCTTGGTTGCTTCAAGCAAAGAGCTTGAACCTTGCAAGATTGACTGTGAAGAATTTACAGCTTCTTTTACGCTCTGCTGACCTTCTTCTGCAGCGTGGCGCAACTGTGATACAGCAGCCGAGTTCTTTTCAAGAATCTCATTTACAGAGCGGATGTTCGCAACCATCTCATCAACAGCGGCAGATGATTCTGCAATGCTTGCAACCTGCACGTTTACGTCGCTATCAAGCTTTTGGATTGACTGTTCGATTTGGCGGATGCTTGCGCTCGCCTCTTCAACGCCGCTGGTCTGGTTCACAACAGATTCACGCATCTGCGTAATTGTTCCGGCTATCTGTGTAATAGCAGCTGCGGTAGATTCCGCGCCTTCATGCATAATTTCTGCGCGTTCGCCAGATTCAACTGCTGTATTCTTAATCGTTGTAAGCAAATCTCTTGTTGAAAGCACAAGCTTATTGATTGCAGATGCAAGCAAACCATAGTCGTCGCGGCTATGCACAGGCTCGCGGTGCAGGGCAAAATTGTTGTCAGCCATCTTTTCCATCATCTTTACAACATGATGAAGGCGGTGCGCTTCTTGAGCAACTTCATTCCGTACAATCAACGTACAAACAATAATGCCGAAAATGCCGCACGGAATGACTTTCATTCTATAGCAATCCAAAACAGACAAAGCGCCTGTTTCCATGCTTCTGAAAGAAAGCATAACGAGCAAAACCGCTGAAAGCGTAATCGTAATCGTTACGAAAACATGACGGCGCACAAGCCCCATCGTAATGCCTTCGCGCTTCATCGGCAGCCAGTCGAGCCACTGCTCAAATGTCTGAAGCCAGAAAATATAGAAGTTAGTCGAAGAAAAAAAGAAAGCACCGATTACGCCGAACCACGTATCGTGCGCAACATACTTGATGCCGTTCATATTGCAAGCAATTTTGATTGACATCGGCATAAACAAAAAGGCAATTGTAGTTGCAAAAACAAGCTGAAAAGTTGTTATAAACTTAACTTTTGACGAAAGGCGCATTAAGTTTGCATCTGAACCGTCAAAAAAATCGAATGATTTTGTATAGAACCTTGTAACGAAAAATCCTGTTACCGTGCTTAAAACCAGAAAAATAAGATACGGCACTGAAAGAATAAGCTTAGAAACTTCTGCCGCTGTATAAGTTCCGAAAAAAACATAAAAAATCCATGCCAATACTTGATAAGGAACAAAACAGCAAAGACTCCAAAATGATACTTTTTTGGGAAACGGAGGAATTGTAACAATCTGATTTTTTTCGTCCATTGAATACTCCTTTTTTAACTGCCCTGAAACTTAAAAACAGCACTCAAAGCAATTCTATGCCTATATATTGTCGGCATAATAAATTGAAAAATTTGACTTTTTGGATATTACAATGCACATTTTTGAAATTTACAATACGTTTACTTTTATAATAAAATCTCAATTAAGTCAATACTGAAACTGACAAAGCACTAAATCTGACGATGTGACAAACCAATACATACATTATGGTCACTTCGACTACGCTCAGTGACCACTATGCTCAGTGACCGGCTTAAATATACTCAATACAGTTTCTATAGCAAAAAAAAGCCCGGCTGTTCACCGGACTTAAAGCACTTAATATAAAATCTAAAGAACAAACTTATCCACTTCGTTTTTAAGCACTGTTACGCTATTAGCGTTTTCAATTGACTTGTTCTTAGAATCAACCGCAAGTTCGCGGATTTTGTCCGAGCTTGCATTCATTTCGCCCATAGCCGTGTTAATCTGGCTTGTGGCTGATGTAAGTGCTTCCATTTCGCGCACGATTTCAGCCGCACCGGCAAGCATCTCTTTTGAGCTGTTGCGCGTGTCGTCTGCAATTTTGTTGATTTTTTCCATTGAAGCAAGAACCTGCGTGTTGCCTTCCTGCTGCTCTTCCATTGCGGAAATAACGACACGCTCCTGCAGCTGCACAGTTTCAGCCAAATTGTAGATGCTCGCAAAGTGGTTCTGGACAAGCTTGGTGCTTTCAGAGACTTTCTCAATTTCGGCATTCAAATTCTTAAGTTCAGAGTTAATCGCCTTGCCTTGCTGATTTGACTGCTCGGCGAGCTTACGGATTTCATCAGCAACAACAGAGAAGCCTTTGCCAGATTCACCGGCGTGGGCTGCTTCGATTGCCGCATTCATGGCAAGCAAGTTTGTCTGCGACGCGATAGTCTGAATAATTTTGGTTGCTTCAAGCAAAGAGCTTGAACCTTGCAAGATTGACTGTGAAGAATCTACAGCTTCTTTTACGCTGTGCTGACCTTCTTCGGCAGCGTGGCGCAGCTGATTTACGGCGGCTGTGTTCTTTTCAAGAACTTCGTTTACAGAGCGGATGTTCGCAACCATCTCATCAACAGCGGCAGATGATTCAGCAATGCTAGAAACTTGCGCATTTACATCGTCATCAAGCTTCTGAATTGACTGTTCGATTTGGCGGATGCTTGCGCTCGCCTCTTCAACGCCGCTAGACTGGTTCACAATTGATTCGCGAATCTGTGTAATTGTTCCAGCTATCTGCGTAATGGCGGCTGCGGTAGATTCTGCGCCTTCTTGCATTATTTCAGCACGTTCACCAGACTCAACAGATGTTGTCTTGATAGTCTGAAGCAAATCGCGTGTTGAATCTACAAGCTTGTTGATTGACGTTGCAAGCAAACCATAGTCGTCGCGGCTATGCACAGGCTCGCGGTGCAGGGCAAAATTGTTGTCAGCCATCTTCTCCATCATCTTACGGATATGGCTGAGACGCTTTGCTTCGTGGTGCGTTTCAAGCCATTGAACAAAAATCGAAGACAAAATGGAAAAAGCACCAATCGGAATCATTTTTGAAGCGTAGCATTCCCATACTGTAGTATAATGCCCAAGCTCCATTTTGCGGCAAGCAAGCATGCCGAGCAAGACAGTTGCAATTGTCGTGGTCAATGTAACAAGAAGATGGCGCCTTACAAGCCCCATTGAAACGTCTTTTTTGCGTAAAGGCAGCCAGTCAAGCCACTTTTCAAATGTCTGAAGCCACATAACATAAAAAGTGGTTGAAACAAAGAAAAGCGAACCCAAAGTGCTGAACCAAACGTCATGCGGAACACAATACATGTCGAGCATCTTGCAAGAAAGCTTTATTACAAACGGCAGCAGAAGAGAAACACCGATTGTAATGCAAAACTGAACGACAGTAATCAAATTCGCCCTGTTTGCAAGCCGTGTAAGGTTTGCGTCTGAACCGTCAAAAAAATCAAAAGAACGTCTGTAAAAACTTGAAAGAGAAACACCGATTCCTGCTGCCACTACGAAAAACACAAGATATGGCACTGAAGAAATGAGTTTAATCAATTCACTAGCAGTATAGACTTCGCAAAAAGCAAAGAAAAACCAGAAGAAAACCTGATAAACAACGAAACACAAGATACTCCAAAGAGTACAATCTTTTGGAAACGGCGGGATTGTAATAACCTTCTTCTCTCCGT
This sequence comes from Spirochaetales bacterium Spiro_07, assembly GCA_001603145.1. Taxonomy (GTDB): domain Bacteria; phylum Spirochaetota; class Spirochaetia; order Treponematales; family Treponemataceae; genus UBA1240. Next base: position 11,974 of record LVBI01000050.1, on the reverse strand, counting down.
TCATCAAAAACTCCTTTTTTGCTGCATTCTTGCAGCTTAATGAAAATTTTAAGAATTAAACTTTTTGGTTATTACAACAAACTGTTTTATTAATTAACTATTGATAATGTAATTATTTATTTTGGATTATTATAAAGTGCATAATAGAATTCGTCAAGTAAACCTTTTCAATAGAAACCTGAATCGAAAAACTTTTGCTTTGTAAACGCTTTCAAATTCTGCCGCAAGACAAAACTTGAAAGGTTTACCAAGATTCAGTTTGTTCTTTTATACAAGCACGCTTTCGATTTCGTTTGCTTTTTCGGTGTTTTTACGTTTTGTGCTTTTCTTGAACGAAACGACAAATTCGTCATTCTTATAGTCGATTATGACAGAAGACTTGCCTTCAGCTTCGCCAGAAAGCAGCTTTATAGAAAGCGGGTCTTCTATATTGCGCTGAATAAGCCGGCGCATAGGCCGCGCGCCGTACTGCGGGTCGTAGCCGTTCTCAACAAGATAATCGCAAGCAGCAGGCCTTACTGCAAGAGAAAGCCCCTGCTCTGCAAGGCGCGATTCAAGCTCTTTAAGCTGAATATGCAGAATTGCGCCGACCTCTTCTTTAGAAAGTGCCGTAAACACAACGGTATCATCAATTCGGTTCAACAATTCCGGCCTCAAAAGCTTTTTCAATTCAGACAAAGCATTTGATTTTATATCTTCATAGTCAAGCAGGCCAGATTCAAGATTAGAGAAGCCGACGCGGCTTTCTGTAGTAATCTGCCTTGCACCGGCGTTGCTCGTCATAATAATTACGGTGTTTCTGAAATTAACTGAATGACCGAGGCTGTCTTTAAGTTCGCCCTCTTCAAGCACTTGCAGAAGCAGATTGAACACATCGGGGTGAGCCTTTTCAATTTCATCAAGAAGCACGACAGCATAAGGGTTCTTGCGCACTTTTTCGGTTAAGACACCGCCTTCTTCATAGCCCACATAGCCCGGCGGTGCGCCGACAAGACGGCTCGCGTTGTGCTTTTCCATATAATCGCTCATGTCAATTCTTATAAGCGAATCTTCTGTGCCGAAAAGGAATTTTGCAAGTGTTTTTGCAAGCAAAGTCTTGCCAACGCCTGTAGGACCTAGGAAAATAAACGAACCTAGAGGACGGCGCACAGACGAAATGCCAGAGCGCGAGCGTCTGATTGCAGAACTGATAAGTGAAACAGCCTCATTCTGACCGATGACAGTCTTATGAAGCTCGGCTTCCATATTTATAAGCTTTGCAGATTCAGATGTATCAATATTTTCAAGCGGAATACCTGTCATAACGGCAAGCACTTTCTTTATGTCGTTAGGCGTAACTACATTTGAACCGTTCACGTCCGCCGTCTGCCAGTAATTGCGCACAATGTCAAGCTTTTGCCTTAGCTCGCGCACCTGATCTCGCACTTCTGCGGCTCTTTCGTAATTCTGGCTGTTTACAAGCTGAAGCTTCTCTTTATTAAGCTGCTCAATGTTCGCTTCAATATCAGCAAGTTCCGGCGGTCTAATGTCAGCCGCAATTTTTTTCATCGAACCGGCTTCGTCAAGAACATCAATTGCCTTATCCGGAAAATAGCGGTCTGTAATAAAACGACGGCTGTAGCGCATTATTATTTCAATTACATCATCAGCATAAATTACGCCGTGAAATTCTTCGTATTTCGTTTTCAGCCCTTCAAGGATAAGGCGCACATCTGCATCAGACGGCTCTTCAACATTCACCTTCTGAAAGCGTCTTGCAAGGGCGGCATCTTTTTCAAAATATTGGCGGAATTCTTTCGATGTTGTCGCGCCGATGCACTGAATCTCGCCGCGCGAAAGAGCCGGCTTGAGCAAATTAGAAGCGTCCATCGCACCCTCTGCGCCGCCCGTGCCGATAAGCGTGTGAAGCTCGTCTATAAAAAGAATAATGTTCTTGTTTTCAGTTGCTTCTTTCATTATGCGCTTGAAACGCTCTTCAAATTCACCGCGGTATTTTGTGCCTGCAACAACAGAAGCAAGATCAAGCGTAAGCACGCGTTTCTTGCAGAGGTTTCTCGGCACGCGCTCTGAAACAATGCGCTGCGCAAGCCCTTCTACGATTGCAGTTTTGCCCACGCCAGGCTCGCCGACCAAAACAGGGTTGTTCTTTGAACGGCGCGAAAGAATCTGAATCACACGGGCAATTTCTGCATCGCGCCCGATTACCGGGTCAAGCTTCTGCGCGCGTGCAAGAGCTGTCAAGTCGCGCGAATAGTTCTTCAAAATGCCGTTAGTCTGTGCCCTGCCCTGCTGCTGGTTCATGCCTGCAGAAGGGCCGCCGGCAGTCTGCATCTGCGGAAAAACAGGGTATCTGGGTTGCGGCTGAAAATCGCGGCCATCGTCTGAAGCCGTATGGCTCAGAATATCCGCAGTTTTTCTTGCATCTTCTATTGTAAGGTTCTGCTTTTCAAAAAAAGTTGCACAGACGCTTTTCTCTTCTTTGATTGCCGCAAGAAGCAGATGCTCCGTTCCGACATATTCCTGCCGGAAACTCCGCGCCTCAATCTGCGCCACATCAAGCATTGTCCTAAGCCGCCTTGAAGCAGGTAAATCGCCAAAAGACATTGCAGAAGTTTTCAGCGGAAGCGACTGCTCAAGTGCAAGCTGAAAAGACAAAATATTTATTTTCAAAGCTTTTAAGATGAGAACTGCGCGGCCTTCGCCCTGTCTGAGCATTGCCAGAAGCACATGTTCAGGCAGAAGCTGCTCGCTGCCGTTCTTACGTCCTTCTTCCTGCGCAAGCACAGTAAGAATTTTTTTTGCTCTATCGGTCAATCCTTTAAACATACTCAACCTCAAAAATCGCAAACATTTGCGGAAACGGACTGCAAACAGAAATAGGAATTCAAAAGCTAAAGTTCAAGACGAACGTTTGAAAGTGCTTCCTGCAAAACAAGGGCGCGTAAACGTTCAATTTTTTCGTCTTCAGTTGCAATATCCTGTTCAAAACTAAAAGAGCCGTTGCGGATAACATAAGTAAGATGCGCATTCTGGACTCTGTAAAGCAAAGCCGTAAGCTCGTGATGCTTTATGCCGGAAAGCAGCCCAAGATTCAGACCCCATTTTATTTTTGATACAAGATCGATTCCTTCCCTATTTGTAACTAATCGGCTATATTTTACAGTTGCAATAGCCCGATAAATCAAATCTTTTACGTGCGTCGTGCGCCCGTCAAGCAGGTTCATCGCAAGGCCGCGCTCGTTTTCTATGAGCCTTAGAACAGCCACCTCAAAGCGCGAAACCTGCTCTTCTTCTGTGCCTTGATAAGCCTGTCTGTTCTGCACGAGAAAGAACGAGCCGAGCGGGTTCGATGTATCGTTCGGGCCGAAAAACGCCGTTATCGCGCAGCCTTCAAGCATTGCCGCACGGAAAAATTTCTCGCAATTTCCGGCCATAACCATAGAAGGCAGATGAAGCACGCTAGAAAGCTTCATTCCGCTGCCTAAATCGCGCATCAACGCTGTAAGGTAGCCGAATTCGTTTGAAGCGGCAAACTGCAAATAGTTCTGCAGCTCTGAATCAAGCTTCTTTGAATCGCCGAACGCACTTTCGCAGTCAAAGCCGCTCGCAAAGCTTGCAATGCGCAGATGGTCGTCGCAGTTTACAGAGCAAGAAAGCTTGCCGTCACCGCGCAACACTCCGCCTGTGCACGGCATTGCATACATCGAATACGGAAAAATTCCGCGCTCGGTGAGAATTTTCTGACCTAGCACGTCCAAGCTTGCAGCTCTTAAAGCCTGATAATTTTCAGCGTCTTCTATGTGCGTAAAAGAATCAAATATGAGCGTCTGAACGCGCTCCGCATCGTCACGGCTCAAATATTTTGGGAACACAAAATCGGCAAGATTTCTTGCAAGCCTTACACGCGTAGAAAGTATAATGTCGTTTTCAGGCCCCGGCACAGAATACCAAGCATCTAAAGTCTGGCCTTCAGAAGACGAATCTTTACTCATCGAAATCACCTTCCGGGTCATAAGGTTGTGCCGAACGCGTTTCAAGCGCTTTAAGCCTGTCACGGTAGACAGCCGCTTTTTCGTAGTCTTCAACGGCGACAGCTTCTGCAAGCTTTTCCTGATACATCATTCTGTCTGTAAGCACAGAACGGAAATGTGCAAGCTTTTTCGGCAAACCGCCGTGGTAAGTGCCTTCGATTCCGTGGCTCTTTAAAATGCTGAAAATCTCGCTCTTGAAGACAGTGTAGCATTCGGGGCAGCCGGCAGTTTTTGTGCGCCTTAAATCAGCCAAAGTCTTTCCGCAGACAGGGCAAACAGAAGAAGGTTGAGAAATCTGGTTTGCAAGCTCAGAATTCTGCAAAAGGCCAGAAAGCAAGTTGTTGAACGCAACTTCCACGTTCTTTCCGGCAACGTTTATGCCACGCTCCTTTGCACACTCAACGCAAAGATGAAGCTCGACAGTCCGGGTTGCAGAAACTTGCTGAACAAAAAGCACCGCATTCCGAATGCCACAAATATCGCATTTCATAAGAACCTCTGTAAAACTGCTAGATTTTGCGCAAACCTTCAAGCGGCTTTTCGTAAGCGGCCTTGCGCGCCGGCATAAGTGAAACAATAACCGAAAGAATCAGCGTCACAGCCGCAATTGCAAAAACCTCAGCAAATGGCACGACAATCGGAACTTCTGTCAGATAAAACTCAGGGTCTAGCAGCTTGATTGAAATAAAGCTTTCAGCCGGTAAACTTGTTCCGATATGTCTGACAGTATACCCCAAATGAGCGATTATGTTTACAACTTTTTCAAAAAATCTGATAATTTCGTTAGCTTTTATGGCGCACAACATGCCGAGCGGAATGCCGAGAATTATGCCGCCAAGCCCCGTAAAGAAGCCTGTCATTACAAAGGTCAGCTGAAGCTCTTTAGGCGACGCTCCGATTGCTTTCAGAATCGCAATTTCCTTGCGCTTTTCCATTGTAAGCATTATAAGCGCAGAAGAAACATTGACCGATGCCACAAGCACAATGAGGAACATAATGAAAAGCAGCATCATCTTCGTCGTGTTGAATGTTTCGTATGTCGAGAGGTTAAGCTCCTTCCAGTTGAAAACCCCGAAGCCCGAACCGGCCGCCGACTGGCATGATTCTTGAACGATGAAAAGATTCTTTGAAAAAGCGTCTTCGGTCTTTACACCGATAAGCACGCGCGACACATTTGATGCAAGAAACTCAAAACCTGTTTCAAGCGGCACAAAAACCCAAAGCGCGTCAAGCTCTTGATAGCCCGAAGAAACAATGCCGCAAACGGTGAAAGACGCTGTTTTTGGCACAGTCTTGCCGTTTGGCAGCGTGCGCATCGTAATAAGACGCAATGTGTCGCCCACGGCAAGGCTTGTCTTTTCTGCAAGAGCGCTGCCGATTACGGCGCTGTGTTCGTCTTTAAAGGCAAGCGCGCCGCTCTTAACCTGAAACAAATTCTTGAAAGATTCGTTTTCATCGAACAAGGTTGGCTCAACAGCCCTAACGGCAGCACCGCTGCGCTCTTTTTTGCCGGCTGCAAGCGCCATGCCTGTGCGCTCAATATATGTGCCCTTCACGCCATCAATTGTGTCAATCTTGGCGGCAAGAGCTTTTAAGTTTTCGATATTTTGCGGAATATTTGACTGCGCCTTATATTGAATCACCTGCATATGAAACGATGACAATTCCACGATTCGGTCTGTCATGCCCTTTATCATGCTGTCTGAAAAGACAAGCACCACAATAAGCGGAATTACGCTCAAAGCAACGCAAACCATTGCGGCGAAAACGCTTTTTTTTGCGGGGCTTTTGTTTGAGGCTGAACTATCTGCAAGCGCGGCTTCAGGCTTAGAAGGAAACATAAACCTGACTGCAAGGCGCATTATTGTTGAGATTGTCATAAGCTTGCCAGATTTCCGTTCCTTATCGTATAGATTATGTCGCCGTTTTGCGCAAGCTTCATGTCGTGCGTTACGAGCACAAGCGTCTTTTTGTAGCGGTCAACCAAAGAAAAAAGCAGATTGCCCACAGATTTTGCATTTTCCGGGTCAAGGTTGCCGGTCGGCTCGTCTGCAAGAATAAGTTCAGGGTCGTTTATCAGCGCACGCGCAACCGCAACGCGCTGCCGCTCTCCGCCAGAAAGCTGAGACGGAAAATGGTTCGCGCGCTGTTCAAGCCCAACGTCGCAAAGCAAAGCTTTTGCATGGTCAAGAGCCTTTTTCTGAGGCACGCCTGCAATAAGCGCGCTCATGGCCACATTTTCCACAGCCGTAAAATCTTTTAAAAGATAATGAAACTGAAAAATAAGGCCGAGCGTCTTTGAGCGGTAATAAGTCAGCTTGTCTTCATCTTGAGAGCTTATAAGAAGATCGCCGACTTTTACAGTGCCGCTTGTAGGTGAATCAAGTGCACCGATTATGTTGAGCAGCGTGCTTTTGCCAGAGCCGCTCTCGCCTGTTATCACGACTTTTGTGCCGCGCTCAACTAAAAGCGAAAGATTCTTCAATATTTCAAGCTGTTCGCTTTCTGTGTTATAGACTTTTGATAGATTTTCTACACTGATTAAGGGTTCGTTATTCATCACGCAAAACCTCTGCACAAGACAAATTTAGCACGCCGCGGCTTGCCGCCCACGCTGCAATCAAAGACGCAAACACGCCAAAAATCGATATGATGCAGACTTCAGACAAAATTATTCTTGGCGGCACAGACGCAAAAATATTATACATCATGCTTTGGTCAATATACTGAACGCTGCCGGGCGCAAAAATCTTGAAAAAAGCATGCTTCAAATGATATGAAAACCTTGAAATGACAAGCAGAATCTTATCAATGTTGATGCAGAGCAAAAGCCCCAAAGCCGTGCCCGGAACCGCGCCTGCAAAGCCTGTCAAAAAGCCTTGAAAAATGAAAATCGACTGAATCTCGTTTTTCTTTGCGCCCAATGCTGAAAGCACCGCTATGTCGTCTTTGCGCACAAAGACTATTCGGCGCAAGCTGTTGAAAATGTTCACGCTTACAACAACAAAAATAAGCAGCACAAGAAGCATCATCATGTTCTTTTCGATGCGCAGCGCGCCGAAAAACGCGCGGTTGTAGCTCCGCCAAGATTCAAACGACAATTGCGGAAAAGCTTTTGACATTCTTGCGATATATCTGCCATCAGATGCGCTGTCTTTTAGCTTAAGCCCCAAAACTGGCAACGCGTCTTGACCGAACAATGTTTCTTTGTTTACATCTGAAACGAACACAAAAGACGAATTGATGCCGGAATAGCCGCAAGAGAACACGCCCGAAACTGTGTAGACTCTGCCTGTGTCGATAAGACTTACGGCAGAAGAGCCTGAAACCGCGACGAGCGTTATCTCGTCTCCGACAAAGGCGTTAAGCTCATACGCAAGCTCTTCGCCGATTACGGCATAATCTGGCTCTGAAAGGTCAAAGCTGCCATCGACAAGCTTTAGCTCTTTGCAAAAGCCTGCGTCTTTGTTGCATATTTCAGGGTTGACCGCATGAATCAGCGCACCGCTCTGGCGGCCTCTGTCTGCGGCTATAAGGCTCTGCCCTTCATAGAACGGCGAGCAAGCAAGCACCTCGTTGTCTGTTTCGGCATAGCTGATAAAATCAACTAAGTCCGCAGTTGTGCTTCCTTTTGCGCGTATGTGATAAGAGCTTAATTCAAGTATGCTGTCGATGTAGCTCATCTGAAGGCCGTTCATAACAGAGATTATCGTTATAAGCGTCATCACGCCGAACGCAATGCCAAGCGAAGCAAGCAGCGAAGTGAGCGCGCCACGGCCTTTCTTGTCTACGTTCGCAAACCGCCTTGAGACAAACACAAGCCATGAAAGCGAAAATCTCTTTTTCATTGCTTAATGCTCCTGACGAATTGCCCGTCGCGCTCAACATATTGCTTTTTTTTCACGCCGTTCTCGTAGTCTGTTACAATCGCCGTGCCGTCGTCGAAAAAGACTTTTTCTTGATAGTCTTTTTCATTTATATAAGTCTTTACGAAAACTTCCTTGTCTTTTTCAAAACGGCGCTCGTCTGGTCTAGCACCTTTGCCGTCATACGAAAAAGTCTTTTTCAAGACACCGTGCTCAAGGTCGGCGGTCTGCTCTTCAATTACGCGCCCCTGCTCGTCGTATTTTTTCATAAACGAGCTGATTGGCTTTTTTTTCGGCTGGCCTGATTCGTTCAGCTCAAACACAGATTCTGCGGCGACAAGCCCTTTATTGTTGTAGCGCGTCTTTGTCTGTGTACTTTCATCAAAGCGCGTAATTGTGCGCTGCTTTTTGCGCATCACGTTTTCAGAATCTGCATAAGTGTAAAAAGTCTCTGCAACAAGCAGCGGCGGCGTGCTTGAATAGCTCCACATCTGCTCTTTGATGAGATTCATCTCTTTATCAAAGAAGCACTGCTTGTAGCCTGATTCATCTGCAAGAACAAGCGAATCAATACCGTCAGCTGAACGCACAGCGTAAGAAACATCGCCGACACTTTGCGCGTCAAAGCCTGAACCGCTACGCAAAATGCGGAAACGACCAGTCTTGTCAAGGCGAAGTTCTTCAGCCGTTAAGCTGATTAAGCTAAAGAGGAAAATGTACAATACTGGCAGCAACTTAAAAGCGCGGCGGCTTTCAGTTCCCGATAAACGCTTCAACATAAGAATCTGCATCAAAAAGGCTCAAATCTTCGTATTTTTCGCCTGTACCCACAAATGCGACAGGCAAGTTAAGCTCTTTGCCTACAAGAGCTGCAATGCCGCCGCGTGCGGTTGAATCATATTTTGTAAGAACAACTGCATCAACGCCCACAGCTTCGTGAAAAACTTCGGCCTGGCGTAATGCGTTCTGGCCGGTTGTTGCATCAATTACGAGAATTTTCTTGTAGCAGCCTTCACCAGCTTTTTGGGCGGCAATGCGGTCAATTTTCTGAAGCTCACGCACAAGGTTCTCTTTGTTGTGAAGCCGCCCGGCTGTGTCTGCGATTACAAGGCCGCCGCCCTGCGAAGCAACCGCATCAGCTGCGTCAAAAACTACTGCGCCTGGGTCGCTGCCGTTCTGGTGCGCCACAACGCGCAAGCCGAGCTTTTCGCCGTGATATTGCAGCTGCTCAATTGCGGCGGCGCGGAAAGTGTCTGCCGCGGCAAGCACAATCGGGCTTACGTTGCGGTCTGCAAAAAATTTTCCGATTTTTGCCGCAGTTGTAGTCTTGCCCACGCCGTTCACGCCGAGCATCAGATAAATCGAAGTTTTTCCGGCTGACGGCTCAAGCTTTGCTTCTTTTACAAAAGAGCGGATGTTCTGCTTTAGAACGGCGAAAACGCCTTCCTGCGTCAGCGTTCCGTTTTTCTTGCATTCTTTTTCAGCCTGTTCCGCAAGCTCAAAAGCGGTTTTTGCGCCCAAATCACCTTCAATCAATGTATCAGCAAGATCATCAAAAAAATCTGATGAAAGTTCTGATTTATGAGAAAACAACGATTTTAACTTTTCTGCAAATCCTTTTGCCATATCAACCTCTATAATTTTAAACAGCTCATTCTGCTTGTGTACTATCTTTGTTTGTTTTGTTTGCTTCGTCTGCGCCGCTTTCAGCTTGAGCTTGCGTTTCTGCCTTTGTTTCAGGCTCATCGTCTACAGATTCATCAACAAATTCGATTTCATAAGGCTCAACTTCAAGCCTGTTCTTGCGGTGAAGCTTGTGGCCGCTTTTTTCGGTAATATCGACAGTCTGCGGCAAAATCTTGTTCGCGGTGTACAAATAACGCCCAAGCTGAAAAAGAAAATTCGCGCCGAGCGTAATTGTTGCCGCCGTAGTATATTTATGATAAACCTTCCACTGATCAGCCAAAGACTGGTCGTCTCTGTGATAAAGCACAGAATTCGTAGTGCCAATCGACATGCCTTTTGAAAAGAACAACGGCGGCAAGCTGAAAAGCAAAGCAGCATACGAATTATACAAATTGGTGCGTCTTTTTTCAATTAATGCAACGTAATCTTCTTTTGCCGACTCAAACGTAATCGTTCCATGAACGAGCGGGTCGTTCTTTGAGTCTGTGCGGTCTGTGTTGTTCTTTACAATATAATAACGCTTGTTGCCTTCAGGCGAAGCGACTTCGCCCAGAGTTGTGCCCTTGTCAACAGACACATGAGCCGGATTCTCGATAGGAAGGCCCGAAGCATAAAGGCTCTGATTTGCGGTGCGCGCTTCAAACGCCACGTTGACAATCTTTTTTGGCGACATCTTGACTTGAATTATGAATTCATCAGTTTCTGTAAAAGCATAATTGAAACGCTTGGCTTCGTAGCCGTCTGAATAGATATAAATCTGATGGCGGCCGTTCTCAACTTCGATTTCGGCAGTATCTTGCGGAAGCGCGCCGTCGATGTAGATTCTGGCACGTTTTGCAGCTTCTTCAGGCATAATCTCAAAATGAAGCTGAACAGGCTTTGAATTAAGCACGAACGGATAAAGTTCTTTCGCCATAATTGCCGCCAGCGAAGGCAAATCTTCAAGGCTGCCGACATCGTTGAGCGTAGCCGTAATTACGCCGCCCGGAAAAACAGTAAGCTCCACGGTTATGCTCAAAAAGCCGGCGCGCTCAAGCACGCTTCCGCTGATTATTCCGCAGATTTGCTCGTCGAGTACGCGCTTTTCATATTCATAGAAGTTTTCGTCTTCGCGCCTGTCGTCAAAAAGGCTTGAAGCGTCGTTGCGCCAAACTTTTATTGTCAGCTTGTCTCCGGGGCGTTCATCTGAAACGTAGACAACTTTCGGGTTTATGGCGAACACGCTCTTCTTTACGCTTGGGTCTTCGCCGAGCGGGTTCGCGTCTTTTTGAAGGTTGTACGATATTTTTTTGCGTATTTCCTCAATCTTTTTGTCTGATTCTTTTGCGAGCTGCTTCTTCTGTTTTTTTGAGCCTGAATTGAACATGATTGCATCGCGGGAGCGTATCTCGCTTGAAAGCTGCGTGAAAAGCTCCTTGCGCTCTTCTTTCAGCTCATAGCGCACACGTCGCTCAATTTCAGATTCTTCAAGCAAATGGCCGCCCCTGCCCTCAAGGCAGCCCAAAATCAAAGAAGGCAAATCTTTTGCGGCTTTTTGCGCCGATTCAAGCTCTGCCTGAGAAGCGCTTGCGCTGAAAGGCACCGCCGCCAGAATCCAGTCGTCAGCATAAAGAGAAGCTGAACAAAAAGACACTAGCGCGCAAAGGCAAATCGCCTTTATCAGTGAGGCAAGCTTAAAATGATTTTCAGCGCGGTTATCCACAAAAGCTCCAGTTTAATGTTCAGCGCGCCAAATGACGGCGCAACGCTGAACCATTAAAGACTAAACGTCCATATCATCGTCTGAGCCGACATCGGAGGCAAGACCTTTCCATTTCAGCTGAAGATATGTCTCGATAAATTCGTCGATATTTCCGTCCATTACAGACTGAATGTTGCCGACTTCGTGCTTCGTGCGGTGGTCTTTGACCATCGTATAAGGCTGAAAGACATAAGAGCGGATCTGGTTGCCCCAAGAAATGTCTTTCTTTTCTTGCGAGAATTTCGCATTTTCCTTTTCTTTTTCGGCACGGTAATATTCATAAAGACGCGCGCGCAGCATGTTCATGGCTGTCTGCCTGTTCATTGTCTGGCTTCGCTCTGTCTGGCACGCAACGACAATGCCTGTAGGAATATGCGTAAAGCGCACGGCTGAATCTGTTTTGTTGACGTGCTGACCACCGGCGCCGCCTGAACGGTATGTGTCTACGCGCAAATCTTCTGGGCGAATCTCAACTTCGATGCTGTCATCAAGAACAGGAAAAACATAAACAGATGAAAATGACGTATGGCGGCGCGCGTTCGCATCGAACGGGCTTATGCGCACAAGGCGGTGAACGCCTGCTTCAGATTTCAGATAGCCGTAAGCGTAATCGCCTTTGATTTCGGCTGTAACTGATTTTACGCCTCCTT
>LVBI01000049.1 GCA_001603145.1 Spirochaetales bacterium Spiro_07 | reverse complement strand
CGTTCGTTCTGCTAAGGAATTGCACTCAGGTTTAATACCCTTTATTTCGCCCCAGAGGGGCGGGGTATTAAACCCTCGGCACGAATGAAATCTTAAGAGCAAACCTCCCCTTTTTCAGCGTTTTGCAGCGGCTTAGCTTTCTGTTAAGCTTATGCAAAACGCCTTCCTTAAAATTTAATTAGAGTATCGTTTTCACCCCAGTTTCAAACTTGACAATTACAATTACTATATCTAAGATTATTTATTAAATATTCAAAAGGGGAATTTATGGTATTTTCTTCCATAACAAAAGGAAAAATTGGTTCTGTGCTTGTGGCTGTTGCAATGATTTTTTTGTTTGCTTCTTGCGAAACAAGCGTGCCTGTCAATGTTACACGCCCTGCCGATCTTGACATCACAGCAGCAGAAAGAATTGCGGTTCTTCCGTTCTTGACAACAAGAATGATGAACTACACTTCTTATGACACTGATCCGGTAGCTACTTTCGACTTTTACTGGCGCGAAAAAGACAGCTTTTTGGCGTGGCAGCTCGGCGATGGCGAAAATGAATTCGTTACAAAGCTTACATCGTCACTTGAGCGTGCGCTTATTAATTCAAGATATCTTACAGTTGTTGATGCCATCACAGTTGAAGACGCTTATAGAAGAGGCAGACAGCCGCCTATTGACTGGTATGTAACAGGCGGAATTTCAGAACTTACAAGCGAAGTTGAGAAAATCGAAAAAGAAATTGAACGCAAAGATAAGGAAGGCAATAAATATAAGGTGAAAGTGCCTTATTATAGAGAAACTGTTGACTTTTCTTTGGTTTATCAGGTTGTAGACGTGAACACACATCAGGTGCTTGCAAACACAGAATGGTCTTATAAAGTAACTTCTGACGATGAAAGAGACAAAAAAGATTTACCGATGCCGGGCGAGCTTGCCGAAACAAAAATCAAAGATTTTGTAACGCGCGTAATGAGGGAATTTGAGCCTTATGAAGAAAGCTATTCTTTGACGCTGCTCAAACATGACGACAGAGCTATGAAAGATGCCGAAAAGCTTGCGCGCAAGGGCAAACTTGCACAGGCAAAGACAAGCTATTTGCAGATTTATAGAAGCACGAAATATTTTGAAGCCGCCTACAATGCAGGGCTTGTAAGTCAGGCGATGGGCAACATGAAAGAAGCTTATAAGATTTTTGCAGACTTGTATAAAGAAACTGGCGACAGCCGCGCTGCAAAAGCCGCTAATTCTGCCGCCGCAGAAATCAGGTCTTCTGAAAAGCTCAACAATCAGACAAAACTGCGCTAAGCAAACAAAAAAGGGGCGGCGATCACTTCGACTTCGCTCAGTGACCGCGCAATCGAAGCGTGGTTGCTGTGGTTCGACAAGCTCACCAGGCCGCTAGCCGAAGCATGATTGCTGAGCTGTGGTTGCTGAGCGAAGTCGAAGCAAGCACAATATATATTGCGACAGCCCTTTATCACATTCACAAAAAAAGGCGTGCCAGATAAAGGCACGCCTTTTTTTTACCACTCAATGTCAAAATCTTTTGCGCGGCGGTCTGCTTTGCGCGCGGCCTCTAGTTCAGCTTCATAATCTCTTGGAACAGGCTTTGCAGTCTGGCTTGTAAAGCTGCTCTGTGTGGTAGGTTTCTGCGTAACTGGGCGCTGCACAGACTGCGCTGATTGACCAGCAGGTCTTTGCAATGTCTGAGCTTGTGCGGTTTGCACCGTTGGTCTTTGCGTTGCAGACGTTGCTTGCGCTGGCTGCACTGATTGCGTCGGCCGCTTTTGCATTTGCATTTTCTGCATTGCAGAGCTTGCCGGTGCTGCTTGAGCAGCAGAAGATGCCGAAACCGAAGTTGCAGCAACGGCAGGTTTGGCAGCACCTGCGGTACTATTGGCACCCGTATTAACAGCGTTAGCCCCAGAAGCCGCAATTTGTTCGTTCTTTCCTGCACCGGCTAAAGGCATATTCTTGTATTCGCCGCTATCATAAGAAGCAAGCTGATTAATCAATGCATTCGGATCATCAAAACGCTTTTCGCGGCGCTTGTTAAAGATTGTGTACATAACTGGCGAGATGAACAGCGTCATAAATGCGCCCGACATCATACCGCCTACAATCGTGATACAAACAGGCTGCATCTGCTCTGCACCTTCACCCGGGAAAAACGCCATAGGAACCATGCCGAAAACAGTTGTCAGCGTAGACATCAAGATCGGGCGCAGACGGCTCTTTGCCGCCATCAGACACGCATCAAATACGCGGATTTTCTGATCAACAAGCTGATTTATATAGTCAACAAGAACAATACCGTTGTTTACGACGATACCGACCAAAGCTACGACACCGACAACAGAATACAAGCTGAATTGCTGCCTTGTAATCTTATAAACCGCAACTACACCAATTGAAAGCAGCGGAATACTCAAGAAGATGATAAACGGGTCTACCAAAGATTCAAACTGCGCGGCCATAACAGCAAAAACAAGGAATATGGCAAGCCCAACGATAATGATGAACGTGCCGCCCATGTTGTTGATGTCACGTGCGTCACCGCCATAAGCCAAATCTACAGAGTCAGGCAGAACGATGCTCTCTTTAATAGCCTTTTCAACAAGAGCCTGCGCTTCAGTTGCCGTAACGCCTGTTGCAAGACCGGCCGTAACATGGTTTACGCGGTCGCCGTCTTCACGCTGAATGCGCTGAGGCGCGTTTGTCGCTTTATAAGTAACAAAGTTGTCGAGCGTCATTCTTCCGTTAGGCGTGCTTATGAACAAGTTGCCGATGTCACCTGTAGAGATAAGCTCGTTTTCAGGCACGGCAACAATAATGTCATATTCGTTGCCTTCATCATAGAAGGTTGTAGCTGTAACGCCGTTGATTGCAGCCCTAATTTCTTTTGCGATTGCGCTTACGCTTACGCCGCAAGCCGCCGCAGCTTCAGTATTTATAACAAGCTGATAGCGCGGGCTTCCGTTCTCAAAGTCTGTGGCAACATCAACCAAAGACGGAATCTGCTTCAGCACATCTACAATCTTATCAGCCGTTTCTCTTGAAGCCACTGTATCGTTTGAAATAAGCTTTACGTCAATTGCTTTAGCACCGCCGCCAAAACCGCGGCCAGAGGAGAACGAAACAGTAACGTCGGACCAAGATTTCAAATAAGGCTGAAGCTTCGCCTTTATTTCATCAGGCTTCATCGTCTGTTTTGTAATGTCAGGCAAGTTAATCTGCACAGAGCCAGAATTTGAATTGCCCGAATTCAAGATTATGTTCTTATAAGCGCCTTTACATTCTTTTTCAACAATTTCCTGAAATTGAAACAAATAGTCCAGAACAACTTTTTTGTTTGTTCCGATTGGCAAAGTAACAGTAACATTAACCTGATCATCTGTGCTCGATGGCGGCGAAAGGTTCATTCCAAATGAAGTAAATTGCAAAATGGAATAAATCATTACTACAATGACCATTGTTACTACAATGAATCTGTTTTTAAGACAGAAACCTAAGAGTTTTACGTAAAGGTTTTCTGTAGCAACAATTATGCCTTCAACAGCTTTGTCAAATAACAAAATCGGCTTGAACTTAACAGGACGTTCATCCGGGCGGTCAAGCTTGAGAATGCTTCCGCAGAGAGCCGGAACAAGCGTAACTGCTACGAACAGCGAAGAAACAAGCGAGCAGACAATCGTTACGATTGCTTCATAGAAAAGCTGACCCATCATCTCAAGGTCAGACTTATAAATAAGCATAGGAACGAAAACGCAGATTGTGGTTAACGTTGAAGCCATAATCGCGTTTATCATGTTCTTGCTACCGAGAATTGCCGCAACAGCCGGCTTATAGCCGTCAATGCGCCTGTTATAGATGTTCTCAAGAATAACGATTGACGAGTCAACAACCATACCCATGCCCAATATAAGACCACACATAGTCATAAGGTTGATTGACATTCCCATGAGCGCCATACAGAGCAGCGTAATCAAGAAACAAACCGGAATTGAAAGACCGATTATGAACGTACTCTTGAAGTTTCTCAAGAAAAAGTAGATTACGAGCATCGCGAGGATAATACCTTCGATAATCGACGTATAAACCTGATTCATGGTTGCATCAATCATCGTAGTATCATCGCTGACTACAGAAACATTAACTCCAGGAGGAACGGCTTTGTTAATTTCAGCTAGAACTGCATGAACGCCTTTTGAAACAGTTGAAGCATTCGTGCCAGATTCATTTGTGACACTGATATAAAGCCCCGGAACACCGTTTATGTAAACTTCGCGGCCAAGTCTTTCATACTGCTCGTAGACATCAGCTATATCGTCAACGCGGATTACCGCGCCGTTTGAAGTTGAAAGAATAGTCTGCCTTATATCGTCAAGACTATGATAATATTCGCTTGTGATGATTTCATAGTCTATGCCGTTCTGTGTGATTTCGCCGCTTGAAAGCTGATAATTTCTGGCGGCAAGTGCGGCGGCAATTGTAGAAAGGCTCAAGCCATAAGCTTCAAGCCTGTTCGTGCTAACGTCAACACGAATTTCTTTTGAAGCACCGCCTTGTACATCAACAGATGCAACACCGTCAACGCGTTCAAGATAAGGGCTCACTGTATCTTCAGCAACTGTCTTAAGCTCATTAATCGGCAAATCACCTTCAACTGCAAGGCGCATAATCGGCATGCTGGACATATTGAATTTAAAAACAGACGGCGAGCTGCAACCGTCAGGCAGCATACCTGTAACTCTTGCGATTGCAGATTCAATATCGCTTGTCACTTCATCAAGGTCGCAGTTGTAGCCGAATTCAAGCGAAATGCGGCTTGAGCCTGCCTGCGATACTGAAGTTATCTTCTTTAAGCCTTTGATTCTCGAAAGCTGATTTGAAATTACCTTAGTTACGTTAGTATCAATTTCTTCAGGACCGACATTTGAATAGTTCGTAAAAACAGTTACCATCGGAAATTCAATGTCAGGCGTAAGCGCAATGCCGAGGCGCGGCACAAAAACGGCCGCGATAGCACAAATTAAGATGTACACCATGACCATAAGAACAGGCCGGCGTACCGAAAGTTCTGCAATATCCATTTAGATTTCCTTATGATTCATCTGCAATACGTACAGGGCAACCTTCCGTAACAGAACCGGCTGTAATCACTTTTTGCCCTGCGGTAAGACCAGAAGTAATCTGAGCTTCATTATCGTTTGTCAGACCCACCGTAACAATGACGCGCTCGGCTGTGTTTGTCGTCGGATTGACAACGAACACGCACTGCTCATCGTTATATGTGCGAAGAGCCCTCTTGGGCACAACAATCGTGTTGTCGCGCTGCTGAATTACTAAGTCTATAGAAGCGAACATGCCCGGCTTTATGCGGGCGTCATATTTTTCAAGCCCAAGTGAAACTTTTATAGTGCGTGTGTTTTTGGCTACAACCGGGCTTATAGACGTAATTTTTGCAAGAAACTGCTCGTCTGCATAAGCCGTAAGATGCAGATAGGCCGGAAGCCCCAGCTTGAGAAATTTTGAATATTTTTCGCTTACGTACACAACAACTTCAATGTCTGTAACCGAACCGATTGTGGCAATTACTGTGCTTGGCCCTACCGTGTCGCCCGGGTGCACATTACATTCGATGATTGTGCCAGCAACAGGCGCTTTGACAGGGCTTGCGACATAGTTTGCGCCCGGCTTAGAAGGGTCAACATAAGCGATTATTTCGTTTTTGCTGACCTTTTCACCAATATCATGAAGAACCTGCGTTACCTTGCCCGAAGTTATCGGGAAAGTGCTTACTTCAGATTTAGAAGAAACGTCACCGTTCACATGAACTGTGGCGATAATCGTTTCTGGCTTTACAACCTTGGTTGAAACTGTAACAGTGTTTGCGGCTGCATCCTGCTGACCAGGTGCACCACCTGGCATGCCCGGTGCACCGCCGCTCTTGGCGTCTTTACCCTTTCCGGCTTTGCCAGAAGCTTTTGCATTAGATGCGCCGCCTGCTCCGGCAGGTGCACCAGCTCCGGGTGCTCCGCCCGGCATTCCGCCAGCTGCGCCTTTTCCAGAACCATGACATTGATACAAAATCAGAGCCAAAAATACAGTAATTATAATCACAACAAGAAGCTGTGCCCAATTCTCTTTAGTAATTTTCATTATTTAACTCCGTATAACGAAATCAGCTCTTCATAAGAAATGTTCAAGGCATTTGCCAATGTATGAAGGCTTGTGATATAGCTTATCTCGCCCTGCATGAGCGACTGCTGCGCCGTCAGCCTGTCCTGCTGCTGGCTTTCAAGCTCTGTCTGCGAAACAAGGCCTGAACCGTAGCCGACGCGCGCAAGCTCATAAGCCCTGTTTGCAATCTGGCAGTTAAGATTCAGCATTTCAAGTGATTCATAAATACGCCTTGTTTCAGCCGCTTTTTTGCTAATGTCTTGGCGCGCGCTTTTGCGTATTGCTTCAAGCGAAATCTGCGCCTGCTTTATCGAATCTTTCGCGCTTTTTATGTCGAGGTTCGTGCTTGAATTCGGAATCCAGCCCGAAATCGGAATGCTGATAGAAGCAGAGAAAGAGCCGTTCACAGAAGGCTTCGGCGCGCCGTCTTTAATCTGGCCGCCGCTTGAAAAATTTTCGCTCAAGTTGAGTGTCGGCGAAAGCGAGCTGTGCTGCGTTGTTTTAAGCCCAAGTTCTGCGCTCGAAAGATTCTGCACAGCCTGCTGCACATCAAAGCGCGAATCAAGAAATTTGGTTGAAAGTTCATTTATAGAAGGCAGTTTAAGCTCAACTGTTGCGGTTGAGCCTTTAAGTGAAAAACTTGTAGACGGGTCTAAGCCCAAAAGCAACATGAAATTAGCAGCGTTCGCATTGTACGTTGTCTGCGCCTGCGTAATCTTCGGTTTTGTAGACTGATACGCGTATTTTGCTTTCAATAAATCAAGCTCAGAAGCAAGTCCGTTGTTATAGTTTGCCTGAACAACTGCAAGCTGGTCTTTAGCAAGCTTCTGCGCTTCCTTTAAAATAGAAATATTTTTCAGTTCTGCGGTAAGGCTGTAAAACTGCGAAGTTATGTTCATTTTAAGGTCAGAGACAAGCTTGTTATATGTTGTCTGCGCTATCTGATATCTCAAAATATTCTGACGGATTCTGTACGGAATTGATGTAGAAAAGCCAATGGACAAGCCAGCAGAGCCAGACCATGACCAGCTGTTTTTCTGGTCTTTTGTCATTTTTTCCGTGCCGTCATAAAGATTATGCTCATTGCCTATTCTGCCTGTTGCAGATACATTCGGCAAGAACATGTTCCACGACGCTTCTTTTACACGGCGAGCGCCTTCAAGAGCAATAAGCTGCTTTTGAATATCTGAATTATTTGCAATGGCGGTTTCAAATGCATCGTTCAAAGTAAGTACAAGCCTGTTCTCTGCAAAAGCAAAAGAAGACAGCAAGAGCAATACACAAACTAGCAAATGACGGGCATGTTTCATGAGAAACCTCCAAATGTCAGTCAAGAAACATCTGATAAATCTGAAAAATAAGTGGCCTGCTCATTTTTAAAACCTTGTAACATCATTCTATGATAATACTAAGCTTTAAAGCAATATGAAGCTATGTAGAATTTTTTGTTATATGCAAAAAAAACTGTTTAATTTTTCCTTCATGTGTGGCACTATTTATTAGCAACTTCCATGTTACTTGTTAAAGTATATCACATATTTCGCCGGAAGGTAATCAGATGAAAGCAAAAATATTGATTATAGAAGACGTCAAGGAAATGTCTGACCTGATTTCGTTGTATCTTACAAAAGAAGGCATGGACACAAAGCAGTGCGAATCTGCCGAAGAAGCATTATCTTTGCTTGAATCATACAGCCCGGACCTTGTTGTGCTTGACCTGAATTTGCCGGGCGTAGACGGTTTTGAATTCTTAAAGCGGTTCAGAAAAAGCTTTTCAGCGCCCGTAATCATAGTTTCTGCGCGCGATGCAGACGAAGACATAATAAACGGCTTGGGCGACGGTGCGGACGAGTTCATCACCAAACCGTTCTCGCCAAAAGTGCTTGTGGCGCGCATCAAGGCAATTATGCGCCGAAGCCAGGGCGCGGCTGCACCATCAGATTCGACATTCACTTTCGGCGAATATCTGCTTGATTATAACAGCTTTACGCTTAAGCGCATTGTGCCCGGCGTGCCCCGCCCTGAGCGGGTGCCTCTTTCTGCAAAAGAATATGACGTGCTTGTGTGCCTCATCTCTCACATTGAAACGCCGATGACGCCGGAACAGATTTACGCGGAAGTGTGGAAAACTGAATTCGGCGATTTGTCTGCCGTTGCGGTTTACATTCAGCGTCTTAGAAAGAAAATCGAAAAAGACCCTTCAAGGCCGCAGTTCTTAAAGACAGTCTTCGGCATGGGCTACTGCTTTTCTCTTAAAGGTGAATAAGCATGAAAATAAAGACGCAGTTCACGATTTTTGTAGCCGGAATTATCGGGCTTCCTCTTCTGGTTTTCATATCGCTTTTTCTTATAAGATATTACAACCGCCCGGAGCGGCTGCTCCTTCCGGGTTATAACGAAATTTCTGAAATTGCGGAAGTGTGCATCACGCCGAAAGACTGGCATTTGATTGAGCGCACGCTTAAGCACATGCCCGCAAATGTTGAAGTTGCCGTGCTTACGGCTGACAACACAATCGTCTATTCAACAATAAAAAGCCTTGAGCAAAACAAGCAGTACACAGACGAAAAGCTCATGCGCCTGGTTCATTCAACCAGCCGGGCGTTCTATTATCAGCTTGAAACACCCAATTCATACAGGGCTGCAAACAGCAAAGACGAAACAAGCGCTTCACAAGCTGAAAATGAAAAACAAACAGGCGGACAAACGACAGAGCTTTTCGTCATAACGCGCATTCCGCGCAAGGCAATTCATAAGCCCAATTTTTTTATGTCGTTCTATTGGATAATTGTTGAAGTTTTCGGCATATTGATTATCTTTTGTTCGATTATGCTTTCGATGATAAGCCGCTCAATTACACATTCGATTACGATGCTCGAAAAGGCG
>LVBI01000048.1 GCA_001603145.1 Spirochaetales bacterium Spiro_07 | reverse complement strand
AAGAATTTTTAATCGGGCTTTTTCCAGATTTTCTTGTTCTTTATCTTCAGCATCAATTGGAAAAATTCCAGATAAAAAAACATGATTAACAAATGATTCTATAGATTTACTATTACAATTATTATCAATCATTGTTTTTATAGATTCTAATTGACGGCTGTCCTTTAGAAATAAAAAATTTCCGACTCTGTCAATTCTTGGACAAAAAAGTGTCGAACATATCAAAACTTGTTCTAAAGAAAATTTTAAAGGTATATACTCATACATAGTAAAAAAGTCATTACATTTTTTCCATGCTAAATAATCAATTAACATATTTTCAGAAAAATCATCTTTCATAATTCTAGATACCTGCATAAAATTGGGAAAAATATTTCAACATATGTACTGCACAAAAAAAAGAAAACTTTTCTATATAAAATAAAAAAGCCCCGGACAGCTTGGTCTGGGGTTTTTGTCTTATTTCATCTCGTCGGCGAGCTTTTCAAGCTGCGCTATTGTATCGGCTTTCATGGAAATCTTTACAGTAACCTTGTTTTCGGCAAACTTGATGACCTTTGATTCCGCAAAAAGCGCGGCCATTGTTTTTGCAGCTTGCGGCCCCCACGAGCCGTTTTCTACAAACGCCACAGTGCGCTTCTGGTAGTTGCGCTCCGTCAGATTCTCGATAAATTCGCGCATTTTGGGGAACACGCCGCCGCAATACGTTGTAGAAGCGAGAATCAGCTTGCCGTAACGGAAAGCGTCTTCGATACATTCGTGCAAGTCTTCCCGCGCAAGATCTGCAACCACAACTTTCTTGCAGCCTTTCGCCTTGAGCATTTCAGCAAGCTTTTCGACAACCTGCTTTGTGTTGCCGTAAACCGAAGTATACGCAATCATCGTGCCTTCAGACTCAACGCCGTAAGACGACCAAATATCATAAAGATTGACGTAATAGCCGATATCGCTGTTAAGCACAGGACCATGCAAAGAGCAGATTGTCTTTATGTCGAGGGCGGCGGCCTTCTTGAGCAGCGTCTGCACAAAATCGCCGAACTTGCCCACAATGCCAAAGTAATATCGCCGCGCTTCGCACGCCCAGCCTTCCGGGTCTTCTACATCGTTTGCACCGAACTTGCCGAAAGCATCTGCCGCAAAAAGCACTTTCTCAGTGCTTTCATAAGTCATGATAACTTCAGGCCAATGCACGTTCGGCGCAGTGATGAAATTAAGCACGTGCTTGCCAAGCTCAATCTTTGAGCCGTCGGCAACAACCACCTGCTTTTCAGGAAAATCAGTTTCAAAATAGCTTTTCATGATGACGAACGCCATTTTTGAAGCAACAATTTTGGCTTCTGGAAATTCTTTGGTGAAAGCAAGAATGTTTGCAGAATGATCCATTTCCATGTGCTGAACTACAAGATAATCGGGCTTCTTGCCGTCAAGCACAGACTTGACGTTGGCAAGCCATTCCTTGCCGAAATTAGCATCTACAGAATCCATTACGGCAATCTTTTCGTCCAGAATCACATAAGAGTTGTATGCCATGCCGTTCGGCACAACAAACTGCCCTTCAAACAAATCAATCTTGTGGTCGTCTACACCGACGTATTTAATATCCTTAGAAATTTCCATGATCTTCCTTCGTTTTTTGTCATTGGCTGCCTAATGAGCTTAAAGTGTAATTATCGGGCTTGACCTGATAATCTCTGGCGCTCGCTTGCTTCGACTCCGCTCAGCAACCGCTACGTCATTGCGAGCTAAGCGAAGCTTCGGGCAAGCCGGGCAATGACACCATGTCACCCCGAATTAATTTCGGGGTCTCGCAAACAGGCTTACCGTACAGATGCCGAACTATATTCGGCATGACGGTATATAGCCAATGGCAGCTTTTTAGTAGTTTTCTGCGCTGATTTCGAAATATGCTTTCGGATGTGCACAAACCGGGCAAACTTCCGGGGCTTTTGTGCCAACCACGATGTGACCACAGTTGCGGCATTCCCAAACTTTAACTTCGCTCTTTTCAAAGACAGCGGCAGTTTCTACGTTCTTAAGCAATGCACGGTAACGCTCTTCGTGGCGCTTTTCGATTTTGGCAACCATGCGGAATTTTGCGGCAAGAGCCGTGAAGCCTTCTTTTTCGGCTGTCTTGGCAAAATCTTCGTACATGTCTGTCCATTCATAGTTTTCGCCGTCAGCAGCAGCCTTAAGGTTGTCTGTCGTTTCGCCGATGCCGTTCAGTTCTTTGAACCACATCTTGGCATGTTCTTTTTCGTTGTTTGCAGTTGCTTCAAAAATAGCGGCAATCTGTTCAAAACCGTCTTTCTTGGCTTTAGAAGCAAAGTATGTGTACTTGTTTCTAGCCTGTGATTCACCTGCAAAAGCAGCCTGCAAATTCTTTTCTGTCTGTGTACCTGCGTACTTACTCATTGTTTTACTCCTATAAAATTACATATATTCAGATTAGCAGTTTTATAAACTTATTTTGTTGACCAAAGCCCGTGCAAATTGCAATAAGCAAAAGCCTTCAAAACTTCATCGCCGTCAACAAGAGCAAACGACGCTTTCGGTGCGCTGCCCGGTTTCAAAGACTTGCGCTGGTTGCCGTTCTTAGTCTGAATTGCAATCCACTGAATGTAATGCTCCTGCGTCATCGGGTGCTCTGCAGAACCGACTGTGATTTCTACAATGTTGCCGTTCTTTGCGATAACCGGAACATGCTTTTCTACGGCAGCATCTGTCGTATTCGGCACAATCTCTGACATTGCTTCGCCGCAGCAAATTGTCGGAACTCCTGTTTCTTCAACCATTGCAATAATTTTTCCGCAAATCTTGCACCTGTAAAATTTCATCTCCATAGACGGTTCTCCTGTCTGTTTGTTTTATTTTTTCAAGGCATAACGCCCTGCGCTTAGCTGTTTTTCATTTAGCTGAATAATATGGGGTTCATGCATTTTTTTCATTTTCCGCTGATATGCAGTTGCGGCACTTGCCGTAAAAGTAAATCACAAATCCTTCGATTTTATTTCCGCCTTCAAGCTCGGCAAAATTCACGTTTCTTGAAAAACTGTCTGCGCCGGCTTGTTCCAAATCATAAACGCGGCAGCAATTTGTGCAGAACAAATGATGGTGGCAGCTCGTGTCAGCATCAAAATGGTCTATGCCGTCATTCATGTGAAGCCGCTGAATCATGCCGTTGTCGGCAAGCTGTTTCAAGTTTCTATAAACAGTGCCAAGACTGATATTCGGCTCAAGAACCCTTATATTTTCATAAACTTCTTCTGCCGTAGGATGGCTTGACGTGCCTTTAAGATAATCAAGAATCACGTCGCGCTGTCTGCTATGGTTCATCTCACCTCTTAAAAATAGGAATGATTACTAGTTTAGTATAGCACAGAATATTTGCTTGTCAATCGAATTCTACGCAAAGCTCACATTTTGTCTGCAAAAAAAATTTTGAAAACAGCTGATTGCGTGTATAATTGATTTGTTATATTGTAGCAAAGCTTAATTCTGAAAATCCTTTATGTTTTACAGGAGAAACTATGTTAATCACTAAGAAGAAAATTCTGTCTATTCCGCGCAAAGTGGGCACGGCTTTTATGGCTTTTGCCTTAATCAATGCAAGCTGCGCCATGGCGTTTTCTGCGCCGGAAAAGAACAGCAATTCAGATACACCGGCTGTAAAAGCATCTAACGAAAAGGCCGTGCAAATCGTAAAGAACATGAAATTCGGCTGGAACTTGGGCAACACGCTCGATGCCACCGCAGGCGGCGACCCTGCAAACGGCTGGTCTGGCGCGAACAAGTCGCTCGGCATAAAAACAGAAACAAACTGGGGCAAGCCCGAAACAACACAAGCAATGATTAAAGGGCTAAAAGCAAGCGGCATTTCCACCATAAGATTGCCGATTTCATGGCATGACCACATTGACAGCAACTACAACATCGATTCTGCATGGATGAACCGCGTAAAGACAATCGTTGACTGGGCAATGGACGAAGGGCTTTATGTAATCATAAATATCCACCACGACAATGTTGGTGCAAACGCGCTGAAAAAGAACAGCCACAAAGGTTTTTGCCCTGCCCCAAAATGCAAGGAAGAATCTGAAAGATACCTCGCAAAAATCTGGCAGCAGGTTGCGGCGGCTTTTAACAACGGCTATGACGAGCATTTAATCTTTGAAGTGATGAACGAGCCGCGCCTGCCGGGCGACCCGCACGAATGGAACTGGGAAGCTTCTTGCAAGACTTGCAACGAAGCGATGGAATGCATCAACGGATATAACCAGCTTTGCGTAGACACAATCCGCGCTACAGGCGGAAATAATGCGACGCGTCTTCTGATGATTCCGTCTTATGTTGCCGCACCGGGCGCAGCAATCAGCCCGAAATTCAAGATGCCGCAAGACCCGGCAAATTGCCTTGCGCTTTCTGTGCACATGTACACGCCGTATGATTTTGCCATGAAAGACAAGGGCGGCGACAAGACGTTCATGCAAAAACATAAAAGCGACCTCGATTATTGGTTCAGAGAGCTTGATACGAAATTCGTCAAGAAAGGCATTCCGGTTGTAATCGGCGAAATGGGCGCAACTAACAAAGACAATCTTGCCGAGCGTGAAAAATGGTTCACCTATTTTTGCTCAAAGGCAAAAGCAAGCAACATGTCGGCAATTCTTTGGGATAACGGCATCTGGGAAATTCCTGCTTCTAAGAGTTACAACGAGCTTTACGGCTTTTACAACCGCACAAACCAGACATGGTACTTCCCGACGCTGATTGAAGCTGCGGTAAAAGCGTTTCGCGAATAGATTAATCTAAAAACTAGATTTATCTAGCGAAACGGCCAAGTTTTGCGAAGCAAAACTTGTAACTAATGCACAAAATGCGTTTTTGGGTTCGCAATAAGCTTAAATTGCAAATGCTGCACAAAAGAAAGGAGCTGTAAATGTTCGCAAAAGCAAAGAATGCGCTTGTTTTTAAGAAAGGCAACGAAACACTGCTGATTGAGCCGTGGGGCAAAAACAGCCTGCGCGTGCGCTCAACGCTAGAAAGCGTCTTTACCGACAAAGACTGGGGTCTGACTGAAAAAATCAGCAAAGGCCGGGCTTCTGTTTCAGTTGACAAAGACGGCGCAAAAATCAAAAACGGAACGTTGACCGCCTGCGTCAGCAACAACGGCGTTCTTTCGTTTTATAAGGAAGAAAAACTGCTTTTCCGCGAATATTTCCGCTTTTACGACCCGGCGGCGACAGCCCATTCATGCTGCACAAAAATAACCGCGCGCGAATACAAAGGGCTTCAGGG
Organism: Spirochaetales bacterium Spiro_07; assembly: GCA_001603145.1. GTDB lineage: Bacteria > Spirochaetota > Spirochaetia > Treponematales > Treponemataceae > UBA1240. Next base: position 8,406 of record LVBI01000048.1, on the reverse strand, counting down.
CGGCGGCTACAAGCTTACAGTACGCTTTGAGCCGAATGACGGTGAAAAAATCTTCGGCATGGGGCAATACCCTGTGCCTTATCTCGACATGAAAGGCTGCACGCTAGAACTTGCGCAGCGCAACAGCCAGATTTCGATTCCGTTCGCACTTTCGTCGCTCGGCTACGGCTTTTTGTGGAACAACCCGGCAGTGGGCAGCGCAAATTTTGCCAAGAACATAACCGAATGGACTGCCGAATGCACAACCCAGATGGATTATTGGGTAACGGCCGGCGAAACACCGGCAGAAATTATCGAGCATTTTACAGCCGCAACAGGCCGCGCGCCGGTTCTTCCGCAAGAATATTTGGGCTTCTGGCAGTGCAAGCTGCGCTACCGCACTCAAGATGAAGTGCTTTCGGTTGCGCGCAAGTACAAAGAAATGGGCATTCACCTTGACGTGATGGTCATAGATTTTTTCCACTGGCCACGGCAGGGCGACTGGTGCTTTGACCCCGAATATTGGCCAGACCCAAAGGCTATGTGCGACGAGCTTCATGCAATGGGCACAAAAGTGATGGTTTCAGTTTGGCCGTCTGTCGACAAGAAATGCTCACATTTTCAAGAAATGCAGGAAAAAGGCTTTTTGGTGCGAACGGAGCGCGGCACAAATCAGACTTATGACTTTAACGGAGACTGCATCACTTTTGATGCGACAAACCCGGAAGCGCGTGAATATGTGTGGAACATCTGCAAGAAAAATTACGCCGATTACGGCATAGACATGTTCTGGCTTGACAACGCCGAGCCTGATTACAACGTCTACGATTTTTGCAACTACCGCTACCAGCTCGGCACGGCGCTTTCATGCACAAACATTTATCCAAAGCTTTACAGCCAGGCTTTTTATGATGGCATGAAAGCTTCCGGCAAAAAGTCGTTCGTCAATCTTGAACGCTGTGCTTGGGTCGGTTCTCAAAAATACAGCCAGGTGCTTTGGAACGGCGACGTTCAGTCTTCATGGGAATGTTTGCAAGATTCTGTCATGGAAGGGCTTAACATCGGGCTTGCCGGAATTCCGTGGTGGACAACTGACATCGGCGGCTTTATGTACGGCAACGTGAACGACCCCGCTTTTGTTGAGCTGCTCATCCGCTGGTTTGAGTTCGCCGTCTTTACGCCGGTGCTACGCTTGCATGGCGACCGCGACCCGCACGACATTCCGCCGCTTGATAAAGACCCTGAGCGCGGTTACGGCGGCGGCTATTTGTTCACAGGCCAGCCCAACGAAATTTGGTCTTATGGCAAAGAAGCGCAGGCTATAATGCAAGAGCAGATTAAGCTCCGCGAAAGCCTTAAGCCGTATATTTTCAGCGTGATGAAAGAAGCCGCCAAGAACGGCAGCCCGGCAATGCGGGCCATGTTCTACGAATTCCCGGATGACAGCAAATGCTGGGAGCTTAATGACCAGTATATGTTCGGCAGCCGCTACCTTGTTGCGCCGGTGCTTCATGCAGATGAACGCAAACGCAGCGTCTATCTTCCGGCTGGAACATGGGAAAATCTGCACACAAAAGAAACGCTCGAAGGCGGAAAAACTGTGAATGTCGATGCACCGCTTGAGCAAATTCCTGTTTTCGTGCGCGTTTTGAAATAGCTAAATTTTCGTTATAAGCTCAATCGAACAAAATGGCCAAGATTTGCCATTTGGCAAATCTTGTAAACGGATGCACAATGTTGCGCTTCAATCGAAAAAGAACACTTCCTCGAATTTCTTGTCGAGAGCGATACACAAGATAAGCGCAAGTTTGGCTGTGGGGCAGAACTGACCTGTTTCAATTGAGCTTATCGTGTTGCGCGAAACGCCGACCATCTCCGCAAGCTCTGTCTGCGAAAGCTTCTTTTCAGCGCGTATCTCTTTCAGATGATTCTTCAGAATCAATGCTTCATTCATAGGCGCGCCTAGATAATGTTGCAGCGCTTAAGCACCGTGAGCACATAAACAGCCGCAAACACAAGCCAGCAGACAAGCTCGACAACAAACAGCACCTTGAACATGCGCTTTTTCGTCTTAAATGCAATAAAGCCGTACATCGCGGTGCCGGCCGAAAGGAACGCAAGAAAAAGCGGCAGCGCAGCCTGCTTGTTTCCGGTAAAACTTTCCACCATCACAAGAACGCAAATTATGAGCATCATTATTCCGTTTGCGATTGACGCTGAATTTATGAGCACGCTCTGCATTGCAGGGTCCATCATGTTCTTGTTCTCTGCCCTGCTCTTTTCAAGTATCTCTTCTTTTGTCATGCCGCAAATCCTTTGATTATGTATACGCAAATGTTCAGAACAACCAGAACGCCGTAAAGAACAGCCGTCACAATTTCATGCTTCTTCTTAAGCTTGATGCTTTTCAGCAAGAACATGACGAAGCTCATGCCAAAGCAGACGATAAAAGCTGCCGGATTGTACGGCTTGCCGCGGATCAAATCTAATAGCGTGATAAGCAGGCAGAACACCCAGCCTGAAATCATGGAATATTGCAAAGCCCATCTTATGACTTCGCCTTCAAAATAGTCGCCGCCCTTGCTTTCGTTGCGGCTTTTTTCGAGAATCTCTTCTTTTGTCATGGTCATTCTCCTTGTAACAAGCTTTGCCAAGTTTGCTTGTCACAAATAGAATAGCACTGCAAAGTATACTTGTCAACAGGCTAAAAATGCAAAAGCGGTGCCACTGATTAGCAGCAGAACAGCAAGCGGCTTGTTGCGTTTTTATCTTCTATAAAGGTCTTTCACTTTAAGGCCGTTCGCCTTAGCGGCTTTTTTCCAGCCTGCATGAGCACCCAAAAGATAAAGAAAGCGCGGCATTCCGATTGAAGCCAGAATGTCTTCTGTTTTTGTGCCGCCGCTTATGCAAGCAGAAAGCTTTACCACAGCATCGTTGACCGGCTTGAGCGGCCCGGCATTAAACGGAAGCTCCGGCGGCATAAAGCCGATGCCGCCACCGCCGCCGATTGCGGCCGCACCGCACCATTCGTAGCCGGCCTTGCTGCACCAGTTTTTGTACACGCTGAGCGCAGTCTTGTTTTGGACGGCTTCGTAAAAACCGCAGTTGATTATGACATAAACTTTATGGCTCTGGCGGCACTCAATTTCAAGCTGTTCAAGCACCGCAAGCAAATGCCCCGGAAGCGAATCTATATAAAGAGGATTCGCAAAAACCCAGATTTCAGCTTGCTTCAATGTTTCAAGCTCGGCCGGTTCAAGCTTTTCTTTGTTTGCCTGAATATCGAAGAATTCGTTTGAGCCAGCAATATACGATTTTGTCTTTTCAAGAAGCACGGCGCTTGTGCTTGATTTGCCTCTCGGGCTGGCGTTTATAAGTGCAATCTTCATAAAGCTTTTCCTTCAATTTCTTTTGCGTCTTTAAAAAACAGAATGTCTTTCACCTTTGCGCCGTAGTTCAATGCATTGCGGCTTATAAGCTCTCTTGCGGTTGCCTTTTCTTCGTCTGTAATGTTGCCGCCGTAAAACAAGGCGGAAATCTCGAAACCACCAGAATAGCGCAGCTTATGATGCATTTCATTTTCCTTTATCAGAAAAAACGGCAGCGCGAACGCCAAAGCCCTGTCTTGCATTTTTTTGATGAACGGGCTTACATCACCGTAGACGCACCGGCTTATAATGATAAGCTGTGAGCATCTGCCGAAATCTTTTGCAAAGGCAGCAGAGCCGTCTTTAAAGAGACATTCGCCGGGCGTTTTGAGCCAACAGCCAAAACAGCCTACGCAGTGGCGCACACCTGCATCGCTTTTGTATATCTTATGCTCGCCTTCAACCGAAAATGATGGATTCTCAAGGTCTGTGAGAATTAGCTTAAAATTGCTTCGTTTCAAGAATTTCTCCTGCATTTTGTTTTTCAAACAACAAACAGATTCTATCATTATAACACTAAAAATGCAAAAGCGGCGCACCGGCGCAAAACCCGAAGCAACCCAAAAGGGAACAAAAGATTCAGACGCATTTTCAGCTTTTCCGTTTTGAGTCAAAATTGCCCAGATTCAGAAAAACAGCTGAAATTTAAAGCTCAATTTTACTCAGCGCAAGCTGCGCACCAACAAAGCAAAAACCGACAGCGCGCCGCATTTTCAGCATGATTTCAGCAAAAAAAGCCAGAAAAACCCGCATTTCCGCATGATTCAGAAGAATTCTGCATGAAAAAAGTTGGCACGGAAAATGCAATGTATATTAGTGAAGGTTGCAATCAATCTTCGGGAGCGCAAACTTAAAAAGTTAAGCGCGCGTTCCTTTCCAAAATTCTTAAAATCAAGAGGTTACTTATGAACGAATTAACATTACTCAACGACTTGTTTGATGATTTTGAGGATGACGGATACACATTGCCATCTTTCAATTTTAAGAAAGCTTTTGCTATGCCAAAAGTTGACGTAAAAGAGAGCAAAGACAAATATGCTCTCACAATGGATTTGCCTGGAAAGACTGACAAAGACATTGATATAAAGCTTGCGAACAACATTCTTACGATTTCTTCTGAAAATGAATACAAGACACCGAAAGAGGAAAAGAAAGAGGAAAAGGCTGAATCAAAAGAAGGCGCAAAATACCTTATAAGAGAGCGCAGATATTCTAAGTTCTCAAGAAGTTTCAGCTTGCCGGAAGATGTAGACAGCGAAAAGCTTGCTGCTAATGTAAAGAACGGCATTCTGACAATCAATATGCCGAAAAAAGCAATTACCGCGCCAAAGCAGATTACAATTACTTGCGCTTAATGGAGGAACGATTATGGCAAACGCGAAAAACAAGATGAACAAGCCTAAGAAGAGCCTCAAAGAAAAGAAGCTCGAAAGGCATCAGAAAAAAGAGCACGAAGCTCATTGCATGACCGAAAGCGAGAAATAACCCGCTTGCAAAAGCCTGCCCAAAAAGGACAGGCTTTTTTGTTTAAAAAACGAAAATCTTATAAAGTTTGAAAGAACGCACAGAATTTATGCTATACTATCTGCATGGAAGAACTGGAAACACAGGCCGGAGAACAGACGGCGCAGGCTTATGATTTTGCGGCCGAAGAACAAGCCCAACAAGAAAAGAACATAATTCAGCATAAATGCCCGCTTTGCGGCGCGCCTCTGAAATATTCGGCATCGGCACAAGCAGTTACATGTGAATATTGCGACAACACTTTTGCGATGTCTGAGCTAAAAGCAGACGATGCGAAAGACGGCAAAGAATTCGACTGGGGCGAATACCGCTCTGCCCATTCAGGCGAAACGCTTGAAGGCACGATGACCTACGAGTGCCAGTCTTGCGGCGCAGCTATAGAAACAGCAAAAACCACGATAGCCACAATCTGCCCTTATTGCAGCAACAATGTTGTCTTAAAAAAGACGAGCACAGGCGGCCTCAAGCCCAATCTGATTATTCCTTTCAAGATTACAAAAGACAAAGTGCCCGGCATTCTAAAGTCTTTCACATGGAAAAAGAAGCTGCTGCCGAGCAACTACTTCAATAAATGCAAAATCGGCGAAATTCAAGGCGTGTACGTTCCGTTCTGGCTTTTCTCAAGCAGGCTTGACGGCTCAATGAAGTTTCACGCCGAAAAGGTGCGCCATTACACCGAAGGCGATTATGAAGTAACCAAAACCGATGTATATTCGCTTGTCCGTTCGGGCAGTATGGATTTTGCAAAAATTCCTGTTGACGCAAGCATCAAAATAGACAATGACCTTATGGATTCTATCGAGCCATTCGACTATTCAAAGCTTACGGAGTTTGACACAAAATATCTTGCAGGCTATTTTGCAGACCGCTTCGACAGCCCGCCAGAATCAGAGATGCCGCGCGCAAAGACACGCATGACAGACAAGGCCGAAAAGCTTTTCAACAGCACCGTACACGGTTATTCAAAAGCGTATGTGCAGGAGCGCAGCCTAAAACTGGTCAAGCCGCAAGTAAAATATGCACTGCTGCCGGTCTATCTTTTTACGTGCAAATACGATGGGCAAAATTATCATTACGCCATAAACGGACAAACCGGCAAATTCGCAGGCACTTTGCCAATTTCAAAGAGAAAAGTCAGGCTGATGTTCTTTTTGAATTTTTTCATTGCTTTCGGCATAACGTTTGCCGCATGCGTTTTATTACAGCTTTTCGTTTAAGGGTGCATAAATGAAGAAACTAAGAACATTCTGCCTAATATTGATGCTTCTGCTTGCCGCGCTTCAATCTTTTGCGCAAGAAACGCAGGAAACACAAGAACCGAAAGAAGCACTAGACACTCAAACAGCCCAAGCCACAAAAGAAGCGCCATTAAGAACAGACTTATACCGCATAAATGATTATGCCGGCATTTTGAAAAAAGCTGACATAAACGAGCTTGACGCCCTTGTGATGCAGGTTGTAAGCACCTTTAAGTTTGACCTACCCGTGTGCATAAAGCAGTCTTACGACCAGAGCCTTGCGCCTTATGCAGACTGGTTTTATGCGCAAAACAAACTCGGCTACGGCTCAAACAAGAACGGCCTTCTGCTGTTCATCGGCACCGACACAGACCAGATTTTCCTTAAAGGCTACGGCGCTGGCGAAAAGATTTTTACGCTGGAAGTAAAGCAGCAGCTTATAGAGCAGATGCGCGAGCTTCGCGGCCAGAACTACACATGGCTTGCGCCGCTTTACGTTTACACGAACAGCATCGTCAAGATTCTCAAGCAGAACAGGGAAATCCTTGATGAATATGCAGACGGCAAAACTGTTGAGCCGTTGCCGAAACAGCATTACATGCCGAGCTGGTACCCCGACGACATAAAAACTTTTGTAGAGTTCCACGACGAAAGGGCAAGCCGCGTAATCGACGACGCACATATTTTCAGCAAAGAAGAAATTGCCTCCATGAAAGAGCATATAAAGCGCGTGCAGGACGATTACGGCATTGACCTTTTGGTATTCACCGATAAATCTAGCCACGCCCTAGCGCATGACGCTTATGCTGCCGAATTCTATGACGTGAACGGCTACGGTTTTGGCGATGACTTTACGGGCACGGTGCTTTTTATCTGCATGGATGAAAATGACCGAGACTGGTGGACTGTTATGACAGGCAAATGCCGGCAGATTTACACGCCAAGCGTAATCAACATGCTTGACGACAATCTTGAGCCTTATATGATTGCCGGAAACTACGGCGAAGGCGTAATCAATTACATTGACGATGTTTACGAGCTTTATAAGCTGCCCGACTGGTATCCTGAAAATCCCGAAGAGTTTGTGCCTTTTCATGCTGAAAACAAACCGCATGTGGTTGACCAGGCGGGGCTTTTCTCGCAAGAGGAGCAAGCTGAGCTTGCAAGGCGCGCCGACGAAATTTCAGCTGCTTACGGCACAGACTGCCTGATTCTTACGACAGACAAGACTATAAGAGGCGGAACTCTTGACGATTACATAAAAGACTTTATCAAATATAACGGCTACGGCGAAGGCGAAAACAACGACACATTCGTTTTCTGCATAAAGAAAAACGAACGCTTTGCAAGCTGGTACAGGCTTTACTCAACTGCTTCAGAAGAAAAGCGCAGATGCTACACGCAAAAGAATTTTGACCACATTCTTGAACACGCCAGCTTTGACATGGAAATTGAATCTTTTTACAGTGCAGCCACAACTGTTTTGGACTATGCAGAAAAGATGTACCTTAAAGGCTGGGTACTTCCTAAGATTAACTACTTAATGCCGGTAATAATCGGCCTTATTTTGGGCTTTATCATTGCAAAGGCTAAAACAAGCATAAACAAGAGCGCGTTGAGCAACATCAGAAAAGCAACCAGTGCAGATGACTACTACGTTGACGGCAGCTTTCATCTTGGCATAAGCGAAGACAATTTTTTGATGACAAACACAACAAGACGAAAAATCGTGCACGAGACAAGCTCAAGTTACAGCTCAAGCTCAAGCGGAAGGTCGTCTTATCATTCAAGCTACAGGTCTTCAACAGGCCGCTCTCACAGCAGCGGCGGCGGTCGAAAATTCTAGCCATGGTCACAGAGGCGGTTCAATTTTCTGTCATTGTCGGGTGCGTTTGGGCGTGCCGCGTGTGTCATTGTCGGGCGTGCTTACAACACCCGTCATTGCGAGGAACGAAGTGACGAAGCAATCCATTCCTAAAGGCTGCTGCACATCTTTAGATTGCTTCGCCTTCGGCTCGCAATGACGAGTGCGCTGGGGCGTGCCGCAGTGTCATTGCCGGGCTTGACCCGACAATCCTGGGTTCGCAACAAGCTTAATCTACAAAATAAGCCTTAACTGGCAAACCCTGCAAGTTCGCTGCGCAAACTTGCACCTTGTATTTCTTCCCCGGCAAATAAAAAAGCCTGTTTGTTTCAAACAGGCTTTTGCTTTTGGGATGAACCAAAGGATAAACTTT
>LVBI01000047.1 GCA_001603145.1 Spirochaetales bacterium Spiro_07 | reverse complement strand
ATTTTTCTTCATTTTTTCTCTCCGTATATATAAGTTAATTTGATATAAAAACAGATAATCTAGCAAAATTACTGTTTTATCAGCTGAGAACAATTACTGTGTAAAATGAATAATGAATTATTGGTGAAAATAGTTATAAGGTATCTGGATAAGTCATTTTCTCTCTCGCTTTGTTGTAGTTTATCAGCTTTTTATACTGTAACATAAAAATAACATGACAATATAATTCTGTCAACAAAATTTAATACGAAAAATACAAAAAATTTGATATTTCGGTTTCTTTGTAAAAAATCTGTTACATATCATCAAGCGTGCTGTTATAGTATATGAAATCTGTTATAACCGAAAAAAAAGCTCATGCTTTTGTTTTCGGGAGGAGGAGTTATATAAAGGCAGAAAAAAAGACCCTCTGTAAATACCGCATATTTACAGAGGGTTGATAAGTCAGACACCTAAAAGTATCTTTCTTAACGGCTAATAGAATAATACTTTCATCTGGTGTCTGCGTCAAGCGTTGTGTATGCAGCGTTACATTTTAAAATCCACAATAGTGGAAAAAAGGACACAGATATGAGTAATACTACTGTTATAAACTTTGAAGATTCTGATGGAAAAGGTACAGTCACATTAGTTCAAAATCCTTTTGACAAAGGAAACAAATACTACGCCAAGTTTGACCGTACTACTATAAACATTGACCATCTTATTGCAAGAATTCAGAAAAAAGAAGTTGGAACTAATGCAATAATGGCAAAGCACTTCGCATCGCTTTTTAAGGCAGAAATTCTTGAGGCGTTAAGCCGCGGCGAGGCTATAAATGTACTTGACCTTGGCACGCTTTATATCACTACAAACGGCAAAGTTTCAGGCGATACGCCGGGCACGGCAAGCATTGAAGGGTTTCAGGTTAAGTTTACATGCTCAAAGCTGACTAACGAAGCTGTTTCAAGTCTTGGTATTAAGAAAATTGTCATGGCTGACACAAACCCGATTATCGGAGAAATGACGGATTTGTACACAGGCATGGTCGGCTTTGAGTTTACGGCTCAAAAATCAATGCGTATAGAGGGAACACGCTTAAAGATTAGCGGTGACGAAGGCGGCGTATTCTTTGCCCCTGCAACCGAAAAAGGCAACCCGGACGAAGACGAATCAAAGTGGATAAAGGTTGAGAAGCTTATTAGGAATGTTGCAAAGACATTGGAATTCTTCCTTCCTGCTTCGCTTGATACGGCAACGTCATATTGCATTGTGCTCAAAACAAACAGCACGAAGGGCAACTTGACTAAAAAGAACTATTCAACAGTTCATAGCGAAGTTGTTACAATAAAAACTGAATAACTGTTCATTCAAACTGACATGGGGCGGACAGGCTTAACCCAAAGAACAGCCTGTCCGCCCCTTTTTTGTTATTTTCTTTTTCATTTGTTAGTTATCTTCTTGCGCGGGTCTTATCAGCACCCAGGTGGCACCGCGGCCGCCTAGCTTTTTGTCGGGGTGGCCAGATGCGCCGAGCCTGTAGTCGCGCTCTATAAAGCTGTGCACTACGCCGCCCAGCACAGGGTTTTCGCTTGAGTGGTTGCCTTTTCCGTGAATTATGAGCACTTTTCTGATTCTGCGCTTCTGGCAGCTTTCAACAAACCTGTCGAGCGTTATCCACGCTTCGTCGCGCGTCATGCCGTGCAAGTCTAACGTAGCTTCTGCCGGCATATATTTTACATATTCCATGTCTTGCGCAAGCTGATTCTGCTTGGCTTCTTCGGCGCGCGCGTCTTTGTCCACAACGCCATAGCGCATAATCCACTGCCTCATCAGCTCGCCGTCTTGCTTAGCTTTTTCAGCTTCTTTCTGTTTCTGCGGAATAGATTTGCGTGTTTCGCGGGCTTTTTTCTCTTCTTCTTTTTCGATTAACGAGGGAGCGTTGAGCTTTTTGCCTGAACCGGCCGGCTTTTGAATTTGCTTTGGCTTTTCCTTCTGGGCTTTATCCCATTTATCGAGAATTTCACCAAAATCCATTTTCAATCCTCCTTAACCGCGCCGTTGTCACCCTGAACTTGGTTCAGGGTCTTCTTAAAACGCAGATTCCGAACCATTCGACCGTAGCAAGCGTACGGTCGATGCGTAGCGTTCGGAATGACATAGGCTCAAAATGCGCCATTCTGTTTAGTTTTCGGGCTTCTTTAATATGAACGAAATTTCAATCGGAATAACTGACGATTCGTCGACCCAGCCCATTTTTCTGCCGTTATAGTCAATCAAAATCCAGCTGCCCACTTTCTTTGCAACGCTTATGCGCGTGCCCGGCATCAGCTCGCCAGCAATTAAAGACTGCGAATCAGGCACAGTGCAGACTTCGCCACCGGTAAAAAGAGCCGGTGAGCGTAGATAATCTCTTGCATGATACGCGCCGCGCGCAAGGCAAAGCAGCCCGACTATGAACACAAGGAAAGCCCTGAATTTTTTGCCGCTGATTCTTAAAACCAGCGCCCAAAGCACAAAAATTGCGCTAAGCGCAGCCCACGCAAGCAGCAAAACTTGCGGATATTCATCCGGCGTATCATGCAAATCAAGCTGCGCTTCTAGAATCTTGCGCTGCTCTTTTGCGTCAGACTTTAAGAAAGATACATGCTCTTTGGCGCGCAGCGTGGCAAGCTCAACAAGAAAAGGTCTAAGCTCTTCTTGAGAAGCTTTTGATGCTTTTATAGCTTTTGCTTTCGACTTAGATTCGTCTTGAGCAGAATACATGAACGCGCCTGAAAACATCTTGCTTTCAGCTTTTTCTGTTTTTGGGGCGGCGCTGCCCTGCTTTACTTCAACCGTAACAGCCGGAACTGAAATATTCTGCACTTCGTCATTCGTGCCGACTACTTCAAGCTCTGCACTTGGCAAGCTCAAAACGCCACTTTCAAGCGGAACCCACTGATAGGCTGCGGCAATTTCTCCGCCCGAAAAATCTGCATCGCTATCAAAGTTGAGCACAGGTTCAGACTGGCGCGAAATTGCGGCTTTTTCGTCAAGCGGAACGTCAAGCTTATTTATAGAAGAAACGTAACGCACTTTGAGGTTCAGCTCAAGCGGGCTTCCGCTAGAAATTTCTTCAGCTTCATATTCCCAAAAAGCTTCTGCGCTTTTCAGCTTTATGTTTTCAGAAACGTTTATAAACGGAATATCGACTTTGTATGTGCTTTTGCCGACTTTTACGACCACAGGCGGCAGCTCAAAAGTTCCGGCTTCGTCAAAAATGAACAAAGCTTCTATTATTACGTCAGCTGATGCGCTTGCAGAATCAACGTATTTTTTCAGCTCCATGCGGCGTGCGCCTGACGGCGGCTCTGCAAACGTAAAATTGACTTTCTTGAGCGTGGTCTCTGAAACACGCACCTTGATTGTCACTTCATCGCCGATGTTTACGTTTGTGTCAAAGCTTTCAAGATTTGCACTTGTTACGGCAAAAACCGCCGCCGCCGCAAAAAGCAGCACAAAAAGCGCAAGCAATTTCTTAATTTTCAGATTCATATTATCTTTCTCTTAGTTTTATGTTTTATGTCATGCTGAACTTGGTAGCCTTCGGCGGCTTTCAGCACAGCATCTATGCCAAATTTAGTTCTGAGATTCCGAAACAAGTTCGGAATGACACTGCACATCCAACATTGCCAACTGCAACATCCAACATTGGCAACTGCGCATCCTACATTGCCAACCGCGCATCCAACATTGCTAATAATCCAGAATGTCAGATTTTTCCTGCTGCTCGCTTTTCCAATGCTTGTCGTCATTTTCCTTCATCATAGAAAAAACTGTGTCTTGCGCCGAGCTGCCCTCTGAATGATGCACCGGCTGCAATTCAGACTGCGCGGCCTTAGTATGCACCTCTGCTTGAGACATTGCAAGCTCAAGGTTTATCTTTGCGTCAAGCTGGCTGTTGTCTACAAGCAGCGCCTGCTTAAAAAAGTCCGCCGCCTGCTGAAAATCGCCCTTCTGATAAGAGACGATGCCGCTGTTATAAAGCGCACCGAAACGCACAAGCGCGGGCACATCGTTGCCCACAAGGTTTTCAAGCTGATTGAGCGCGGCTTCTTTTTCGTTCAGCATCAAATAAGAGATCGCGATGCCGTATTGCGCATAAACTTTCGCGGTTTCGTCCTGCTGCTGAACGGCCGTTTCCTTCGCTTCAAGAAAATCTGCCGACGCTTCTTGATAATCTTCCTGCACCCAATGAATTACGCCTTTCAAAATGTCCATCGCGCTCTTTTTCTGGCTTGAGCAAGAAGTGAGCATAAGCGCGCAAAGCATTATGCCCGCAATTTTGGCAGACGGCCGTTTCGGGTTAATCTGCATCACGCAAAGCCCTGCACCAAAAAACACAAGCGCAAGAAACGCAAACAAGCTTTGGCGGCGCACCGGCTTTGACTCGTAAAGCGTAAGCGAACCGCTCTGCGTCTTTTCGTTTGAAAAAAGCACACCGTCAAGTACCGTTAGTGCCGAACCCATGTTGAGCGCGTTTACATAAACAGCTTTTGCGTTGAATGAATCGCCGTGCCGCCGCTTAATCTGCTTTGTCACGTCGTCGCACAATTCTTTGAGCGCGTCTTCTCTAAGCGCAGTCTTTGCAGTGCGCTCGCCGTCGCCGGTTAAGATTTCAGTTTCTTTTGTTGAGCCGAACCCGACTATATAGACCGGCACGTTCTGGCTGAGCGCGTCTTCGACGGCAAGCTTCAGCGATTCAATCGTTTCATCGCCGTCTGTAAAAAGCACAACAGCAGAAGAGCTGCTCGTGTTTTTTGCGAAAGAGCGCAATGCGGTTTCTATGCCGCTGCCTATGTTAGAGCCGGCCGAAGTAAGCAGCATCGGCGAAAGGTTGCCGAGCAGCGAGCGTATAACAGAAAAATCATCAGTCTGCGGAATTGCAAGCATTGCAGAGCCTTTAACAAGAACAACCGAAACAGTTGCGCCGCTCATTCTGCTCAAAAGCGCGTCTGCATATTGTGCCGAAGCCGCAAGCCGTGTTGAGCCGTCGGGCATGTCCGCCGCGTTCATGCTGTATGAAACGTCAAAGACAAACGCCGCCGCATTGCCGTTAATCTGCATCGGCTCAAGCTTTGTGCCCCAGCTTGGCGAAGCGGCCGCCGTTACAAGAAACGCAAAAGCGAAAGACCACAAGATGCTTCTGAAAATTACGCGCTTTTGCAAAGCTTGCACCGCTCCGGCAGGTTTTTGTGCCGGTTTATCCGCTGTTTTTCTTTCGGAATTCTTGGAACCGTTTTTAGAGCCTTTTTTGGGCGCACTTAAATTGTCCAAAGAAGCCACAAAAGAACGCAGCCGCATTATTATTATTGCCCAAGCAGGAATCAAAACCAAAAGCGCATACAGCATAGAAGGATATTCAAATTTCAGCATCTCAAACCTCCTTCAAGCAGCAGCGGCATAAAAACCAGGCGAAAGCCACAAGGCACAACGCCGCCAAAAGGCATGTTGAGCCATACGATTTACTGACGTTCATCATTTTAAAGCTTTGCGTAACGTCCTGCTCTTTTACAATTTCTGCAAGACCAGCTGCCAGAGCCGCTGTGTTTTCAGCACCGAAATAAGAGCCGCCCGCAAGATGCGCCAAATTTATAAGCTGATTCTCGTCAAACGAAGAATCCAAATGACCAGATTTAACTAAATTAGTAACAGGATCAACGTATTCAACCAGAACCGTGCCTTTTGTGCCGACGCCCACAACGAACAGATTTATGCCGAAATCTGCGGCAAGCTTTGCGGCCGTGTGCGGATGAATTTCACCGGCGTTGTTTTCGCCGTCTGTTATAAGCACAATGCACTTTTTGGGCGCTTTCGTCTGCGCCATGTGATAAACAGCCGTGCTCAAGCCTGTGCCGATTGCGGTTGCATCACCAAGCTCGCCGATAACGAGCGAATCAAGCCGGTCAAAAAACACCTGATGGTCAACAGTGACCGGCACAGTCAGAGCGGCATCAAGGGCAAGCGCAACAAGCCCGAACGATGCGCCGTCTGCTTTCTGCACAATCTCTGTAATCGTAGCTTTTGCCGCATCAAGCCTGTTCTTGCCCTGCATGTCACGCGCCGCCATAGAAGGGCTTGTGTCTATAACGAACATAATCTGCGTGCCGCGGCTTGTGTAAATCTTTTTCTGGTGAGAAATTACAGGCGAGCAGATTGCAGCGGCAACAAGAATGAAAGCCAGAACCATTGAGAATTTCGCAAAAAAAGAAGCAAAACGTATGCGCTTTGAGGAATAGCTGAAAGTGCTTCCGCCCCAGTCGCTCAAGACAAGCGGCAAAGTGAACTGCTTGAAAATGCCGAGATGCCGCAAAATGATGTAGAGCGGCAAAAGCAAGAGCAGCAGAATTCCGAGCGGATATTCAAAATGAAGCATTCATTCTCCTTGTGACGGCATAGGTTCGGAATCTGCGTCAAGCTCTGCGCCTTCAGCTTGTTCCGGCTCATGATATTTCTCAAAATGAAGCACAGCCTCTTTGAGCTGCGCCGCAAGCGAGCTTCTTTCGCCGTCTGCAAAGATTTTGCGCGCGTCTTCGCCCGAAAAGCGAAGCTCATCGCAACGCGCAAGCACTTTCTGCACAACCGCAAGGCTTTCGATGCAGCACGGCTTAAAAAGACCGTCTGCCACGTTGACGATTTCGCCTGTAACGGCTGATTCAAACGGCAGCGCGAACCGCCTTTCAAGATAAACGCGTATCTCTTTTGAGATTTTTTCTGCACTGAAAACGTCGTCGCTGAAGCTTTTTTTTGCAGCGGCAAAGCTTTTGAGCAGCCGCAAGAATTTGTGTGCATTGCGCCGCCGCTTTGTGTTGAGCCAGACATTGCGGCACAGCGCGCGTATCTGCCTGAAGCGCAGCAGAACAAACGTGGCAAGCGTAACAAGCAGCGCACAGACAAGCACGCTCAAATAGACTGTGTACGTTGTTCCCGGAATGACAAGCGGCGGAGACGGCGGCTGCAAAGTGCTTATGCCTGTTTCTTTGGTTACAGACCTTATAAGCACCGGCGGAATCTGAATTATATAATCTTGGGTTTGTGTTTCAGCTTCAATTTCAGATTGCGCGTCAGCTTCAGTGGCAAGATTTTCGCCAGCATTTTCAGCAACCGCGCCCGCAACTTTGCTAGAATTTCCGGCCAGCGAAGAAAAATCAAAAGGCGCAAAGACCAGCTCACCGGCCTTCCACGGAATAAAATCAATGACCATTGCACATTCCGAGCCGTCTGACTCAAACTGCAACGAATAAATCGAATAAAAACCGGCTTCATTCGCCTTTATTATAAGCCCGTCTTTTTCTGTGAGCGAAAATTTCTGCAATGGAAAAGGTTCTTCTGACGTAAAGCGGTAAACAAGCTGCGCGCGCTCGCCAACCGTAACGTCAGCCGGCGTTAAAGAAAGCGTGTAACTCATAAGAAATTTTCCTTTGAAGCGAAAAATTCTTTGAGCTTCTTTGCAGGGTCGTCATCTGTGGAAATTACGAGCGTCTTTGCGCCGCAACGCCTGCACAGCTTTGTCCAACGCTCGCGCCGTTCAATTTCGGTCTGTTTCCATGTGTATCTGAAAGACGAAGAGCCTGTCGGAAAAGTTCTGATTGCGCGTGTTTCAGGGTCTTCAAACGAAAAGCTGCCAATCTGCGGCAGCGCCGTGTCAGCTGGGTCTGAAACCCTTATTGCAAGCACGTCATGCTTTGAAGCAAGGCGCGCCATCGATTTTTGATAGCCGGTCGTGCGGAAGTCTGAAACAACGACGACGAGGCTTTTGTTTTTCAAGAGCCTGCATGCGCCGTCAAGCGCACCCGAAAGCATTGAACCTGCTTTTTGGGCTTTTTTTCCGTCTGCGCGGCTTGAATTGCCGTCAAGCTCTGAAAGCACAAGCATTACGTTGTCTTTTGACGCTTTTGGCACAAGCGAAAAAGTTATTGCGCCGTCAAAAAAAACAGCGCCGAGCGGGCTTGAGATTTGTTCCGCCGCAAAAGCAAGAAGAGCTGCAATTTCGTTTGAACATTCAAGACGGTTCATGCCGCCAAAGCCTGTGTTCATCGAAAGCGAGCGGTCTAAAACAAGAAAAACCACAAGCTCGCGGTCTTCTTCAAAAAGCTTTACATAAGGCTTTGACATGCGCGCCGTAACATTCCAGTCAATCGTCCTAACATCGTCGCCGCGCAAATATTCGCGCACGCCTGTAAATTCTATGCCGTGCCCTTTGAGCAATGAATGGAAGCCGCCGCTTCTAAAGCCTTCTGCAATAGAAAAAGCCTGAAGACGCAATTGACCTGCACGTTGAACCAAAGTCTGATATTGCGTCTGCTGTGTTTCCATTCAGTTCCCCCTTGCGAAAAGTATTGCGTCAGCGCGGTGCGGCACATTTCATCAGCTGAGCTACGCCAATGCGGCAGCCAAGCATGAGTCTGTGTGCGCCGCGCGCAAATTACGGCACAGGCAATGTTGCAAGAATCTTTGTGATTATGTCGTCTGTCGTAAGACCGTCTGCCGCAGCTTCATAAGAAAGCACAAGGCGGTGGCGCAGCACAGCCGGTACAACTTTTTTTACGTCGTCCGGCAAAACATAAGAGCGGCCGTCAAGCAAGGCTTGCGCCTTTGCACATTTCTGCAATGCAATGCCCGCGCGCGGCGAAGCGCCGAACGTAATGTAGCGCAAGAAGTCTTCGCGGCGCGTGCCGTGTGCAGCTCTTGAATCGGCTGCCCTGCCCTTGCTTTTTTGTTCGGGGCGCGTAACTGAAACGATTGACACAATATATTCGATTATCTTGTCGTCACAAGCTACAGAAGGCAGCGCCTGCCTCATCTGCGCGATAGTTTCAGCTGAAAGAACCTGCTCAAGCTTTATCTTTGACGGCTCAACAGACTGCGCGCTCTGCTTTATAATAGAAAATTCTTCTTCATTTGATGGATATGATACGTGAAGCTTCATCAAGAAGCGGTCTAATTCTGCTTCGGGCAAGTTGTAAGTGCCTTCTTGCTCAATCGGGTTTTGCGTTGCAAGCACAAGAAAAGGCTTCGGCAGCGCATAAGTCTTTTCGCCGATTGTCACCTGTCTTTCGGCCATGGCTTCAAGAAGCGCAGACTGAACTTTCGCCGGCGCGCGGTTTATTTCATCTGCAAGAAGCAGGTTCGTAAAAACAGGGCCTTGCCTTACAGAGAAATTGCCTGTCGCCTGCTCGTAAATAAGCGTGCCGGTAACATCAGCCGGAAGCAAGTCTGGCGTAAACTGAATACGCTTGAACGCAAGGCCGGACATATCAGCAAAAGTCTTTACCGCGAGTGTCTTAGCCAAACCCGGAACGCCTTCAAGCAGCACATGACCGTCTGCGATTATGGCCGTCAAAAGCCCGTCCAAAAGTTCCGTCTGACCAACAATCCGTTTTGCTGCCTCCGCGCGGCAAGCTTCTCCAAGCGATTTGCATTTTGCACTTAATTCAGAAATATCCAATCGACGCCTCCACAAAAGATATTAGCAAAATGTACAACGTTTTTCTAGCACCGCAACATTGCCTTAGTGTCACCGTCGTGCTTGACACGGCGGTCTTTTTAAAAGGGATTGCCAAACAACAGATTCCCGCATCAAATGTGGGGATGACGCTGTGCAACAAACTTATTGGACAGTCTAAGACATCAGCATGCACATCGATGACCAAAAGCAATTTCAGTATTTTTATGCAAAGTATTGCATAAAAATACAAAAAAACGTATTATTTGCATATGATTAATCCACTAGCACAAGATTTGAACAGCAGTTTGCGCGGAACAGTTCCGGGCGAAATGCTCTCTGATTTGGGCATGCGCCTGTTTTTTCCAAAAGGAATCATCGCACAAGGAGCTGAAGCGAAGAAGCTCGGCAAGACTGCAAATGCAACAATCGGCATGGCTGTTGAAAACAAAACACCGATTATGTTGTCTTCAATTAAAAATGAATTCTCCAACTTGACCTCAGCTGAAGCAGTGGCATACGCACCTACTGCCGGCAACCCCGAATACCGCAATATGTGGAAGGAGCAGCTCGTTTCAAAGAATCCGTCTCTCAAAGACAAGACTTTTTCTTTGCCGGCGGTTGTTCCAGGCCTTACAGCAGGAATCTCTTATCTTTGCGACTTGTTCCTCAAGGAAGGCGACACGCTGCTTGTGGCCAACCCTTCTTGGGACAATTATTCTCTGATAGTGGAAGCACGCCGCAACGCCACGCTCAAGCAGTTTACGCTTTTTAACGAAGGCGGTTTTAACCTTGACGCTTTTGAAAAAGCCGTAAAAGAACAGGCTGCAACAGGCAAAGTGCGCGTTCTCTTGAATTTTCCGCAGAATCCGTCCGGCTATACGCCAACAAAAGACGAGCAGACCGCAATCTGCAAGATTCTCTGCGGCGTGGCTGACAAAGGCGCAAGCGTTATGGTCTGGTGCGACGACGCATATTTCGGCTTGAACTACGAAAAGAACATCGCACCTGAATCATTGTTTGCCTGTCTGTGCGACGCACACGAAAAGATTTTCGCCATAAAGATTGACGGCTCAACAAAAGAAGATTTTGCATGGGGCTTCAGAACAGGCTTCCTTACGTTCGGCGGCAAAGGCTTGACAGAACAGCACTACGAAGCTTTGAACAAAAAGCTTATGGGCGCAATCCGCTCATCTGTTTCATGCAGCTCTTCACCGGCACAGTCAATCATGATACGCGCCATGAAAAACCCTGAAATTGAAGCCGAAAAGCTGAAATTCAGAAACATTCTTGAAGCAAGATACAAGAAAGTGCGCGCGTTTGTTGACGCAAGAAAAGACAACGCCGTGCTTACAGCTCTTCCGTTCAATTCGGGCTACTTTATGTGCTTTAGATGCAACGGCATCAGCTCAGAAGACTTGCGCCAAAAGCTCTTGAACGAATACGGCATCGGCACAATTGCCATAGACAATGCGCACCTGCGCGTGGCGTTCTCAAGCCTTGACGACAGCACAATCGAGCAAGTTTACGCTACTATTTACAAAGCTGCTGAAGAATTGGCATAATAGCCGGTATGAGACGCAGACTTCGTAAATGGGTTATTCCAATATTATGCCTGCCCTTCGTTGCGGCAGGCGTTTTCATTTTCCTTTCATTTAGGCCGAAAGAAACAAAGGTGATAATTTGGACAGACCAGAGCTGCTTTGCTTCTTATGCGGAACTGTTCAACACAACACAAGACGAATATAAGGTAATAATCAAATATAAGCAGAACCTTGCCGAAGATTTTCCGGCTGATTCTGGCGAGCAGCCCGACATTGTAATCGGGCCGTGGCTGAAAAACGAGAAAGTGCGCAAGAATTTTATGCCGCTTGATTTTCTGTTCAAAGACGAAAAACTGCTTGCCAAAGACTTTTATCCTCAGCTGCTCGATTTGGGCAACATGCAGGGCAAGCAATATCTGCTGCCGGTCAGCTTTAATCTGCCGGTGATTATCTTTGCCGAAGAAAACGAAAAGCTGATAGAAGACAGCTTTGTGCTTTCAATCAGCCAAATCCGCGAGCTTGCGGCGTCTTTCAACAAGCAGAACAAAAAGCAGGTCTATACGTCTATGGGCTTTGCGCCGGTGTGGAACGCCGACTTTATGTATGTCGTTTCAAAGCTTTTCGGCGCAAACTACACCGAAGCCGAGCCGCTTTTCAGCTTTAACAAAGAGAACATCGAAAAGTCAATCGCTTATCTTCATGACTGGAGCTATGAAACGAACGGCACGCCGGAAACCGAGGACGAATTTCAGTTTAAGTATCTTTACGGGCCGGTTTACAGACTTGTAAACACAGGCAAGTGCTTGTTTGCATATACAAAGACAGATTATCTTTTTAAGCTGCCGCCCGACAGGCTTCAGAACCTTAATTTCAGATGGATTGAGCAAGACCAGCACATTGCGGTTTCTGACAAGCTTATTTACATGGGCGTTTACAGAGGAACAAAAAACATCGAGGGCTCGGCCGCGTTTATAACTTGGTTCTTGAACGGCAAGACCCAAGAAACGCTGCTTGAGCGTTCTGCGGCGCAAAATCTGACCATTCCGATTTTTGGCATTTCAGACGGCTTTTCTTCGCTGCGCGCCGTGAACGAGAAATATCTTACAAAGTTTTATCCGCAGCTTTACGGTCATGTGCCGACAGCAGAATTCCTTTCTGTGCCGAATATTTTGCCTGCAAAGTGGGAAGACATCAAACAGCAGGTGATTATTCCATATCTGAAAGAAGCTTCTAGAAAAAAAGACGGCGAAAGCGAACCCAAAAGCCTTGAAGCCCGCATGAAAGACTGGCTGAAGCAGAATTATTAGTTTCGCATGGGATTAATCCACATAAAATTTTGTGTATATGCTTGCTTATTGTTCAACTGGAACTTTCAGCTCCTCTGCGAGTTGCTGCACAGTTTCAAGAGGCAAATTTTGCCAACTTGCGATTTTATCCATAGGTACATTTTCCATAAGCATTTTTCTCGCCGCTTCAAGCTTTGTCTCTTCCATTATGTCATAATCGTGAAGGTTGCATCTCATATACTCGCTCCTAAACTGTTCGTCTTGCTTGTTTTGCTCGACGAGGTTGAAAATCTCGCCGGTGAAGTCGTCTTCCGGAACGTTTGTGCTGACGAATTGAAGAAATGCGTATAATTCCGGGTCTGATTCTTTTGTGTATGCACTTGCATTATAAAAGATTCTGCGCGTCTTGTCATCGAATATTTTTTCGGGGTGATTTTCAAAGATTGTTTTAGTCTTGTAGCATGGCTCGCCAAGCTTGAACGGGTCAGTCTTACAGATAAAGATGATGAAGCTTTCTTTAAGTTCCTTAATACTTGCGCCTTTGGCTAACATGTCTCTTTTCGCTTTGGCTATGCT
>LVBI01000046.1 GCA_001603145.1 Spirochaetales bacterium Spiro_07 | reverse complement strand
AGGGGAGAAAAGAACCCGCTTGCGAGTAGAGGTTCTTGTCTCCCCTAAAAGAGTTCCGACACTTTCAAGTGTCAAACAATGGGTAGAGGGGTGTCTTTCCCCTTCAAAAGTTCCGTGGCGCTTCCAAGCGTCAAATTACATTTGCTTCGGCAAAAGCTTGAGCTTCTGCGGCTTTTTGAATCGCTAGTAACTATTGAATTGACTTAATTAGCGTAATCAGCGCCGGTTTCTGCTTGTCAACAGGAACAACTTCTTTAGATTTTTCTTCCAGTGTCTCCGGCACAGGCAGAAGCTCGTCGCCGACGTTTATTCTGTCGTAGAAGCCCTTCTGCTTTATATTGGCTTCAGAAATCTCTTCTGAAAGGTTCGTAATCGTAACAGTGCCGAACAAATCCTGCTCGTCGAAAATCGCGCCCAAAGTCTTATCCTGTGTAACAACCTTGTCTTTCTTGATTACGTTGAACACCATGTCTTTAGCCGCACCGTCAGTCTTGCCGCAGTCAATAAGCGCTGTCGAGCCGTTGCGGCCGATAATCTTTGCCCTCTTCGGTAATGCTTCTGCAACAATCTGGCTCATGCGGCGCAAGGCATTTGCGTAGCGGCTGTTGCCGGTGCGGTAAACTTTGAATTCAGCAGCCTTGTTGCCTGTTCTTGCAACATAAAGCGTAAGCGAAATTGTAAGTTCCCTTTCGTTTTCTTCAAATTCAACAAGCCCGAAATAATCTTGCTTGCCCTGCCTTGAAAGGCGGAACGCTTCAGAATAGCCGCTTATTGAAGAAGTATAAGCCGAAACTTTGAGCCTACCGTCTGAAGAAAGTGTCTCGGCAAGCATCTGCGAAGTAAGCTGCTCAGAATCAGGGTGAACAAGCTGCACAGAAGGCTGAACATAATAAAGACCGATTTTATATCTTGTCTTGTCAAGATAAAACGGGTCAACTTCCCATTTATTAGAAATAGAGCCTTCAAGCAAAGACGAATAAGATTCGATTTTGTCTTCGATTGCGCGGCTTTCGTTGCCCTGGTCTCTTATAAAGCGCAGCTGACCAAGATAATTTTCAGGGTAGCCGTCCCGCAAAAGAATTTCAGAAAAAGCAAGGCGAGAAGCTACGCTTGAAGGGTTGAGCACCAAAGCGCGTTTATATTCATAGCGTGCCTGCAAAGACTGATACTTCTGTGAAAATTCTTCAGCCTTTTTGCTGTGCCACTGCGCCCATCTTGCGCGGCGGCTGTCTTCTATATCAAGATAAGAGCACACAAGCTGTTCCATAGCCGTGCGCATAATCTCGTCTTCGGGGTCAATCTCAAGGCCGCTCTGATAAGCCGCAATTGCTTCTTCAATGCGGTTGAGCCTTGTAAGTGCCAAGCCTTTCAAGTACCACGCTGACGTAGATTTTCTGTCTCGGCTTATGCGGTATTCGCAAATGTCAACAACAGACTGATATCTCATCGTTGAATACAAAATCGAAGCAAGCAGGCTGTAAGCTTCATCATAGCCCGGCTTAAGCTGAATGGCCGCGCGTACACGTCCTTCAGCTTCAATCCAAGATCCTTCTCTTGCAAGGATATACGCCGCAAAATAATGAACTTCCGGATTGTCGCTGTGAAATTTCAAAGCCTGATTGATATATTCTTTGGCGGCTTTTGTCTTGCCAAGCTCATAAGAGACGAGCGCCAAAGAAAGCAGAGCCTTGCGGCTTTCTGGCTGACGTTTGAGCGCATCAAGGTATAAAGACTCTGCCCCGGAAATCTTGCCTACAAAAATGTCAAGCTCTGCAAGACCGAAGCGTGCGTCTGTATCATTCGGGTAACGCGCCAAAACCTGGTCAAAGACGGCGCGGGCTTCATCAAGGCGTGCAAGCCCGATAAGCGCAAAGCCTTTGAGGTTGGCTATTGCAGTTGTGTTTTTCAGATATTCAGCTGCTGAATCTGCATAAGAAATTGCCAGGTCATATTCGCCCAGCGCATAAGTACATTCTGCAAGGCTAAGCCATGCCTGGCCATAAGAAGGGTTTGAGCGCAACGCTTCTTGATAAGACTCAATCGCGCTGTACCAGTTCTGGGCGTCTTGCTCTTCTTTTCCTTTGTTGTACCATTCAAGAGCAGACGGTTTCTTTGCTCCAGACGTGCCGAAAACAGATTGCGCAAAAAGCATTGTGCCGACTGCTGCCAAGAACACTAACGATAAAAATCTTTTTTTATTCCCACCCACCGTTATTCTCCTGTTCGCTTGATAACCTTAATCTGGTTAATACGGTGTCCTTCCATGTCCTGTACAATAAAATCATAAGAATTCCAACTGACCTTTTCGTACTTAACCGGAATTTTACCGAACAAATCAAATACAAAACCACCAAGAGTATCGAATTCCTCGTCTGGAAAATCTGAACCAATTGTCTCATTCAAGTCTTCAACGTTGACACGCGCATCGCACAGCCACATATTTTCAGAAATAACCAAAATGTCTTCGCGCTCGTTGTCAAACTCATCTTGAATGTCGCCTACAATCTGCTCGATGATATCTTCGAGACAAACGATACCTGACATTCCGCCATATTCATCAATAGCAATGGCTATGTGAACATGCCGTCTTTTAAATTCTCGTAACAAACTGTCAATACGTTTAGACTCCGGCACAAAAAAAGGTTTGCGAATCACCTTGTCCAAGTCGAATTTTTCATGTTTTGCTACTGAACGGATTAAATCTTTGACATGAAGCACGCCGACAACATTGTCAATTGACCCGTTATAAACAGGAAAACGCGAATGGCCGCTCGACGTTACAGTTTCAAGTATCTCGTCCATAGACATTTCATCAGAAATAAAATCAACGTCAATACGCGGAATCATTACCTCTTTTACGGCCGTCTCTGATAAGTCTTCAACGCCGCGGATCATGTCACGCTTTTCTTCAAGAATTTGTTCCTGCTCTGCTGCGGTTACAGCAGAGCTGCTACTGTGAGGTTCCTCCTCACCAGACTTGCCAAACAGTTTATCTAAAACTTTCATCTTCAATTCCTAAAATATTCTATAATTTTTCAGCTTCAAAGGCGTGTGCCGTAAAAGCTTTCTATAATTTGCAGCTTCAATTCCAGATTGAATCTGAAATAATCTGCGGATAATCCAATTTCTTCAAGAAATCTTCCTGAAATACAAGCATTTCCTGTTCCGGCGAATTGTCTGAATGGTCCATGCCGTTTAAGTGTAAAACACCGTGGACAAGCAGACGTTTCAGCTCATTGTCAGCGGTCACGCCGAATTCCTTGCAATTAGAGCCGAGCGTATCAAGGCTTATCACGATGTCGCCGGCTGCAACCCAAGATTCGCCAGATTCGTCTTCGTATTCATCGCCGTTCTCAAAAGAAAGCACGTCGGTCGGGTTGTCAATCTTGCGGTACTGCCTGTTAAGCTCATGAATGAAATTGTCACGGCAGAACAATACAGATAATTCCCAGTGGTCAAGCTCAAGCTTTTCAAGCACAACCTTAAGAAACGGCTCAATCTTGTCAAACCAAGACGGAGCGGCGCAACCTTCTTCCATATCGACAAAAACATTGTTCTTCATCTAGCTTTCCTTTGGCTCGTTCTTTTCATTTTTTTCGTTCTTTTTTTCAGGCTTAGACTCCTGCTTTGCAGCGTCATCGGCCTTTTCGTTATCAGCTTGGTCAGGGTCTTTCTGGTTCGGGTATTCAATGCGCGAATGATAATAGCTTGCAAGCGTGTTTACAAATACTTCCTGAATCGTGTCAACTTCCTTAAAAGTCAAAGTAGACTTATCAAGCTGGCGGTCTTCGTATTTTTTCATCACAAGCTGCCTGATGAATTTTTCAAGACGCGGCACGGAAGGCTTTTCCAAAGTGCGGCAAGCCGCTTCAACAGTATCAGCAAGCATTACAACAGCTGATTCTTTTGTAGAAGGCGGATTGCCCGGATAAGAGAACTCATCCGGCGAAATATTCTCGTCAAGCTTTTTCGCTTCGTTATAGAAATATGCGATTATGCCGTTTCCGTGGTGCTCGGCAATAATGTCAATGACTTCTTGCGGAAGATGAAGCTGATGCGCCTTTTCAACGCCTTTCTTGACGTGCCGCCTGATGATGGAAGCCGAAAGACGCGGGTTAAGCTCGTCATGCTTGTTGTACGCGCTCTGGTTTTCAACAAAATATTCGGGCTGCTCAAGCTTGCCGATGTCGTGATAATAAGCGCCGACACGCGCAAGAAGCGGGTTAGCGTTTATCTCGCGGCACGCGCTCTCTGCAAGCGTTGCAACCATCATTGAATGGCTGTATGTGCCCGGTGCAGTAACCATAAGATGCTTCATAATCGGCGTGTTCAAATCTGAAAGATCCATAAGCCTGAAAACTGTAACAGTGTTCAGCAGAATCTCGAACGGCGTAAGGAAGCCCAGAACAAGCACACCTGAAATAAAGCCGTTGAATGCGATGCCTGCAAGACAAATAGCGATATTCGCCGAAGTCCGCGGAAAAATCACCCAAAGAATGAACAAAATGAGCGCATCTAAAGCGCCAAGAATGAATGACACATAAATAAAGTCAATGCGCTTTTCCATTTTATAGACAAGGCGCGCGCTTATAAGGCTTGAAAGAAGCACAAAAAGAAAGACAACAGGATTATACGAAGTTGCTACAAGGCTGCCCAATGAAAACAGAAGCGCGAAGCAGTTTGCAGTCTCAATGTTTATCAAAATCGTAATCAGCATTGTACACAACGCCGCCGGAATGACAACAACAAGATTGAACGGCGAAGCGAAAGACTTTGTGTTTACAACTAACGCGGCTGCGCAATAAACAAGGATGAAAAGCGCGCCAAGAAACACAGCTTCGCGCAGCTTAAGCACATGATATTTTTGCAGCAGCTTGAACAAAAGCAGCGTAATAATGACGAGCAGCACAAGATAAAGCACTGTCCTGCCGATGCCCTTGAAATCCATCTTTGACGGCTCACCGGCAATGATTTTCAGCTTTTCATAAGCTTCTTCAGTTATCGGAAAGCCTTTTTTGATAATCTTTTCGCCAGCACGAACCACAAGCCCATCTGTCGTCACCGGAATAATCGTCCGCTTGGCAACAACAGTTATATCAGAAACCTGCCCCACTTCGTATTCTGTATAAAGCGGTTTGCCCGCGTCGTTGCGTGTTGCATAATCAATTACAGACGTGAACGACGCAAGCAAGAATACGGCAAGCAGCACCAAAAGGCATGACTTTGACTTGTTTACGGAATCTATGATGGAATGAATGTAATGCAATGCGATTCCATCTTTGTGCTGAATGTTCTGATTTCTACTAAATTTCTTCCGCATTTTGATAAGCTCTAATTATTTTTTTCACCAAAGGATTCCGCACAACGTCATCGGCATGCATCTGCATGATGCAGATATCTTCAACAGAAGAAAGCACATCTATTGCATGAACAAGCCCCGACTTAATGCGCTTCGGCAAATCTATTTGAGTTATGTCTCCAGTAACAAATACTTTTGACCCTTCGCCCATTCTGGTTAAGAACATCTTCATCTGTTCTGTGGTCGTGTTCTGTGCTTCATCAAGGATTATCACGCTGTCGTTGAGCGTGCGCCCCCTCATGTATGCAAGCGGCGCAATCTCAATCATGCCGTTCTCGTCCATTCTGCGAAGAACATCGCGCGGCAAGAGATTTTCCATTGCATCGTACAGCGGCCTAAGATAAGGGTTTATCTTCTGCTCAAGGTCGCCCGGCAAGAAACCGAGGCTTTCGCCCGCCTCAACGACAGGTCTTGTGAGCACAAGCTTGCGCTTCTTTCTTGACAGCAGCAGCGACAAAGCTTCTGCAACAGCCAGAAATGTCTTGCCCGAACCGGCCGGACCGGAGCAGAAAACCATGTCATGTTTCCGCATGTTGGCAATGTAAGCTGCCTGCTGGGCTGTCTTGGGATAAACGCGTTGAAAAGCACCTGGAATCTGAATGAAGTTCTTTGCAAGCGAAGCATGAATCTCTTCGCCATTGCGCTGGTCTGAACCGGCAAAATCTTTGATGACAGACTGGATTACATCTTTTGAATTGGAACAGTCAGCCGGAAGCTCGTCTATGACGCGCTCAACAATCAGCTTGAAGCGGTCACAAATTTCAGCGTCAGCATCAACAATAGAAAGTTCGTTGCCGCGCGAGAATACGCTTACACCTAAGTGTTCTTCAATGAGTTGCAAATTACTGTCGTTTATGCCGCACAGCTGAGAAAGCAGTTCTGTATCTGAAACGGCAATCGTATAAGAAGATTCCACTGGGCTAATTTTACATTGCGCATTGCTAATCGTCAAGGGTTCAGTTTGACAGAACCGTATTCATCAACGATATTGCTCTGCATTGCAGACATCGGCTTCCATACAACTGAAACCGAAATGTACGGAGAATAGTCGTATTTTGTAACGCCTTTTTCCGTCAAAAGGCGCGGCTCAATCTTAAGCTTAGATTTTACGTCCCAGTCGTGCAGATTGTGGTTCATCTCAAGCGAAAGCGACTTAAGCTTAAAGCCCGAAAGCTTGCGCTTGTTATATTCAGCAAAATTGAAAGAATCCATCAAATCTTGCCAGATGTTTGTTTCACCCGGAAGGAAAGGTCCTTTTCCGACTATGCCCTGAAAATAGCGGAAAACCACGTCGTTGCGGTGCTCTGAAGAGAATTTTATGTCTATAAATTCGTTTATCCTAAAGTGAACAGCCGGAGAAAACGTAAAGTAGCTGAGCTGAGGCTTCAAGAAATCCCAGACAAGGCTTGTAGACAAAGAAGGCGCAAGCCCAATCCGGTTGCCCCACCAGAAATAAGTCTTGTCGGGGCTTTCAAAGCTTATTTTTCCTTGATAAGGTCTGAACCTTTCCTCGCCGTCAGATTTCCAGCCAGTCTTGTCGTCAAACTTAAAGCCGGTCGTGTAAAGCATTGAATAAGAAGCAGACAAGCCGCCGTAAGACGCAGAAAAATTGAAATATTCATTGCGGTGCATATCAGTCAGATACTTATAAGACTGCGTCATCGAAAGCTTGTTTTCAAAAGCGTGGACAGACATTTCTTCAACGAACGGAAGAAAATCCCAGTTCGGGTCTTCGCGCGACCTTACGCCGAAGCCTGTTTCAATCTTTGTAGAAAAATGCGGAACACTGGCGGCAAATTTCGTCTCATATTTTGGCAGCTGCGGCGGCAGATGAGAAATCAGCGTGAAGCTTCCGTTTATGTCTTCGTTATTATAGATTGCCGCCGCAGTAACGTTATGTTCCGGAATTGATTCGGGCGAGCCGTTGACGCTGTGATATTTCCACGCAGGCGAACCGTTTTTTCCGATGTACTCGGTGCGTATCAAGTTGAGCTTTATCATCCAAGAAATGTAAGATTCGCTCCAAAAGTCGTTGAGAACGAAAGGCCGGAATTTCAACGAATTCGTGCTCGACAAATCAAGCTTGCGCGCCATATAGTCAGACTGGCGCACCTGATTCCGTGAAGCCACTGTCGGGTAAAATTTCTCGGAAATCTGCGGGTGGTTCTGGTAAGCCGGGCTGAACGTAATCGAATTATCCAGCTGCGCAAAGCCGTTGTACCAAGTTGCAGAGCTTTTAAGCGAAAAATCGCCAGAAAATCCGACGAAGCTTGACATGTAGTCTTTCCATGCATTAGCCTTCGCGTTCGGCCATGCGTCAGCCGAATAGCTGTAAAGCGAAGTGAAATTCGGCGTATAGCTGTAGCTGAACGTATATTTGAACGGCTCTATCTCTTTTACAGACGGTGAATTAACAGCAAGCACCGGGAACGGCGCATCAGAACTGAACGAACCGGCAGAGTTTTCGCCTTCTTCATTGCTGACCCACACTGAAGGCACATCCAAATCAATGGCAGGCATTTCAGCAGTTGCAGATGATTCTTTCTTTTTGGGCGGGTAACTGAAAAGCGTGCCCGTAACAGAAGCAGAAACTGAAAGCGGCACAATCTGCGACGGATAAAAAAACTTTCTGGCAATATCAACGTCTGATTTTATGTTCTTATCATCTTTTGAAGCCCAGTTCAAGTTTGAAGAAATCGAATTGATTCTTAAATTGAAATAATCTGAAGCGTTGCCCCAATCAGGCGAAATCGAGCCGTTTATGTTCCAAGAATAAGATTCAATCACATCGTCGTCATATTTTTCCATTTCGGCTTCTGTCGAAATGCCCTGCGAAGTTGCATAATTAACCCAGTCCATGTTTTCGCTTCGGTTTAGAAAATCTGCCTTGAAAAATGGGTCTGAATAGAACGGCAGCGAAATATTGAACGTTGTGTGGTCGCTTGAGCCTTGCGCTTCAAGACCGGCGGCAAACCTGAACGGCAGTGTCTTGCCGAAAACAGTTGATTTGTTCCATTCAGACATGCCGAATTCGTTGCGCGGGCTGTAAAGCGCGTTATCTTCAAGCTTGTAAAGGTTCCGGCTCACACCGAACAAATCTGAAAAAGTTATGTGCTTAAAATATGAATCATTCAGCGTAAAATCGCCCTGCACACCCATCATTGCGCCAAGATTTGAATAAGCGTCAGCGAGCACTTTCAAATAATCAGATGAAGAGCCTTCAAGCGGCGTGTCGAGGTTGCGCAAAAAAAGCCCTTCTCTTCTTTGCTGCATCAGCTGCGAAGGGCGCGAGAGCGTAAAAAGCCCGGCACCTTCGTCACTCCCTTCTGGCAGCGGCTTTCTTCCTATAAGATAAGTCGTTGTCTGCGTAAAATAACCGACACGGGGCCTGTAGCCGAAAGACGGGTTAAAAATCATTTCGTCTTTCGGGTAATAGAAAAACGGCAAATAAAGCACAGGCACGCGCCCTACATAAAGCCATGCGTTCAAAAAAGCATATTCTGAACCAGGCAGCAGCCACAACCTGCTTGAGCGAAGCTGCCAGTGCGGGTTCTCGTCATCGCAAAATGTAAGCCGCGCCCTCTTAAAGACAATCGTTCCGCTTGAGTCACGCGAAAAAACTTCAGAAGACACAATCATCGTTGTTTCAGACGAAAGGTTGCGCGAATTAGCTTGATTCTGCTTAAGAAGCACATCATCGAACACGCCGTCAAGCGAAGACGTGTTCATAAGAAGCGAATTTCCTTTCAAAGTTCTGGTGTAGTCGTCGCCGTTGTTTTCGGTCATTACAATGTTATCAGCGGCATAAAGCATGTCGCGCTCGCGGTCAAAATTCACCTTGTCTGCGCTGATTGTTATGTGTACGTTGCCTTTTTCAATTGTCAGATAAACATCGCCTGAAAAAACAATCAAATCATGGCCGTCTTCGCTTTTTTTTGATTCGGTGCGCTGTGCCTGATGCACAGTCACCACGCTCTGCTCTGCATACAAAAAGCTCTGCGCAATAAAAAAGCATACGCTGATCAATGAGAATCTTAGAAAATTAGACAGCCATTCTTTTTTCATTCTTGTTACTATCGGCATTTTAAAAGCTTTCAAATACTTCTGAAAAACTGAACCATTTCAGAAACTTCAGCTTTTATCGCGCTGCCTTTCACGCTCAAGCTGCTCCTTGAGGAAAATTCCGGTATAAGATTTTTCGCATTCTGCAACTTGTTCAGGCGTTCCTTCGGTGACGATAGTGCCGCCGCCGGTGCCGCCTTCTGGGCCAAGGTCAATCAAATAGTCAGACTGCGCAATAACGTCGAGGTTGTGCTCAATCATTATCACGCTGTTGCCCTGGTCAACAAGCCGCTGAATCACTTCCATAAGCTGCTTCACATCAGCAAAGTGCAAGCCTGTCGTCGGCTCGTCTAAAATATAAAGCGTCTTGCCTGTTGAACGGCGCGAAAGCTCGTTTGCAAGCTTTACGCGCTGTGCCTCGCCGCCGGAAAGCGTAAGCGCGCTCTGACCGAGCTGCACATAGCCCAAACCGACAGAGCAAAGCGTTTCAAGCTTGCGCGCAATATGCGGAATTGAATCGAAAAATTTGGCGGCTTCTTCAATCGTCATGCTCAAGACATCAGCTATGCTCTTGCCTTTATAAAGCACTTCAAGCGTAGACTGATTGAAACGCTTGCCGTGGCAGACATCGCACGTGATGTAGACATCAGACAAGAAGTTCATCTCAATCGTTATCGTTCCTGCACCCTGACAGTTTTCGCATCTTCCGCCTTTTACGTTAAAGCTGAAACGCCCGGCCGTATAGCCGCGCGCCTTTGCGTCAGGCAAGCTTGCGTACAAATCTCTAATCGAGTTGAAAACGCCGACATAAGTTGCCGGGTTTGAGCGCGGCGTGCGGCCGATCGGGCTTTGGTCAATGTTGATAACCTTGTCTATGTGCTCAAGCCCTGAAATAGAACCGTAAGCCCCGACAGGCAGGTTGGAGCGCATAAGCTTGTTCGAGCAAGAAGGCCAGATTACGTCGCTTAAAAGCGTAGATTTGCCCGAGCCGGAAACGCCTGTAATGCATGTAAGCACGCCAAGCGGAATCTTGACGCTGATGTTTTTAAGATTGTGCTCGGTTACGTTGTTTATCGCAAGGAAATGGCCGTTGCCTTTCCGTCTTTCAAGCGGAAGCTTCATGCGAAGCGTTCCTGCAAGATATTGGCCTGTAACGCTGTCTTTGACTTTTGCAACTTCGTCAGGCGTTCCGGCCGCAACAACTGCACCGCCGTGAACGCCTGCGCCGGGTCCCAAGTCTATAAGATAATCCGCCGTCCGAAGCGTCTGCTCGTCATGCTCAACCACAATCAGCGTGTTGCCCAAATCGCGAAGATAAAGCAGCGTGTCTATAAGCCGCTGGTTGTCGCGCTGATGAAGCCCGATTGAAGGCTCGTCAAGAATGTACAAAACGCCCACAAGGCTTGCTCCAATCTGCGTTGCAAGCCTGATGCGCTGCGCTTCTCCGCCTGAAAGCGTGGCGGCCTGACGTTCAAGCGTCAGATAATTAAGCCCCACGTTTTTGAGGAACAGCAGACGGTTCTTAATTTCTTTTTCAATCTGAGCGGCAATCTTTTTTTCGTTTTCTGTAAGCTTGAGCTTTTCAAAAAAATCGATTGAAGCATCAACAGAAAGCTGCGTAAGCTCGTAAATTGTCTTGCCGCCGACAGTTACAGCCAAAGCTTCCGGGCGGAGCCTTTTGCCGCCGCAGCTCTTGCAAGTGC
This sequence comes from Spirochaetales bacterium Spiro_07, assembly GCA_001603145.1. GTDB lineage: Bacteria > Spirochaetota > Spirochaetia > Treponematales > Treponemataceae > UBA1240. The sequence goes on along the minus strand of LVBI01000046.1, from coordinate 7,953 downwards.
AGCGGCTCATCAAAAGCTCAAGCCGCTCGCGCTGAGAATCAGAAAAAGATTCAGCGTAACGGCGCTTAAGCTCAGGCAGAACACCCGGCCACGGCTGATGAAAATCAGAAACACCCGAACCGTCTTGTCTTGTGTAGACAAAGTGAATCGGTTCAGCGTGGCCGTGCATTATCGCGTCATACTGCACATCAGAAAGCTTTTCAAGCGGCGTGTCAAAATCAAAGCCGAGCTTTTCAGCCAAAGCCGAAAGCCTGCAATTATTCCAGTTTGAATCAACATTAAAGCCTTGAATTGCGTCTTCGTTCAGCGTCTTTGACTTGTCAGGCACAATCAAATCTTCGCTGAACTCCATCTTTTCGCCGAGGCCGGTACATTCAGGGCACGCGCCGAATGGATTGTTGAACGAAAAAAGGCGCGGCTGAAGTTCTGGCAAAGAAACACCGCAATCAGGGCAGCTGTTTTTTTGAGAGAAGAATGTCTCTTTTTCGGTGAATTTCTGCTTTCCGTCAGCGTCTTCGCCGGCCGGCACTTGCTGCACGGCAAGAAGAATTCCGTTTGAAGCCGCAAGAGCTGCCTCAACAGAATCAGCGAGACGCTTACGCACGTTCTCTTTTATGATGATGCGGTCAATTACAAGCTCGATCGTGTGCTTTTTCTGCTTGTCAAGCTTAATCGAATCTTCAAGCTCAACCATAAGACCGTCGATGCGGGCGCGCACATAGCCTGCCTTGCGCGCATCGTCTAAAATTTTGGTGTGCTCGCCCTTCTTGCCTCTGATTACAGGCGCAAGAATCTGAACGCGCGCGCCTTCGCCAAAAGCCATGATTGCATCGATTATCTGGTCGGTGGTCTGCTCGTTGATTTCCTTTCCGCAGACCGGGCAATGCGGCTTGCCGATTCTTGCATAAAGCAGCCTGTAATAATCGTAGATTTCCGTCACCGTTCCGACTGTTGAGCGCGGGTTTTTATGCGTTGTTTTCTGTTCTATTGAAATTGCGGGCGAAAGACCTTCTATATAATCTACATCGGGCTTATCCATGCGGCCAAGAAACTGGCGTGCATAAGCCGAAAGGCTTTCGACATAGCGGCGCTGGCCTTCTGCAAAAATCGTATCAAATGCAAGCGAGCTTTTGCCCGAACCCGAAAGGCCTGAAATGACAACAAGCTTGTTTCTTGGAATTTCAACATCTATATTTTTTAGATTGTGCTCTCTGGCACCTTTAACAATGAGCTTATCCATGGGGTAAGTCTATTGATATATAAAAAACTTTTCAAGCATAAAATATGGCAATGCATGGTTATGTACATATGCTGTCGGTTGCGGAGCACGGTTCAAAACCGCGCAATAATGCGCTACATGTTGTTTGTTGCATGGAAACTATATAAATGTCGCTTCGCGACGGCAACAAACAAAATGTTTTTGAACCGCACTCCGCGCCCTCAGCCTTTGTGCATTAGCCCAAGAAGTGCGGCATTGTGCACCAGTTACAAGATTACGCGAAGTGGAATCTTGGCGTTTTGCTTGATAAAGCTAATTCCTGAGTTGAGCTACTGCAAAACGCTCATTGCCGAGCATGACCCGGCAATCTTTTTAGGCTCATATACACAGACTGCCGGTTTTGCCCTGTGTACAAAGCTGCCGCTAGTTTTCGCGAAGCGGAAACTAGCAGGGGTTGCCGAATTTGCTTATTTCGTAGCTAAAGCCCAATCGCAACCCCGCTCAGCGCCCGACAACATATGTACATAAGCATGGAACTGAAGCACATGTACACAAACTGCCGGTTTTTCTGAAAGAAAAAGCGGCGCTTTTCGCCGAATAATCTTCATTCGTAGCTTAAGCTATTGCGAAAAGAAAAAGCCCCGGACTTACTAGAATCCAGGGCTTTGTTCTAAAGCATAGTTTTTAGCCGCGCGGCGCGATGGCTGGGTCAATGGCGGAGCCGTTCTTGAAGACCATGAAATTGAGCTGCGGCTTTTGGGTTCTTGTGTCAATGCCGAGCCGACCGATTTCTGCGCCATAATCTACGGCGTCGCCTTTCTGCACGGCAAGCGAATCAAGGCCGCTGTAAACATAAACGTAATCGCTTGATTTTGGCTGAATGAACACAACCTTGCCGAAGCCGCGGTAAAGGCCGCTGAAAATTACGGTACCGCCTCTGATGGCAGTAACAGCTTCGCCCCTGTTGCCGTTGAGCACAACACTGTTCGTCTTGCCCTCAACATAGCAAAGCTCGCTCGCCTTTACAGGCCAAACTGTAGACGTGTCCATGCTCTTTGTCTGATATGAACGTGGGTCTGAAATCGGGGCTTGCACTGCCGGTGCATCTGATTTTACGGAGGCAAGACTTGCAGCAGAAGTCTTTGCTACTGAAGAACCTGCCGGAATCTTTAAGCGCTGTCCGCTTCTTAATGTTGCAGACTCGCTCATATTGTTCGCGCTTCTGATGGCGGCAACAGATGTGCTGTAATTTTTTGCAATGCTGAAAAGTGTGTCGCCCGGCTGCACAAGATAATCTGTATAAGTTGTCTTTTTTTCACTTGAAGAAGATTTTGCTGTTTTCTGCGGAATGCGGATTTTTTGACCTAATTTTACTTTTGACGCATTTGAAATATTATTTGCAGCGCAAATTTCATCAACAGAAACTCCATATTTTCTGCTGATGCTGTACATCGTGTCGCCTTTTTCAACGACATGAACAATATCTGCTGCGAATGAGAATGATGCAATAAAAAAAAGCGACAGTGCGCAAACAAAAAGGTTTAAACGTTTCATAACACTTGAATATCGGCAAAAACAGCGTTTTTTAGTAGTAGCACGCCGTTAAAAAAACAGCAGAAATGCGCTCTGGCTCTGCGCATAAGCCGATACTATCGCCACCGCGCAATGCTTTAAAAACAAAAAAGACGAACCGTAACCGATTCGTCTTTTGAGCCATGCAGGGATCGAACCTGCGACCCACAGATTAAGAGTCTGTTGCTCTACCAGCTGAGCTAATGGCCCGTTCCTCTTAACGGATATGAATGTATCATATTACATTTTTTTGTTCAAGTAGGTTTTTGAAAATTTCTCAAAAAAAAGCGGAACAAAAAAAAGCGAAGCCGCCTGAAACTTTCAGACGCTCCGCTTGTATGTGCAGCTTTGTCAAACTGCAATCTTTGAAAGGAAAATCTTAGTTGATTTCAAATTTATCAACAGCAAATTTTGCCTTAAGATCTTCAGAGTTTGATGTCAACAGACCCCAGAACGGATCTCCTGGATTCTTCGGTACAGCAAGTGTAACATACTGGAACTCATTGTTCTTATAGACGATTGTCATATAAGGATACAATCCTTTGGGCAGTTCAATGACATGTCCGCGGTTGTCACCAAAGCGGAACCAGTCCATTGGCAGATAAGATGTAGAAACCTTGTACCCGTCAAGTGTGTACATAGCAATGTATCCGTTCTGATTGTTATAAACCTTCTGAAGCGGAATATTTCTGTAGCTGTATTCTGATTCATTTTCAAAAGCGAATGCAGACACAGAAACAACAAGTAACAATGCGAGCAAAATAGCGGTCTTCTTCATAGCATACTCCTTTCTTTGTTGCGCAGGCTTAAACGGCACTGACGTTCTGTTTCGATTTCTTCTATATGATGCACCCACCCAAGACACATATAAATCAATAAAAACAGAAGGCTCTTCCGTGAACCTTTTTCCTATTTAAGTATAAATCGCATTTTGCTCTTTTTCAAGAAAAATATTTGCAAGTCTGATTGATTTTTAAGCAGTTGAATGCGCTCAATTTTTTTGCAAACAGACTTGACATTTTTTTTCGATTCCCTTAATATATCACCCATTACGGCGGCATAGCTCAGTAGGTAGAGCATCCGGCTCATATCCGGCAGGTCATAGGTTCAAGCCCCATTGCCGCTATAAAAGCTAATCAGATAATCTGGTTAGCTTTTTTTATGACCAAGGCTTTGCTTTCTGGCATCAGACGAACAGATGAGCTTTTTCAGCAAACATTTCGTATTGTGCATATTCAGATTGTGCAGGGCTGCCATAAACACAGACATCAAGGCACTTTTCAGGGAAAGCATTTACAAGCTTGTACCGCCCTTTCTTGAATCTGATTAAGTCTTTCGGGTGCGACAAATCATCGCCGATTGATTTTCGTATTTCGTGGATAAGCCCGTAAAGCAAATTTCTGTTTTTGGGTGACGCTTCGCCGAACACTTTTTCTTGCAGCGTTTCAATTGAAATTGACTTGTTCTGAAATTCTACGAAAAAATCAAGAAGCTTTTTGGCGTTTTTGCTTATCTCAAGATTGTCTGTCTTTCTGAGCGAAATCGCAAGCTTTTTCAGCTTTGCTTCTATCTCCTCATTATATGAATCATCTGAATATGAAGTTATTCCGTTCAGCGCTTTCCAATAGCCTATATAATTCTGAAAAGAAAGATTTGACTGTGTGCTCAACAAAATCCAAGGCGTTTTCAGCTTGCATTCGCACATCTTAAGGCGCAGGTCTGAAAAACGGCAGCCAGAATTCAAATCTATCAAAAAAAGCTCGAAATCTGTAAGCTGAATAAGCCTGAAAAAAAGCCACTCGTCTTTTACGGTAACAAGCAAATCTTCAGCAGGATTGACCATTTTTCTGACACAGAATTGCGTTTCAGCTAAATCAGAAAACAACAAGAATTTCATTGAATTTTCCCTCCCCTTTTAATGGACTGTTCCGGAACTTCTGTTTCAGGCAGCTATATTGACCATAACTAGCTATTATGCTAAAGTTCCGTCTTGTTAGGGCGATTAGCTCAGTTGGTTAGAGTACAAGCATGACACGCTTGGGGTCACTAGTTCGATTCTAGTATCGCCCAATCCCTATTTAACATTGTCAATTTACATTGTACATTCACTTCTCTTTTATGTAAAACTATTTTTTTCAGTTTTTGCGAATTTTCGGCTATATTTTTAAAACTAAGCTTCAAATACACTGGACAAACACGTTTATTTTATTCACTATAAGGCATGATTTCAAAACAGAAGATAAACAGCTTTATTCAATTCATTGATTCACACGCAGCTTTCGTCATAATCGGGCATAAAGAGCCTGACGGCGACTGCATTGCAAGCTGCCTTGCGCTAGACGAGCTGCTGCGCATAAAAGGCAAAAAGACGGTGCTTCTTTCCGCCGGCCCATTCAAAAAGACTGAAACGAAATGCTACGAGCATCTTTTCAAGACTTCATTTGAAGACATACAGAACATCAGCAGCTACGGCCTTATCATTGCGGACTGTTCAGCAAAAGACCGCATCGGCGAAATCAACATCAAAGACCTTGAATTTGACACATTCATAATTGACCATCATAAGACGGCAGATTCTTCTGGCGAAAACTGCATCGTTGACGCTTCTGCGCCGGCGGCTGCATACATCGTTCAGCAGATTTTTGAAGCTCTCAACGGCGAAGTCACAAAGACGGCGGCAGAAGTCCTTTTTTTTGGGCTTTGCACAGACAGCGGTTTTTTCCGCTTTCTTGAAGCAGACAGCGCCGAAATTTTCGTTGCCGCCTCAAGGCTCATCGCTAAAGGTGCCAACCCCAAGAAGACTTACAACCTGATTACAGGCGGAAAATCTTTTGAAAGCAGAAAATTGCTCGGCAAATTGTTCGACCATGCAGAAATTTTTTTTGACGGCAAGCTCATCGTAACATACGAAACATTGGAAGATACAGCTGCTTATGGCCAGAACGGCCGTGATTCAGACACGCTTTACCAGAATTTGCTTGCAATTCAAGGGGTTGAAGCGCTTGTTTGCATTAGGCAAGAAACAGAGGAACAATGCACTGTCGGTTTCAGGTCGCGCGAACAAGTGGATGTAAGCGTTGTTGCATCTCATTTTGGCGGCGGTGGGCATAAAAATGCGTCGGGCGCATGCTGCCAAACGACAATCAAGGAGCTTATTCCGCAGATTTTACAAGAATTTCAAAAAATCTTGTAAAATAAAAAGCTCAAAAACGGCACTTTTTGACCATTTTTCAAGGAAACTGCATAAATCTTGCAGTTTCCTTTTTTTTGCTTTTTACAATTCAGCTTCAGGCGACTAAAATTTCAGTTTTTGCCCCATTTTTTCAAAGTTAATTAATTACAATACAATTATTTAACAAATTGTATATTTTCAGCTGATAAAATATTGCGCATTTACATCAGTTTACAAGATTAAATCAAAAGTTGGCACAATTCTTGCTGTTCACTCCTCTGCAGGCATCTGCAAAGGAGTACATATGACAAACTTTAAGACTGTTTCGGAACAGCTCAAAAAAATGGAAGAAGCGCCAATTAATCCGAAAGAGCTCATGTTTTTTATTTACGAGAATCATGAGCATTTTTTCTTGAACTACCTTGACGAAGACGAACGCTACGACTTCATTCTTTCACTGCTGCCGCTGCTCGAGCGGATTGCAACAAGTTTTGACAGACGGAAAGCTTCTCTTGAGCAATATCTCCACTTTCTTATTAAGCACTACAAGCTTTCGTGGAAGCGCGAAACAATCAAGAACTTGATTAAAGAAGAGCTGATTGAGTATGAATACAAGACTTCGCTTTCAGCCGGTTTGCTGCACGAAGACGAAGCTTTTTTTGATGCAGACAGCTCTGAATTGAACGTGGATATGCCGAACAGACTGAAAACAATGCTGCCCTTGCTCGCGTACAAAGCTTCTGCATATGTTACGCGCGAACAGATACAGAAGATAGCGCAAATAAGCAAGACCAGCGCTGAAGAAATATCCAGAATTATCAGCATCTTGAACAAGCGCATTGAATCAAGAATGAACAACGTAAAAAAGATTGCACAGCGGAAAACTGCTTCGTATCTCATGAGAAAACGCTACTGCTTTGAAAAGCAGCTGCTCGAAGATTCGCAGTCGCCAAGATACGAGGCGATTGCAGAAAAAGCAGACATGAAACAGAAATGCTACGAAAAATCGCGGCTGCACAAGATAACTACGCAGATTGTCACGCCTTCATGGTTGATTGCCGAAGTTCTCGGCGTAAGTATACACAGCATAGAGAATAAGCTTAGGTATGTGCACAAACTTTTTCCTGAGTTTTTCAAGAAAAGAAACCCTTTAACCGAATGAACGGCACTGCCCGCGCGGGCAATATCTAGCGGAAAAACCTTGATTCAAGCTATAATGCTTTCATGACAATTTTTCTAGCTTCGGGCAACCGCCACAAACAAAGCGAAGTTGCCCAGATATTCAAACCGAACCAGATTCTCATTCCGGCAGACAAAGGCATTGACTTTGATCCGCTGGAAAACGGAACTTCTTTCGTTGAGAACAGCTTAATCAAGGCGCGCGCGCTCTGGGAGATTGTGCACGAGCCAGTAATTGCAGATGATTCAGGCATCTGCGTAGATTTGCTTGACGGCGCGCCTGGCATTTATTCGGCACGCTATGCCGGCAGCTGCGACATGAAAGGCGAAAAAGCAGGCTCAAAGCTTGATGCGCCCGAACGGAACAGGCTGCTTGTCGAACAGACAAATGATGCGCTCGTCTCTTTTAGGACAAAAAACCCGAAAGACGCGCGCACCGATGCAGAGCTTAGAAGCTGCCGCTTTGTCTGTGCGATGGTGCTTTATCTTGGAAACGGTCGTTTTTACGCCGTTCAAGAAACACTTGAAGGCAACTTAGTCGCAAGCATCGAAGAATCTGCCGGTTCAGGCGGCTTCGGCTACGACCCGGTTGTCTATCTTCCGCAGTTCGGCAAGACTGTTGCAGAACTTTCTGAAGAGCAGAAGAACGCCGTTTCTCACAGAGGGAAAGCGGGCAAAAAGCTTGCGATGCTTCTTAATTCGTCAGACTTGAGCTTGTGATTTATCTTTAAATGATTATTCTGAAAGGAATTGCGTATTCTTTTCAGAATAACCGGTTTTTCCGCCACCTTGCTTTTACAATTTCAGATTT
>LVBI01000045.1 GCA_001603145.1 Spirochaetales bacterium Spiro_07 | reverse complement strand
AGCCTTGCTTGTGTTCATTTTCCAGTTTCCGGCAATATAATGTGTACGTGCCATTTTTATTCTCCTAATATGACTAAATTATTTTGTTTCGAGACATGCAATTCCTGGAAGTGTCTTGCCTTCGAGGAACTCAAGAGAAGCGCCGCCGCCTGTTGAAACGTGGCTCATCTTTGAAGCAAGGTTGAACTTGTTTACAGCTGCAACTGAATCGCCGCCGCCTACAACGCTCATTGCGCCCTTGCCTGTTGCTTCTGCAACAAGCTTTGCAACTTCGCCAGTTCCCTTTGCGAAAGCTTCAAACTCGAATACGCCTACAGGACCGTTCCAAACGATTGACTTAGCACCGAGGATTTCTTTCTTGTAGATTTCAAGTGTCTTAGGACCAACATCCATACCCATCAGGTTATCTGGAATGTCGATGCCGTTTACTGCAACAGGTGCTGCATCTGCGCCGAAGCTTTCTGCACCGATGTGGTCAACAGGAAGCACGATGCGTACTTTCTTTTCAGCAGCTTTTGCGAGCAAGTCTTTTGCTGTCTGAATGAAATCGTCTTCAACAAGTGATTTGCCGATTGTGTGGCCCTGAGCCTTGAGGAATGTATAAGCCATGCCGCCGCCGATGATGAGGGCTGAAGCATTCTTGAGCAAGCTTTCGAGAACTGCGATTTTTGAAGAAACCTTTGCACCGCCGATAATTGCGATCATCGGTTTTGCCGGGTTTGTTACCATCGGTTCAATGTATTTTACTTCTTTTTCCATGAGGAAGCCGCCGACCTTTACGTTGACGAACTTAGCGATAGAAGCTGTAGAAGCCTGGTCGCGGTGTGCTGTGCCGAATGCGTCGTTTACGTAGATTTCGCCATAAGAAGCGAGTTCTTTTGCCATAACGTCGCGTTCTGCAGCGTCTTTTGATGTTTCTTCTTTGTGGAAGCGTGTATTTTCGAGCATTGCAACGCCGCCTTCTGGAAGAGCGTCAATTGCTGCTTTCTGTCCGAGTGCATCTGGAAGGAATTTTACTTCCTTGCCGAGCTTTTCTGCAAAATATTTAACGACTGGTTCCATGCGGTTCTTGCCGTTGATGAACTTTTCTGTATCAGCGTCAGTCCAAGTCTTTCCGGCTTTTTCTGCTTTTTCCTGAGCTTTCTTTACGTCTTTTTTTGGGTCTCCCAAGTGGCTCATCAAAACCAAAGAACGCGGCTTCTGTTCAAGAATGTATTTGATTGTCGGCAGAGCTGCCATGATACGGGTGTCATCCTGAACGACACCGTCTTTCATAGGAACGTTAAAATCAACGCGCATTACAATGCGTTTGCCAGTAAGATCGATATCCTTTACGGTCTTAATCATGTGGAAACCTCCAATATATAAGCCGGCGCAAACGCGCCGAACTATTTTGTTCTATCTTTGGAGAAAAATATATCAATTTTAATAAGAAAATGCAATGGAGTGATACTATTTCATTTTATATTCAGCGAAAAATAGTCCTTTGCGTTTTCAAAGCAGACAGCTTTTACTATTTCTTTGAGCTTTTCGGTGTCAGCCGGGTATTCGCCGTCTTCGACCCACGTGCCCAAAAGGTTGCACAAGATGCGTCTGTAATATTCGTGGCGCGGATATGACAAGAAGCTCCGGCTGTCTGTCAGCATGCCTACAGAAGTTGCAATCATGCCGAGGTTGCCGAGCGTCTTTAGCTGTTCGGTCATGCCGTCGCGGTGGTCGCAGAACCACCAAGCAGAACCGAACTGCATGCGCCCTTTCATGCCGCCCTGAAAACAACCGATGAGCGTGCCCAAAGAGTAATAGTCTTTCGGGTTGAGCGAATAGACGATTGTCTTTGGCATGCCATGCTCGTTCATGCGCGCAAGCAGCCTTGAAAGTGCAAGCGCAAAGCTTGTGTCGTGGCTTGCGTCAAAGCCGGTGTTCGCGCCGAGCGTTGCAAAAGCTTTCGGGTTGTTGTCGCGTATTGCCTGTGCATGAAGCTGAACGACAACGCCGCGCTTGTAATAAAGCGGCGCAAGCTCTGCCAAAAGATAAGCTTGATAAGCGGCGGCATCTTTTTCAGAAACAGCCTTGCCTTCAAGCGCATCTGCAAGCGCACGTTCAGCTGCTTCTTTTTCTGCTTTGCGGCCTTCTGTATCGTTTACGGCAGCGCAAACAGGCATTTCAGAAATTCCGTGGTCAGAAGCTACGCAGCCTGCCGCAACAAAATAATCAAGCCTGTTTTCAAGCGCATTAAGCACATCTATAATAGAAGAAATCTTAACATTGCTTGCGGTTTCAAGCTTCTTGATGTAGCTTCTAAAATCAGGCGAAAGCGCGTTCAGCGCGTTATCCGGCCTGAAAGACGGCGCAACCTTCGTTGCTATGCTGCCGATTTGTGCTTTTCCGTCTTTTATAGCGTTGTGATATTCGAGAGTGTCGGCCGGGTCGTCAGTTGTGCCCACGCCGAAAATGTTCATGTTCTTGAAAATGTTCTTTACGCAGAAGTCCGGGCTTGCAATCTGCTCGTTTGCGTTTTTCCAGATGCGCTCTGCCGAAGCAGCGGTCAGCGGCTCCGTAATGTTGAAATAACGCTGAAGCTCAAGATGTGTCCAATGGTAGAGCGGGTTTCCGATAAGATTTTCTATAGTCTTTGCCCATGCAACAAACTTATCGTATGGGTCGGCGTTGCCTGTTACAAGAGCTTCTTCAAAGCCCCAAGCGCGCATCTGCCGCCATTTATAGTGGTCGCCTTCAAGCCAAAGCTCAGTCAGGTTGGTGAAACGTCTGTTTTCGGCAATGTCTTTCGGGCTAAGGTGGCAGTGGTAATCCCAGATGGGTTGATTTTTAGCACAGTCATGATAAAGTGTCTGTGCGGTCTGTGTTTTAAGCAAAAAATTGCTATCCATAAATGCTTTCATACTGACATTATAGCATAAGATTGTTTAACTGACATATCAGTATTTTGACTTATGGGCATCTTTTTACAAATATAAATGCAAAAAATGTTATGGGGATTTCTAAAAAGTATTGTCATGCTGAACTTGGTTCAGCATCTGTACTATGATATAGTGCAGAGATTCCGAAACAAGTTCGGAATGACTCTGCACAACGAACTTATTTGGCACCAGCATCTCAGAAACGCAGATTCCCGTGTCAAGCACGGGAATGACAAGGCTAAAAGCTAGATTTTATCTGATAGTTTGGCGAGAGCTGCTACTGATTCTGCAATATAGTCTGCACCGGCTGTTTCAAGCTCTTCTCTTGAGCCATAGCCGAACAAAATGCCACAGCTTTCAATGCCGTTCGCCTTTGCACCGATTATGTCGTGCTTGCGGTCGCCAATCATCAGCACCTGCTCTTTATGGGCTTCGTCTATTCCGCACACGCCAAGCGCATAGCTTATAACTTCAGCCTTTGTTGAGCGCGTTTCGTCCATGCAGCTTCCACAGACATGCTCAAAAAAATCACTTAAACCGAAATGCTCGATAATCTTTACGGCGAATTCTTCCGGCTTAGAAGTTGCCACAACGAGCACCTTGCCCTTCTCTTTCAGATTTTTCAGCAACTCTGGAATGCCGTCGTAGACCTTGTTCTCAAAAATGCCTTTTGTGCTGAAATATTCGCGGTAAGCCTTTACGCCCTCTGCGGCTTTTGCGTCGTCAAAATGCAGCTCATTCTTAAAAGTGTCAACAAGCGGCGGTCCGATGAACATGCAGAGCTTTTCGTAAGACGGAATTTCAAGCCCAAAATGAACGAACGCATGCTTGAACGAATTTGTGATGCCCAAAGCCGGGTCGGTCAAAGTTCCGTCTAAATCAAAGAAATAGTATTTTTTCATGGTAGGTCTTTTATACACTGATTACAAACTTTTGAAAACAACCTATGAACTCAGCTTTTGCAAAAGTAGATTGCTTCGCCTACGGCTCGCAATGACGGAGCTGATACGACGCCCGGCATTGCGAAGAGCCAGCTATGACGGAGCTGGGGCGCTGCCTACCGTTGATAAGAACCGGTGATGGCAGAAACAGCTATATGACAACTGAAATCAAGTTAAGCCCTTGCGCTTCCAGACACCGCTGAAATATCTGATGACGCAGACAATTGCGGTCAGCGTCCAAGTTGCGCCGTTTGTTGCCCAGATGCCCCACACGCCGATGAACGCAATTTTGGTCAGAATGAGCGAAAACGAAACGCGGCAGATAACTTCGGTTATGCCGTTAATCATTGAAAATGTGGTGTCGCCTGCGCCGTTGAGCAGGCCGCGCGGCACATAAATCATTCCGAGCGGAAAATAGCACCAAGAAGTTATGCGGAGCGCCTTCATGCCCATTGTGATTACATCTTCGTCTTTGACGAAAATGCTGCAAATTGCGTGGCCGAACAAATACATTATGGGCAGCATCATTGCGCTGAATATGAACGCCATCAGCGCGCCGCGCGCCAAGCCCTGATTTACGCGTTCAATCTTATGTGCGCCGATGTTCTGCCCCGAAAAAGTGCTTGTCGCCATGCCGAGCGAGCCATAAGGCTGCTGCACAAGCATTTCGATGCGGTTGGTTATCGTAAAAGCCGCCACGGCAAGCGCACCGAAGCTGTTGACCACAGACTGAAGCACCACACAAGAAATCGCGATAAGCGAATTTTGAAGCGCAATCGGAATGCCAAGCCTGAATGCAAGCCCCACGAAACGCCAGTTCGGCTCAAGCTCTTTTTTGGTCAGCCTGAAATAGCTGATTTTCTTAATTGAGAACACAAGGCAAGCCACGCCGCTAACAGTCTGCGCAATTACTGTTGCAATAGCAACGCCGGCAACGCCCCAATGCAAAAGCACGACAAACACCAAGTCAAGAATTATATTTATAATAGAAGATAAAACCAAAAAATACAAAGGCGTCTTTGAATCGCCAAGCGCCCTCAAAATGGCTGAAATTCCGTTGTACAAAGTTATGAAAACCATTCCGCCGCCGGTAATCTGAAGATATAGCGTAGCGTCTTTGATAATTTCGTCCGGCGTTCTAAGAAAACGCATTATAAGCGGTGCAAAAACTACCGCGGTTGTGCTTACGACAACAACAGCAGAAGCCAGAACGTAGATTGAGTTTGCAATCATTGTGCGCACGTTCTTTTCATCGCCTGCACCAAAATATTGAGAAACTATAATGCCTATGCCGAGCGCAAGTCCTGAACTAAGCGAGAAAAAGAGAAAATTGAGCGAGCCGCATGCACCAACAGCGCCAAGCGCATTTGCACCGACAAAACGCCCGACTATAACAGAATCAACCATGTTATAAAGCTGCTGAAAAAGATTACCAAATAAAAGCGGAAGCGCAAAGCTCAACAAATGCTTTGAAGGGCTGCCGACTGTCATGTCTTGAACACTCATGGCTCGAATCTATTAAAAAAAAGAGCGTATGTATATAGAGAAAAACACTTATGATTGAAATTTTACACCGTTATTAACAGAATCTGCTGAATTTCTAGAAAGCCCGAACTTCGAGTTTTTAAGATTTCGGTGGCTGAGCGTAGTCGAAGCCACAATAAGCGGAATTGTTTTAGTTTAAAATTGAAAATCGGTTATTTCGACTTCGCTCAATGAACGAACCCCGACGCAGAGCGTGCGGGGTATCGTTCGTTCTGCTAAGGAATTGCACTCAGGTTTAATACCCTTTATTTCGCCCCAGAGGGGGATGTTTCCTACGGAAACAGGTATTAAACCCTCGGCACGAATAACCGATTTTCGATAAAAAAGTACGAATTCAGAAAACTCAAAATTGAGAGTAAATGAGATTATACTTTAAATTTCTTTACTGCATCATTCATAGAGCTAACGGCACGGCGGTTAGACTCAACGCTGTCAACAACCTGCTCAATTGCAGTACCCATAACTTCAGATGCCTGAACACCTTCATTAACAAGCTGAACTGCTGCTTCAGAAGAAGAAACAACGTCTTTCATCATTTTTCTAACGCTTTCGGCGCGCACGCTTTCATGCTCGGTTAAATCTTTAATAGCCTGAATAGCATTAACCATGTCTGTTGTTGTATTCAATGTTTCAGCAGCACCAATTTTCTGCTCTTCCATTGCAGAAGAGATTGTCTTAATGAGCGCATTGTTCTGCTCAACGTTTTCAGCAATTTCTCTGAAAGAACGGCCAGCAATTGCAATAGCTTCTACACCGCCGTCAATCTTTTCAACCATCTCTTTGATGTATTCCTGAATGTCGCGGGCACTTTTTGCAGAAGAACTTGCAAGCGAGCGGACTTCATCAGCAACAACAGCAAAACCCTGACCCATTGCACCGGCATGAGCGGCTTCGATTGCGGCGTTCATAGAAAGCAAATTGGTCTGAGATGCGATTTTCTGAATAACTTTAACAATGTCCTGAACTTCATGTGACATAGACTGAATCTGCTCAATCGATGTGATGGCAGTGTTAATGGCGCTGCTACCTTTAGAGCTTGAATCAGAAAGAGCCACAGAAACTTCTTCAGCTTTAATTGTCATTTCAGCGACAGAACCGATATTTGAAGACATCTGTGTAATTGAAGCCGAATTCTGCTGAATGGCGCTAGACTGTTCCATGATATGTTTTTTAACAACTTCAACATCCTGAATCAAATCGTCAACGTCTTTGTCCGCATCAGAAATGAGCTGATTTCGTTCCTTACTGTCAGAATCAATGCTTTTGAAAGTGTTAATCATATCCGAAAGCGCGTTCTGTGCAGAATCAGTTACTTCAGAGAGCGTATCAGATGTTTCTGCAACAACGTCAGTGTCGTTTTTCAAGTCTTTGAACATCAAAGAAAGCTGCTTAATCAAAACGTTTATAGAGCCGGAAAGCTTACCATAGTCGTCAAGCATTGCAAGGTTCAGGCGGCTTGTAAGGTTGCCATCGTTTGCAATTTCAAGCACACGCGAAATGTTGGTGTCAATTCGCTTTGAAAAACCGTTGAGAACGAATTTCATCATAATGAGCGGCGGCACAAACGCAAAAATTGCTGCAATGCCAGTTTCTCTAAGATAAGTGCTAAGCGCATCTGTTACAGAGCCAGTCTGAAGCTGAAAGAGAAGCCCGAACGGAACAACCATCATATTTACACATGCGTAAAGTACGGAAGTTGTAAAAAGCGTGAATGTAGATGAAGCGAAGCGGACTGCTTTCTGTTTTTCGAAAGATTCTACGGTATGTATCTGGAGCAAGCGTCTGTAAGGAGCGAGAATTTCGTTAAAAGTCAGCGATTCTATACCGGCCGCCATTGCACCGGCTGCAAGTGAATGAATTGAAGCTGCTGCTGTATGAATAACAGAATCGTAGCCGACATTGGTCTTGCTTCTTAAAATGCCGATTATCAGCTGGCCAACAAAAAAGCCGAAAAAGTTGAGCGAAAAAAGCACGGCAACAACGTTCCGGTATCCGCTGAGCGCTTTTTCCTTTTCTTCTTTAGAAGGCATTTCATTACCTTTACGGATTTTGTTTACAACATCATCAAATGGCTTGATAAAAAAATATGATATGATGGCAGCCACAGTGACAAAGAAAACAAGAATCATCAACGGAGCAAAAATGTTGTTCCACATATTCGGAAGGTCACGATAAATGAAAGCATAATCAAAACCACGAACCAAAAAGTACGTCGCTGTAGACGTTAAACTTAATATTAATAAAAAGCTAATATAAATAGACATATTAGAATTATACACCAGTATTCTGAATAACACCACATTTTTTTTATTTATAAAGCTGCTGAAACTTTTTCAAATTAATCTACAAAAGTGGAAAATATCATGAAATGTTTGCACTCGGAATTCCTAAGGGCAGAGCCCTTAGGCGTTGCTGGAAAAAAGAGGGGTCTTAGGGGAGAAAAGAACCCGCTTACGAGTAGAGGTTCTTGTCTTCCCTAAATAAAGTTCCGGCTCTTTCAAGAGCCAAAATTCCTTATTTAATCACTTTCAGCGATTCGTGGTCTATTGTCAGAGCAACAACGATAAGGAAGATAATGCCTTTTACGAGCTGCTGCGTGGCGGCAACAGGGAAAACCATCGGCAGCGATTTTTCGAGAACACAATAAGTCAAAGTGCCCAAAATGATGTTAGAGAACCTTGCCTTTGCGCCGCCCGAAATCGGCATACCGCCCAAAACCAAAGCAATAAGAATCTGCGTTTCAAGCTGCCGGCCGGCCGTTCCGGTTATTGCACCGACGTGAACGACATTGATAAACGAAGCAAAGCCTGTAATTGCTCCGGCTGTTACATAAACCAAGAATTTGGTCAAATCGGGGCGGCAGCCAGAAAACCTTGCGGCAGTTTCGCCTGCACCGATGGCGCGCAAATCAAAGCCGACCCTCGTGTAATGCCATACGATGAACACAACAACAAGCACAATGCCCATAAGAACAAACTTAAACCAAGTCTGGTCTAACGAAAGCACATTGTAGCTTGCCGGAACAGGACCGGCCGTGGTGATGTATTTGCATAAGCCCCGGAAGAAGTATTGAGAACACATCGTAACGATGAACGACGCAATCTTGAACTTTACATGAAAGAAGCCGTTGAACGCGCCCATCAAAGCACCAGAAGCAACAGATGCTATAACGGCAAGCGGAATGCTGTACATTGAAACCCAGCAGAATATGATTGACGAAAGGCCGAGGATTGAGCCTTGCGAGAAGTCCAAGCCGCCTACAGTCATTATCAAGAAAACGCCGCAGCAGCAGGTCATCAATACAAAGACCTGGCTCAACATAAGGCTCAAGTTTTTCGGCTGTACAATTTTTCCGCCGGTCAAGATAGAAAACAGCAATATAATGCCGATGAAACCGAACGCCGGGCCAAAATTTGAAAAAATCTGCTTGATTTTTGCTTTTTTGGCCAATTCTTCTTCAGTTATATTTTTTTCAGTTTTTACTGCAACTTGATTGGTCATACTTTTCTCCTATATCATCTTTGCAATGAGGTCTTTTTCGCCAAGTTCGCGGCTGCGCTTAAATTCGCCGTTAAACTTGCCGTCTTTCATTATAAAGATGCGGTCGCTCATACCCAAAAGCTCCGGCAATTCTTCAGAAATCATGATGATTGACTTGCCCTGCTTTTTCAGCTCTGTCATCAAAGAATAAATATCAGCCTTCACCCTTACGTCAATGCCGCGCGTCGGGCTGTCCAGAATCAGAATGTCAGAGCCCTTGCCGATCCAGCGCGCCAGCACGACCTTCTGCTTGTTTCCGCCCGAAAGCTCTGAAACATATTGTTTGATGCCGGTCATCTTTGTGCTCATCTGCTTTGCAAATTTTTCAGCAAAGCTATCCAAGCCTTTAAGGTTCAAGAAGCCGTGCTTTGAATGGTCGCTCAAAGACGGCAGCACAATGTTCTCGCCGATTGAATCAGCAATAACGATTGATTCGTTGTCGCGGTCTTTTGAAGCATAAGCAATGCTGTGCTTGATTGCGCCCGGAATGTCTTTGATTTCATAGCCGCTGCTTAAAGTGACTTTTCCTTTTCTATTATATGATGCGCCGAAAATAGCCTTGCCGATTTCGTGCATGCCGCATTCTGAAAGGCCGCCGATGCCGAGAATCTCGCCTTTGTGCAGCTCAAGGTTTATGTCATCAAACTCGCCCGGAACAGACAAGTCTTTAAGAGAAAGCACAACTTCGTCAGACACAGCTTCGCCGTAGTCTGTGCGGTAATATTTGTCGTCAAGCTCGCGGCCAACCATTTCGCGCTTCAAGTCGTCTGTGGTGACTTCTTTTGTGTTGAAAGTCTTTACAAGCACGCCGTCGCGCAATACAGAGATTCTGTCTGTATGTTCAAGAACTTCATCAAGGTCGTGCGAAATAAAGATTACGGTTGAGCCCATCTCGCGCGTCTTGTTCATAACCTTAAAAAGCTCCTGCCTTCCGTCGTGGCTTAAGGCTGTCGTAGTTTCATCTACAACAAGGATTTTCGGGTTAAAATAAGTAGCTTTTACAATTTCTACAAGCTTGCGCTCTTCAAAAGAGTAAATGTCTATCATTTTTGAAGCTTTGATATTCGTAAAGCCATAAGAATCCAGAAGCTTCTGCGCCTCTTTGTTCATGGCGTTCGTATCTTTTACGATGCCGTGCATGAACTTGTCTTCTTCTCCCAAAAAGATGTTTTCCGCAACTGTCAGCCCCGGCAGCGTGCCCATTTCCTGCACGATAATTGAAACGCCCTCTTTGTTGGCTTCAACCTGGCTTTTTGGCTTAATCTCTTTGCCGAGCAACGTAAAAGTGCCGCTAGACATTGAATAGATGCCGCAAAGCATTGAACTGAAAGTCGATTTGCCAGAACCGTTTTCGCCGATAAGACCGTGAATCTCGCCCTGAAAAAGCTCAAGCGACATGTCTTTAACGGCATGAGTTATTCCGAAGTATTTGTTTATATTTTCAGCCTTTAAAAGTACCTGATTCATCTGATTCTCCTCCATTATTTGACAACGCTGCCAATCTTTCCGCGGTTGGTAAGCGTAACGATAGCAAGGAGAACTGCGCCTGTAACAAAGTCGTTGATTGTTGTAGGCACATCAAGCGCAACAAGGCCGTTAAAAATCATTGTGATGATGAATTCGCCGATTACGATTGCCGTAACCGGGCAGCCATATTTCTTAAAGGCAACGCCGAAGAATGTTCCCATCAAAGGCTTGAAGTTTCTGTCCATGCTTGTCATGCCTGTTACGGCAAGAATGCCTTTTCCGTAGCTTACGGTCAGAAGCGCCATAATGCCTACAAAAAAGTGAAGAAGCACAAAGCCGATAAACTTATATTTTTCTACGCTGATGCCCATGTTTTTTGCAACAAGCTCGTTGCTGCCGATTGCGTTGCAGTAAGTTCCAATTCTTGTAAAGCGCAGGATGAAAACCATCAGCAGAAATGCGCTGAATGCAACGACATAATTCCACGGAGCATGATTGAATGCCAAAATTGAAGCGTTTGTAAGCTTGCCTGGAAAGCCCGAAGTATCGAGGCGCACAACGTAATTTGCAACGCTTTCGAGTATGAGCATAAGGCCGACTGTTACAATCATTGAAGGAATTTTGAGCTTTGAATAGAAGATGCCATTGAAAGCACCAATCAAAGCGCCTGTAATCAAAGTGCCGCCGATGAGGCCGAAATAGCCGAAATGCCTTGAAAGCAGAACGCCGACCATAGACGAAAGCACGATGTTCGCGCCGATTGAAAAGTCAAAAAGACCCATTACGACGATGAAGTAAAAACCGCAACCGCCGACGGCATATTGAATGCTTGTCTGAAGATAATCAGACATAAGCTTTGGTGTTCCAAAATTCTGTGGGGATAAAAGCTTGAAGATGCCCCAGCACAAAATAGCCAAAACTACTAGAGCCGCAACACCAAAATAACGGCTTTTCTTAAAAGCGGCAAAGCTTCCGCTACCTGAAAATTTTCCATCATTATTCATCTGATTATTTGCATCCTAAAAAAAAGGAGCAGTGTTTTTGATTCCGCTGCTCCCTGTAAGTTGAGATAAAAGATTACTTGCGGCGGCTCATTACATCTTCTATAGAAAGTTTTGCAGTTGCTGCTTCAAGGTCTTTCTCTGAAAGTGCTGCCATAGCTTTAAGTTCTTCTGCGTTATACGGAAGAGCGTCTACAAAGTATTTTGCATAAGCCGCATAGTCTTCCGGAGAAGCAACATAAAGATATGGGAAGTTGATTTCATAGAAGCTGTTTGTTGGAACAGCGTAGTTGCCTTTGATTGCGTTGTAAACAAGCATGAAAGCGATGAGCGGGTCACAGTAGTGTCCGCCAGATTCAGCAGCCATGCCGCCGCTCTTGAGCTGTTCGTCAAGGTCAGCGAGGAAGTCTGTTGAAACAACGGCGATTTTGCCCTTCTTGCCCATAGATTCAATAGCTGCCAAAGCACCAACCAAAGTGTCGCCGCCGCCGCCAGCTACGATAAGAGCATCGATATCCGGGTTAGCGTTGATGATAGCTTCTGCCGTTGAACGGCCTGTATCAGATGTTGTTCCGCCGTACTGCGGTTCGAGCAATTCAATTTTGTTAGTGTGAGAAGCGTTCCATTCTTCTACGCCTTTCTTGTAGCCTTCCCAGCGGAGAAGGAATGTAGCGTCACCGGCTTCCCAGCCTTCAAGTGCGATTTTCTTGTTGCCCTTTTCTGCAAGGATTGTAACAAGTCGCTTGCCGTTTTCAACTTCGTTCTCGTGAACTGCACCAACATAATATGGTGATTTCTGTGCAAGAGCGAATTCGTTAGGGTTTGTATCCTGATTGATTACGCGGAAGAACTGAGCAACATAAACTTTGTTCTGTGTACATGTATTGATAACAGAAGTCATTTCAGCTGATGCAGAGTTACAAATGATGATACCGTCGCATCCAGCTGCGCTCAATGTTTCAGCAGAAGCTGTTACGTTTTCAGAGATGTGGCCCTGGTCAACGTACATAACCTGAACATCAAGAGCCTTTGCAGCTTCATCAATGATGCGCTTGCACTGGCTTCCCAAAGTGTCTGTTGAGCTCCAGATTGAAACACCAATCTTAATCTTCTTTGAATCTGAAGAAGCTTTTGATTCAGCTGGCTTCTTAGAACAAGAAACGAGCATTGTTCCGATTAATGCTACAGAAAGCAGCACTCCCAATAATTTTTTCATCTAATTTCCTCCTTTAGATGCGTTCTTTCTTTATGGTCATAATATAAGGTGAAGAATCAAAGAATTGAATGAAGATTTTTAAGAATTTATTTTGATTTTTTAGGCTTTTTACGCCGCATTATATAATTCTGCTAATAAAATGTTGAAAATTTTATCGATATAGTTTGAATTTTTACGGAAAATCTGCAAGGTAGAAATTTTGTACAGCGCGCCCATGTACATATGCTATCGGGCACGTTAGCGGGGTTCAAAACCGCGCAATAATGCGCTACATGTTGTTTGTTGCATGAAAACTATATAAATATCGCTTCGCGATGCAACAAACAAAATGTTTTTCTTTTCGCAATAGCTTAATCTACATCTGAAGTTCAATCGACGAAAAGCGTCTGTTTTTGCAAAAGCAAAAACAGACAGTTTGTGTACATCGCCGCGCCCTCATCCTTTGTACATCAACTTACAAATGCCTATTCTTCTGTCGGTTTTTCGTCGATTGGGCTTTGATTGCAGATTAAGCTTATGCGAAAAGAACATCATGTATTTTCTTGTTTGCCATTTTAAGAAAAACACACGAAGGATTAAACTACAGCACATGTACAATAACTAATAAGACTGTTAAATTTTTCGCGCAGTTCCTTATTATATAATCCATAGGGAAACTTCTCACTGCCAAATACTTTTTCTTCGTCAAAGTTTTGTTCCATACCGTTAAAAATTTCATCTATATATTGTTTTGATAAATCCGCCAATGTGTTCAATATAGATACCAGTTCAGCTTCGTTTTTATATCTCCAATCTGTAGATCTTCTATAATTATGAATTTCTGCTTCTTCTGATTCAGAAAATGTCTTTCTAAAATCTTCTGAAAAATCTGCATAATAATCTTTATATCTTTCAGGGCATTTTAACAAAGGCTTATTAGGCAATCTTTCTTGGTAAAACCAGTATTTATAATCATTATTGTTAAACCAGTATAAATTCACAAAAAATAAATTTTCCTCACCAGCTAAATTAAACTGACTTCTTTGAATATTGATTTCTTCAAAATATTTTCCATTCTGTCGTCTAAAATGCAAATTCTTCTTTGAGAATCCAAGTTCTTTTAAAACCGGAGTTATAATTTCAGATATATGTCTGTTAAAATTATACAATTCGTTCATAAACCAATCACCATACATAAGCGGCAAACACCGCAAACATTTTATTCTTTAAAAGTATAAGCTTGCATGGCGAATCTTGCAAGGCGCGGTTTGCAATAGCTTAATTTTCGGGATAGTTTTATCGAGCAAACCGGCCGAGTTTGCACAAGTGCAAACTCGTAACGAATGCACAATGGGGCAAATATAGAGTTGGTGCACAATGGCGCAAATTTGGAGGTAATGCACAATGGTGCACCAGCTGCCGGTTTTGCAAGGCAAAAGCGGCACTTTTCGCCAGATAAACTTCGTTTGTAGATTAACCTGCTGCGAAAAGAGTGTTGCGAAAAGAGGCTTGATGTATTATTTTAAGCCTAGACCTTGCGCGGCTTATGCAAACGCGCATGGCAGAAACTTCGGGGAGATTCCTATGAAAAGACTACATTCAATCATCTTGCTTTTCTTGGTGATGATTTCAGCAAACATTTATGCAGAGCAGACACCGATAAAGACGCTGCACCATTATACGCTCAAAAACGGGCTTGAGCTGTTTGTTGCAGAGAATCACATCGTGCCGCTTGCAACTATTGAGATTGTGGTGCGCGGCGGTGCAATTGCGCACACGCGCGAGAACGCCGGGCTTTTTCACCTTTATGAGCACATGATGTTCAAGGGCAACAGCAAATACAAGACTTCTGAAGCAATGCAGCAGGCAATAAACCGCCTCGGCGTTTCATCTTATAACGGAATGACAGGCGCGGAGCATATCAACTATTTTTTTACAGTTCCGTCTGACCGTGTTGAAGAAGGGCTTGAATTCTGGAGCTATGCGATACGCACGCCGCTGCTCAACAAGAGGGAATTTGAGGCTGAAAAGAAGGTTGTGCTTTCAGAGATAAACGGCAATTTTGCAGACCCTTCTTATATAATGGGTTATGCCATTGCCGCCGCAACTTACCCAGATGCGCCGTGGATAATGCAGGCAGCGGGTGCGCCGGACGTTGTTGAAAACGCCACAATTGCGCAGCTTAAGCAGATAAAAGACACTTATTACATACCGAATAATTCGGCGCTTTTCGTTTCAGGCGACGTAGACCCTGAAAAAGTCTATAAAATGGTTAACAAGATTTATGGCACTTGGAAGCGCGGCAAAGACCCGTGGGCGCAAAAAACTGCACGGTTTTCGCGCAAGCCGTTTGAAAAGCCGCGCCTGATGGTTATGCCGCATCCGCAGATTTCAGAAGCTTTTGCCGGTGTCAACGTGCTTTTCCGCGGCATAGACACAGACTTTGACACAGATTCAGTTTACGGCGCAGCCCTTCTCCACTCCATTACGGCGCAGCCGCACAGCGTTTTCAGCCGCGCAATGGTTCAGGGCGGCTTCAACATTCCGGAAGAAAACTACACAGGCATAGATTATGCCATGAGGCGGCGCACCGGCAGCTGGACAAACTACGCCACGATGCTTTCGCCGGACGGAACGCTGCCACAAAAAGCGATTGACTTTGCGGCAAAATCAGTTGAAGCGTTGTACGCAAGCATTCCGCCGGAAACACCTGAAGGCGACGAGATAATCGAAAGGATTTTGCGGCGCACACGCCTTGAAGAGCTTTATGACCACGAAACGGCGGCGAGCGTAATCGATTTGCCGCACGGCTGGTGGATAGAATGTCAAACCGACATTTGCTACGGCTTTAATGAAAGATTTGCCGCAACAACACGGGCTGACATGAAATCGTTCTTGGACGAATACATAAAAGACCAGCCGCCGCTGATTGTGGTTATTATCAACCCGGAAATCTATAAACAGAACAAGGCGGCCTTTGACAAAGCCGGTTTTGAAGAGATAACAGCCGAAAATGCCTATTACTTCAACAAAGTTAAGGCTAAGGCAGAATAACGAAAATAGGATTGTCATGCTGAACTTGGTTCAGTATCTTCTGACAATTTGCAATACAGATGCCGAAATAAATTCGGCATGACATGCTGTAGCGGTCGGTTCGACTACGCTCACCGACCACGATAACTTCGGTCATTGAGTGAAGCTTCGAGCAAGCATGGCAATGACAAATTCAATTTTATTTGATTTGGAGTATATATGAAAAAGAACATAAAAAAACTGACAGCACTTGTTATTTTCAGTCTTTTTGCGCTGCTTGTTGCTTATGCTGAAACAGCAAAAACCTTGCCAGTTAAAGCCGTGCAGAAATACGCGCTTTCAAACGGCATTGAAGTCTACATAAGAGACAACCAGATTAACGAGATTGACGCTTTGCAGATTGTCGTAATGGGTGGCGCCGCTTATTACCCTAAGGAATTTTCTGGCGTTGAAGATTTGACCTTTGACATGATGCTCTACGGCTCAAAGAATTACACTTACGAGCAGTTCAAAGATACGCTATATGATTTGTGCTCAACAGGCGGAAGCCGTGCATCTTATTATGCAGGAAGGCTTTATCTGACAAGCGCACGTGAAAACTTTTTGAAGACAATTGACGTGTTTTTAGACGGCTTCTTGCAGCCGCGCTTTGAGCAGAAATATTTTGACCTGCTTATGCAGAACAATGCGCAGCGTCTGCAAGAAATGCTGAACGACCCTATTGAGCTGGGCTTTTACGAAGCGAACAAGGTGCTTTCTGAAGGGCTCAACGCCGCAACGAGCAGCACAGTTACGCCAGAATCATTTGACAACATGAGCGTTGAGCTTGTAAAGAAGCACCACAAATCTTTGCTGGACGCACGGCGCATCAAGATTGTGGCCGTTACAGGCATGAACAAAGACGAGCTGCTTGATGCGCTTGAAAAAAAGCTTGGCGCAATTCCATGCGTTTCTGCTGAAATAAAGATGCCGCCTATTGAGAAATTCAACATTACAGGCGCGCCGCTCAAGCTTGTGCACGAAAGCGCCGCCGGTGCTGGTTATATTGCGCGCATTTATCCGGCAGCTTCTTCAATTTCAGATGAATATTACGCTGAAGCAATTGCCGAAGCAATCTTTTCTTCGAACATGCATAACGTGATACGTACAAAATATGGCGCATGCTACACGCCTTATTGTTCGAACAACGGCGGCATAAACAACATCGGCTATGAGATTATAAACAAATGCACAGACTACGAGAACATTATTCCGGCTATGCAAGAAGCGCGCGACCTTATGGCTAAAAACAAGATTATCACCGGCCTGGACAAAAAAGGAAATTACATTTTCAGCACGGTAGAAGCCGAGCTTGAAAGCTACAAAAACCAGTTCATCACCGGCTATTATTCAAGCCAGCAGCGCACATCAAATCTTGCATCGCGCATGGTTTCAGGTTTAATCCTTTACGGCGACCCAGAAGCGCTCGACAACACAATCGACAAAATACGCGCCGTCACTTCGGCTGACATAAAGGCTGTGTTCGAAAAATACGTGCTTTCAGACGAAGAGCGCTGGCTCTCTGTTACCGGCCTGGACGACAAAGACAGAGTAACACTGCCCGGCGAACCAGAAGCCGGAAAGGATTAACCTGAAAAGCATGTCATTATCGGGAAAAGCTTGTCATTGTCGGGCGTGACCCGACAATCTTTTTACAGATTTGAGAACAGATTGCCGTGTCAAGCACGGCAATGACATTGTTTCTCGATTTGCACATCACAAGAAGGAGAATTTCAGCTTACAGAGGCGTAGAACTGGGCGGCTTTATCTAATTTCTTGTTGTCTTTGCCAAGATTGAGAAAGTCTTTCTTGTACATCGGCTGCGAGAACAAGAAGCCTTGCACATAATCTGCACCAGATTTTTTTACAAGCTCATTCTGGGCTGGGCTTTCAACGCCTTCAATCAGAATCTTGAGCTTGTTATCTTTAAACGCGTCAATAAGGCTTATAAGCAGCCGCGAACCTTCGGTGCTCTTTTCCATTGCGAGCAGCATCTGGCGGTCAAACTTAATCACAGAGAAAGGCAGCTCAACGATGTTCGCAAAATTAGAGAAGCCTGTGCCGAAATCATCAAGATAGAACGTTATTCCGTTTTTGGCCAGCTCAATCATGCGCTCGCGGATAAGTGCAAAATCATCGATGAAGATGCTTTCGGTAATCTCAATGATTATGCGCGAAGGCGGAAGCGAATATTTCTTTATCATTGCAAGCACATCGTCAACGATGGTAGGTTTCTTCATCTGACTAACTGAGAAGTTTATCGTAAGCGCGTCAATGCTGCCGGAATTTTCGCTCAAGAACTGACAAGACTTTTCAAAAGCCACCATGCCCAAGCTTTCAATCAAGCCGTAGTTCTCTGCAACATGAACGAATTCAGCAGGAGATATGTCGCCGATTTCGGTGTTGAGAAGCCGCGAAAGCACCTCTGCATGAATCATCTTGCCGCTCGTTACAGAATAAATCGGCTGAAAGAAAATCTGAAACTGCTCAGAGTCAAGCCGAAGCTCACGCTTCAAAATGTCGGCAATAAGCTTTTCGCGTTCAAGCTGGCTCACATAAGTATCTGTACATTCAACAAAAGCGGCTGAATTTTTGCTGCCAACCTCAACGAGCAACCTGTTCACAATGTCCATCGCCATGTGATACGAATTCGCATTTTCAGGCATAGAAAGAGCCGCAACATGCATGTCGACGCTGCATCTAGAATCATGCTCGCTCTTGACCTGCTCAATAATTTCGTTGAGCACAGGAATTGCGTGCTTTATCTTATCCATGTCGTCTGCAAGCACGGCGAACCTGTTTGTATCAAGATGGTACGCGCCCTTGTTGAAGATTCTTGCAAGCCCTTTTGACAAGCTGAAAATCAATGCGCCGGTCGCCTCAACGCCAAGACTTTCCTGCACCGCATCAAAATTGTGAATCGAAATTACTGCGAATTTTCCGTTATAGCCTTTTGACAGCACATGCACGAGGTATCTTTCTGTAAGCAGGTTCGTGTTTATTTCATATTCAATCAAATCAGACTGAACAGTTAGATAAATCAGCATGAGCAACGCAAAAGATGATGTGCCGGTCATTACAAAGAACGTTACAAAAAACTGAATCGAAATAATCAGCACAGAAATAACCGGATAAAGCACGAACACAAGAAAGACGCGCGGCGCAAGATATTTCCGGTTAAAAAGCGCAATAGCCACCATCGAAAGCGAATAAATGCCCGACATCACGTAAGTCATGTTCTTGAAAGAGCCGCGCACATAGCCTTGCACCGGGTCATAATAGAAAAGCAGCCCTGTCTTTACGTTGAGCAAGACAAAGAGCGTATAAACAACAAGCGGAAACGAAAGGAACAAATAGATGTTGCGCTTATGGTGGTGGTGTGCAGACGCAAAGTTATAGCCGTACAAAGTGAAAGTGTACGGAATAAGCCCCATCTGAATAAAATAAAGCGTCGTCACGAAAGTGCAAAGCGGAATCGGGTATTTTCCGAAATTTATGATGCAGTTTATTGAGATGATGTTAGTAAGCGTAGACGTAAACACAAGCAATGCGCACAAGAAAAACAATCTGTGCACGCGGTCATAGGCAGAAAATGATATGCAGAGGTTGAAAAGCATAATGCCAGAGAGAATTAATACACAGATTTCGCCTAATACATTGTACATGTCAAAATCTCCAATAAATCCAATTCTAGCACAGCTTTCTGAATAAGTCACGCAAAATTTTAAAAAGCATCAACAAACTGGCCGAAAATCGTCAGCGCATTAAACCCAGGCACAAAAAAACCGCTTTCCGGCTTGCAAAAGCTGAAAAGCGGTTCTCTTCGGTTCTGTGCAGCGCATCATGTGCGGCGCATCAGACTTTGAAAAGGTCTATCTGTTTGCCGATTTCTTTGATTGAATCAGAAACTTCTCTTGAGATTGAATGAAGCTGTGAGCCCGTCTCATTGATTGTACGTGCACCGGCAGTCATTTCGCCCATGCTGTTTTTGATTACAGAGGTTGAATCTTGCAGCATCTTAATTTCGTCAAGAACGGTCTTGTTGCCGGAAGCCATTTCTACAGAAGCAGAACGAACCTGCTGCGTGCTTTCATTCATCGTGTGCAGCGCAGAAAGAATCTGCTTTGAGCCGCTCTGCTGCTCGACCATCGCCTCGCGAAGCTGGCGCATAATCTGGTCTGTCTGCATAAGGCGCACAGAAAGGTTGTTGAAAGTTTCTTCTGAATCTTGAGACGAAACAACAACAGACTCAAGCGCGGTGACAATCTTGTTAAGCTCTTCGCCGATTGTGCGCGACTGCTCAGAAGAAGTCTCTGAAAGCTTGCGGATTTCATCTGCAACAACAGAGAAGCCGCGGCCAGCATCGCCAGCATGAGCAGCTTCAATTGCCGCATTCATGGCGAGCATGTTCGTCTGAGAAGCAATACCCGCAATCGCGGCATTGGCTTCTTGCAGCATTTCAGACTGAGAAGCAATTGTATGAATAACATCGTTTACGTTGCTCTGCTTTTCAATGCCTTCGCGTGCTTCTGTTGCAAGCTGATTGAATTCGGTTGCCATCTTTACGATGCTTGAATCAACTGAGTTGATGTTCCCAATCATTTGCTCAACGGCGGCAGAAGCTTCTGAAACACCGGCAGCCTGATTTTGAATCATCTGTTCAAGAGAGTTGATGTTATCTGCGATTTTTGTAACAGCTCCGGCTGTTTCTTCTACGCCTTCGGCCTGTGTTTCAACCAAGTGGCTTACGCTTTCGATGTTGCACAAAATTTCCGTGATTGAGCAGCCGGTGTTGTCTACGCTCTGCTTTAAGTCGCCTTCAATAGCCGAAAGCCTGTTCTTTGACTGCATTACGCTGCTGACGATTGTGTGCAGCTTTTCTGAAAACAAGTTGAAGCCGCTTACAAGCCGCCCGATTTCATCGTTTCTGACTACGTTGATGCGCTGCGTCAAGTCGGCATCGCCTTGAGCAATGCCGATAATCGTGTTCTCAACAACCTGAAGCGGCTTTACAATTCTTGAAATTGAAACGATACAGAAACCGAGCAACACAACGATGATGAAAAGGTTGAGCAGCACAATCGTGACAATCACAATATGACTTGACGCGTTTATCTGAGAGACAGGCACTTCAAGCCCAAGCGACCATGAAGTTCCTTTTATCGGTGCAAAGACTACAAGCTTTTTGCCACCTTTGTCTTTGTAATAGCCGTATGTACTTTCGCCTTGAACCATAGCCACAGCAATATCAAAAAGACCACGAGTGCCTTCAAACTGATCCGTCAGATAATTTGCTTTCATTATAATGTCCGGGTTCCAGTGCGCAAGCACTGTTCCGTTTCCGGCAAGAATGAACGCGCGGCCTTCTTGCCCTACCCTGATTGAATCTGTGATGGCTGCAATTGTGTCCGGCTTTACGCTTCCTGCAAAGAAGCCGACAGTCTTTCCTTGATTATTCTTTACAGCGCGTGAAACCATATAAACATAAGAAGACAATGCACGCGAAAGAATCGGGTCGTCAATGAACGTGTCTTTGCCGTTATGCATTATCTCTTTGAAATAAGTGCGGTCTGAAATATGTGTCGAAGCCTCTTTGCCTAGCTGATGAGTCGTCCCGGTCGGGTCGCAGAAAAATGAATTGGCAAAGACGCTGCTCTTCATCGAACGGTTTTCAGCAATGAAAGCGGTTATCTTCTCAAGGTCGCCGGTCTTAACAACAGGATTGTCCGTAAAGATGCGTAAATCGTTTACATATATATCATTCCAATAAGTGATTTCATCAGCGCGCGCCTGAACAATCTGGCGGCAGAATTCAATGTACTGTTTTGTGGTTGCATTTTTTACTTGCGTTGTAATTATTGAAGTCTGAAGACTTATAAATAGAAGGAAACACACGGAGATTCCGGTCATAAAAACGACAATCATTTTTTTATTGCGCTTTGCCATAACTTCCTCTTTAAATTACGATTTTTAGCTGAATGTTTTTTGTTTTGCTCTTAAAAATACATTCTATCAATTTGACGATAACACAAAGCTGTATAATTGTAAACTAACTACAAAACAAATCTTTGTAGAATTCATAGCTTTGGCACTTAATAAGATAAATCTATAAAAATGTTTCTGCATTCAGAAAAGCGCGTCCGCGAAAACTGCCTTGCAAAACGGCAGCTTGTGTACACAGCCGCGCCCAAGTGTCATTGTGCAACAGCCTCGTCATTGCGAGAAGCGCAGCGACGAAGCAATCTTCTTTTCGCAGCAGATTTATCTACAAATATAGCCCAATCGGCGAAAAGCGCCGCTTTTGCGGAGCAAAACCGGCAGCTTGTGCACATCGTCGCATTTTGGGCGAATTTGTACACATGCTTTCGGGCGGCTGAGCATATGTATATCATCTTTCAAGTTTTGTGCTCTGCACAAAACTTGCAGCGGTGCACCAGATTAAGCTTATTCTGTAGATTGAGCATTTGCGCACCCGAACCGCGCGCTAGCGCGCTACATACAGTTTGTTGCAATGAAACTATATACGTGTCGCTGCGCGACGCAACAAACTGAATGTTTTTGAACCCCGCTCCGCCGCCCTTTGCGCTTGTACACCCGCCCTAAGCAAGCAGTCACTGCATATCATCTTCTAGCTTTTGTAAAATCTGAAAAAAATTTTCGCAATCTGGTACAGAAAAAATTAAAACTCAATAGATATTAATGCATAAGCGTTCCGTCCATCGGCTAATCAGAAGTTATTGATTTAGCTGAAGCAAAAGAATCTGCAAGGTGGAATGTAAAAAGGAGAATCTATGAGTTACATAAAACCTTTTGAGGAACTCTGTTTTTATGATGATTTCATGTTTGGCGTTGTTATGCAGGACAAGGAGCTTTGCAAAGAAGCGCTTGAGTACATGCTGGGCTTCAAGATTGACCACATCGAATATGATGAGCCGCAGAAAACAGTCGCGCCGCTTTATACGGCACACGGAATCAGGCTCGATGTGTACGTCATGGATAGCAACAGAATCTATGATGTTGAAATTCAGAATAAAGATGAACAGGACATCGGGCGACGCACGCGCTATTATCAGGGCATGATGGACGTGGATTCGCTTTTGAAAGGACAGGACTACAGAGAGTTAAAAGAGAGCATTGTAATCTTTTTATGCCGCTTCGACCCTTTCAAAAAAGGCATTCCGTGCTATACTGTACGCAGAACGTGCAAACAGGACGCATCTGTTTTTGTTGATGATGCCGCAATCGTCCAGATTTTCAACTGCACGGCTTATGACAAAATCGAAAATGAGAGCCTAAGAAAATTCCTTAAATTTGTGCAAACGAACAAGGCTGAATCTGATTTTACACGGAGGCTTAATAAAATGGTAGAGACTCAGAAACAAGTAGAAGGACTGAAAAAGACATACCTCTCATGGAGCTTGCACGACAGCGACGTGCGCCGCGAAGGGATTCAGCAAGGCAAAAAAGAAGGCATCGCCATCGGCGAAAAGCGTGGTCGCTCTGAGGCTAAGCTTGAAGCGGCGCGGAATATGCTCTTAGAAAACGATTCTGTAGAAAAAGTAGCTCGCTGTCTTGCTCTTCCCCTAGAAACCGTGCAGCAGCTCGCCGAGCAATTAAAAGCCGAACCAGTGCAGACCAACTGACCCGCACCCGTGCAAAAGCTTGCAAAACCACAGCCCCTGTACAAGCGCACTAGACCGCCCCCGCGCCCAAGAGTCATTGTGCAACAGCCTCGTCATTGCGAGAAGCGCAGCGACGAAGCAATCTTCTTTTCGCAGCAGATTAATCTACAAATATAGCCCAATCAGCGAAAAGCGCCGCTTTTGCGGAGCAAAACCGGCAGCCTTTGTAAATACGCCCCAAACAAGCAGCCGTTGTGCACCAGTTACAAGATTACGCGAAGCGGAATCTTGGCGTTTTGTTCTTTTCGCATCAGACTATTCTATGGACAAAGCTTAATCTGCGAAAAGTGATGCAAAACGCGCACTCCGCTGCCCTTCACGCTTGTACACACGCCCAAAACAAGCAGCCCCTGTGCACCAGTTATAAGCACGCGCCACAGTATCTAAGCCCGTGTTTAGGGCTTAGATACTGTGGTAGCAAATTGGCTTTTTAGTCTTTTCCAAATGGAAGACTTTTTGATCTGTCTTTTGATGTACCATTAAAAGTTGCTATACAATGTACTTGATAGGTTGTACTTTGATTAGACAAAGCCATACCACTAGGAAAATCATATGTCATATACGTTTTTGTTGTAGTAGCATTTGTTTGTACTGTTGAAGGATTTATTCCTTGCGGAGATACAACTTTCCATTCAAATGTTGTTCCGTCAGGGAAACTGCCTGATGTAGGTACAGCTTCAAAAGAAAAACTTTGATTAGCATTTAAGTCATAAGCTTGATAATCAGTTATTCCAGGGACGAAACCACTAAATGTTTTCATACTAGGTCCTGATGTAAGCTGCACCGCAAACTCTGGAAGCTCAAGTACCAGATATATATTTACCGTTATAGAGGTTGCTGATTGAGATTCACCAGGTATACTAGGATTTGTTATTGTACAACTAGCTGTAACAGCCTGTGCAGCAGCTGCTGTTGTCGGTAAGTTCGCTGTTGAAAAACCTAAGTCTGCAAGAGATACAGTAACTTCACTAGTTGTTGCTGTCGGTACAAACGCAGATCCATCTTGTTTTGTAATAGACCAATTACATATTGAATTCTCAATAATATCAGAACCTGCACCTGACAGACTGTCAACTTTAAATTTAAAGCTGCCTGTTGGACTGCTTAGTTTATATGTATTTCCAGTTGCTGTCGAACCGCTCGGAGCTGTCTGAACACTGACAGCACAATCATCAGGAATTGTAACCTTATAGACTGAAATATCCGCAGTCTCGCTGATACCGGGCGAAACTTGAACTGCTACACCAGAATCAGGGTGACTTATAGTACAGGTTATGGTAACGTCATTCGCCGTGCTTGAAGTTGTTCCTATTGTAGATGCGTTCAAGCCCATTGCTGTGGCACTTGCCATGCAAGTGGCAGTTGTCAAAGCGGTGGTAGCTGTCTGCTCATAAATAACAGTTCCGTTTGCTTTCCATTTAAAGACTGTTCCCTGCGGGAAGACAGCACCACCTGAAGGAACTGCATTAAAGGTAAATTCATCAGACATGCTGAAAAGTCCGTATGGAGAACCTGTTCCTGCAACAGAAGCTGGTGCGGTTGTGTTAACCGTAAACGACGGCAGTGTAGGCACTTTCCAGACCTTAACAGTCTTGGCATCAGCGTTCTTTGTTACAAGTACCGGATTATGGTCATCATGCGCGGTACATGTAATGCCAAAGCTCGTCGGGCTTGCGCTTGACGTTGAAAGGTTGCTTAATCCAATTGATGAAAAGGTTAAGTCGCTGAGAGTGTCACCGTGTTGAGTTCCTCCATTCATTGTGTATCCGTTGACAGTCCAGTCAAATTTTGTTCCGGCAGGGAATGTGCCTGCGGTCGGCACTGCCTTAATCGTGAATGAGCTTGTCGTATCGGTCATCGCATATACAGGAACTGCGGATGTTGTGTTGCTTTTATCTGTATTATAGCTGCCATCTGCCGGCGTAAAGGTTATTGTAAATGCCGGAATCGTAAACTTATAGACCTGCACTGTCGTGTCGTCGCTCTGCGCTGCATTCAGCTTGTCGGCATGGTCTATTGTACATGTTGCCGTCAGCGTGGTCGGGCTTGCGCTTGTTGTACCGATAGTGCCGAACTCTGAAGCCGGAATGCTTACAGAGGCTGTAGACAGATTGCTTCTTGTAGCGGTTGAGCTTCCGCCTGTTATTGTCCAGCTGAACTTAGTTCCTGTCGGGAAGCTTCCGCCACTTGAAGGAGCAGCCGTAAATGTGAATGAGTCTGTATTGCTGTAGACGGCATATGGCTCGGAAGTTCCGGCTGTATCCGGTGCTGTTACTGTTACGTCAAAGCTTGTTGGCAATGTTACAGGCTTAAAGACTTTAATCGTCTTTACAACAGGCACGCTGTTGCCGCTCGGGCGTGTAACTACGCATTTGACTTCTACAGCCGTGGCGTTCGTCTGGTTTGTTCCCATTGTGGCTTCGCTAAGACCAAGTGCCGTCGGTGTCGGGTAAAAGTAATACTGTGTCTCACCGCTGACAAGGTTTCCGCCTACATACCACTGGAAGCTCGTTTCGGCTGTCGGAAGCGGCGAACCGTCTTCTTCCATGGCTTCAAAAGAGAATGTATTTGACATGTCTGTAATCTTATATATGTCACCGCTGTAAGATGTTCCAGTGCTCGGCGTACCCACGGTCATCTTGAGCGGGTTCTCTTTATAAAGAGAAATCGTCTTGTTGGTGCTCGGCGCAGTTGCATTCGCCATATCAGGGTGGCTTATCGCACAAGATATAGTCCAAGATGTCGGTGAAGCATATATTGTTGAAAGCGACGCACCCGATGACGGAGCTACAGTGACGGACTGGCCTGTCTTTGTAATGGTCGTTCCGCCCGCGTTGATTGTCCAGTTGAATACTGTTCCTGTCGGGAATGTTGCACCGCCTGAAAGACTTGCTGCAAAAGTGAATGTGTCGGCAGGAGCCGTTACCGCATACTTGCCTGTTGCTGCAGTATCTTCATTTGCTGTTGCCGGTGCTGTTACGTCGATGCTGAATGTTGTCGGCAGGTCAATCTTCTTAAAGACTTTTATGGTCTTTGTGACTGCTGCCTGCGGTTCGCCCGGAATGTTGATAATGCAGTTTATGGTCATGGTTGATGCATTCGTTGCGTTAGAGCCGATTGAAGCCACGGTAATGCCAACATCGTCAGGCGCGGCACCGCATGTTTCAGGTGTCGTTCCACTGAAACTGTTTCCGTTTATCTGCCATGTAGTGTTTGTTCCTGCGGGGAAACTTGAGCCGTCAGACAGCCCGACCAAAAAGCTGAAACTGTCTGAGATGTTTGTAATCTCATATATGCCGCTTCCTAGTGCAGTTTCTGTTGCCGTGCCCGGTGGTGTAACTGTTATAACGCAGTTCGGCGCGTTATAGACTGGTGTAAGCGTAATGTCGCCGCGCACACCTGAAACATAGCTGCCGTTGTGCATTGTGCCGTCATTGGTGCAAAGCCAGCCTGCCATATTTTCTGTGGTATGGTCTGAAAGGTTTATGCCGTCTCTTGAGAAATA
>LVBI01000044.1 GCA_001603145.1 Spirochaetales bacterium Spiro_07 | reverse complement strand
AAAAACCGTGCTTCCGAATTAAGGGTTTTGCCTTCCCCTTCAAAGTTCCGGCACTTCCAAGTGTCAGACAATGGGTAGAGGGGGTTTCTTTCCCCTTAAGGTATTGCCTACAATGTCGATATTTTGTATAATTATGCTTGAAATTAACGAAAATTCGCATAAAAATGCAAAATATGTAAACAAGGTGGCGAAATGGCTGATTACAGTGAAAAAGCATTTATTAATAAGTTGTCAGATATTGCCTGTCACAACGACCCGATTGACCAGACTCTTTACCAGACTTACGACGTAAAGCGCGGCTTGCGCTACAGCGACGGCCGCGGTGTTCTTGTCGGTTTGACCCAGATTGGTGATGTTGTCGGCTATGAAATGCAAAACGGACAAAAAGTTGCCGTGCCCGGCAAGCTTTATTACCGCGGCTATGACGTTGAGCAGCTTATTAAAGATGCAGAAGCCCATAATCAGTTTGGCTTTGAGCAGACGGCATACCTGCTGATTTTTGGTGAACTGCCGACAAAAGACCAGCTCGAAGAATTCCGCCAGTTTCTCGGCAGCAGGCGCGAGCTTCCGTCTTTCTTTACAGAAGACATGATTCTTAAAGCGCCGTCGCCGGATATTATGAACAAGCTTGCGCGCGGCGTGCTTGCAAGCTATTCTTACGATGATTCGCCGGAAGACGTGAGCGTTGCAAACGTAATCCGCCAGTGCATAGAGCTTATTGCACGCTTTCCTGCCCTTGTTTCAAACGCTTATCAGGCAAAGCGCCGCTACTACGACGGCCAGAGCATGTACATTCACTTTTCAGACCCGTCGATTTCTACGGCTGAAAACTTTTTGCGGCTAATCCGCTTTGACTCGCAGTATACGCGCCTTGAGGCAGAGCTGCTTGACCTTGCGCTTATTCTTCATGCAGAGCACGGCGGCGGTAACAACTCAAGCTTTACAGTTCACGTGGTTTCATCTGCCGACACAGACACATATTCTGCAATTGCAGCCGGCGTAGGCTCTCTTAAAGGCCGCCGCCACGGTGGCGCGAACCTTCAGGTTATGAGCATGATGGACGAAATAAAGGCTAACGTAAAAGACTGGTCTAGCGAAAAGCAGGTTGCCGACTATCTGCGCAAAATCTTGCGCAAAGAAGCCGGCAACGGTTCAGGCCTTGTTTACGGCATGGGTCACGCAGTTTATACGATAAGCGACCCGCGCGCCTGCCAGCTTAAGCGCAAAGCCGAGCTGCTTGCCAAAGAGAAAGGCTGTCTTGAAGAGTTCAATCTTTATTGCCTTATCGAAAAGCTTACGCCAGATGTTTTCCACGAAGTAAAGAAGAGCGACAAGCGCATCTGTGCAAACGTAGACCTCTTTTCGGGCTTTGTCTATTCAATGCTCAACATTCCGCGCGCGCTTTTCACACCGATTTTTGCGATTTCGCGCATTGCGGGCTGGTCTGCACACCGTATCGAGGAAGTTGTAGCGGGCAACCGCATTTACCGCCCGGCTTACAAGAACATCCTTCAGCCGCGCGAATACATTCCGATTGACGAGCGCAAGTAATGGCGACGGAACGGATCGACAAGCTTCTGGCTGTTTCAGGCTACGGCTCAAGGAAAGACGCGAAAAAGCTGCTTCATTCAGGCGCGGTAACAGTTGACGGCGTTGCCGTGACTAGCGCAGATTTTCACGTTGACACTGAAAAATCTACGGTTGCCGTAGACGGCGAGCCGCTTGTCTTTCAGAAGCATGTCTACATTATGATGAACAAGCCCGCCAATGTCGTAAGCTCAACAAAAGACGGCGAGCACCAGACTGTGCTTGATTTGCTTGAAGCTGAATATAAGCACCGCTTTCTTGGCGGCAGCCTGCACCTTATCGGGCGGCTAGACATTGACACAGAGGGGCTGCTGCTTTTGACCACAGACGGAAGCTTGACGCACCGGCTGACTTCGCCCAAGC
This sequence comes from Spirochaetales bacterium Spiro_07, assembly GCA_001603145.1. Lineage (GTDB taxonomy): Bacteria > Spirochaetota > Spirochaetia > Treponematales > Treponemataceae > UBA1240. The sequence continues at coordinate 15,117 of LVBI01000044.1, read as the reverse complement.
AGAATGTTCCGAAGACTTATTTTGCACGCCTTAGAGATACGCTTAACGAGCAGGAAAAAGCTGAATACATAGAAAGATTCCGCAACGGCATTGAAGTACCGCGCGAGCATAACGAAGAAGCTTTCACCTCAAAAAGCGCCGGGCTTGATTTTGAAAGCGGCAACGAATGCCGCCTTACAATCTACGAAGGCAAATACCATCAGGTTAAGCGCATGTTTGCAGAGCTTGGCAACGAGGTTGTCTATCTCAAGCGTCTCAAAGAAGGCCCAATTGAGCTAGACCCAAATCTTCAGCCCGGCCAATCACGCGAACTCACACCAGCCGAAAAAGCCGCCCTCGGAATATGAGCCTTTAAGGGAAAGCCTTAGATTTTTTCCAAAATATGATATATTATATACATACGGAGGTGAAAAATGAGTGCACAAGAATTGCGAAATTTTGAAAGACAATTGGAACTTCTCTCTTACACAGAACAACTTGCAATCATAGAGTTCTTGGTAAAGCTGTTACAGAAACAACAAAAAAATGACTCAAACTACAACACAGAATATGAAATTGAAAAGATAAATGCTGTTTTAGATAAAATTCCTGAATCAGAACAATTAGAATATTGTGATGTGGGGTTAGAAACTGTGAGAGAGGCTTTAAAAAATGACTCGTGGTGAAATTTGGTGGGTAGATTTTGGCGTTCCTCTTGGCAGCGAAGTCGGTTTCAGAAGACCTGTAATTGTGCTTCAAAATGATATTCTAAATGGAAGCAAGCTCAAAACAGTTATCGTTTTGCCGCTTACAACAAACACAATTTATGCAGACATGCCGAATAATATACTTTTGGAAAAAGAAGTGACCGGTCTTTCAAAAGATTCAGTAACCCAACCGCATCTGATAATCCATGTAGATAAAAAACGGCTTTCAGAAAAAGTCAAAAAATTAGAACCTTCTGTTATTGAAAAAGTATTAAATGGTGTAATAGAGACCATAAGCTAGCAATAGTTCAAACATACATAAAAGTTCCCTTCAGGAGATAATCTATGAAAAAGTTATGCTTTTTATTATTTGCTTTGCTTTTTTTGGCGGGCTGCCAGAAAAACAGCACCCAAGCAGACACAGCTGAAAACACTGCCGCAAATGCAGAGCCGGTTGCTGTTGATGCGGCTAAAGCACCGGCAGCAGACGCACTTGCACAAGCCGACGTTTCTGCAACAACTGAAGCCGAGCCGGAAGAGCCGCAAGAAGAACAGCCCCAAACATTTTATGAAGCGTATGCCGTTGCTTTAACCGCTGACGGCAGCGACCTTCAGATGAAAGAATCGCCGGAATCAGATGAAATAGTTGCATCAATTCCTTATGGTCATCTTGTCAAAATATATAACGAAAAAACAGAAGAAAAAGACACAATAGACGGAATTACAGACTGTTGGTACCGGGCTTATTGCAATTTAGACTATGACAGAGCTTATACCGGCTGGGTTTTCGGCGGCCATCTTTCAAAAATCTTAAATGCAATGCCTTATGAAGTTTATACACAATATAAAGGCTGCTGGGACATAAGTTATGCTGTCGAAATTGCACAAGAGCCTTATGATGTAATTTTATCAGGCGACGATGCACATGTTGCAGCATTATTTGCGTTTGGAATTCTCGAAATAAACAAAAAGTATGAATCGCCAGATAAGACAGAAGCTGAATATCCGGCAGCTTTAGCCGTTAGAAGAAGCACGCCTTTTGTGTTAGAGAGCCTGCTTTTAAATGGAGCGACTCTTGAACAAAGCAATTCAGAAGACAATGTGCTTTTCCTTGCCGCAAAAAAGTTTAATTCAGAATTTGCACGGACATGCCTTAAATATGCCCAAGCTGATGTAAACTATGTTGATAAAAACGGCCGCACGGCTTTGTATCATGCTGTAAAGAACAGAAACTACGAAACGGCAAGAGCTTTGCTGCAAAATGGCGCAGACCCGAATATCGGCACAGAAACTCCTTTTGAGCTTGCAAAAGATGATGAGTGGTTTACAAACCTGCTTGCCGAATACAAAGAAATCTATGCGCAAAACCAGAAAGGTTTTTCTATGGAAACACGGCAATGGTCTGATATTGAGAAAACCACAATTCAGAAAAATGATTTTACCCTTAATGAAATCGTTGAATATAACAAAGACGGTTCTATATCATATTGGTTTCAAATTAAAGACACCGACTATTTTATAGAAAGATTCTATAACGGGCTTAATTTCAAAAATAAAACATTACGAGATGGCGAAGAAAAATCTCACGAAGGTGAACTAAAAAAGCCTGTAAGCGTAAATTTCAACGATGTAGAAAACCGCTGGTATAATGACTGGTCAAACTGGGAAACTGTCAAAAACGACAAGGGGCAGATAATCAAATACGTCAGAGATGACAACCTGATGCAGCTAATGGAATATGACGAAAAAGGAAACATCCTCTGGGTCGATGGATACGGCTTTGATGAATATTACGAAAACGAATACTACGATAACGGCCAACTGAAACGAATATCAAGATACCGCTACGGATATAACACCGGCGATTTATAATTTTCTGCACATCGAATACATCAACACCAAAACAAAAGCCTTAATGTCAAAATGACATTGCAAAAATCTCTTTGCGATGAATGTCATTTTGACATTAGCTAGCACGACTGTGCTACTCAATGTCATTCTGACATTAGTCCACCTCACTATATTCAGTAAATGTCACTTTGACATTTGCCTACTCTACAAAATTCAATGAATGTCAAAATGACATTAGCCACCCCTGTCAGCTTCAGTGAATGTCAAAATGACACTGACGTTTTTCAGCGTTTTGTCGTAATGTCAGTTTGACATTAACAGAAATGCACTTTTCTAAATGTCATTTTGACATTGCATAAGCTAAACGGGGCTGTCTAAAAAGATTCGTCATGCTGAACTTGGTTCAGCATCTACGCTATATATAGTACAGAGATTCCGAAATAAATTCGGAATGACGCTATGCAACGAACTTGTTAGATATCCCCGCAGCGGTTCGCAAGATAAGACTTATATTTTAGATTAAGCTTTATCTGACAAACTCTGGCAAAATTAATGCTTTAACAAGCATAGCTAAGACACTTAAGAGCTTGACAATGCCATTTTATCTTAATAAAATGCAAATGACTTGCAAATTCAGCATTAAAACGAATATATGAAGAACAAAGACATAAAAACAAGACATACATACAAAAGCTTTGCTGCAAAAATCTGTGCAATTGCCGCAGTTTTCGGCGCGGCGTTTTTTTCGGGCTGCGCAAAAGGCAGCACAAAGCAAACTGAAAAAATCAGCATAGTCTGCACAACGTTTCCGCAATACGACTGGGTGCGGAACATTATAAGCGGCAGCGAAAGCAAGTTCAGCGTAGCGCTGCTTATGAGCAAGGGCACAGACCTGCACAACTATCAGCCGACGGCGCAAGACATGGTGCGCATTGCTTCAAGCGATTTGTTCATTCATGTTGGCGGAGAATCTGATGTCTGGGTCAAAGACTGCCTGAGCGAAGCAACAAACAAAAACATGATTGTAATCAACCTGCTTGAGACGCTTGGCAGCGGTGCAAAGCTTGAAGAGACAATCGAAGGAATGCAGGACGAGCATGACCACCATCATCACGGCGAAGACTGCGACGAAGATTGCGCTGAAGAGCATGAGCATGAGCATGAAGCGCACCACGACGGCGAAAACGAGCACGAACACAGCCACAACGATGAGCATGTGTGGCTCTCTTTAAGAAACGCTGAAATCTTTGTGCACAGCATTGCCGATGCAGTGTGCAGCCTTGACCGCGCAGACGAAGCCGTGTTCAGGTCAAACGAAGCCACATACATTGCCAAGCTAAAAGAGCTTGATTCACGCTATGCACAAACTGTAGGCAGCGCAAAGCGGCGCACAATACTTTTCGGCGACAGGTTTCCGTTCAGATATTTGGTTGACGATTATGGGCTTGAATATTTTGCGGCTTTTTCGGGCTGCAGCGCAGAGTCAGAAGCAAGCTTTGAGACAATCGCATTTCTGGCCGGCAAAGTTTCAGAGCTTGCGCTGCCGGTTGTATTCACAATCGAAAAGTCTGATCAGAAGATTGCGCGGAGCATCATTGCAAATGCCGGCTCAAGCGCAGAAGTTGCCGAGCTTGACTCAATGCAGTCTGTCACGTCAAAAGACATTGAAGCCGGCGCAAGCTACATTGAGATTATGGCAAAAAACCTAGAAGCCTTGCAAAAGGCCTTGAACTAGGAAAAAGGAACTGTCTGATGGCATATATTACAGCTGAAAATTTGCAGTTAGGTTACGACAACGCACCTGTTGCCGCGCCGCTTTCGTTCACCGTAAGCAAGGGCGATTATCTTTGCATCATCGGCGAGAACGGCTCTGGCAAGACAACGCTGATAAAGACGCTTCTTCATCTGATAAAGCCGCTTTCAGGCAGTTTGACCACAGGCGACGGGCTTTTGCCCAACGAGATTGGCTATTTGCCGCAGCATAGCGCCATTCAAAGAGATTTTCCTGCTTCTGTATTCGAGATTGTGCTTTCGGGCACGCTGCCGAAATGCGGCTTCAAGCCGTTCTACGGCAAGGCTGAAAAGCAGCTCGCGCTAGATTCAATTGAAAAAATGGGAATTATGCACCTTAAAGACGCATGTTACCGCAACCTTTCTGGCGGTCAGCAGCAGCGCGTCTTGCTTGCGCGCGCCTTATGCGCCACATCAAAGCTTATCTTGTTAGACGAACCTGTGACCGGACTTGACCCGAAAGCAACGAACGAGCTTTATCTTCTTATAAAGAAGCTCAACGCCGAAGGCATAACCGTAATCATGGTTTCGCACGACATTATGGGCGCACTACCCTACGCAAGCCACGTGCTTTGCATTCAGAAAGACAAAAGCATTTTCTGCACCGCTTCTGATTACGTGCGCGCACATAAGGAGACATTCAGCAAATGACAGAATTTTCTTCTATATTTGAGACACTGCATTTTTATATGGGCTTTCCATTTGTGCGCTATGCGCTCATTGTGGGCGTGCTGATTGCGCTTTGTTCTTCGCTTTTCGGCGTTACGCTCGTGCTTAAGCGCTACTCGTTCATCGGCGATGGTCTTTCGCATGTGGCATTCGGCGCAATGGCTGTGGCGACAATCTTTAACCTTGCAAGCGACACCGTGTTGATAATGCCTGTAACTGTAATAGCCGCAATCTTGCTTTTGCGCACAGGCCAGAACACCAAAATCAAAGGCGATGCCGCAATCGCCATGCTTTCCGTTAGCGCGCTCGCCATCGGCTATCTGGTGCTCAACGTCTTTTCGACTTCTGCAAACATAACCGGCGACGTATGCAGCACTTTGTTCGGCTCAACCTCGATTTTGACGCTCACAAAAGGCGAAGTCATAATGTGTTCTGTCTTTTCTGTGCTGGTGGTCATTTTCTTTGTGCTTTTCTATAACAGAATCTTCGCCGTGACTTTTGACGAAACTTTCGCAAAGGCAACCGGCGCAAAAGCTGATTTGTACAATCTGCTCATCGCGGTCATCACGGCAATTATAATCGTTCTGGCAATGAACCTTGTAGGCTCACTCCTCATTTCTGCGCTGATAATCTTTCCGGCACTCGCCTCGATGCGCATTTTCAACAACTTTAAGAGCGCGGTCATCTCTTCAGCCGTCATCTCAGTTGTTTGCGCCGTAGCAGGCATTCTGCTCTCGATTCTCTTCTCCACCCCAGTCGGCTCAACCATAGTAGCCGTAAACATCATCGTGTTCCTGATAAGCGCAATCTGGGGCAAGTTCTTTTCCTTTTCGCGGTAGCCTGTTCTACGGTTAAAGCTTATGTGGCGAAAAGCGCCGCTTTTGCTCAAGCCCAGCAGTTTTCGTAAAGCGGAAACTGCGCGTTTCGTCAGTTTTCTTTATTCTTGAGATTAATCCCAACGCGAACGCAAAAACCGGCAGTCTATGTACATAAGCCCGCATCTTTTGTCACTTCGACTACGCTCGGTGACCGCATTAATCTACACACGTGTAGTTCAATTGATAATACTTGAACAATCCGGGGTTTTTAGGGTTTCTTTTCGCATTAGCCTGTTCCTCTCCATAGTTCATTCGGCGAAAAGCGCCGCTTTTGCAAAGCAAAACCGGCAGCCTGTGCACATGACTGCTATTTGCAGATAATCCGGGATTCCTAAGGGCAGAGCCCTTAGGCCGTGGCCAAGGAAGGTTTCTTTTCGCATCAGCTTAATCTACGGTTAAGGATTATCCGGCGAAAAGCGCCGCTTTTTGCTACGCAAAAACCGGCAGCTTATGTATATGACTGCTATTTACAGATAATCCAGGTTCTTAGGGCGGCAGCCCTAAGCGGTGCCGGAAAAGGATGGGGTCGAAGGGGAAGGAAAAACCGTGCTTCCGAATTAAGGGTTTTGCCTTCCCCTTCAAAGTTCCGGCACTTTCAAGTGCCAAAAACAGCTCATTGAAAAGAAATCCGTTTCATGGTAACATTTCTCAATTATATCTAGATACCACTTCAAGCCAGTTGTGGAAAAAGGAGAATAAAAATGGCAAACGAAAAAGATGCACACGCATGTACGCTCGACAAAATCATCAGTCTTTGTAAAAGACGCGGTTTTGTTTATCAGGCATCAGAAATTTACGGCGGCATGGCAGGTGCATGGGACTATGGACCACTCGGCGTAGAATTCAAGCGCAACATTCAGAATGAGTGGTGGCACTACATGACACAGCTTCACGATGATGTTGTTGGACTTGATTCCGCAATTTTCCAGCATCACACTACATGGGAAGCATCTGGTCACGTTGGGCACTTTTCAGACCCGATGGTTGACTGCTGTGAATGTAAGGCACGCTTCCGCGCAGATACGCTCATCGAAGACTATTGCGAAAGCCATAATGCAAAAACAGACAAGCCAGTTGATACAATGAGCCACGAAGAGATGAAGGCTTTTATCGACGCTAACATAAACTGCCCGACTTGCGGCAAGCACTCTTGGACAGATGTCCGCGAGTTCAACCTCATGTTCAAGACTTATCAAGGCCCGGTTGCAACAGAATCTTCTCTTGTTTACCTTCGCCCTGAAACATGTCAGGGAATCTTCACCGATTTCAAGAGCATCGTTCAGTCTAACCGCATGAAAGTGCCTTTCGGCGTTGCACAGGTCGGCAAGTCTTTCCGCAACGAGATTATCTTCAAGAACTTCATTTTCCGCACTTGCGAATTTGAGCAGATGGAAATGGAATATTTCTGCAAGCCTGGAACAGAAGACGAGACATTCGACCGCTGGAGAAAAGACCGCTGGCAGTTCTATCTGAAGTACGGCATCAAGGAAGAAAACCTCAAGTGGCATCACCACGACAAATTGGCGCACTACGCAAAAGATGCTTATGACATCACATACAACTTCCCGATCGGCTTTGAAGAAGTTGAAGGCATCCACAGCCGCACAGACTTTGACCTTTCTCAGCACATGAAGTATTCAAAGAAAGACATGAGCTATATCGATCAGGACGACGGCAACAAGAAGTACATTCCGTATGTAATCGAAACATCTGCCGGTCTTAACAGAAACTTCCTCATGTTCCTCTGCGAAGCTTATGAAGAGCAGAACGTAGGCACAGACGGTGCTGAAGATTACCGCACAGTGCTTCACCTTGACCCGCGCCTTGCGCCTGTTACAGTTGCCGTTCTTCCGTTGATGAAGAAAGACGGCATGGCTGAAAAGGCTAAGGAAATTCAGCAGGAGCTTAAGGAAGACTTTGTAACAGACTATGACCAGAGCGGCACTGTCGGCAAGCGTTACCGCCGTCAGGATGAAATTGGTACACCGTTCTGCGTTACAATCGACCCGGGTACGCTTGATTCAAGCAGCCCAGAATACAACACAGTAACATTGCGTTTCCGCGATTCAATGGAGCAGGTTCGCGTTCCTGTAGCCGAGCTTACAACAAGAATCCATCAGGAAATCAAGAACTATACACGCAAATAGTTTCAGCATGGGGTTGTAACGGTATATTATTGCCGCATTACAGCCCCGCTTTTTTAACGGCAAGGCGTTTTTATGGAATACATCACATTAGGCAAGACAAAGCTTCTCGTAAGCAGAACCTCATTCGGTGCGCTGCCGATTCAGCGGGTCAAAGACAAGTCTGAAGCATGCGCCATAATAAGAAAAGCGTATGAATCTGGCATAAACTTTTTTGATACAGCGCGGGCTTACAGCGATAGCGAAAGCAAGCTTTCGTCTGCCTTGTGCGATGTGCGTAATTCCATAATAATCGCCACAAAAACGGCCGCAAAGACTAAAGAGGCTGTGCTCGAAGATTTGCACACAAGCCTTAGAACGCTGCACACAGACTATATCGACGTTTATCAGCTGCACAACCCTTCTGTTGTGCCCAAGCCGGGCGACGGCAGCGGCATTTACGAAACGCTCAAGCAGGCGCAAGAAGACGGCAAAATCCGCTATATCGGCATAACGAACCATTCTCGGCTGCTTGCGCTTGACGCCGCTTTGTCAGGGCTTTATGACACTGTGCAATATCCGTTCAGCTTGCTTTCATCGCCCGAAGAGATTGACCTTGCGAGAATGTGCAGCCAGCTTGACATCGGCTTTATCGCCATGAAGGCGCTTTGCGGCGGCCTTTTGACGAACATTCCGCTCGCTTTCGGTTTTATCCGCCAGTTTGAAAACGTAATTCCGATTTGGGGCATACAGAAGCAGTCTGAACTTGAAGAGATTCTGGCTCTTGAAGCCAATCCGCCTGTAATTGATGATGCTTTCAAGGTGGCCATCGAAGTTGAGAAGCAGGAGCTTGCAATCAACTTTTGCAGAAGCTGCGGCTATTGCCAGCCCTGCCCTGCCGGCATTCCGATTGAAAACGCCAACAGAATGACCCAGCTTTTGAAGCGCTCGCCAAAAGAATTGTGGCTTACGCCTGAATGGAAGGAAAAGATGGAGCGCATCGAGAACTGCACCAAATGCGGTGCTTGCGCCGAACGCTGTCCGTATCATCTAAAGCCGTTCGAGACGCTGCCAAGCCACCTCGCCGACTTCCGCGCCCAGTACGAAGCCTTTCACGCAGAACAACCAACAGAGAAAGACTAAAAAAGTTTGGCATATTCGGGCTTTTTCTGAATATCATGGGTTCGTAATATGCTTAACCTACAAAATAACTCTTACCTTGCGAACCGCTGCAAGTTTTTGTAAGCTTGCCGGGCCTCGCCCGGCAATGACAAAAACGCTACTCTGCCTCTGTGCAAAATTTATATAACCAGCCTTCCGAGTTTTCTCAAAGAGAAAAGTCGCAGCGGGTCGCCAGATTATTCTTTTTATTCTGAATGAGACCCAATCGACGACCCCGAAATAGACTAATTCCTCCTTTTATGATACTCTTATCTAGCTTAATTCAATTTTTCAGGCACGGCTTTTTGCGCCTGCTCACAAGGATTCACCATGATAAAAGAAAAAATCGTCGTATTGGATTTTGGCAGCCAGTATGCGCACCTTATCGCCAAACGTTTCCGTCTTTTAGGCTATTATTCAGAAATCGCGCTGCCTTCAGCCGGTCTTGAAGCTTTTGAAGGCGCAAAAGGCATCGTTCTTTCAGGCGGGCCGGCCTCTATTTACGATAAGAACGCGCCAGAATACAACCCAGCTTTTTTCGACCTTGACATTCCGGTTCTCGGCATGTGCTATGGTCATTATGTGGTGAACAAGCAATATGGCGGCAAAATTGAAAAAGCCGCTGTCGGCGAATTCGGCTATGCAACGCTTGAAAAGACAGCCGGAAAAGAATGCCCGCTCTTTGAGGGCATAACGATGCCGGCGCAAGTCTGGATGAGCCATCAGGACGGTGTAATTGAGCCGGGCAAAGGCTTTGAAGCGGTGGGCTTTACAAAAGACTGCCCTTTTGCCGCCGTGCAGAATCTTGAAAAGAAGCGCTTCGGTCTTCAGTTTCACGTTGAAGTAAAAGACACACCTTGCGGCGACACCATTTTTGCGAACTTCGCGAAATTCTGCAAAATGGAAAAGAACTGGGATCAAGACCAAGTTTTGAGCCACATCATGAAGTCAATCACTGACACAGCGAAAGACAAAAACGTGCTGCTTTTCCTTTCAGGCGGCGTAGATTCTACGGTTGCTTTCGCGCTTCTCAATAAGGCGCTCGGCCAAGACAGGGTTCTCGGCCTTCACATAGACAACGGCTTTATGCGCAAGAACGAGTCTAAAACTATTGCCGAGCAATATCACAAGGCAGGCTTTACAAACTTTATCTGCGAAGACGCTTCAAAGACGTTCCTTGCCGCCATCGAAAAAAAGACAGACCCGCAGGAAAAGCGCAAGGCTGTCGGCGAGACATTCATCACTGTTAGAAACGAAGTTGTCGAAAAGCAGCACCTCAACCCAGAAGAATGGCTGCTCGGTCAGGGCACGCTCTACCCGGATATTATCGAATCGGGCGGAACGAAAAACTCGCACGTTATCAAGACGCACCACAACCGCGTAGACGGCATTCAGGCTTTGATTGCGAAAGGGCTTATAATTGAACCGCTCAAAGATTTGTACAAAGACGAAGTTCGTAACATCGGCCGCAAAATCGGGCTTGAAGAAGTGCTAGTCGCACGCCACCCCTTCCCTGGGCCAGGCCTTTCAATCAACGTCTTGTGCAACGACGGCAAATCATGGAGCAAAAAAGACGAAGAAGATTTTGCAGCCGCCCAAAAAGAGCTTAACAACGTAAAGATTGACATGTTCTGCCCAGACTGCACAAGCTCGCTCAAAAGAAGCGTGCTTCCTGTTCGCTCGGTCGGCGTGCAAGGCGATTTCAGAACATACCGCTTCCCAGCGCTTCTTACGTTCAAAGACGAAGGCGAAGGCTTTTATCATTTTCCGCATAAAAGGGAAAAAGTTGAAGCATGTTCTTCTGCAATTACGAATTCAGCTTCATTAATCAACAGAACTTGCATAAAGCTTTATCAGAAACCGCAGCTCAAAGACGAAGACTTAAAGCTTCAGGAAGGCTACTGCGACAAATCAAGGCTCGACCAGCTCCGCGAAGTGGATGCAATCGTTCTTGAAGAACTTCACAATTCAGGCTGGTACGAAAAAGTTTTCCAGCATCTTACGATTGATTTGCCTTACGCAAGCAAAAAAGAAAACGCAACCTTTGTGCTGCGCCCGGTAATTTCAGAAGACGTTATGACTGCACGTTTTGCGATGATTGACAAAGAAGTTATGGAAAAAATCGTTCACAGGATTGCGGCACTTCCGTTTGTAGACGCGCTCTATTTTGACGCAACAAACAAGCCGCCCGCAACTTTCGGCTGGGAGTAAACCACAAAACCGAGCCTAGCGCATAACAAGATTGACGGCTAGGCCAGTTGCAAGCGCAAAAATGATGACGAACGCAATATAAAGAGCAAAATGCTTTGCGCCAAGTGCAATTTTGAGCGCGCCGAGGTTCGTGATTTTTGTAGCTGGGCCGGTAATCATAAAAGCTGCGGCACTTCCGGCGCTCATTCCGGCTGAAAGCCATTGAATAATCAGCGGAATTGTGCCGCCGCCGCAAACATAAAGCGGAACGCCGATTGTTGCCGCCATAAGAAGTGCAAAACCTTCGTGCTCTTTTCCGAAAAGCTTTGACATTGACTCAGCCGGAACATAACGCTGAAACAAGGCCGAAAGAGCAATGCCGAGCAAAAACCATAAACCAGTTGCCTTTATGTTGCGGAAAATATTTTTCAAAAGCCTTAGCAGAACATTTTTATCTGTGTCATGATTCGGCGGTTCGTCAAAAGAAGAAAAATCAAAATAAGAACCGCCGTTTTCTTTGCTGAAAAACAGACGCACTAAAAGCCCAGCGACAACGCCGCAAGCAAAACTTGAAAGAATCCGCACAACCAAAAGGGGCATTCCCAACGCCGTGCTGTAAACAATGAGCTGCGGGTTCAAAAGAATGGAACTCATCATGAACGCTGCAAGAAAATCATCTTTCAGCCCCTTGCGCGAAAAAGCCGCGCAAATCGGGATTGTGCCATACATGCAAAGCGGCGAAGCAATGCCTAGCGCGCTTGCAAAAAACAAAGCGATTATGCTCGGAATCCGGCTTGCAATTTTTTCAGCCGCATCGTGAATCCAGTCTTTGGCAAACACGCTCACACATGAGCCGATTACAATTCCGGCCGCCCAGTAGACAAAAATCTGCCTGAACTGCAAATCAAAGTAATACCAAAGATATACAGCTTCGCGGCTTAGGATTTCACCCATTTATTTGATTTCCACCAGGCGATAATATCTGTTTCCGAGCTTGATTTCCTCAGCATAGTCCAGCGTGTGCAAGCCCTGCTTGCTTTCAATCCGGCTGATGAGCGAACCAGAATCTGGTGCGCTATACACCAAATCAATGCTTGCCTGGTCAATCGCAAGCGGGTCAAGCGAAGCGAGCATTCCTATATCGTGCATATCAGGCTCTGCCGGGTTGCCGTCGCAGTCGCAATCAACAGAAAGTCTGTTAAGCACATTGATGAATGCGATATTCTTGCCGCCGTTCATATAAAGGCACACGCCCTTTGCGGCTTCTGCCATTGCTTCAAGAAACGGAATCTGGCTGCCCCAGATTGAGCCTTTAGTTTTTTTGCCGCCCGAATGGATATAGACTTTGCCGCTTTCAGCAGTGCTCTGCCCGCTTCCGAAACCGATTGAAAGGTTCTTGATTGCGCCGCCAAAGCCCGCCATTGCATGGCCTTTGAAATGCGAAATTACAAGATATGAATCGTAGTTCTTGAAGTGGCTTCCCACATAGTCGCCTTTTGTAAGCCGCTTGGCATCTGGAACAGGAATCAGCATTGAACCGTCTTCGTCTAAAAGGTCAAACGACGCAATTTCCAAAAATCCGTGGTCTTTTACAACCTGCTTATGCATCGCATTAGAAGCACGGCTGCCGCCGTAAGCTGTGTTACATTCCACAATTGTGCCGTCAACAGCTTTTACGGTGTCGCGCAAAAGCGCCGGTCTAAGATAATTTGATGCAGGCGGTTCGCCTGTACTGATTTTTACGCCAGTTTTTCCTTCCGCAGTCCAACCGAGCGCATTGTAAAGCTTTAACATTCCTTCAGAAGAAATGTCTCTTGTAAAATAAACGATTGGCGCAGAACTATCGTCTGTTTCATGTGTTTTATATGTCGCAGCATTTTTGTTCTCTTTTGCAACAGCACAGAAAATCAGCACTGCAGCAATCACAAAAAATGAAACAATCTTTTTCATCGGCAAGCACCTCTTTCAGTATTGTATCATACATTCCAAAAGTTTTGAATCTTGCAGATTGCAAGAACTGAACGAGAAAGCGTTGGTTGGGGCGGATGATTAGCGTGTGGTTTCTATAAGATAGTCGTCAGCAATGAATTCTGCACTCTCTGCCCACAACCCAGATTCGATGTTGTGCAAATTTTTGTATGTTCGCGAATCATAAAATTTTCCCAGCATTTTATCAAACGGCATGTTCATATTTTCTGAAAGAATGCGGACAACTTGTTCTATTTTCATAAGAATATCAATGGTTATATCTTGATTATTGAATTTATAGTAAGTCATATTCTAAAGCTCCACATCTTGAAGCAGTTTGTTCCATGGTATAAGGTAATATGTTCCATAAATCAGCTCCGCTTCATAACATCTTCTACAAAAGAAACAGTTTCTTCAAGCGGTTGAGTATGAAGAGCGGGATATTGCTCGCGGACTAGCGAAAGAAGATTTCTTTTAGCAAGCATTTGATAAGCATCTTTTTCTTGCAGATTATGATTATGCGCATAACCTTCAACAGCCGCCACGACCAACAGATTCGTATCGATTTTATCCTGCATTTTATCGCTCATTTCAGAAACCTCTTTCAGTATTGTATCATACATTCCAAAAGTTTTGAATCTTGCAGATTACAAGAACTGAACGAGAAAGCGTTGGTTGGGGTTATTTAAAATCAATAAAGAAATAGATAAGTAAAAGCCATTTATTGAGATACTATATATGAGATTTCATATTATATACAAATCTTCATTTATATCTTCATTTTTTACTACGCTCTCAATGATATTTGTCATGTCCTGTTTTGAAATTTGTGGACAATAGTAAACATTGGGAATTTCTGCCTGCAATTTCTCGAATAATTTTTTTGCAGCTGTAAATTTTCGTCGTTCTTCCGGATCGATATGGTCTTTATCCTTATCTTTAGTTTCAACAATAAGATTCAATTGTTTTTTGCCGGAATTGCGATTTATTACATACATAAAGTCGGGGCTATAAGTACCGTCCGCATAAGTCGGTATACGTACAGTCCGCCGTGGAATCTTTCCGTAAACCTCAACGCTTGCAATGTCTGACTTTATCTGATGCGTAATATTTATTCGTTCAAGTTCTGAATCATAAGCACAGGAATCATAAAGATAGTTCTCGAGCGGAGTTTCTTTACAGTTTAAAACACCAATATCGTTACGAATAACGTATTCTTTAACAGCATGCTTTTCATCACAAAGAGGATCATTTACAGGTGTTTCAATTTTTTCATAAGAATAACGCTCTGAAAAAGTCTTTATATACCAGTCACGATACCCTTCAACCAACCGGTGTAAAGTCTGCTTGCTGAAAAACTTATCTGGGAGCGGGTTCGCTTTGAAAAACTCACAGAAAACTTCGTGCAAAAGTTGAATCGGGATATTCGTCAACGATTGTGCTTTTTTCAAAAAATCAGAATAGGCAAGTTCCTTTTTGAGCGTAAACGTAGAACCGATTTCTTTTTTGAATGTAACGCCACCGTCATCGTCTTTTTCGGTCTGCTGAATTGAAGTCGAAACCGCTGAAGAGCCGTCAATGCCCTTTTTGAGCAAATCCAAGAGCATTGCTTTGAGTTCTGCTTCGTTTGTCTTGTCAAAATGCAGATAGAATTTCTGATTTATCCCCTGCCACAATGCTCATGTACGGTAAGGAAGCAAGCAACCGAAAACAAGAGATAGACCGCCAGCACTACACTATTCCGAACCAAAGACCAAAAGATAAGCATTGTGGGAAAATCTAAACTTTTGGATTTTCCTA
>LVBI01000043.1 GCA_001603145.1 Spirochaetales bacterium Spiro_07 | reverse complement strand
AAAATGCTAAACGATAAAATAAATATAAAAAGGAAAATCCCGCCACGAATTGCTTTTTTGTTCATGTTTGTGTTCCTTGATGAGCTTGTTAAAATATCTTGGGAGAAAAATTTACGTTTTGAAACAAAACTTTTCGACCGTCTATATAGAATCGGAATTTTTATTTTGAAGGTTAATAGCGTTAATGGCTGGTTTTGTAAAGAGTTGTTATTAAGCTGTGCTGAAAAAATATTGTCATGCTGAACTAGCCCTCGGCGACTTTCTGCTCAGTATCTATATTTGCCTCATTCATCTTTTCAGCTCATTCGGTTCAAGGCGTTTTATCAGCGTCAGCTTATCGTTTTCAAAAAGATAATACTCCGTAACGCACCAGCCGGGTATTTCTTCGCCATCTTTAAGCCCGTCTTTCCAAAAATCAAGAACCGTTTCTTTAGGGTTTCTGGTTATAAGCTTGCTGTCTATTGAATAATCAAGCGCGAACTCAAAGGCAAAGCCTTCTGTGACTGCGCCGGTTTCAAGGTTTATGATGAAAAAGCCGTTGGCCATAGTTCCTGCGCCGAATTGCGCAATCTTGTATTTGCCGCTAAAGTCAGGCTGCATGCGAGAAGCTTCCGTGATGATTGTTCTGTAGCTTTTCTTCAAATCCGTGTCTAAAATCGGCTCGGCATTCGTGCCGTTCCATTTAAATTCAGAAGGAAAATCTTCTTTGGCGCAGGCTTCTGTTTGCTTTGCAAGCGGTGCGGCTTGATTGTTTTCAGCGTTCACCGCTACAACTTCAATGTCTGATTGTTCAGACCTTAAAAGAAAGACGCTGACGATTATTGCTAAAACGAAAACGAGCGGTGCTAATAATACAGCGAAAAATTTTTTCATATTGATTCTCCATGAATTATAGATTAAATTTGTGTCAAAAAGCCGGAGAAAACCCAGCCGTCTGGTTCTGGGGTTTTAGACCAATAGACTTCCGGCTTTTCTTTTTGGGCAGCATCGCTGTTATTGTCTGAAAATTCTGGTTTTACCTTGCGCTTTACAGGAATCCAAAAGCCTTTCTGGCCGTCGATGAAGTCGTAGAACGGAAAAAGCGCATCTTCTGTCTGAATGATTTCAGTGCCGTCTTCAAGAAGCCCGATTTTTTCGCCCCACGGCATGTTTCTGAGCCGCAAACCTTCCGGCGAATTCACCTTCCATTCTGTTCCGGCTGTTGCAACATGCTTTACTTTTTCGTAGCTTGAAACAGAAATAAAGTCAAAAAATGAAGTGTATCTGACTTCCTGCGTTTCTACATCATAAAAATCAAGCTTATACTGCCCAGGTTCGCGGATTGAAAAATCAAAGGTGCAAATGCCGCCGTCGTCAGTTTTTGTCTTTACGCTGAGAAACGGAATGTAGATAATTGTGCCGCCGGCATAATAACCGTAAGAAAAAATGACCATAGTGCCGCCGCTTACCATTGGAATTGCGCCGCCCTTGCCCTTGTAAAGCAAGTGCATCTTTTTATTTGTCTCAACAGACCGTGTTTCTAATGGTGCGAACGGATTTTCGTATTCATTGCTGTAAACAACATAGCCGCACGATACAGGTTCTCTGGTCAAGACTTGCTCTGCAACAAGTTCGTCTGTCTGGCAGTTCTTAAGCCGTATCGTCCAGTCATTGCTTTTTGAAAAAAGGTTTCTGTTCTCAAAATAAGTGTAAAAGCGATAATCGACAATCTCTTGGTTGTTTCTGTCGCCTTCAAAATGAAGCGGCGACTTGTTTTCATAAACGAAAGTCTTGCCGTTATGCTCTGCTTCAAGATAAAGCTCCGGCGTGCTTTCATATACGCTTGGCGGCAGCTGAATTTGTAAAAATCCGCCTTCGTTGAACATTATCACAATTTTTTCGAGCGGCTCTTCGGGCGGAAAATAGTCATCTGGAATTCCGAAAATCTTTACTTCTTGTGTCGGAAAATTTTCTGGCACGTCGTAGATTTCACCGGCTTCATAAAGTGCAACGCCACCTTTTTCATAAAGACCTTGTGTCAGCTTTTCAAAATCTTCCATTATAAGATAATCTTTTTCAGACCCGGCTGTTTGTGCAGGTTGTGCTGTCTGGGCTTGTGCGCCGGTTACGGTTTGTGCTGTGTTGGTGGCTACTTCTGTGTCAGTCTTGCCTTTTGAGCAGCTGCAAAAAATCACAGCGGTCAGAATCATAAAAATTACAGCATCATTCTTTAAATTCAGTTTTTTCATTATAGTTCAGTCTCCTTTGACCGTGTGCACAGCTTGGCAAGTCGAGCAACGTTTTCAGCATACTATGCACAACGCCTTTCCGCAAGGGAGGGCAAGGCTTTCGGTTGATGTTGAAGTGCTTGCCGAAAAATCTTATATTGTAGGTCAAATGTCGAGTTTTGCAAAATGAATGTCTTTGCCGTGCTTTTGACATGGCAATCTATTGTCAAGATTTTAACAAAGGATTATCGGGGCAAGCCCGATAATGACATCTTTGAAGAGACGCTGCTTCTTTTGAAAACTTGAAAATGAACCATTGTGGTTAAGTCTAATGCCAAACTTTAAAATGGAGCAAAAATGAAAAAGCTTTTGATATTCGGTTCAGCCTGTTTGGTGCTGCTTGCGGGCTGCAAGAATAAAGCTGGTGACTATGCAGCCGCCCAAATCTCTATCATTGGCGGTGCAGACGGCCCAACAACGATTTATGTTGCACACGGAAGCTTGTGGACGCTTGTCTTTGCTGCTGTTCTTTGCGCGGCGGCGTTCGGTTTTTCAGTTTATAAGCTGATAAAAAGCATAAAGAGCCGCAACAAGACAGGCATCATTATTTTCAGTGCAATTACTGCTCTGTTCGTGTGCTTGATTTTGGCCGCTCTGCATGTCTTCTATTAGTGTGCAAGCCTTTGTCTTGTAAATTCGCCTAAAATTTAAAATTACATCCACAGCCCTTTAAAACTCGTGCTATAATAAGAACATTCTGAGCTAGGAGACCGCGATGACATTCGTAAAGAAATCGCTGATTATGATTGGCGTGCCTGTTGCGCTGTTTTTTATTCTGACCACGATTATAGCTACAACTTTCGTTTCGCGTTTTTCTGGCAGAGAGGTTTCTGCTTTAATGCAGACGCATACAGCAAAATGTGTGCTTGAGCTTGAGAACGAGCTTATAGCTCCAATGAAAATGACGGAAGCAATCGCGTGGGTCTTTAAAGACGGCTACTTCAAGAGCGACGCTGATACAGAAAAAGTGTTCGTCAATATGTCACTTGCATATCCTGAATTTTCGGGCTTTTACGGTTGCCGCACAAATAAGACGATGTTCACATCGCCAAATCTCGTGCTGCCGGCCGGTTATGACCCGTCAACCCGCGGCTGGTACAAAGGTGCGGTGCAGCGCGAAGGCGGCATGTTCTATTCAGATGTGTATGTCGATGCGTCTACAGCTGATTTGGTTGTAACGTTCTCGCAGGCGGTCTATAAAAACGGCGTACTTGACGGCGTTGTCGCTTTTGACTATCCGCTTACAGACCTTCTTAGGCTTTTGAGCAGCCTCAAGACCGCCGAAAGCGATAAATCGTTCATACTTTCGTCTGAAGGCAAATTCTTTATGCACGAAAAATACACGCCTGATGAAGACATATTCACAATCGAAAACGGAAAGTACAAAGAGCTTGGCGAAAAGCTGCTTTCTGAGCATGACGGCATTATTCGCGGCAAAATGGACGGAAAAAACTACAGGTTCATCGCCATGCCGATGAAGACCACAGGCTGGTATTATGTGCTCGGCAAGCTGGAGAGTGAAGTAAACGCCAATACAAGGCGCACTTCGCGGCTGCTTGCCATTGCGTTCTTTCTGCTGTTCAGCGTCATCATGACGATTACCGGCCTTATCATGAAGAACATGCGCACAAAAGAAGCGCGGGTGAGCGAGCAGCTGTTTGCCGAAACGCAGAGCCTTGTTGTGTCTTCTAAAGAAAATGCCGCAACGGCGCAGAATCAGAGCACGGCCGTAAAAGAAATTGTAGCCACAATGGAAGACAACACCGCGCTTTCAGAAGACATTTCGCAGAAAATCAAAGACGTTTCGGGCGTGGCAAGCAAAACCAGCGTTGATGTCGCCGAAGGTGTTTCATATCTTGAAGAAAATGTGCGCCAGCTGCACGATATTGCGCTTGCAAATCAGACCACAATCGACGGCATTAAAATGCTTGGCGATAAAATTGAGAACATCTGGGATATTGTTACGCTCATCAATTCTGTTGCGGATCAAGCCAAAATTATCGCTTTCAACGCGGAACTTGAAGCTTCAAGCGCGGGCGAAGCCGGCCGCAATTTCCACATTGTCGCAACAGAAATCCGCCGCCTTGCAGACGGCATCATCGACGGCACTAAGGAAATCAAGGAACGCATCAATGAAATTCAAGAATCATCTGACAGCCTTATTCTTACCAGCGAAAGCGGCACAGAAAAGATTAAGGCCGGCGTAGACAATGCAAAGAATCTTGAAGATCGGTTCGGCAGCATCAAGAATGCTTCTGAAATCACGGCTGAAAGTGCCGGTGACATTACGACGATTATTCAGCAGCAGACGTTTGCAAGCGAGCAGATTCTGATTACGCTCAGGCAGATTGCTTCTGGTGTTGAAAAATTTACGGCTGCGACGGGTAGCATTTCCACCGCATCTGAAAACTTAAAATCAATTGCGGAGGATTTGAGTTGTTAAAAGCATTTTTGTTTTTACAATTCAATAATCCAATGCTATAATTCTTTTCATAACAAGGAGAACACATGAAAAAGAAATTTCTTTCACTTAGTTTCAAGCAGATTCTTAGCATCGTAATTCCGCTTGCAATAATTGCGATTTACGCAACTTTTTCAACTTTATTTATTCTCAATATGGTTCTGGAACAGAATGTTGCAGAAAAAGCTCAATGGGCAAATGATCAAGTGCAGTATGAAACAAAAATTGCATTTGAAACACCTTCCATTGGTGTTAATTCTCTTGCAGATTCTATCAAAAATGATCCAAGCACGGAAAATATTTCATTCTTGCTTAAGGTCTTTGCTAATAACTATCCTCAATGCGTTGAGTTTTTCTTTGGACGCAATGGTCAGAAAAGTTTTATCACAAATGATGACTGGGTTGCTCCGAAAGATTTTGATTATGCAAATTCGCAATGGTATACAGGTGCAAGAGACGCCAAAAATACTATTTTTGCGGCTGTTGTAGAACATTCTCATAAAGACAATAACCGCAGCATTATTTTTTCACGCGCCGTTTATGATAGACAGAACAGATTTATTGGTGTTGTAGGAACTGAACTTCCGTTTGCAAAGCTTGCTGAAATCGTTTCATCAGTTTCTGTTTCTCAGAATTCAAAATCATTTTTAGTTGATGATGTTGAAAGATTTTTGGCACAAGATACAGGTGTAAGCTTCAAAAAAATTGACAAAGCTGATTTTTTTGACGGCACAAAGAAGTCTTTTGTAAAAGATGATGATTTCTTTGCAGTTCAGCTGCTGAATGGTTCTCCGTGGTTCTTAGTTACTTGCGGCCCTATGTCAGACTTTACAGGTGAAATCCAGAAATGGATTCTCGTAATCGTATTGGTTATAATTGCGCTTATATTAGCCAATCTCGTTTATAATGCTTATATCTTAAACAGAACAAACGAAAAAGAACATAAAATCGGCGAACAGCTTCTGGCTGAAACGCAGAACCTTGCGGTTTCTTCAAAAGAAACAGCGGCAACGGCGCAAGATCAGAGTGCGGCCGTCAAAGAGATTGTTGCCACAATGGAAGACAACACCGCGCTTTCAGAAGATATTTCGCAGAAAATCAAAGACGTTTCGGGCGTTGCAAATAAAACTAGCAGCGATGTTTCTGAAGGCGTTTCTTATCTTGAAGAGAATGTGCGCCAGCTGCACGAAATTGCGGTTGCAAACCAGACAACGATTGACGGTATCAAGCTGCTCGACGAGAAAATCGAAAACATCTGGGACATTGTTACGCTCATCAATTCAGTTGCAGACCAGGCGAAAATCATTGCGTTCAACGCAGAGCTTGAAGCTTCAAGCGCGGGCGAAGCCGGCCGCAATTTCCATATCGTTGCAACAGAAATCCGACGCCTTGCAGACGGCATCATCGACGGCACAAAGGAAATCAAGGAAAAGATTAACGAAATTCAGCAGTCATCTGACAGCCTTATTCTTGCCAGCGAAAGCGGCACAGAAAAGATTAAGGCCGGCGTAGACAATGCAAAGAATCTCGAAGAGCGGTTCGGCAGCATCAAGAATGCTTCTGAAATTACTGCTACAAGCGCAGGCGACATCACAACGATTATTCAGCAGCAGGCGCTTGCAAGCGAGCAGATTCTTGTTACGCTCAAGCAGATTGCTTCTGGCGTAGAGAACTTTACGATGGCAACAGAGCATATCTCTCTTGCATCGCAGAATCTTAAGAAAATTGCCGAAGACTTGAGCACCCGCAAGACAGAGGAAAATACATGAACGAAGAAATTATAGATCAGATAGCTGCCAACAACAAAGAGGTTGTGGAGAACACTGAAGAAAAACACATGACCACGTGGCTTGTTTTTCTTATCGCCAATAAAAAATATGCTGTGCGTTCTGGTGATGTTCTTGAAATTATCCGCGATGTGTCGGTGTACAAGCTGCCGTTCATGCCTTCATATATCGAAGGTGTCTTGAACAGGCGCGGAGACCCTTTTACTGTGGTTAATCCGCGTTCGTTAATCGGCGACACAGAAACTACGCCGCCAGAAGAGCCGCTTTTCATGATTTTGAAGCAGGTCGATGATCAGCTTTCGCTTCATATTTCAGATATTCTGTTCTTTACAGAAATGGAAGAAGGCGACTTGAATCTTATTCCAGGTGGCAACGAAGAAGGATTTTTCTTAGGGACTCTCGCTTATGGCAACGAAGAAATTCCTGCGCTGAATCCGGCAGCTTTTGAAACGCTAATAAGGAAAGACCTTGGAAGTGCATAACCATTTTACTTGCATTGCATACGATACAGTAGATTTTCTCATTCAGAGCAAGTACGTTGTTTTCGGCATTTATCTTGATGTTGAAAACGGTGTGCGGAACATCGTGTTCAACCGCGAAACGTTGCCGCACATTCACATCGGAAATCTTCTCGAAAAAGAATTCCTGTGCAATCCGGCTGAAGAATGTAATGTTGTTCTCGTAATGAAAATGCAAGATTTTGAGCGTGACGTGCAAAAAGCTGTCGTAAACTATACAGAAACTGCGCTGCCCGCAAGCGGCAACTTTGCACTTTCGGTGAACAGCTCAATTTCAAGCAAGATAATCGATATCACAAACTTGCGCCTGCTTCCGCAGGGCATCCGTCCGCGTCAGCTGGAATGCGGCGTTTGTGCAATCGGTTTTCAATCAGACAGCAGAAACAAAAATCTGCTGCGCAAGCAAATTCTTATATCACCTGACAATTTGCTGAGAAAATTCTTTTCTGCTGGGCTTATAAAGGCAAAATAAGGAATATCGGAATGAAGGTCATTATTGCAGACGGTTCTGCTGTTGTACGCGCGATTCTAGAACAAAATCTCAAAAAATATGACGGAATCGAAATTGTTGCTTCGGTGTCTAACGGCAAGAAAGTTCTGCGCGCAGCAGAATCGGAGCGGCCCGATGTAGTAATCAGCGGCACTGACATCAGAGATGACAACGAAATCGAGTCGTTCAAGCAGCTGTGCTGTGACATGCACGTGCCTGTTCTGATTTTGACCGAAGCTTCTGCTGTTGTTCCGCCTTTCTTAAAGCCGGCAGAAATAATGCTGAAGCCGGGCCTTAAAGGCTACACTAAAGATTTTTTCAGCACGCTCATTCCGGTTTTGAAGAAGCTTACAAACGGTGCATCCAAAGTTGCTGACTGTAGCAGCGAAGAGAGTGGCCCGTTCAAGATTTTGTGCATCGGCGCATCAACAGGCGGCCCTTCCGCTGTTTCAGAAGTCATTTCCGGCTTGGGCAGCAATTTCCCGCTTGCAGTTTTGTACACACAGCATATCGAAGTTGGTGCAGACAAAAACATGGCAGACTGGCTTTCGGGCGTATGCACAAATTTTCATGTTAAGCTTGCAGAAAACGGCGAAGAAGCAAAAGCCGGCAACTTGTACATGGCTCCGGCAGACAAGCACCTCGTTATTGATTATGTAAAGCCGGACGGCAAACCTGTTTTAAGGCTTTCTAACGAAGAGCCTGAACGGTTTTTGCGCCCCGCCGTGAACAAGCTTTTCAGAAGCGCGTCAAGGCTTTATAAAAAGCATTGCCTTGCTGTGCTTCTTACAGGAATGGGCGCAGACGGCGCAGACGGTTGCAAAGAAATCTGCGACAACGGCGGCTGGACAATCGTTGAAGATAAATCGACTTGCGCCGTGTTCGGAATGCCTGCCGCAGCAATTGAAGCCGGTGGTGCTAAAGAGGTTTTGCCACGCGGAGAGATTGCAAAGCGGATATTGGAACTGGTGGGCGAATGATTCAGAATACGGCTGTACAACTCACACAAGACGAATTGAACTCTTTTATCACGATATTGACTGAGCGTACCGGCATTATTCCGCGCGCCAGCCACCGTGACGGCATAAAGTCTTATATCGAAAAGAAAATCGCAGAGATGAAGCTCTCGGTGCAAGGCTACAAGGAACAGCTTTTATTAAACAAAGAGCTTTTTGCGGGGCTTGTAAACGGAAGCACTGTAAATGAAACGTACTTTTTCCGCGAAGAAAAGCAGTTTGCGCTTTTGCATGACAAAATCTTTCCGCAATGGCGTCTAAAATCGCCAGACACAGAAATCAGAATGTGGAGCGCCGCTTGTTCTTATGGTGAAGAAGCATATTCTTTAGCGCTGCTTGCAAAGACTTGCGGCATAAAGCCTTACGTCACTGCAAGCGACATCAATTCTGAAGTGCTGGAACATTGCCGGCGCGGGCTTTTTCTTGGCACGTCGCTCCGTCCGGTTGACGGAACGGCTTTTCAAGATTTGATTGTTCCGTTCAAGCGCAGCGACGGAAAGGTGGAGTTTTCAAAAGAGATTAAGTCTTGCATAAATACAATGCAGCTCAATCTTTCTGAAATCGATTCACCGCAATGCGCCGCGCTTCTGCCAAGAAATCAGAACATAATTTTTCTGCGCAATGTGTTTATCTATTTCAGTCAGGAACTCCGTGCGCGCATTCTGCATACGCTTGCTGATAAGTGCCTTGCGGAAGACGGGCTGCTTTTCGTTTCAATGAGCGAAATTGCACAGACTGATTCGACTATAATTCCGCCGTCGCTCGAAAAAAACGTTGACGGCAGCGTTTTCTATTTCCACAAAAAAACAGGGGGTAAAGCCGATGGCTAAAATCGCAAGCGATATCACCGAAAGCTATGTTTCCGAGGTAAAGGAACTTTTGGAATCCTCACGGAAAGACATAATCACCTTGAAATCAACCTCAAACGACGCTGATGTAATGACGCGGCTTCTTAGGAATTTGCATACAATCAAAGGAAATTCGCGAATGCTCGGCTTTCCGACAATCGAAAAGCTTGCGCATGCGGTCGAGGATATTTACAAAAGCGTAAAAGACGGCAAGGTTCAGAATTCAGACAGGCTTGTAAGGCTTGTCTTTGCCGTTGCTGATAAAATTGCGGAATGTGTTTCTAAAATTGCCAAAACAGGCACAGACGATAGCAATATCGAGCTTTATCTGCAATATTGCGACAAGCTTGCAGCAGGCGAGCTTATCGATATAGATGCGTTCATCGCTGAAATCAACCGCTCAAAAAACGGCGGCCTTGAAGACGATGATGATGAAGAACTTGCTGAAAACGTCAACGATATTCAGTCAATCCGCATAAAGCTTTCGCGCGTAAACGAAATCATCACAGCTTTTGACACGATGATTACACGCGAATTCCATTTGAAGCATCAGCTTGATGAGCTTCAGAAATTCGAGGAAAAGACTGACAGCCACGAGCTTTCAAAGATACGCAAGCAGTTTGAAAACGACATTTATGCGCTTGAAACTTCGATTTTCAGTGTGCAGGAACAAGTCTTTGACCTTAGAATGCTTCCGATAAGCATTGTTTTGCGCCCGCTTGAAAATACAATCGCACTTGAGGCGATGAACCTCAAAAAGAAAGTTCAGTGCATAATTCCTGAAGTTGATATCGCTATCGACAAGGTTATTCTTGAAGAGCTGGGCGACATTCTCATGCACTTGATACGCAACGCGCTCGACCACGGAATTGAATCTCCGGAAGAGCGCAAGGCTGCCGGAAAGAGCGAAGAAGGCACAATCAGCATAACTTGTGAACGAGAAGCAAAGTACATCGAGCTTAAGATAAGCGATGACGGCCGCGGCCTTGATTACGAAAAAATCAGCTCAAAAGCAATAAAGCTTTACCCTGAACGGACTGAAGAAATCAAGAACATGAGCGAGCGCGAACTTACGCAGTTCTTGTTCCAGTCGGGCTTTTCAACAAAAGATAAAGTTACCGAGCTTTCTGGCCGCGGCGTCGGGCTTGACGTTGTTTGGTCGAACGTGGAAAAAATCAAAGGAAGAATCAAAATCGAAAGCACGCCGGGCAAAGGCACATCGTTCATTTTGCACTTTCCGCTTTCGCTTTCTACGTTGCAGGGGCTTTTCGTCAGCTCAAACAAGACGAAGTACCTCATTCCTTCGCAGCATATTGTTGACATCATATATAGAAAGAAAAGCGAATATATTACGCTGCAAAATCAGAGCTACATCAAGCTCGAAAGTCAGCTCATTCCGTGTTTCTCGCTTTCGTCTTTGTTTGATGACCAGAAAGGTTTTGTCGCGCAAGATGCAGATTCAATCCTTATCGCTGAATATATGGAGCAGCGGATCGGTATCATCGTTGAGCAGGTACAGCAGTATGTTTCGCTTGTCGTAAAACCGCTGCCTAAATCGTTCCGCAATTTTTCGATTCTGCAAGGCATTGTATTCGACGAGCATTACGACATTGTGCCGATTCTGCATGTTCCAGATATTCTCAAAAAGTTTAAGTCTTTGCGCGGCTACGATATCAAGAAATATGAGGCCGCAACCAAGAAACGCACTGTGCGCATTTTGGTTGTTGATGATTCTGACACGACACGGCAGATTGAAAAATCAATTCTCGAAAGCGCAGGCTTTGTTGTTGACACTGCTTTTGACGGCGTTGATGCGCTTGAAAAGTCTAAGGCAAAGCAATATGACTTGATTTTGACTGACAGAGATATGCCGCGCATGACAGGTCTTGTGCTTCTTGACAACTTGCGCCGCATGGAACAGTACAAAGATGCGCCTGTTGTTGTTGTTTCAGCAGACCAGAATCCGAACGCAGTGCAGGAATTTGAGCGGCTTCGGGCAAGCGCAATAATTCCGAAAGGAGATTTCAAGCGCGGAAATCTTATCAACGTAATCAAAGGACTTGTAGGAGAATAGGAGCAGACGAATGAGTAAGAAAATTCTTATACTTGAAACTTCCGTGACATTGCAAAAGCTTTTTACCACAACTCTGGATAACGATGACTACACGGTTCAATTTACCGCAAGCGGAAAGGAAGCAATCTACACGCTTTTTGATTTTCAGCCCGACTTATTTCTGCTGAATTCTGATATTCAAAAACCGCATAGCTTTGAAATTGTGCGGATTGTGCGCTCGTTAAGCTGCTTCAAAAATCTGACAATCGGAATATACGCGAACGTTCCGACACCGCTTGACGAATCATTCGCAATGGCAAGCGGCGCAAATGCGTTTGTGCGGCTTGACCCTAAAACGCTCGTTCTGAACGTAGAAGAGCTTGCTTCGCTTTCTTCTTCGAAAATCGACAAGATATCAGTTTCCCAGATAAAGAAAACTTTCGATGATTCGCTTTTGTTCACAAACACGGCCGAGCTTCTGTACAGTGATTCCTACAAAAATACGATTTTCTCAAAAATTATCAACCTTGTAGACGCGATTGAGAATATGGAAGAAATGGTGCGGACTTTTCTGTTGCTTGTCGCTGAAATTTGCGAAGTGCCGATTGCGTCGCTTTATATAGTTGAGAACGACGGGCCGCACGGCTATTATGTCTGCTCTGAAAACATGGGCGAAAAAGAAATTTCAGATTTTCTCAATGTTTGCGCCGCTGATTTTGAAAAAAATCAGACTGATTACAACGCTTCAAAGGTTGTTCCCAAAAAGCTTGAAGCCAAGCCTGAACTGAACCGCTTTTACAGCACAAAAGTTCAGCTTTCAAGCTATGAAAGTGAAAATCTGAAATCAACTGACGAGAAAAATTATTTCGGAACTGTTCATATCGTTAGCGAAGGCAATATTACAAGCGAAAAGCAGGATTTCTTTTCGTTCTGCGCAAAAAATGCTGGCGCAATCTTTGAAAAGGCTTTGATTGTCAAAAAGAAGATGTTCTTTGAAAAGCGCATCCGCCGCGCGTTCGGCCGCTTTGTTCCAGACCAGATTATTGACAGCCTTGTTATGCAGGTTGACGACACAGACGAAAAAGTTGCCGTCGGCGAAACGCGCGCTGTTGCAATTCTTTTCAGCGACATCCGCTCGTTCACGAACATCAGTGAAAAGAACAAGCCGGATGTTCTGGTTGCGTTCCTTAACCGCTATTTCTCTATGATGGTTGATATTATCAAAAAGCATGGCGGAACGATTGATAAATTCATCGGCGATGCGATTATGGCTGAATTCGGCACGCCTGTAAGCTACGAAGACAACTGCCGTCGCGCCGTTGCAGCCGCATTTGAGATGCGCGCAATGCTTCCGAATGTAGAAATCGGCGATCTCGTGCTGCCGGACGGAATGGAATTCAACATCGGAATCGGAATCCATTACGGCGATGTAATCGTCGGCTCAATCGGCTCAAAAGACAAGACAGACTATTCTGTTATCGGCGACAGCGTAAACCTTGCGAGCCGCCTTGAAGGGCTTACAAAGACATACGGCACGCAGATTCTTGTCAGCGACAGCGTACGCGAAGACGCGGGCGAAGATTCATTCTGCTTTAGGCATCTTGACGACGTGCGCGTAAAAGGCAAGAAAAACGCCGTGCCTATTTACGCCGTTGACCGCAGCGAAGACGAATTCCCGCCAGAATACAAAGATGCATACATAAAAGGCATGGATTTGTACAAGCAGGGAATCTGGAATCTTGCACGCGACTATTTTACAAAAGCGCTTGCTGCTGCAGAAGGTGACAAAGCTGCAAAGCTCATGCTTTCGCGTTGCGAAGACTTCATCGAAAATCCGCCGGAAAACTGGGACGGCGCAATTGCATTTACAACGAAATAACTTGGAGGCTGCATGAAAACTTTCAAACGATATTTAAACACAATTTTAATTACAACTTATGCAGGTGTTTTTTTTCTCAGAATTTTTCATTATGGTTTTATCTACGAAAAACCTTCGGAAATAATTCTGGGCTTTGCACCCACATTCTTTATAACACTTTGTCTTATTGCAATTTGTTCCTTCTTTCAGTGGCCGCTCTTGACAACGTTTGAAAAAATCATAGAAAAAGGAAAAGCAAATCCGGAGTCGCTAACAAAAGACGATTTTGATTATTGTGAGAAAGCTTATCGCAATTATGACTTGATTATCATAATTGCACATGTTATCGGTTTCTTGTTAGGTGCTGGTTCAACCGCAATTATTTCTTCTGCAAAAGGAATTGCGCCGTTCAATCCGATTACTTTCACTTTGATTGAAATGCAGTCTGTTGCTACGGGTTTTATGTGCTATACAGTCAACTATGTTCTTGTAAAAAGAATTTATATGGCAGGCCAGATGCGGCAGATTGGCATAAAACTCAGCGAAAATCTTTCGCGTGTGCAGAATGTCGCTATGTGGGCTTCTGTCGATGCATCAATAATAAACATGATGACCGTGCCTTACGGCATTATCCTTAATTCCAGAACAGACGGTTATAATACGTTCCTCATCTATTGTTTGATTGGTTGGGTAACAAGCCTTGTTGAGTTTTTCATTGTATTCAAAGTAATTACAAAAACGATTCAGAGAAACGAAAAAACTATAAGCAACAACTTGCTGGCTGAAACGCAGCATCTTGCCGATGCAACAAAACAGAATGCGGAAAACAGCCAGAATCAGACAGCGGCTGTAAAAGAGATTGTCGCCACGATGCATGATTCAACTGAGCTTGCGAACAACATAGGCGAAAAAATCAAGCAGGTCACAAGTCTTGCCGAAAAATCGCGTGATGCCGTGCTTTCGGGCAGCCAGGCGTTGCAGAACAATGTGCAGGAACTTCTGAACATAAAGAACACAAACATTCTTACGATAGACGGAATAAAAGAGCTGAACAGCAAAATAAACGGAATCTGGGATATCGTCAGCATTATCAATAATGTTGCAGACCAGACAAAAATCATTGCGTTCAACGCAGAGCTTGAAGCTTCAAGTTCCGGCGAAGCTGGCAAGAATTTCCACATTGTTGCAACTGAAATCCGCCGCCTTTCAGATAATATCATTGATAGTATCAAGGAAATCCGCGAAATAATCGCTGAAATTCAAAAGGCTTCAGATACGCTCATTCTTGATAGCGAAAAAGGCACGGCGCAGATTGATTCAGGCTGCGAAAGCGCACGCTCTCTTGAAAGCGGTTTCGAAAGCATTATGGAATCATCAAAAGCAACAGCTTCTAGCTCGCACGAGATTCTGGACACCGTAAACCAGCTTACAAGCGCAAGCGAGCAGATTTTTATAACGCTGCAGCAAATTGCGCAAGGCATCGAAAGCTTTTCACAGAGCACGGGCAATATTTCGACCGCATCTGAAAATGTCAAAGAGATTGCAAGTATGCTGTAAAAGCTTATGCCTTGCATAAGGGATGTTGAAAATGCTTAATCTTAGGATGATTGTTATCTATCTTGTTTTGGTGGGTTTTGTGGCAGCTCTGGCTTGGCTGCTTTCTCTTTTGATTAAGCACGAAATGCAAAAAAGGCTTGATACCCAAGAAGAGCGGTTAAAGCGCCTCTCTGCCACAGAAGAGGGCAAGCGGATTCTGGAAGAAGAAAGCGAAGCCAGAACAAGAAAAATGAAAAAATGGGAGCCAGTCTTAGCTGTTTTGTTGAGTTTTATCTGGTTGATAGTGCTTGCGGCTGGTATATTCGGCGTTTATGACTTTGTGACAGAAATCTCTGCCGGTAAAAGAATTAGCAAAATACTTTTTTCGGATAGAGGCTTTTATTTGATTTCGCCTATTGTTATTGTATATTCGATATCTCAGCTTATAAGCATTGTTAAGGTTTGGGTTTCTAGCCCCAAAAACAGCCAAGATTCCGCAACTGAAGCTGACAAATAAGCTGGCGGAATGTTCGCTTTTGTTGATAGACAAATTGAGTTGCTGCGCTTAGAATGATGTTAACAATAATTGCAAAGGTGAGTTTTGTATGAGAAAACACTATTTGGATAACATCAGATGGGCGACGATTGTGCTTGTGGTAATCTACCATGTGCTTTACATGTATAACGCCGAGGGCATACTCGGCGGTCTTGGCAAGATTACAGATCTTCAGATTCAGCATTATGACATTTTTCAGTATTTGGTCTATCCGTGGTTTATGCCGGTGCTGTTCCTTGTTGCCGGAATCAGCTCAAGGCTTTATCTTGATACTCACGCCGACAAGGAATTTGTAAAAAGCCGCACGCGTAAGCTTTTAGTGCCGTCAACAATCGGTCTTTTGTTTTTTCAGTTCATTCAAGGCTATGTAAGCATGTCTTTGGGCGGCGCGTTTGAAGCCCTTGCCGCAGAAAATGTGCCTGCACCAGTTCTCTTTATAATCATGCTCGCTTCGGGCAGCGGCGTTCTCTGGTTCTGCCACCTGCTTTGGCTTTACAGCATTGTGCTTGTCTTGTTCAGAAAAGCTGAAAAAGGCAAGCTTCTGGCGCTCGGTGCAAAAACGCCTGTCTGGCTGATTGTGCTGTTTTATTTTGTTGTCTGGGGTGGGGCGCAAATTCTTAACACGCCGATTGTGTCAGTATACAGATGCGCGTTCTATTTTGTCTTTTTCATGCTCGGCTACTATGTTTTTTCAAATGACGAAGTAATTGAAAAGCTCAAGAAATTTGCCGTGCCGCTTATTTGCATCGGCGTTGCGCTTTGCACGGTCTTTGCTGTTCTATACTTTTATGTGAAAAACGGAATGAATTTTGCTGACAAGCCGGTAAACAGAAACGCTTTATATGCGGCTTGCGCTTATTTCGGTTCGCTTGCAATGCTCGGCGGCATGGCCAGATTCGGCGATTTCAGCAACAAATTCACCGAATGGATGAGCCGCAAAAGTTTCGGGCTTTATGTTTTCCATTATCTTGGAATTTCTTCAGTTGCGCTGTTTGTGGCAAAACCCAAATTGCTGCCCGCACCGATGTGCTACTTGCTCAGTCTGATAGCGGCGTTTGTTGTCGGCTACGGTCTTTTCGAAATCATTTCGCGCATTCCGCTCTGGCGCTGGGCTGTTCTCGGCATAAAAAAGCCGAAAAAAGCAAAAGCCGATGCTGAGTGCGCAGAATCAGCAAACGCGCAAATCTCATCAGCCGCAAAACTTGAAACAGACGCAAATGATGCGCACTCAAATGCTGATGCACAAGACGCGCAGACGGCAAAAGCTTCTAAGGAAAAATCTGATGTTCAAGGATAATCTTATTCAGCTGCGCAAAATGAAGCGGCTCACACAAGAAGACATTGCGGAAAAGCTTGACGTTACGCGCCAGGCTGTTGCAAAGTGGGAATCTGGCGAGACAATGCCAGACATTGAGAAAAGCCGACAGCTTGCGGAAATTCTTGAAGTGTCGCTTGATGATCTTGTAAATTATGGGGCGCAAGAAAACATGGGGCTGGGGCTTCCGCCAAAAGGCAAGCACCTTTTCGGCATGGTGAAAGTCGGCGAAAAAGGGCAGATTGTCATTCCGGCCAAAGCGCGGAAAATTTTCGGCATATCAAGCGGAGACGAGCTTGTGGTTCTTGGCGATGAGTCGCAAGGCCTTGCGCTAATCAAGTCAGAGCAGCTTCTCGCCTTCGCAGACGCAGTTAGAAGCAAGACGGAATTTTAAGAAAAGTAAAGATGGTGCTGAACTTATTTTTGATATCTATTAATAGAAAGAAATTGACTTGTTGCAATTAAAACTGTAAAATGAAGATATGAAAAAGTGTTTGTTCCTAGTTTTGATTATTCTATGTTTTACGTTTTCTCTTTTTGCAAAAGATGTATATTCTGATGCTGATGCAAAGACAAAGGCTGTGCTTGCCAATGTTGATGAACTTATCGAAAAGCGGCAGTATCAATCTGCTTTTGATGCGCTTCGAAAAGCTGATAATGAGTTCCTTCTTGCAAAAAAGGTTGAAGTTACAATTTATTATTTTGCAAAAAGCACTATGCATCAAATGTTTGCATTTAAGAATCTTTCTGAAAATGAAACACTTTATGATGTACGCATTGGAGACGGAACTTTTAATATGGTTCTGTTTGACCCTGTAAAAGCAATAAACGAATTTGTTGCAAAGAACGGTGAAAAACCGATTCTCAATTATGCTTTGGGGCTTTATTATGATGATGTAAAAGACTGTTATGGCGACCAATGGTTTATTCCTTCAAAAGAACTGATTGATAAAACTGTGTTTTATCTTCAAAAGGCGTATGACAGTGGTTGCTATGACGAATATTCGTTAAGTTTTTTAGCAACCGGTTATTATCGACAAGGTGATTATAATTCTGCCATAAAGGTTTATGAGGCAAAGCTGAAAGAATTTGAATTTACAGCGACAGACAATTATCATTATGGCATTATTCTTTGGTTTACTGATAATGGTAAAAAAGGCGCGGAATTTGTAAAAAAAAGCATTGAAGGTTATAAAGATAGTCCTGTATATCAATCAGATGCGTATTTAGTTGTTGCAAGAATTTATATTTCAATTGCAGATTATAAAACTGCGGAGGAATATCTGAAAAAATGCGGAGAAGCTTTTCCTGATGATTACAGAATCGCGCAATTCAGCATAGGTCTTTATGCAAGACAGAATCAGAAGAAAAAAGCTTTAGATGCAGCTTACAAGTTGTTTGATAAAGGACATGCAAAACCGGCTGTGAGCCGTATGATTATGGAACAGTATACTGATGCGGGCAAAACAGATTATTTGCTTGATTTTTTCAAGCAGGCTGTAAAAAAATACAGCAATGACAGTATTGCATGTGAAAATCTTTATTTTCATTATTCAGATTTACTTCTTACAATGGGTAAAAAATCAGAAGCTGCTGAAATGGCAACCAAAGCACGTGAGTTTTTTGAAAAGAACGGTCATCTTACACCAGAAATCGATGAAATACTGCAGTCAGTGATATCAGAAAAAAACTGATAAGTTTTATACGTCTATATAATCATAACGGCTTGTTTGCAAAAAGCCGGAACACAGAATTTGTCTGCACCTTTGTGAGCTAGAAATAATTCCAAAAGCACTATATGATGAAACCGTCAGATGAAGAATTCCGTGTTCCGCATTGCGATTTGCGAAGATGAAAAAGTTGTTCTCGATTTTGAAAGCAGCCTTATAAAAGACTGGGCGGCGGCTTCCGGCTGCAAGCTCGTGCTTGACGCTTATGTTTCAGCCGAGCAGTTTCTCTTTGAAAGCGAAGACAAGCCGCCCTATGATGTGCTTGTCTTTGACATTCAGATGAAAGCGATAAACGGCATGGAACTTGCAAAAAAGCTTCGCGCGCGCGGCTGCGATTCGGAGATTATTTTCGTTACGGGCGTGCCCGACTATGCGATTGAAGGCTACGAAGTGGGTGCGGTGCGCTACATCTTAAAGCCGGTAAAGCCTGAAGTGCTGAACGCGCTTTTAGATAAAGTCTACACTGAACGGCTGAAAACTGCCGAGGATTTTTTCGTTCTAGGGCAGGGCGCAGACTTGGAGCGCATTCCGTTTGAAAAGATAATTTATCTTGAAGCGCGTGGGCATTATGTTTTTATGAAAGGCACAGGCTTTGAGCGCGAATGGAAATCGTCTTTTTCTGAAGTTGCAGCTTCTTTTGACATCAATCAGTTTTTCGGTTTGCGCCGCGGTCTGCTTGTAAACATGGCGCACGTAGCCAAAATTACGCGCACCGCGTGCATTCTAGATGACGGCGAAGAGCTGCCGGTTGCGCGCACAGTCTACAAAGAGCTGAACGAATCGTTCATCAAATTTTTCTGCCGGAGCGAAAACTTATGAGCGTGTTGATAAAGCTGCTTTTATCTTGCTTTTTCAGCGCGATGATAGCGGCGCTTGTTACAAGCATAATTCTCAAAAGAAAGTACAGAAAACAGCTTGAAGATTTTCAAGATTCGGTTCTCAAAAAGCAGCGCGACGAGGTGCAGAACATTTATCAGACAATGCGCGCGTGGCGGCACGATTACCACAACCACATTCAGTCTATAAAGGCGATGATTGCGATGCAGAAATTTGCCGAGCTTGAAGGCTACCTTTCGATGCTTGAATCTGACCTTGACAGCATAGACATTGCGATACGCACCGGCAACGTGGGGCTTGATGCAATCTTGAGCAGCAAAGTCTCAATTGCACGGAAAAACAACATCAACGTCAGCTGCACCGCCAAAGTGCCAGAAAATCTGACTGTTTCAGACGTGCATCTTTGCGCCATTGTCGGCAATTTGCTTGACAACGCCATTGAAGCTTGCGAAAAAATCAAGGTGCAGGGTGCAGCGGCTGTTCCGGCTTCTGCTGATGCTGGTGAGCTAAATAACGAAGCTGCCGCCGTGCCGGTGACGCGCTTTATCAGAATCTACATCGGGCTTTTCAAGCAGCAGCTCTATATTTCAGTTTCAAACTCAACTTGCGAAAAAACGCGCCGCCGCCTTTCAGAGCTTGTCACTTCAAAGCTTGGCGAACACGGTTTCGGCCTCCGCCGCATAGACCGCATCGCTACGCTATACGGCGGCTTCGTCAACCGCAAGAACGAACCCGGCATCTTCGCCACCGAAGTTCTGCTCCCGCTGTAAAGTGCATTTCGTGTCCGAATTTTTGCAATTCGTGCACAAGTTGACATCAGCATCAGATTTTATGATACATTTTCCCCTGTAAAGCAAAAGATTGAGCGGAGATTTTTATGAAAACCAATAAAAAGTCTAAAAACATGGCAAAAGAGAAACGCAATTCGCTGATTAAAAATATTTTTATAATTTACGGGGCAATGTTCAGGCGCTATCCGGCTGCGCCGTTCATGATTCTGCTGTATCTTTCGGTTACTGTTGCTATGCCGTTCTTGACCACGCTGATGCCGGCGCTTGCAATCAAAGGAATTACAAGCGGCAATCCGCGCATGTTCCTCATTTATATGACCTGCGCCGTTACTGGCTTCTGCGTTCTTTCGGTGCTCAAGGAAGTAAGCACAGCCAAGATGTCGGTGACGCACACATACACAAGGCTCGGCGTATTTTTGACTGATTTTCTGAAAAAAGCGATAAACACAGACTATCTTAACATTGAGCCGCAGCCCAAGCAAAAGATTATGGGCAAAGGCGTGCAGGCAATATCGGGCAACAACCAGGGTGCAGAGCGTATTTCAATAAAAGCG
The DNA here is from genome assembly GCA_001603145.1 of Spirochaetales bacterium Spiro_07. Classification (GTDB taxonomy): domain Bacteria; phylum Spirochaetota; class Spirochaetia; order Treponematales; family Treponemataceae; genus UBA1240. The sequence goes on along the minus strand of LVBI01000043.1, from coordinate 16,192 downwards.
CTCGATATGCTCGTAATCTTTTTGGGCATAACCATTTACGGCACGGCAATTTTCATGCTTGACTGGAAAATCATCGTGGTTATGGCGCTGATGTTTGTTGCAGATATTTTTTTGCGGAACAATGCAATAAAATTCGGTGACAACCACCGCGAAGAATTTTCTGAAGCCGGAAGGCAGATAGACTATCTTAAGCGCAACGTAATGAACATAAGCGCCGGAAAAGATATACGCATCTTCAATATGAAAGATTGGTTTAATCAGCGTTATGATGAGCTGATTTCAAGAAACACTTCTTTTAGAAAGCGTTATCAGCTGCGCTGGTATTATCCGACAGTTTCTGCCGTAATCTTCAATTTTGCGCGCGACTGGATTGCATACGCGCTTCTGATTCACCGTGTGCTTTCGGGCCAGATTGATGTAGCCGAATTCACACTCTACATTGGAATTGTAACAGGCTTTTCTGACTGGATCTACAACGTTTCGCTGAACATGGCGGAATTGCGCGAATCAAGCCACCAGTTCAACGACTATTATGATTTTATGAAGCAGAAAGACGTTTTTGAAAGAGCCGTGATCGGCAATGCTTCAAGCGGCAATCAGGCAGCTTCATCTGAATCAAGCACGGCGGCGAAAAAAAGCGCGCCCGCAATTGAGTTCCGCAACGTGAGCTTTGCCTATGAAGGCAGCACAAAGCCTGTGCTTAAAGGCGTAAACTTCAAGATTAAGGCTGATGAAAAGATTGCGCTTGTGGGCAGCAACGGTGCGGGCAAGACCACAATCGTAAAGCTTCTTTGCGGGCTTTATCCGCCAACCGGCGGCGAAATCTTGATTGACGGAAAAAGCATCAACGAAATCGGTGTGGAAAAATACCAGGACATGATAAGCGTGCTTTTTCAAGATACAACGCCAATCGCAATTTCTGTGGCCGAAAACGTTTGCGGCTGCGCCATTGCGGATGTGGACAAGGCGCGTCTGCAAGAATGTCTTGAAAAAGCGGGCTTGGGCGAAAAAATTGCAAGCCTGCCCAAAAAAGCAGAATCTTTTATTACGCAGACTTTAGACGAAAACGGCGTGGTGCTTTCCGGTGGCGAAACACAAAAGCTGCTGCTTGCAAAGGCCATGTACAAAGACGGGCCTATGCTAATTCTTGACGAGCCGACGAGCGCGCTTGACCCGCTTGCAGAAAGCCGCATCTACGAAGAGTACAATCAGCTTGCGTCAGATAAAACTGCTGTGTTCATTTCGCATAGGCTTGCAAGCACCAAATTCTGCGACCGCATCTTGTTTCTTGATGACGGCAAGATTGCAGAAGAAGGCTCGCACGATGAGCTTATGGCGAAAGGCGGCAAATACCGCGAGATTTTCGACATTCAGAGCCACTACTATAAAGAAGGAAAGGAATCATAACATGAAAAAACGTGAATCAGGTACATTAAGAAAAGTGCTTTCGCTTGTGCATAAGCTTACGCCCGGCTATCTGGCGTTGCTGCTCATAATCAAAATGCTTTCGGCTGCGCTGCCGTTTATCGGAATCTTCTTTTCGAGCAAAATCTTGGACGGAATTATCCGCGCGGACGGGTTCGACAACATTTTTAAGAACGTAATTATAATGATAAGCCTTGTCGCTGTGACGATTCTTTTGCAGTGGGGGCTTGAAATTATCCAAGGTGTAAAGAAATTTGAGCTTAAGAACAAGATTAATCAGATGATTTCGTTAAAGACTATGGACATCGATTACGACATTCTTGAGAAGCATGAAACTTTGGACATGATTAAAAAAGCTGAAGAAGGAATGTCTGCGCACGGCGACATAATGGCTTTTTGCGAAAATCTTGCCGGAGTAATCGAGCGGATTGCGACAATCATTTATTCGGTTGCGCTGCTCGTTCCGCTGTTCATTCCGAAGGCCGGCGTTCTTTCATCTGATGCTGGGCTTTTCTGCGTGTTTCTCAACAAATGGTACAGCTTGTTCCTTTTGGCCGCGGTGCTTGTGCTTCATGTGCTTGTTTCGTTCTTTACAAACAAGAAAGTTGCCAAAATTAAGATGGACTGGTTTGAGCGCAACGTTACGTTCAACAGATATTTCAGCTACTGGTTCAATCTGATTTTCGATTATTCAATCGGAAAGTATATACGCCTTTATAAGATGCAGAATCTTATAACAAAGAAAATTGTCGAAACGAATGACAAGCTTGAAGGCGAATGCAGGCTGATGGTTGGAAAGAACATCAAGGTTATGTTTTTCCCCACTTTGTCTGAATTTGTTCTGACGCTTACGAGCTATGCCTATGTGGGGCTGAAGGCCGTTTACGCGCTTATCAGCACGGGCAGTTCGCTGCTGTATATTTCCGCATACAAAAGGCTTGTTGATGCTATCGCCGGCATTTCTCAGACTTTTATACATGTTAAGATTGAAAGCCGCTATCTTTCGTTCTTCTATGATTATATGCAGATTGAGAACAAGCGCTACGAAGGCACTATTCCGACTGAAAAGCGCGATGACAATGTTTTTGAAATTGAATTCCGCGACGTTTCGTTCAAATATGCGAACACCGAAACTTATGCGCTGCGCCATGTTAATCAGAAAATCAAGCTCGGAACGAAAAACGCCGTTGTGGGCAAGAACGGCGCGGGCAAGACCACGTTCATCAAGCTTTTGTGCCGCCTTTACGAGCCGACCGAAGGGCAGATTCTGCTTAACGGCGTAGACATCCGCTATTATGACTACAAAGATTATGCCGCGCTTTTTTCGGTTGTGTTCCAAGACTTCAACTTGTTCAGTTTTCCTGTCGGCGAAAACATTGCGGCGGGCAAAGATTATGACAAAGCGCGCGTTATTGAGTGCATCGAAAAATCGGGCTTCAAGGCAAGGTTTGACAAGTTCGAAAAAGGGCTTGATACTCCGCTTTTTCAGTATCACGACGAGAACGGCGTGGAAATTTCTGGCGGCGAGGCGCAAAAGCTTGCAATTGCACGCGCGCTTTATAAAGATGCGCCGTTCGTGATTATGGACGAGCCGACGAGCGCGCTTGACCCTGTGGCCGAGTATGAAATCTATAAAAAGTTTGACGAAATGGTTGAGGGCAAGACAAGCATCTACATCAGCCACAGAATGTCGAGCTGCCGTTTCTGCGATAATATTCTTGTGTTTGACGAAGGCAAGATTGTGGAGCAGGGCAACCACGACAAGCTTATGCAGAACGGCGGCCTTTACAGCAGCCTTTGGAATGCACAAGCTCAATATTATGCTTAAGGCGCTTTAAAAATATGGTGATTTAAGAAAAATGTAAAAAAGAATTTCAAAATCTATGTAAAAACCGGCATTATCAGATTTAATTCTCTCCTGCGATGCCTATTGAATTTAAAAAAGTTATTGCTTCGTTTTGATATGGAATTATCTCCATATCAAAACGGAGGCCTCCTTTCTGGTCATTTGCATGTTGGTGTTCTTTTTTTATTGCTTTTCCGCCGCAGCTTTTAATGTGCGGCGGTTCAAGCTTTAATCATCGTCAAACGCGTCCATCGCTTTGATTACGGCTTTTGAGTTTGCGGCAACCACGTCATAGTCTTTTTGGTTGATGTTTTTCTTCAATTCCGCAGTCGGATCCATATTCATGAGCTTCATCATTTCTTTAGAATCCTCATCAAGCTCTGCTTCAATCTTTAGAATAGCGGCGCTTCTCACAATCGTCTCAAATTTTGCGATTCTGTCAGGGCCGGAAATCCCGTTTTTCTGAAGCACATTTTCAACTTTTTCTTTTTCATCAATGGCTTCTAAATATGAATCAGCCGGGTCGATGCCGATTTTGTCAAATTCTTTAATGATTGAAGGCAAATTCTTTGCCCAGTTCTTTACGTCGCTGTCTGTTACTCCGGCAGATTTTGCATTCTGCGCAAACAGCACGGCTGAAAAGACGGCCAGCAGACAAAAAGTGAAAAACTTCTTCATTTTCGTTCCTCCAGATGATGAAGTTGCAACAACGCGCACAGCTTTTGCTTGTTCGGGCTGTTTGCGCTTTTTGTGCGTTCCACTACATGATAATCTACGGCATTCAAAAGCGCAAGCAATTTTTACCGCGTGTTTCAGTTGCTTGCGCAAACTGCTTTATGCTTTTGCTTGCGACGGTTTTCTGGCAAAGTGATGTTATTGTCTTTCAGAGCACTTTTTCCATTTTTATGCAGTCAAATGTTCCGCCTGAAATGATTTTATCGTCAACAATGAAAAAGCCGAGCTTTTCATAAAACTTGACGGCAACTGTGCGGCTGTCGATTTCTATCTTCTTATAGCCGCATTCTTGTATCCAGATTTCAGCTTGCTCAACAGCCATGCGCCCGATGTTTTTTCCGCGGTATTCGGGCAGCACGACCACGCGCCCAAGCGAGACACTGTCCGGGCTTATTTCGTAAAACCGGCAAGTGGCAATCGGGTAGCCGTCATCAAGAATCACGATATATTTTGTGCCGTTGCCGTCATGCTCGTCAAATTCGTCTCTTAGCGGAATATGATGCTGCCTGTTCATCCCCTGAATTCTAACGGAATATGCGCCGGCGCGCTGCCATTCTTCTTCTGCGCGAATCACTTCAAGCTTGTTCATGATTAAAGCTTATTATAATTGCAAGCTGCTAAGAAAGCTAGATGCAATAATCGTAGCCGACGAACGATTTGTTTTTTTGCGCAAGCTCGTCGAGCGTAATTGAATCTACAAAGTTGTTGATGTTTATCGCGAATTCCTTCCAAAAAAAGTCGTTGCCCTCTGATCCAAGGTGATTGTTCTCAGTTGTGCCACGCGGCGATAGCTCGCCTTCCATGACGCGCAAGATTTCGCCTGCAGTATAATCGTTCGCCGGCCGCGAAAGCCTGTAGCCGCCGTTTGTGCCGCGCGAGCCTGTTACAAGACCTGCCTTCCCAAGCTGAATCAGAATCTGTTCAAGATATTTCACCGAAAGATTCCGCCTGTGCGAAAGCATTTTGAGCGGAATGAAGCTTTTGTCATCAGCAGCGGCAAGGTCTGTCATAATCAGCAAGGCATATTGTCCGCGCGTTGAAATCTTAAGCATTACAACCTCCGTTCAGTGCGTTTGCTATGCGGTCAATAGCTTCTTTCAAAAGCGGCTGTGGCGTTGCAATGTTGATGCGCTGATAGCAGTTGCCCTCTATGCCGAACATCGTACCGCGGTCAATCCAGACTTTCGCCTTGTTTACAATCAGGTCGTCAAGCTCGCTGTCAGGAATTCCTAGAGCTGAAAAATCAATCCACAAAAGGAATGTACCTTCAGGCTCAATAAGCCGCGCCTGCGGGATTTTTTCCTTTAAGTATGAACGCACAAAATCTATGTTTGCAAGCAGATGCTTTTTGAGCGCTTCAAGCCACGTTTTGCCGCCTTCATAAGCAGCACGGGCTGCAACCATGCCCATAAGACTCGGCTCGTCGTAGCCTGTCTTGTCGCGTTCAGTCTTGAATTTTGCGCGCAAGGCCGGATTTTTTATAAAGTTCGTAGAAAACTGCAAACCGGCAAGGTTGAATGTCTTGCTCGGCGACATTGAGACGATGCAGTTTTCCGCAATTTCAGGCGAAAGCGTAGAAAAGACCGTATGCACGTTCGGCGCATAAACAAAATCATTGTGAATTTCATCAGCAAAGACAATCACATTATGGCGCAAGCAGATTTCTGCAAGTCTGCTAAGCTCGGCGCGCGTCCACACGCGGCTAACAGGGTTGTGCGGGCTGCACAAAATAAAAAGCTTAACATCATTTTCTTCTATTTTATGTTCAAAGTCTTCAAAATCAATTTGCCATTTTCCGTCTTTTTCAAAAAGTGAAGAAGTCACAAGCTTGCGGTTATTTGCTTCAATCATGTTCTTAAAAGGGTAGTAGACCGGCGTCTGAATCAAGACGCTTTCGCCTTCTTTTGTATAAGCCTTGATTGCGGTTGCAATTGCAAAGACCACGCCCGGTGTTGAAACCATCTCGCGGCGTTCATAAGAAAAATTGTGCTCGTTCTTAAGCCATGCAGAAAGCGCCGCATGAAAAGGCTCGTCTGTGCATGAATAGCCGAAAATGCCGTGGTCAATCTTTTTGTGCAGCGCTTCCAAAATTGCGGGCGCGGTCGGAAAGTCCATGTCGGCTACCCAAAGCGAAAGCACATCTTTCGGTTTGCCGCGTGCAACAGCCAGATCAATTTTGCAGGCATTTGTGTTGTGACGGTCTGTTATTTTGTTAAAGTCATAATCCATCTACGGTCTCCAATTGTATCTTAAAAAAGTAACGGATTTTCAAAAAATATTTTAAATATCCTATTGACTTACTAGGTTAATTGCAGTATAAATCTAATTACCTACTTAGTCAATAGGATATAACAGTAACTAAGCAGCGTTGAAACTAAAAACTAAAACAGACAAAAAGCAGCGGAAAGATGCAAATGCAGCCGCTTGACGGATGAGCCGCAACAGCGGTCTTAAACTGTTTTTATAGGAGCGAATATGGCAAAGATTTTGGACCAGCCGCGCTACAAATGTGCGCTTGCTGCAATGCAGACTGTTCAGGCAATTCCGGGAGCAATTCCGATTTTGCATTCTGGCCCGGGCTGTGCAGCAAAATTGAACGACAACAACGGAACCAGCGGACGCTACAGCCCGAATATTTTTCCGTGCACGTCTATAAGTGAAAAAGAAGTTGTTTTCGGCGGAAGCAATAAGCTGCGCTCTACAATAGAAAATGCTTTGAAAGTAATTGATGCCGATTTGTTTGTGGTGCTTTCGGGCTGCACGGGCGAAATTATCGGCGATGATATCGAAGAAGTTGCTGGCAATTTTGCTGATGCTGAAAAGCCTGTGGTTTGGGCAAAAACGCCGGGCTTTAAGGGCAACAACTACGTTGGTCACGACTGGATTCTGAAATCTATTTTTGAGCAGTATCTTGCCGAAGCCGAGCCTGAAAAAGAGAAGGGGCTTGTAAACCTTTTTGTAGCGCCGCCTCAGCAAGACCCATATTGGCTTGGCAATTTGCGCGAAATAGAAAGCCTGCTTACAGCAATCGGCTTGAAGCCTAACACAATTTTTGGATTCGGCCGCAATCTTGATAATCTCAAAAAGATTCCAAATGCTGAATTCACGGTTCTTGTTTCGCCGTGGGCGGGGCTTGAGAGTGCAAAATATCTTCAGACACGTTTCGGTATTCCGTTGTTGCAGTACCCTGTATTGCCGATTGGTGCAAGCGAAACTACAAAGTTCCTCCGTGCTGTTCAGGAGTTTACCGGCGCAGACAAGGATTTGACCGAGCGTGTAATCACCGAAAAAGAAGCAGAATTCTACTATTATATAGAAAGATTTGCTGATACTTTGCTTGAAACGCGTATTCTCGGCAAGCGCTTTACAGTTGTCAGCGACAGCGAGTACACAATCGCGGTTACAAAGTTCCTCGTAAACGATATGGGCTTGTTCCCTGAAAAGCTTTTTATCGTAGATGATGCTCCGAAAGCTTTCCAGCAGAAAATCATTGATGAAGTGAACAATCTGAATTACGGAATCAAAACCGAAGTTCAGTTTACAACAGACGGCCACGACATTCATGAGCAGATTAAGTCGCTCGATTTTGCGGGAACGCCGCTGATTATCGGCTCAAACTGGGAAAAGAAGCTTGCCGCCGGGCTTGGTGCGCACTATGTAAATGTGAGCTACCCAATGCTCGAAAAGCTTGTGATTAACGACCACATCGCCGGTTATTCGGGCGGTCTTCACCTGCTCGAACAGATTTTCACCGCCGCGATGAGCAAGCTGAAACTGTAAAGACAAGTTCAGAGTTCAGCATCTGAAAATAATTGATGCTGGCGCAAAAAAGTGGGACGCAGGCGAAAATTAGGGAGGCACCCGCAAGGGAAGGTTCCCTGATTTTCGCCGTCGCTGGGACCCGCTTTTTTGCGCCAACCATAAAGATAGTTTTAAGAAGAGGTACATATGCCATTTAATTTTAGTAATGCAAATATAGCAATTCGTGAAAACAGGCTCGGTTCAATTACCGGCTTTGTCGGTGACTTGCAGACATTGGTAAGCAAGTCTGAAGACGGAACGCTCCGCAACCGCGAGCGCTGCTTCAGTCAGTCAAGCTCTTGTCTTTCGGGCTGTGCGCTGAATGCGTTGGCCGCTATCAGAAACGTTGCGGTCGTTTATCATGCACCGGCCGGCTGTACGGCAATGGCGAGCAACGATGCCGTAAAATTCGGGCAGATTGCGGCGCGCATAAACAAAACGACCAATTCAGTTTTTGTCTGCACAGATTTGAACGAAAAAGACACTGTTTTTGGCGCGGCAAATGATTTGATTAAAATCATCAAGCATACATACGAAGCTTATAAGCCGGATGCAATCTTTGTTTCAACAAGCTGTGTTTCTGGCGTAACTGGCGAAGACGTTGACGGCGTTGCGAATGACCTTAATGATGAGCTTCCGATTCCAGTAATTCCGGTTCATTGCGAAGGCTTCAAAAGCCGCATCTGGGCGAGCGGTTTCGATATTTCGGATCACGCTGTTTTGCAGGGCATCGTTCAGCCGCCAAAGCAGAAACGCCGTACCATAAACATCAAGAACTTTTATGAGAGCGCGCGCCCTCAGATTACAAAAATCTTTAATGAAGTTTTTGATGCGGAGCCGCAGTTCCTTTACTGTAACTCAACTATCGAGGAATTATCTCACTTGAGCGAAGCGCTTGCCACAGTTTGTATCTGCGGAACGCTCGGCACTTATCTTGGAAACGCGCTCGAAGAAAAGTACGGCGTGCCTTATGTGCGCACAATCAACCATTCTGGCGTAACAGGCTTTGAAACTTGGCTTCGCGGAATCGGCGAGGCAATCGGTAAGCAGAAGGAAGTTGAAGCTTATATAGAAAAGCAGCGTGCAATTTTCATTCCTCAGATTGAAGAAGTGACAAAGCAGCTTAAAGGCTTGCGCGCCGTAATCGGAATGGGACCGGGCTTTACTTACGAAATTGCCCGCGTCTTGCAGGAATTCGGTATGACCGTAGATTATGCGCTTGCCTGGCACTACGATTACAAGTATGACAACGGAAAAGTTCCGCCTGCACTCGAACATTTGCTTAAGACTTCGCCGAAAGACATGAAGGTTGCAGTTGCAGACCAGCAGAACTATGAAGTTTTGAACATTCTCAATCATTATAAGCCTGATGTTTATTTCAGCCGCCACCCGGGAACGACTGTCTGGGCAATCAAGCAGGGCTTTGCCGCCGTTTTCGTTGCTGATGAATACACTGTTTTCGGCTATGAAGGCACTTTGAGCTTTGCAAAGCTTATCCGCGACACCGTAACGAACCGCAGCTTTGAAAAGAACCTTGCGGCGCGTATCAAGCTGCCGTACACAAAATGGTGGTACGAGCAGAACGCAGACAAGTTCATCAAGGAAGAGGTGAAAAAATAACTGTCATCCCGAACTCGTTTCGGGATCTACTAGTAGATGCTGAGCTGAAAGCCGCCGAAGGTTAACGAGTTCAGCATGACGGTACATTGTTTGGAGGCAAAAAATGGCAAAACAAATACACGAATCATTGACAGAACTTGTAGGAAACACGCCGCTTGTGCGCCTGCACGGCTACGAAAAAAAGCTCGGCCTAAAAGCTCATCTGCTTGCCAAAGTTGAATATTTCAACCCGATTGGCAGCATCAAAGACAGAATCGTCTTGCGCATTATTGAAGATGCCGAACGCGAAGGCAAAATCAAGCCGGGCGAGACTACGCTTATCGAATATACAAGCGGAAACACCGGCATTGCCGTCAGCGCAATCGGCGCGATGAAAGGCTATAAAGTTCAGATTTATCTGCAAGAAGGCGTAAGCCAGGAGCGGCTTCAAGTGATGAAAGCTTTCGGCGCAAAAGTGCAGAAAATCAGCGAAGTGCCTGAAATTCAAGATGCGCTCAAAGCAACAAACAACGACTTTGTTGCCGCCACGAACATTTTGAAGCAGCACATCCGCGACAGACAGGCCGCAGGTGAGAGCATCTACTTTGTAGATCAGATGATTAATCCAAAAAATCCGGAAGCCCATCACGACACAACCGGCGTGGAAATTTGGGAACAGACTGACGGTGATTTAGCTGCTGTTGTAAGCGCCGTCGGCACAGGCGGAACAATCCGCGGAATCAGCGATTATATTAAGGCGCAGAATCCGGCTGTAAAAGTAATTGCAGTTCAGCCGGCTGTTGATGCGGCCAAGCTTACAGGAATCCACAACTTTACGGATGTTCCAGTTGAGCGTGTTCCGGTTTCGATTAAGGGTAGGGAAGGCGTTTACGATGAGATTCTTACGGCAACGGTAAACCCTGCTTTTGAAGCGGCACGAATTGTTGCAAAAACAGACGGCGTTCTTGTCGGAAACTCAAGCGGTGCTGCTCTCTGGGGCGCAACTGAAATCGCAAAGAGACCGGAATATGCCGGCAAAAACATTGTAGTTGTGTTCCCGGATACAGGTTTGCGCTATTTGAGTACAGATCTTTTTAAAGAGTAAGGTCATTGCGAGAAGCGTATGCGACGTGGCAATCTACATGTGGATTGCTTCGCACTGTGCGCTCGCAATGACGACAATTTATTACATGACATTACAGCAGATTAAATACATTCTTGGCGTTGCTGAGGCCGGTTCTTTGAATAAGGCCTCTGAAAAGCTTTTCATTTCGCAGCCCTCGCTCACCAGTTCAGTGCATGATGCGGAATGGGAGCTGGGCTTTGAAATTTTTCACAGAACCTCGCGCGGCGTAAAAGTAACTGAAAGAGGCGAAAACTTTATCCGTGACGCGGGGGAGCTTTACGCCCACTATGAGGCTCTTCTTAAAAAATATTCTGCAAAAGAAAAAAAGGCTTTTTCGGTTTCCGCTCTTTATTACGCCTTTGCCCGTACAGCCTTTGTAAAAATCGTGAAAGACTTTGCCCACAATGAATATGATTTTGCTTTCCGCGAAAAGAAAGCTTCGGGTGTGATTGAGGATGTAGCTCTTGGAAAAAGCGAGCTTGGCATTTTATATTTGAGCGACTCAAACCGTGAAACGATTTCCAAAAACCTTAAATCAAATAACCTGGAATTTCACCATCTGACAGAGTGCAATGCCTTTGTATATCTTCACAAAAATCATCCTCTTGCAAAAAAGGAAAGTCTCTCGCTGGATGAGATTTCAGAATATCATTTTATTACATTTGATACTGATGATGTAAAATCCTTTTTTTCAGAGGAAGTTATAGAGCGTTTTAAACTTGATAAGGCAATTACCGTGGCAGACCGCGCAACCGAGCTTGACCTTATCAAAACATTGAACGGCTATACTTTCCTTTCCGGCATTTTCGGTGAAGAAACCAATGACACAAGCGATGATTTCATCCTGATTCCTCTCCAGAATCACGACGAAAAAATAAGCCACACTTTTGAGCTTGGCTACATCACCAAAAAAGATATCCGCCTTGATAACATCAGCCTTACTTACATCGATGCCATCAGGCAGATTCTTCATATCGCGGGCTTTACGTGCTGATGATTGAGGCACGCTATAGCTAAAATTCGTGCGCATTATTACTCAATAACCGCAACTGCTTCAATTTCAACAAGCGCGTTCTTTGGCAATGCCGAAACTTCAAAGCAGCTTCTTGCAGGCTTGTTTACAAAATATTTTTCATAAACAGCATTGAATGCAGCAAAATCTTTTATATTAGCTAAAAAGCATGTTGTCTTTACAACCTTGGCAAAATCAGTTCCGGCCGCTTTTAAAATTTCACCAAGATTTTTGATTGCACGCTCGCTCTGTTCTTCGATTGTTGTTCCTTCTATTGCGCCGTTTTCCGGGTTGAGCGGAATTTGCCCTGAAGTGTATACGAAACCGTTTGCAACGATTGCCTGAGAATATGGCCCGATTGCGGCTGGTGCTGCTTTAGTTTCTATTGCTTTCATAAATGCTCCCTTTTGTGCTTCTGCGCACAATATACCTAGTGATTCTATGGGTGATAATATTTCGTTTCTAAGCATTATGTCAATTATTCATGGTAAAGTTGCCGCTTTCTTTTGTCAGAGATAAAACCCTTAAAGTTAAAGTCTATATTTGCAATAGGATTTTTATATACATATTTTTTTTTGATAATTCCTATAAAAAAGTTATATTAGACAAGTTTTTTGATTTCTTGTATACCCACTACAACACTAGGTTATATGAGTTGTACGAATTATGAGTGAAAAAATCATAACAGTTGATTCTGAAAAAATTCAAAAGCTTGCCTCAAAGATTTTTGTAGCATCTGGTCTTAATAAATCTGATGCGGACACTGTCGCTGATAATCTTGTGCAAGCAGAAATGCGCGGAATTCGTTCCCACGGTCTTGTTCAAGTGGCTAATTATTCAACATTTATGCGGAACGGAAAAATCAATGTGAATGCGGATATAAAGCTGCTTTCTGAAAGCATTTCTACACTCGCTTTTGATGCTGATTTTGCGCCTGGTGCTGTTGCAGGAAAGCATGCGATGGAGCGGACGCTTGAAAAAGCAAAAGCAACTGGTGTTGCGGTTGCTACAGTCAAAAATGGTACTCATTTCGGTTTTGCCGCATATTACGCTTTGGATGCAATAAAAGAGAACATGATTGGGCTTGCATTTACCAGTTCAAGTTTTCTCGTTGCTCCGTTTGGCGGCTATGAGCGAGTTCAAGGAACTAATCCAATTTGTATAGCTGTTCCTGCAAAAAATAAACGTCCTGTTGTGTTTGATGCTGCAACAAGCAATGCGGCCTACAATAAATCATTTTTTGCTTATACAGAAGGGCGTTCAATTCCAGATGATTGGGGCTTGGATTCAAGCGGCAACAAAACTACAAACCCTGCTGATATTGTGAAGAAAGGCGGTGCGCTTTTGTCTTTCGGCGGATATAAGGGTTATGGTCTTGGCTTTATCATTTCGATTTTAACAACGGTTTTAAGCGGCACCGCAATTGCGGCAGACGCTGATGGCTCAATCATTGAAAAAACTAATGGAATCGGATTTAACTTTGCGGCAATTGATATTTCACGTTTCGTTGATGTTGATGCATTCAAAAAGACTGTCAGCTTATCAATTGACAGAATTAAGCAGTCCAAGAAACAGAACGGAGTTGAAGAAATCTATATACCTGGTGAAATCGAATGGAACTTGTATGAAAAATCAAAGAAAGATGGGCTTGTTCTGTACAACGGAGTTGCATCTGAAATAACAAGAACAATTCAAGAGCTTGGGCTTGATGATTCTCTTGAAAATGTGCGTATCGGATAAAATCCTAGTTTTCTAGGTGAAAATATTAAGAATGTATCATTTGGAGGTACTTTATGAAAAGAAATTTATTTGGATTTATGGCACTCAGTTTTTTGATGATTGGAATGATGTCTTTTGTTTCATGTAACAAGAAAAATGCGAAAAGCGGTATTGAATATACTTTGAAGATGGGCAAACAAGTAACGCAGCAGTTCATCAGCCCTTTGGTTCAGATTGCAGATGAGCATAAATTCTTTGAAGATTATAATCTTGCAATTAATATTGAGCTTGTTGACCGTTCCGGCTCATTTGAAGCCGTAAGTGCCGGTAAGCTTGATTTCATTACATTTGAGCTTGTTCCTCATTTGAGTTACGGTGCACAAGGCGCAGACGAAATTCTGTTCGGCGGCACTCTTACCGGCGGTATGGCTGTAATGGCAAACAAAAATGTTGCAGAAGAAGTAAAGGATATCCACAACTGGAAAGGCAAGACTATCGGCGTAAAACTGCTTTCAACTTCAGAGCTTGTCTCAAAATATGTGCTTCGTGAAGAATACGGCTTCAAGATTGATGATGAAGTTCAGTATAAATTTTTCAATGAAAATGAACCTTTGATTGCGGCTGTTTCAAAAGGTGCTGTTGATATTGCGTTTGTCAGCGCATCTTATGTTGAAAGCGCAATCTCTCAAGGTGTTGTGTACCTTTTCCCGGAAGTTGACCTTCAGAAAGATTACATCTGCTGCCGTCAGGTTGCAAACGGAACAGCATTCACAAAAAACAAAGAGGCTTTTAAGCGGCTTCTGAAAGGTGAAATCCGTGCTTACAAAATCTATTTGGAAGATGAAAAAGAAGCTGTTGATTCGATTGTCCGTGCAACACATCAGGATGAAGATTTTGTAAGAAGAACATATTACAGCCCGGAAACAAGCCAGGGTGCAAGATATAACCCCGACCCGAACTTTAACGGCGTGGTCGGCGATTACCAGATTTTGCTTGACTGGGATTATGTTCCGCATGGCATTGAGCTTCATGAATTCTACAATATTTCAGTATATGCGGATGCATTGAAGGAAGTTATTGACGAATTTCCGGATGAACAGTTCTACAAAGATATGTGGGCTTATTTTCTTGAAAACAATAACAAGCACCCTGAATTCAACTATACGAACTTATAAAAAATATGTGAGGTATTATGCTTACAATTAAGACACCAGAAGTTTACATAAATGAAATTGGAATTAGTTCTAAGGCAGGGGAACATATCTCAAAAATAGGAAAGAATCCGCTGATAATTGCTGGAGAAAAGGCTAAAAATGCTGTTGGATCAGAATTTTTCAATTCGCTTGAAAAAAACGGCATTTCAGCAAAGAATGTAGAACTTTTTACAGGCTACCCGTCTCAAAGGCAGTTCGATTTTTATGCAGAAAAAGCCCGCAAAGCAAAAGCTGACATAATCATAGGAATTGGCGGCGGAAGGGTTCTTGATACAGCAAAAGCCGCTGCTGATATTTTAAGCCTGCCCGCTGTCACTGTTCCGACTGTTGCCGCAACTTGCGCTGCATGGGCGGCAATCTCGATTCAGTATGATGATGAGGGCGGTTATGTCAAGACAAGGCAGAACAAGCAGTCTGCACAGCTTATTATTGCCGACCCCAAGGTGATTTTTTCAGCACCGGAAAGATATTTGTTTTCTGGTGTTGTAGACACTTTTGCAAAGTTTTACGAAATCCGGCCTACAACTGAATTCTTTCCAGATGATGTTCCTTCTGCAATTGCGTTGAAATCGGCAGAAATTGCCTTTGAAAATCTTGAAAAGGATACATTCAAAGCAATATATGATTCTAAAAAAGGCATTTTTGGAACAGCTGCAAAAAATGTGATTGATGCAATAATCTACCTTGCCGGTTTTGCAGGCAGTTTCCGGGGCGAACACGGTCATTACAGTTTTGCTCATCCGTTTTATCACACTTCGACACGGCTTCATCATACGAACATCAAGCTGCATGGCGAAAAAGTTGCATTCGGAATTATAACTCAGCTTGTGCTTGAGGGAAAATCTGATTCAGAAATATTTGAAGCAATACGGCTTTTCTATCGTTTTGAAAATGCACATGTCCTTGAGGATTTTTCGCTTGTAACTGAAAAGGATTTGGATTTTATTGCAGAACAAGTGCCCGAAATCTTTGCTTATGTTCCATATAAAGAAAAAGCGGCAATAAAAAGCGCTTTGCTGAAAGCTGATTATCTTACAAAGGAATTCTGGAGGCGGAAATGAGCGTTAAACCGAGAACAAGCATTGAAACGCTTCCGCCATACTGTGCAGCGCGGAGCGTGGAAACTTTGAAGCGCGAATATGGGCTGAAAAGCATAACGAAGCTTGCCGCAAATGAAAATACTTTCGGTTTTTCTAAAAATGTGTGGAAAGCTTTGAAGCAAATCAGCTCGCAATATCCAGATGGAAGCGCATATAATCTGCGCTCCGAACTTGCAAAGAAGTTTAGCCTTCCGCTTGAGAACATAGTTTTGGGCAACGGCTCTTTTGAGCTTTTGTATCTTGCAGGAATTGCTTACTTGAATCAGGGTGATGAAACTATCGCCGCATTGCCAAGTTTCGGCTGGTACAAAAGTGTAACGCAGATTCTAGGCGCAAACTTTACAGGTGTTCCGTTAAAAGATTTTCATGTTGATTTGACGGCGATTGCCGGCGCAGTGACAGAAAAGACAAAGATTATTTGGCTGTGCAATCCGAATAACCCGACTGGAACGATTTTTACGCAGTCAGAACTGGAAAATTTCCTTCAAAAGATTCCGGACCGTGTTCTTGTAATTCTTGATGAAGCTTACATTGATTATGTTGAAGAAAAAGATTTTCCTGATTCAATTCCGCTTCTGAAAAAGCATGACAATATTCTGATTCTGCGCACATTTT
>LVBI01000042.1 GCA_001603145.1 Spirochaetales bacterium Spiro_07 | reverse complement strand
AATCGCTGCTGGAAAAAAGAGGGGTTTTAGGGGAGAAAAGAACCCGCTTGCGAGTAGAGGTTCTTGTCTCCCCTAATTTTAAAGCATCCACCTCTTGTCGCCTTTTTCGATTAGCTTAAAGTGAATGTCTTTTAGTTCAAGGCCGCTCTGTGCAAAGAAGAATTTAATCACCGTATATTTTGAGAAAATTCCTGTTTTTTGCGTAAGCGGCTGCCATTTTCCGTCTGTTCCGTTCCATGTAAAGCAGGCGGCGGCTGTGCCGTTATACGCCACGTTTACAGGCACTTGCGCAACGCTGCCCTGGCTTGTTTTGCCCGTTATCGTCGTTTCATAATAGCCGATAGAGCTTGTGTCCAGGGCAAATGTGAACGAACCGCCGCGCTTTATCTTGACGTTAGACAAATCAACGGTCAGCTCGCCATCAAGCTTGTAATATTCAACGTCAGTCTGCGCATCTTCAGCGGCTTTCGGTCTATTGATAATCTCAACAGGTGTTTCAGTCTTTGTAAAGCGTTTTTGCGCGCGCGAATGCATAAGAAAGTGCAAGATGTTTTCAGCGCATCTTAAAAGCTCGGCTCTTTCGAGCGTTCCGTTTTTCAGGCTTGCTTCAACATTGTCGTTGTGAATGTTCTGCTCGCTGTCAGGGCAGACCATGTAAATGTCGTTTTGCGCCCTTACCATTGCGGCAAAATTGTTGCGGCTCGGCTTTTCACCTTCGTCGTTAAGGCTTGCCCACCAGTCTGTCATGACGATGCCTGTAAAGCCCCATTCGTTTCTCAAGATTCTTGTAACAAGGTCGTAGTTTGATGCAGTCCAGATGCCGTTAAGCGCGCCGTATGTGGTCATTATTACGTCTGCCTGCGCTTTTTTTACGGCTATTTCAAAGCCTTTCAAGTAGATTTCGCGCAATGCGCGTTCGCTCATAACTGAATCTACGACAAGGCGGCCGTATTCCTGATTGTTTCCGCAAAAATGCTTTAGCGAGCCTGAAACGCCGGAAGAATGAAGCCCTCTGATTACTGCGCAGCCGAATTCGCCGCTGACGACAGGGTCTTCTGAAAAATATTCAAAGTTTCTTCCATTAAGAGGATATCTATGAATGTTCATGCCCGGCCCGAGCAGAATGTCTATTTTGTTGGCCGCCATTTCAAGACCGGTGAACTGATAAAGCTTTGTCGCAAGCTCCGTGTTGAACGTGCTTGCAATCATTGTGCCGTTAGGCAAGCTGAATGCGTGCGCACCGCTGTCAAGGCGCAACCCGGAAGGGCCGTCTGTGCAGCAGCCGCACGGAATGCCTTTTGCGAGCAAAGATTTTGACACGCCGCCAAAAGCCGCTGCCGTTCCGGCCGTTACTTTCGGGCTGCCCATGCCTTCGCCGCGTATAATTTTGATTAAGTCTTCGTCAGTCAGCTGCGCAAGAAAGTCCGGCATCGATATTTTGCCGTCAAGCACGCCCTGCAGCGGAATTATGCTGCCGTTGTTTGCGGGCTGCTTCTGCGGAAAGAACATCTTTACCATGTCGAGGTCTTTCGCGCGGTGGTTTTTCTGCTCCGGCTTAGAGACTTTTACGCTTTCCATTGAAACTTCGAGCTTGCCGTTTTTCAAGGCCGGCTTGAAGCGGTCAAATGCAATTACAGGCGAGGCCGCATGGCTCAATCTTTCTGTAACGATTGTCTCTGCAATTTCGATTGTGCCAGCTTCGGCGCAATCTCTGACAGAAGAGCCTGCAAGGAATTTGTATGTGCCTTTTTCGATTACAAAGCAACATTCGTTGCCTGTTGCGTTTGTGTCGTCAAAAGATGCAAGCTCGTTCAAAGGAATCTCAAATTCAAGCGTCTGCGACTCTGACGGCGCAAGCTCTTTTGTCTTGGCAAAAGCTGCAAGCACTCTTGCAGGCTTGCCCAAAAGCCCTTGTGGCTGTTCCACGTAGACTTGCACAACTTGCTTTGAAGCAAAATTGCCTGTATTCGTTACTTTTGCCTTAAAGCGCGCCGCCGGAACAGACAGAACTGATTCCACGTTCTTTAGCACTGCCGAAACAGCTTTTGTTGTTGTCGAAAAATCCAGCGGCTCTATAGAAAATTCGGTGTAAGAAAGGCCGTAGCCGAAAGGGTAGCGCACCTTGTCTTTGGCGAATGTCTCAAAATAGCGGTAGCCTACGTAGATGTCTTCTGAATAAAAGTTGCGCTCTTTGTTGCCAAAGTATTTGTGCGAAGGATAATCTTCTATATTAAAAGCGATTGTGTCTGTAAGGCGGCCTGACGGAGAAGTTTTGCCTGTAACAATGTCTGCAACTCCGTAACCGCCAACCATTCCGCCCTGCCATGCAAGAAGCACCGCGTCTGGCTTTGATTCATCTATAAAAGCAGGGTCTATGATGTTGCCCGTGTTCAATACAACTGTAAAAGACTTGAATGTTCCGCGCACCACTTTGAGAAGCTCCGCTTCTTCAGGCGAGAGCCGCCATGAACCGGCTTCGTCTTTGTTGTCTTTGTCTTCGCCAGCCAGACGCCCAATGATTACAAGCGCGGCGTCGCTTTGCTCTGCTATATGCGCGGCAAATTCTTTTGTCACGGGCATTTCTTTCTGGCTCCACGGGTCGTTTCCCCAGCCGACACCTTCTTCAAAAGGATTTTTTTCTTCCCATTTGGCATAAGTGTCTTCAAGTTCTTTGTTTAACTCTACCATGCCGCTTTCTTTAAGTGCTTCAACAATGCCGGTAATTCTGTCTACGTTAACCATGCCGCCGGAACCGGTTCCGCTTTTGTAATAATGGTTTTGAATGCGTCCGAAAACTGCAAGCTTTGTTCCTTTTTTATAAGGCAAAGTGCCGTTCTTG
Source organism: Spirochaetales bacterium Spiro_07 (assembly GCA_001603145.1). Classification (GTDB taxonomy): domain Bacteria; phylum Spirochaetota; class Spirochaetia; order Treponematales; family Treponemataceae; genus UBA1240. The sequence continues at coordinate 90,550 of LVBI01000042.1, read as the reverse complement.
TTTTCGAGCATTACAATGCCTTCCGCCGTTATCTGGCGTGCCGTCTGTATGTAGTCGTTCCAATCGAGAATTTGTTTGTCCATGTGCTGAAACTATCACGGAAAATTATAGATGTCAATTTGTTTTCACATATATTTTGCGTTCTAGTTGTAAAAAATCAACACGATGAGGCTAAAACTGATTGACAGCTCATGCTGATGCGGTTTATCATTCGTTTGGAAACCGGTTGCTGAAATACAAGTGTTTTAGGTAGTTTAACCTATCGAATTTTTTGAAATATGATATATAATAAAAATCTCCAAAAAGTTACCTAAAAAACTCATGTTTTTAAGGTTTCGTTCTATAAATATAATTTAATAAGAAAAGGCGCATGATGCTTTTGTCATGTGTCCTTTAAGGTTTCCCGCAAGAGTTTGTGCGGATTTTAGGAAGTATTATGAAGAAAGCTGTTTGTATCACACTTGTTGTTTGTGCGGTTGTTGCGGCGTTTGCGTTAATCACTTTGATGCCTCAAAAAGACTTTTCTGAAAAGTATGAAGGCTTTGATTTGACTACGCAGACAAGCTCTGCTGTGCGTGTAAACACTTATAGCGACTATCTGCGTTCGCAGCCAACACTGAACGAGCCGTCAAAAGCTGTTCCTGTTGATGTTTGTGCTTTTGATAGCTCGTCTACAGGCGTGCATGTGCAGGACGACTATTATGGCAGCCGTGTGCTTGTTACTGACGACGGTTCGTTCGTAACATGGCTGGTTGATGTACCCGAAGAAGGTTTCTATAACCTTGAACTTGATTATATAGCCGTTCCGTCTAGAAACGTAAACATGGAACGCATTGTATATCTTAACGGAACTGTGCCGTTTTCTGGTGCAGACATTCTTACGTTCAAGCGCATTTGGCACGACGGTGCTGCAATTAGGGAAGACAACCAGGGCAACCAGATTAGACCAACTCAGGCAGAAATCTTTGACTGGCAGACAGTGCTTTTCAAAAGCGATTCTGGCTACGAAGTTGAGCCTTACCGCTTTTATTTCAACAAGGGCTTGAACAGCATTTCTTTTGAAGCGACGAACGAGCCTATGGCAATCAGAGGGCTTGCGCTCAAGCCTGTTGAAAAGCTTGACAGCTATGACGAATATCTTGCAAAGCAGCCTGCAATTCCTATGACTTATGCTTTGCCTGAATCGCCTGTTCATCTGAAAGTTCAGGGCGAAGATTCTGTAAGACGCTCTGATCCTTCGCTTTTTGCGCGCTATGACCGCTCTTCGCCTGTTACAGAGCCTTATGATATAAAGCATACAAGATTCAATTACACCGGCGGCGATTCTTGGAAAAGCTCAGGCCAGTGGATTGAGTGGGACATGGAAGTGCCTTATACAGGCTGGTACACAATCTCGGTGCAGGCGCGCCAGCTTTATCAGCGCGGCTATGTTGCTTGCCGTTCTTTCTATATAGATGGAAAAATTCCGTTTGACGGCGTAAAAGCTGTTGAATTCGGCTACAGCTCTGACTGGAACCTTGTAACGCTTTCTGATGAGAATAAAACGCCGTACAAGTTCTATCTTGAAAAGGGCAGCCACACGCTCCGCATGGAAGTAACGCTCGGCTTGATTGGCCCGGTCATCAATCAGCTTGAAGATTCAGTTTTCAGATTGAACGCAATTTATAGAACAATTCTCGTCTTGACCGGCAGGCAGCCTGATGCTTTCCGCGATTATGAAATTGAAAAGGCTTATCCTGAAGAAGTTGAAGCCATGAACATTGAAGCGAAACGTCTTTACAAGATGGTCGACGATTTCGCCAAAGTTACAGGCCAGAAATCAGATAAGATTGCACCGGCGCAGACCCTCGCCGTTCAGCTTGAGGAATTTTACAAGAATCCGTACAAGATTACAAAGAGCTTTCAGAACTTCAAAGACAACATCACGTCAATGGGTTCTGCAATTTTAAGCTTGACAGAATCAAAGCTCGACATTGACTTTATTCAGCTTGATGAAGTAGCGAACGATGGCGGCAAGAATGTCCCGGCTGCGCCTAAAGCTAATTTTGCAAACAAAATAAAGCATGAAACTGTTTCGTTCTTCACTTCGTTCTTTGTTGATGCCACAATGCTCGGCGATGTCTATGAAAAAGATGCTGACCATCTGATTGAGGTCTGGATTGTTACTGCCCGCGACCAGAGCACCGTTCTTAAGAACATGGTTGACGACAGCTTCTCGCCTGAAACTGGCATAAAAGTAAACGTAAAGCTCATTAATCTTGATGCTTTGCTGCCGGCAGTTACAGCTGGCAACGGTCCTGATGTTGTGCTTTCGATTGACCGCTCAAAACCTGTTGATTATGCGCTGCGCCATGCAAACGTAAACTTGAAGCAGTTCCCTGATTATGATGAAGTGCTCAAGCAGTTTACGCACAGTGCATATTTGGCTTATGAATATGATAACGGACTTTATGCGCTGCCTGAGACGCTTACATTCAACTTGCTTTTTTACCGCAAGGACATTATGGAGCAGCTCGGCGCAGAAATTCCGCAGACATGGGATGATTTGATTGCGCTTCTTCCTACATTGCAGGGAAGAAACAATTTGAATGTCGCCATGCCTTATCCGAATATTCAGATGCCTGATAACAGCGCATTTTATGCGATGGTTTATCAGAACGGCGGTGACATCTATAATAGCAAAGGCACAAGGACGCTTATCGACAGCGAGCCTGGCGTAAAGGCTTTCAAGACTTATACAAGCTTCTTCAACAGCTACGGCCTTCCGCAGATTTACGACTTTGTAAGCCGCTTCCGTTCAGGCGATATGCCGATTGGCATTGCGAACTATAATAACTACAACACTCTTACAGTTGCCGCACCTGAAATCCGCGGCCTCTGGGATTTTACTTATCTGCCTGGAACGCTGAAAGTTGATGAAAACGGCAATGAGTATATTGACCGCGCCACAACTACAGACGGCGTTTGCTGTATGATGATTGACAAATCAAAGCCTGATGACAATGAAAAAGCAGCCGCAAAAGAAGAGATGCGCCGCAAAGATTCATGGGAATTCATGAAATGGTGGGTTTCAACTGAAACTCAGGTGCGCTTCGGCCGCGAAATGGAAGCCCTTCTTGGCGCTTCTGCACGTTATCAGACTGCAAATATCGAAGCTTTGAAGCAGCTGCCGTGGAATTCAGCCCAGATAAAGGTTTTGCTCAAAACAATAGAAGAATCACGCGGCTATCCGGAAGTTCCGGGAAGCTATTCTACAAGCCGCTATGTTGTAAACGCAATCCGTAAAGTCTGCAACGATAAAGATGATCCGCGCGAAGCCATTATTGATTATTCAAGAAAGATTAATGATGAGCTGACAAGAAAGCGGCAGGAATTCAACCTGCCAACGGAGGAATAATCATGAGTGACTTATGGAAGAAATATAAAGAAAAAAGACTGCTTCAGCTTTCTGATGCATGGCACAATGCCAAGACAATGAAAGTCTGTTATCTGTTTTTGCTGCCTTATGCAGTTTTGTTTTTCATATTTTTTATTCTGCCTGTAGTAAATTCGATTTATTACGGTTTTACCAACTTTAACATGCTCGAAAAAGCAGAATTCATCGGCTTGCGCAATTATATAAACTTGTTTCTTGCTGATGAAGTCTTTCAGATTGCGGTAAAGAATACGTTTCTTGTTGCAATTATTGTAGGACCTGTGGGCTATATAATGGCGTTTCTTTTTGCGTGGCTCATCAACGAGCTGCCCAAATGGATACGTGCGGTTGTAGTTCTTTTCTGCTATGCACCGTCTATCGCAGGCCAGGCGTTCCTCATTTTTGCCACTATCTTTAGAGATGATGCCGCCGGTTGGGTAAACGGCTGGCTTATAAAGTGGGGCTTCATCGCCCAGCCGATTCTGTTCTTTACAGACCCGCACAATGTTATGAAAGTTATCATTCCGATTCAGTTGTGGATGAGCCTTGGCGCCGGCTTCTTGTCTTTTGTTGCAGGTCTTAAAGGCATTGATAAGTCTATGTATGAAGCAGGCTACATTGACGGCATTCAGAACCGCTGGCAGGAATTGTGGTTCATCACGCTGCCAAGCATGAAGCCGATGTTGCTTTTCGGCGCAGTTATGGCCATTACGAACGCATTCAGCGTTTCTGATGTTCCGCGTGCTCTTGCCGGTTATCCGAGTACAGACTATGCGGCACGAACTATAGTTACGCACCTGTTTGACTACGGCTTTACGCGCTTTGAAATGGGTTATGCATCTGCAATCGCCACTGTTTTGTTCTTGGCAATGATTCTTTGCCGCAAGCTTTTTGAAGCTATCTTGAACAGGGTCGGTAAGTAAGGAGTTCCGCATGAAGAAAAGTTATGCATCTGAATCAGCACCAGTTATTCATCATTATAAGATAAAGCGGCGGAAGCCTAACCGTTCTCTGGCAGGAGACATTGGAATTTATTTCTTTGTTTTCCTCTTTGCATTCATAATGGTTTTTCCTCTGGTTTATTCAATCTGCCAGTCGTTCAAGCCTTTGGATGAATTGATTAAGTTTCCGCCTTCTGTGTTTCCGCGGAACCCGACGACAGACAACTTTTCAGATTTGTTCTTGATTATGAGCCAGCAATGGGTTCCGTTGTCGCGCTATATTTTCAATACGCTGTTCGTAACTGTAATCGGAACTTTCGGCCATGTGATTATCGCTTCTATGGCGGCGTATGTTCTTGCAAAATATAGATTTCCGCTCGGCGATTTGTTCTTTAAGATTGTCGTAATGGCGCTTATGTTCAACGGCTTTGTAATTTTCATTCCAAGATATTTGGTAATGTGCCGCCTTCATCTTGTTGATACTCATTGGGCTTTGATTCTTCCGGCTTTGGTTTCGCCGATGGGCTTGTTCCTTATGAAGCAGTTCATGGAAGGCTTTCCGATGGCGATTATTGAAGCTGCCAAGATTGACGGTGCGCATGAATGGAAAATCTTTATGAATCTTGTAATGCCGAACGTAAAACCAGCGTGGCTTACAATTTCGATTTTCTCTATTAATGGTTTGTGGAATGACCCGGCGACAAGCTACATTTATACAGAGAACAAAAAGCTGCTCGGCTATGCGCTTCAGCAGATTCAGCTTGGCGGCATTGTAAGGCAAGGCCCTGCTTCGGCTGTTATCGTCGTAATGATGGCTGTGCCGATTCTCTTTTTTGTTCTTTCGCAGAGTCAGATTCTTGAAACGATGGCTACATCGGGCTTAAAGGACTAAATTATGAAAAGACTTTTATTGATTTGCATTTCGTTCTTTTTGTGCGTTGCGGCTGTTTCGGCAAAGAACGACAACTACATATATGATGTGTGGAACGAAATAGAACATTCGCCAGATACATACCGCGTTTCAAGCGTATTGTACGGCAGCAACCTCGGCCTTGACACGATGCTCAAGAATCCTTCTGGATTGTTCTGCATTGACAGGCACGTGTTCATCGTTGATACCGGCAACAACCGCATAATTGAGCTGCTGTATAACGACAATAAGACGCTCTCTTTTGTGCGCCTTATCGACCATTTCAATTCTGATGTAGAAGGAATGGTAACGACTTTTGCAGGCCCGTCTGATATTTTCGTCAATAAAGACGGCACAATCTTTATTGCAGACACGAACAACGGCCGGGTTTTGAAGCTTGACGAAAACCTTAATTACATCTGCTCTTTTGTTGAGCCTGATGACCCGACCTACGAGAAGGGCAAGTCTTTCTTGCCGGAAAAAGTAGTTGCTGACGACAAAGGCCGGCCGTATGTGCTTGCAAAGAACGTTAACAAAGGCTTTATCAAATATGAATACGACGGAACTTTCACCGGCTTTTACGGTGCGAGCGAAGTAGTTTTTAACTGGACTGATTATCTGTGGAAGCTATTTTCTACGAGAAAGCAGCGCGAGCAGATGGAATCATTCGTTCCGACAGAATATTCAAACGCTTATATCGATTCTGAAGGGTTCGTTTTTGCCACGGTTAAGACTTTTATGGAATGGGATTTGCTCTCTGACAAGGCAAAGCCTATCCGCCGCCTTAACGCGCTCGGCAGCGACATTCTTGTAAAGAATGCTGATATGCCTCCGGTCGGTGATTTGACTTGGGGCAATGCAGCCGGTATCCGCGGCCCTTCAAAATTTACAGACATCACTGTGCTTGATAACGAAGTTTATGTTGCAATCGACGAGACGCGCGGCAGACTTTTCGGCTATAACAATCAGGGCTATCTGCTTTTTGCTTTCGGCGGCAAAGGCAACATCGAAGGCTATTTCAGAACACCTACAGCTGTTGAGCATTGCGGCCGCGACCTTTTCGTGCTTGATTCGCAGAGCTGCGCGTTGACAGTCTATACGCCGACAGATTTCGGCAACCTCATTTATGATGCAACCGAACAATATGCGCGCGGCGATTATGATGATGCAGCCGTTACATGGCAGAAAGTGCTTGACTTGAACGGAAACTATGACCTTGCGTATATCGGTCTTGGCAAGTCTTATATCCGGCAGGAACGGTACAAAGAAGCGATGACTTATTTCAAGCTGAAGCGCGACAGAAAAGACTATTCAAAGGCGTTTATGTATTACCGCAAAGAAGTTGTTGAAAAGAACGTCGGCTATGTTGTTTTTGTCGGCGCAATTTTGCTTGTGGTCTATTTTGTTGCAAAAAGAATCTCAAAAATTAAGAAGGAGCTTGAGGCTGAATGAATTTTGTAACTAGACGAATACGAAAGCTCGGTCAGAAAGAGACTTACGACCATTTTTTTGGAACTCTGCGTTATGCATTTTATGTCATATTCCATCCGGCCGACGGCTTCTGGGATTTGATTCACGCAAAGAGAGGCTCTTATTCTGCGGCAACTTTTATTGTTTTTATGACGCTGCTTACGCACATCTGGAAGCTGCGCTTTACGAGCTTTTTGCTGATAAACGTAAACTGGGAAAAAGTCAACATCTTTATGGAATGTGCTTCCATTTTGATGCCGCTTGTGATTTTCTGCATCTGCAACTGGGGCACAACAACGCTGTTTGACGGCAAAGGTCACTTGGGTGACATCTACATGGGCACGGCTTATGCTTTGCTGCCTTATCCGCTGATTCAGCTTCCGTGCATTATCTTGAGCAACTTTGTGACGCTTGAAGAAGGCGCTTTTTGGTTTGTCTTCAACGATATTTCGCTGCTCTGGTGCGTAATGCTCATTTTTATGGCGATGATGATGATTCATGTTTACAGTGCGGGAAAGACGCTGCTTTTCCTTGTCTTTACGGTCTTTGGAATGCTCGTCTTTATTTTCATAATGTTGCTTTTCTTCAGCATGATTTCTCAAGGCGTTTCTTATTTCGTTTCGCTTGGCAAAGAAATTATGTTCAGGTTGAATTGACGGCGGAATATAGGAGAAAATGAAAATGAACAACGTAAATGATTCTATTAAAAAGCCGTCTTTCTTTGACAAGCTGAAGTCTCCGAAATTCTGGATTGGCTTCGTATTCTGGCTGCTCGTCATCGGCTTTATTGCATATATCGGCTACAGACTTGCCAATGTCGGCAAGATTGCAGACACAGTGCTTGAGCGTTTTGAATATCTCAAGGAAGGGCAGCCCGAAAAGTATGTGCTTGAAAACGATGATTTGCGCTTTGAGCTTGACCCAGATACAACAGTCTTTTCTGTTACGCAGAAATCTACAGGCCATGTCTGGTACTCAAATCCGGTAGATTCTCAGAACGATAAGTTTGCGCTTCAAAAGGAAAAGGACAACATGCGTTCGCCTTTCCTGTTGAAGTATTCAACAATAAACGGCGTTGATACGTCTTATGATTTTTTCAATTATTCAATTTCTAAAGAAGCTTATAGAATCAAGCAGACAGGCGACGAAATTACGATTGATTACAGTATCGGTGATATTGAGCGCGTCTATGTTTATCCGATGGCTTTGACAGAAAAAGACATGAACGGCTACCTTGAAAAATTCTCTGCAAGCGAGCAGCGTTCAATAAAGCAGAACTACCGCAAGCTTGAGCTTGGCAGCCTGCTTGCGTCTGACGACAAGAACCAGCTTCTTCAGCAATACCCGATGCTGAAAGATGAGCCTGTTTATGTTATCCGCGACCCGTTGCAGACTTTCTTGAAAGAGAAAAACGAAAAGATGTTCGCTTCAATCGGCTATACACGCGAAGACTATGACCGCGACATTCTGATGTATGCCGGCGGCAAGATTAAGAACGTGCCTGGTTTCAACATTTCTGTAACGTATAAGCTTGACGGCAACAACCTTGTGGTTAAAGTGCCGTTCGACAAGATTTCTTATAAGCGCGATTTTCCGATTATCAGACTTTCCATTTTGCCTTATTTTGGTGCAGGCGGAAAAGATGATACAGGCTTTATGCTTGTACCCGAAGGCGGCGGAAGCATTATCAACTTTAACAACGGAAAAACAAGGCAGAACGCATATTATTGCGACATTTACGGTTGGGATTATGGCACAGACCGCGACGCGGTGATGACCGAAACTAGGGCAGCTTTTCCTGTTTTCGGCATTGCAAACGGCGATTCAAGCTTTATTTCCATCATGCAGAAAGGCGCAGAGTATGGCGCGGTTTCAGCCGACGTTGCCGGAAAGCTTGGCAGCTACAATTATGTATTTGCAGACTACAAGATGCTGCACGGCGAAAAGTACGAGCCTTCTTCAAGAAACATCAACACGCAGTATGCGTATGAGCGTGGCTTGCCGGAAGGTGAATATATCGAACAGATTTATTCTTTTATAGATTCAAATTCTTATGCAGAAATGGCAAAGCATTACAGAAAATATCTTTTCGGCGATGCTGCCAATGCTTCTGTAAAATCTGTGCCTGTTTCTGTTGAAATCGTGGGCGCAATCTCTAAGACGCAGCAAGTTTTCGGTATGCCGAAGCTTTTGCCTTATCAGCTTACGTCTTACAAACAGGCTGCCGGAATTATTAAATCGATTGACGAGATGAACATTCCTTCTTGCTACATAAAGCTTACGGGCTTCATCAACAGCGGCGTAAAGCAGAAGTCTTTGCAGAAATTCAAGCTGATAAAGCAGCTTGGCGGTGCTTCAGCTTTCGATAAGATGATTGAAGAAACGAAGAACTGCTCGCCTAAGCTTTATCTTGACGGCCAGGTGCAGTACGCATTTTTGCCGGGCGCAAATGACGGCTTCAACCATTTCAGCCACGCATCACGCTTTGCAAGCAGCGAAGTCTGCGAACTTAGCGAATATTCGCCAATCTGGTATGGCAAGCGTGACACTGTAGCTTATTATTATCTTCTCAAGCCGGAAATCAGCAAAAAGGCTGCTCTCAACTTGTGCAATAACGCTTCTAAGCATAATCTTAGCGGCATTTCGTTCAGAGATGATGGCTACCAGCTTTCGGCTGATTATAACCCAAAGAAGAAGGTGAGCCGCGCTGCCGTAAAAGATATTCAGCTTGAAACTTTCAAGGAAATCGAAAAATCTGGGCTTGGCATTATGATTAACGCCGGAAATGTTTATGCCGTAAAAGATGCGGACTGCGTTACGAACATGACTTTTCACGGAAACGATTATGCGATTCTTGACAAGCATGTTCCGTTCTATCAGATTGCGCTGCACGGCAATGTAACGTTCACCGGCTCTTCAATCAATATTGCGAACGAGATTCAGCAGAACATTCTTGAATCGGCAGAATGCGGCGCGGGGCTTGCGTTCACATTCTTTGCTGAATCTGAAAGACGCTTGCAGGAAACTGACTTTACAGAATATTACGCTTCAAATTTTGACAACTGGCAGAAAAAGATGAACGACATCTATTCGCGCTACAACTCAGAAATGAAGAGCGTATGCAACGCAAGAATAGACAATCACGAATTCATCAGCGACGACGTTACGCTGACGACGTTCGACAACGGCTATTCAGTGCTTGTCAATTTCGGCTATGTAGATTTCACAACGCCTGACGGTGTTTTTATTTCAGCTCGTGATTATAAGGTTATGGAGGCACGTTGATGCTGTTTAATAAGAAAAAGAAAAAAATTGGGCTTACGCGTCACCGTGCCCGGCTTGGATATGCATTCATAAGTCCGTTCATTATTGGTTTTATCTTCTTTATGATAAAGCCGCTGTATCAGTCTCTTACTATGAGCCTTTCGGCTGTTGATGTTTCAGTCAACGGCTTTGTAATGGAATGGAACAACTACGGAAACTACATAAGAGCTTTTACCGTTGACCCGGAATTCAACAGGCTGCTTCTTACGTCAATTGCGACTATGTTCTACCGCTCTTTGGCGACTATTGTTTTCAGCTTCTTTGTTGCGCTGCTGCTCAACCAGAAGTTCAAAGGCCGCGCGCTTGTGCGCTCAATCTTCTTTTTGTGCGTTATTCTTTCTTCGGGCGTGCTTGTCGGTCTTGAGTATAACAACGCGCTTCTTTCTCAGCTTAAGGCTACGATTGAAGAGCAGGGCAACTCAAACACGATTACGGTGGTGCTTGAAGAGATTCTCGTCTCAAATACAGGCGGCGTAAACGGCGTCAGCGGCAAGCTTTTCAAGACGCTTTTTGAGATAATCGATTCGATTTACGATGTAGCAATGGCTTCGGGCATTCAGATTATCATCTTCCTTTCAGGGCTTCAGAACATTCCGCCAAGCATGTATGAAGCAGCTGATATGGAAGGTTGCACTAGCTGGGAACGTCTTTGGAAAATCACAGTTCCGATGGTCAGCCCGCTTCTTTCTGTTTGCTGGGTCTATACAATCATAGACTTCTTTACAAAGACAGACAACGCGATTATGAAGAAAATCAACGATGTGATGATTGGCCAGCTCAACTACGGTTTCAGTTCTGCTTTGGCATGGATTTATTTCATTGTGGTTATGGCTCTTATCGGGCTGACTTCTCTGCTTATCTCTAAGGTGGTGTACAACTATGACTAATAAAGACTTTTGGGAAAGGAACGAAGCTTCTGACGGCATTTTGCTTAGAGAGACAATCAAGAAATATCTTCTGTCTATTTTCCGCGGAATTTTGCTTTTCGGTATGTGCTTTCTTATTCTGCAGCCAATCTTGAACAAGATTTCAATAAGCTTTATGGCAGAAAAAGACTTGTATGATACGACAATCATCGTTGTGCCGAAGAACTTTTCGACGATGAACTATAAGATTGCTTCTACGCTGATGGATTACAAGACTTCGCTGTTCAACAGCTTGTGGGTTTCTACGCTTGTTGCAGTGATTCAGGTTTTCATGTGCGCCATCGTAGGTTACGGCTTTTCGCGCTTTCAGTTTCCGTTCAAGCGGTTCTGGTTTTTCTGCGTAATTCTTGTAATCATAATTCCGCCGCAAACTATTTCAACGTCTTTGTACCTGCATTTCAGGTTCTTTAAGATATTCGGACATACCATAAATTTGCGCGGTTCAATGATTCCGTATCTGATGATGTGCTTTACGTGCATGGGCTTGAAGAACGGCCTTTACATTTACATGATTCGCCAATATTTTATGTCTTTTCCGTTTGAGCTTGAAGAAGCCGCCTATGTTGACGGCTGTGGCCCGCTCTCAACGTTTGTGCGCATCATGATTCCGGGTGCAAAACCGATTTTAACGTCTTGCTTCTTGTTCTCGTTTGTTTGGCAGTGGACAGATTCTTTCTATACAGATTTGTTCTTGGGCAAGATTAAGCTTTTGTCTACACAGGTTGCCAGCATAAGCGAGCGTTTCGCCCAATATATGATGAACGCTTACGGAATGCAGACTGTATCAATCGGCTATACAAATGCGATTGTAGCGACCGGCGTTTTGATTATGCTTATTCCGCTGCTCGTGCTGTACTTGTTCGCGCAGAATTTGTTCGTAGAAAGCCTTACTTCTACAGGCGTGAAGATGTAAGCTGTCTTTGTGCTGCATTCGCTTTGTTGCTATCTTGCGGCATGGCGGTGCACACAAAAAGTTTTACAAAAACGCCGTTTGATGTTAGGCTTTATCAGAACGGCGTGAATTTGTTAATAAAAGCTGTCTGAAAAGTGTTGTCACGCTTAGCTTGATTCAGTTTCTGTGCCGGAAAGGTGAAAGGATTCTGGATAAAGCTTTGAGTGACAGATTATTCAGCTTGTTAGGCGGCTTTTGATTTTCTCTAGTTTAGAGAAAATATATTAAGGAGGCAAAACAAGATGGTTAAAAGAGCATTGAAAGTGGTTCTTTTTATCGGACTTGCAGGTCTTTTTGTTTCTTGCGGAGGCAGAAAGGATCTGACAGAAGAAGAGAAGGCTTTGTTTAAGGAATTCAAGAGCGTAAAGCTTGAGAAAGATCCTGCAACAAAAAAAGTCTATGATTTTGAAGGAATGAAGATTATTATCGGCGACTTCTGGTCACCAAGCGATGGTGCAGACAATGCTGATCCTCAGAGCCCTGCTGATGAAGATGCAAAGAGATTCCACAAATTCTTGAAGAGCGCTTACAATATGGACATCGATGCATACGGTATCAGCAGCTGGAATGCTCATCCACAGACAGTTGCAAACTTCTGTACAACTGGCGGCGACGAGAACTACATTTTCGTCATCGATGCACGTTCTGTTTCTACAGGTTTGAAGGGCAACCTTTTCTATGACCTGTCTTCTATCAAGACAATTGACTGGACAGACAAGAAATGGGATAAGGCAACAATGGAAGTTACCGGCAAGAACGGTCATTTCTATGGCATGCGCCCACTCGCTTCTGAACCACGCGGCGGCGTTTTCTTCAACAAGCGCTTGCTCAAAGAAGCTGGTGTTGACCCAGACACAATCTATGATTTGCAGAAAGAAAAGAAGTGGACTTGGGAAACATTTGAAGACATGCTGAAAAAGACTACACGCGACCTCGACAACGACGGTGTATTCGATACATACGGTATGGCTAACCTTTCTACAGAATTCTGCTACCTTGCAGCTATGTCTAACGGCGGAAGCTACATCGGTAAAGATGCTAACGGCAAATACTTCAACAACATCGGCAACGAAAAGACACTTGAAGCATTGAGCTGGGCAGCTGACCTTAAGCAGAAATATGAAAAGCCTCAGCCAGAAGGCGCTAACTGGGACTGGATGTACGCTTCTTTCATCAACGGTGAAGTTGCTTTCCAGGTTGACCAGCAGTACCGTGTTGGCAACATCGCTGGCATGCAGGACGACTGGGGCTTCGTATGCTTCCCACTCGGACCAAACGGCGACGGCAAATATGGTACATTGGCACAGGACAACGTTTATGTAATTCCTGCTTGCTATGATTCTGAACGTGCAGAAAAGATTGCAAAGGCTTTCGACCTCTACACAACAGAAGTTCCTGGATACGATGAATCAACATGGAAGGAAGACTACTATTCAAGATTCCGCGATGAGCGCGCTGTTGATGAAACATTGCAGCTTATGCGCGACAATCCAGTTCCACGCTATGACTCAATGATTATTGGTATCAACCAGGTCGGCGATGTAATCTGGAACGTTTATGGTGGCGGACAGACAGCTCAGGAAGCTTATGAAGCTACTAAGAACCAGTATCAGGGCTTGATTGACGAAATGAACCAGTAAGATTAATCTGGCTTTTGCCGGAATTATCTAGGTTTATTAAAGGCTGCTTCTTTTGAGGCAGCCTTTTTCTTTTTGCGGCAGTTTAATCTACGAATAAACTAGAAGGTCAAAAGTCGAGTTTTTATAATTCGGTGGCTGAGCGTAGTCGAAGCCACAAAATGCAGAAATTTTGTTAGAAAAAAAATTGAAAATCAATCATTTCAACTACGCTCAATGACCGATTTTTGCAAAAAAAATTGCGAATTTTGAAAACTCGAAATTGAACCTAGAATTTATAAAATAATGCAAAAAGCTCATTCAGTAGAACAAGCTTGTGCACATCCGTTATTCCACTTTGAACGTGAAAAGCGCCTTGCGGCTTGTGTTGTAAATCGAAAGCGACGACAAGCCTTGCGGAATCTGAAGCTCAAGCTCGTAAAGCTCTGTGTTGAGGTTTTTCTTTGACCATTTCACAGAATCGGGCAGCAGAATGTAGAAATTCGTGTATTCGCTTGTCTGCACCTTAAAGCTGTAAGTTTCACCGCGTTTCAGACAACCCGTAACAGGCGAAACCAAATTCGTGTTTGCAGATGTTCTGAATTCGCGTTCTTGAAACGGATAGCGGAGCATGTCTTTGCCGAAACCGCTGTAAGAAGCGTCAGCCGAAACATAGAACGAGAAAATCTCTTCTGTAAAGATTGTGTCTTTTGAGTAAAGCAGCCCGAAGACTTTGGTAACAACTTTGAGTTTGCGGCTGTCAAAAGGGTCGTCTGCATAATAATATTTGCCGTTGCGCGGAACTTTGTAGAATGATTCTTTGAAGATTTGAAGCTCTTCGGCAGAAACGCGCTTTTCAAGATATTCTTCTTGAAGCTTGGGCAGATAAGTTTCTTCTACAGTTTTTGCATCAACAGAAAATGGAAAAGCCCTTTTGGACTGCATGTAAAAGCGCGCTACATATTCGTTGCTGTCTGGTACGTCAACAATCGGTGTGATTATTCCGGCGCGTTTGTTAAGCCATGTGGCGTTCTCAACAATCTGACCGTTTTTCGTAAAAAGCGTGGTCGCCATATAAGCTTTTGGTGTCTTGCATTTCAGCTCAAACGAAAATTCGCCGTCAATCTTGTTAAAGAAGGCGAGCTTGCCGTCAAGCAGAGAAAAGCCGTAATCAAAGAATTTGCCTTCAAGCTTAGGTTCTTTCTCAAACTGGCTTGACGAAACGACGGGCGCATAAAACTGAAATTTATCTTCTTTCGGCAGGTGCGTATAAAGAAAAGCTCTTGAATCCAAGAACAAATATTCTGTTGAATAGCATTTGATGAACGTTTTGCGCTCCAAAAAGCCTGTATCCCATGTTGTATCAATCAAATACCATTTTGAGCTTATGCAGACCGCGTTCCAGCTGTGCTCCACAGTCTCTGAAAGATGACCGTTGTAGCCGTAGCCTTTTGCAAAGCCTTCGATTGTCTGGCATTCAAAGCCCGCGATGTTGCACATTTCCTTCATCAATGCTGAAAAACCGGAACTTATAGCCTTACCTGTTTGAAGCACTTCAACAAAATCTTGCTTCTTGCTGCTGTCTGAAAAGAAAAGCTCGGTGTCGTAGCTTATGTTGTAGCAAATCCAGTCGTGCAACACCTTTATGCGCACAAAATCATCGCTTGCGCCTCTTATAAGATAGCTTACAAGCTCTTTTAGGTTCTCTTCGGGATTTTCTGCAACTTTTTGAGCTAAGCTTGGCGGCACAGAACCTGCCTTTAAGTGAATTGTGCCTGTTCTGTATGCGGCGGCAGTTGCATCGTCTGTGCTGTACAAATCTATGGCGCGCTTGGCTTTTGATGCGAGTACGCTGTCAGCGTTCCGCGAATTCATATAATCAAAAAGAAATGCACAGTTTCCTTGCTTGATTGCATTGCTTACGTCAGTTTCGTCGTCAGCAAAAACTAAGAAGATGCAAAAAAGCATAAAAAGTGCTGTGTAAAATCTTTTCATCGATAATCCTTAAAATCCTTAGAAACGCGCCGGAAGTTTCAACATGCTTTTTGGCTGATTTCTTCCGGCTGAAATAGTCTTATGATTATCGTCAAGAAGGGCGTGTTTCTTAAAAAGGGCATGTCTATTTTGGATTGCCGTGCCATTCGTATCGGAGCTTCAAGATGGCACGGCAATATCAGTTAATCATTAGAAAGCTGCTTGTGCTGCAATCTCAGCTTTGGCTGTGTCAAAGTCTTGCTGAGAAGGAAACCACGGATAGCTTTCAGTTTTATCTTCAGACAAGTCTTGAATGAACTTGGCTCTGTTGCATTTCGATTCAATGCCGTTCCTTTCAAGCTTGGTGATAATCCATTTGTCTTTCAAGAAAGTAAGCTCAACCGAATCTTTGTATTCGAGTATCGTTATATTTTCAGGGTCTTCTGTCATAACAACGTAATACTCAACGTTAAAGCTTTCGGCAGCGCCTTTTTCAACGTCTGTAAGCGGAATCTTCTGGTTGTTTTCAAGCCAGTCTGCGTTTGTAGAGCTTTCAGCGCCGTTTATCTTGAGGTGCGTAATGCCGTAGATGCTTGACCTGTCAGGCGTTCCTTTGAGAATCCATTGAGCCGGTGTAAGAAAGCTCAAACCCTGGTTATAAGCAGACTGCATCTTGCTTGTAACATAAAGATTTGTCGCTATGTTCTTAATCTGCTTGCCGGCATCTTTGGTGATGCACTCTTCGAGGTCAACTGTTTCAAGATGATGAAGCGAAGTATAGAACGATTCAACGACTTGAACAGAAGTTAAGCCTCTTGTTGTTGGGCGGCTAAGCTCTGTGTTGACTATAGAAATTGTGATTACCGCCGCAATGACAACTGACAGAACAGCAATTGCTATCTGCGTAAAATGGCGGCGGATATAGCGGCTTCTTTTTATGCGTGAAACAAGCTTTGCGTCTGCCTTGTCTTTGGCTTCTTTTTTTGCGGTCTTTGTTTCAGGCAGATAGACTGCGGCAATGTCTTCGCCGAATATGCCCAAAAGCCGCTTGAGGCTAGGGCGGAATTTAATCTTTCCTTTAAGCGCTGTGTCCAAAATTTCAGCGTTTTCTTTTGAGATAGAACAAACATATTCAGCCGGAACAAAGTAGCAGTCTAAAAAGTCTTCTGTCAATGCTTCAGGCGAATCTGCATTAAAAGGGCGGCGGCCGGTGATGATTGTGTAAATCATTACGGCAGCAGAAAATGACGGCATCTGCTCAATTGGCAGAATAGGCTGCCGCCAGCTTTCTGTGTATTCGGCTGCTTCTTTTTGCGAGCGCATTGCGATTGAGCGCGTAACGAGCAGCTCTGGCAAAAACAAGATGCTGCCGTCATCAGCGTAGATTATGCCGATTGCGCCGCTGTCTGGCAACGTAATGTGCTCAAGCTCGGCAGCCTTCATTGCCTTTATGATGCGGAAAATCTTTTTCCAGGAGTCAAGCTGTGTCTGGTTAGGCTTTGTGCAAATTTCAGTGTCTTTGCACGCATCTTCAACTTCTTTGAGAATCTGATAAGCCGTAATTCCGCTGAAACCGGGGCCGGAAAGCGAGAATTCGCCGCTTTCATCTGTGGCAGTGTCTTCAAAGAACCATTTGGAAAATTCAAAAGAACCGCCGTCAGCTTCTTTTGCGACGTATCCTTCAGCTTTCATGTGCTGCATCATGTTTGCCTGTGCAAATTCTCTGTCGGTCATTGCTGTATGCAGAATGATGCGGCTGCCGGTTTCAATAATCTTGTTCATGTTTATCTGCCTTCAGAAGAGTAGAGATACTTGAAATATTGCATGTCTGTCGAATAGGTTGTGTCAAACTTCGGCAGTGTCTCTTTATAAGATTCAAGGCTCTTCCAGAAAGCGTAGAATTCAGGGTCTTTGGCGTATGCTTCAGCATAAATGCGCGTAGCTTCTGCATCGGCAGCACCTTTCACTTCTTCTGCAGTCTTATATGCTTCAGAAAGAATTGCGCGCTTTTCGTTTTCAACCTTACCAAGCCATTTTGCTTTTTCAGCTTCACCTTGTGAGCGGTAGAACTGTGCAATCTGGTTCCTGTCTTTTATCATGCGGCTGTAAACGCTTTCCGTCATTTCATCTGAATATTTAATCTGTCTCGGCACGATGTCGATAAGCTCAATGCCGTAGTCAGTAATGCCTTTGCGCGCTTCTTCAGCCATTTCAAGACTGAGCTGGCGGCGGCCTTTCTGCACGTTTTCTGGCGTTGTTGAAGTTGCTTCAAGCTCGCGGATTTCCTGTGTTTCGGTTTCGCCGTCAGACGGAACTGCATGATTTGTGATAATCAAGTTTGAAGAGCGCACAACTTCGTTCAATGTGTTCTGGCCGACAATCATGCGCGTGGCTGAGTCGATAATGTCGCTCAAGCGGTTATAGCCTGTGTCGAGCGTCTTGAAAGACTGATAGAACAGGCGTGGGTCAGAGATGCGCCAACGTGCGGTTGTATCAACAACGATGTACTGCTTTTCTTTTGTCGGAATCGGCTCAGGGTCGCCGTCAAGCGAGAGAATGAGCTTTGGATAGACAATCACTTCATCGATGAAAGGCACTTTGAAGTGCAGGCCTGCGTCTTCATGTGATGTGATGAACTGACCGAAGCGCGTAACGACAACTTGAGTTCCTTCTTCGACAACGAAGAATGGTCCCATTGCAAGGAAAATTATGACCAAAACGGCGATTACGCCCAATGTTATTATAGTCTTTTTCATTTCTTTTCCGCCTTGTCTGTTAAGTTTTTGATTGGAAGCATGTTGTCAAGCTTGCTGTCTATCAAAGTGCTGTTCTGCTGTTCATTGAAGACAGATTCCATTGCTTCAAGATAAAGCCGTTCGCGCGTAACTTTCGGCGATTTTCTGTATTCTTCGTAAACCGCATTGAAACGGGCAACATCACCTTGCGCCCTGTTGATACGCTCCGAAGCATAACCTTCAGCAACAAGCACCTGCTGGTTTGCTTCACCTTGCGCGCGCGGAATTTCGGCGTTGTAGACTTCCTTACCTTCGTTGATAAAGCGGTTCTTGTCCTGAATTGCCTTGTTCACATCGTCAAACGCCTGCTGAACGCCTTCCGGCGGAACAATGTTCTGGAGCTGAACAAGAATTACGTTAATGCCAAGACCGAGCTGCTTGAAGTTTTCGTTCATAAGCTCAAGCGCGGAAGTCTGAATCGCTGAACGTTCAGATTCCATCGTGTCAAAAGCCCTGTCGCCAACGAGCGTGTTGATTACAGACTGCGAAATGTCGCGGATTGTCTGCTTGCGCTCCTGCACGTTAAAAAGCCATGCAACCGGGTCAACGATTCTGTATTGAATGCTCCACTCAACGTCAACGATGTTGAGGTCGCCTGTAAGCATTGTAGATTCTTTTGTGATGCCGTTCTTATATTGATTGACCTGACCGGCTTTGATTGTCTGAAAGCCGAACTGCTCTGTCTGAACGACTTTTATCGGCACGTTGTAGCTTTTGTCTATGCCGAAAGGTGCTTTCAGATGAAGACCTGCACCAACAGTCTTGTAGTATTTGCCGAAGCGTGTAATGACTGCCTGTTCTGTGTCATCAACTTTGAACATTGTCGTTCCTGCTAATGCAAGCACCAGCACGATGATGACCGCAAAAATGAGCGTTGATGCTCCGAATTTGCTTTTCTTTGGTTTGTTTTCAGTTTGGTCCATGTCGGGCTCCTAAAAAATCAAGATACTTTGATAATGTAAATATACGAATAAAAGCATAAAAAGAAAAGGTATTTTGCAATAGATTTATCTACATAATAAAGATGAATCTAGCAAAATACCAAGTTTGTGCTTTCAGCACAAACTTGTAACTGGTGCACAACGATGGGTTGCAATAGTTTTATCTTCCGAAAAGTTTAATCTAGCAAAATACCAAGTTTTCCGGGTTTGCGATTGAGTTTATTCTATGCCAAAAGCTTTTCTTGCAAACCCTGCTAGTTTTGCTTGCGCAAAAACTAGCATTGGCTTTTGTATGGTGTGCCGTCATCCGTCATTGCGAGCCGAAGGCGAAGCAATCCATTGGCGCATTACGCTTATAATATAAAAGAGCCTCGTAATGACGGGGTTGCGTTTGAGTTTGTTCAATGGCAAGGGGCTTATCTGCAAACCCGGCAATCTTTACAGAAAAGCTTAATCTGGCAAAATACCAAGTTTTGCTTCGCAAAACTTGTAACTGATGCACAAATGGGTGTTGCACAGCGTCATTCCGAACTTGTTTCGGAATCTGCGTTTCGCAACGGCTTAATCTAAATTATTTAAGTGCAGCTGGCGAAACGCGTAGTTTCTGCTTTCGCGAAAACTACAAAGATTAAATCCAGTTTTCGCATAGTGAAAAGGCTGAAACTTGTAAAACAACAATTTTGTGCTTGCACAAAATTGAAACATGGGGTATTCTAGCTTTAGACTTATAATCTAATGTCTTTTGTTATAATGAAATGATATTTTTTAGCCGTTAAACATACAAGTGAGCTTAAAAAGGTTTAATCGGAGAGTATTTTGAAAGATGATAATAAACCGAATTTATTTATATACATTCTCTTAACAGTTGTATTTGTAGTTCTGATTGCTTCCTGCGGCGGTGGCGGAGGAGGTGGTGGTGGAATGGTCGCCTTTGCACCGGATAATAATATGCCGAACAACGGCGGAGATGCAGGCGGCTGGGGCACAGGCACAGATACTGGCGGTGGCGGTATTGGCGGTTCAAGCGTACAAGAAGACAACGCCACACTTTTAATCGGCCAGGTAGCGGCTCTTGATGTAACGAATGTAAACATTGTGCTCTTCGTCAATGGTGAGCGTTTTGAGATAAACAACGTAAATGAAACAACAACAACTTCAGTACTTCCAAAAATTTCAATAAGCGATACAGTTTCTGGTACAGCATATATTTATGTTGCCGGAGAATCGTCTCCTCGTGAAGCACAACTAGATCCGACGACAATCGGATTTCACAACACTCTGAAATTTAAAGTTCCGTATAGATATGAATGTATTGACCGCGGAACATCTGAAAGGCAGGGTACATACTTTTATGCAGACGGAATTGACCTGACAGATTTGACAGGTGCGCGCGTTGCAGGCTGGCTTGACTCAAACGGTGAGATGCATTACGGCAGCTGCATCAACGGCGTGCGCGGCGACATTACGCTTACGGCTGTGTACAAAGTTGCTGTTACAAGCAACGTAACTGAAATATCTAAAGCGAGCGCATTGATTACGTCGCTCGGCATTACACAAGATTCAGCTGGAACACCAGTAAAGCCTGCCACGGCACAACTTTCAGTATTCGGAAGCGACAACTACACATATTCTAGCGACGCGCCAAGCAAGATTGACATAAGCTCATCTGGTGTTGTCAGCCTTGCAGCTGGTTATACGCCGCCGCTTGCAGGTGAAACCGTAACAATAACTGTAACTGACAACGATGATTCAACGCTCTTTGCCACTGTAAACATAACGCTAAGCAGTCAGTCTGTCTGCGCGATTTATATAGATAAAGCCACATGTGATGCAAACGGAACGCCGGGCTATACAAAGATTCTTGACAACACTGTAAGCACTGCTGTGCCGCCAAGCATGAATGTTACGCCTTATTCTCTTGTTGGTGCAACATTTGAAGCACAGAAAGGCAAAACAATTTCCGCATGGCAATATCAGTCGTCTCCATACGTTCCAGTTGCCAGAAACGCAAGCTGGTCAGTTGATGGTGACAGAAAAATCTATGCAGGCTGGCCGATTGACGGCATTGCTACAACCGAAATAGTTTTGTGGCGTTTTACAGATACTGCTACAGACAGACAGGCTACTTTAACAAGACCTGCCGGTTCTTATAGTGTTGATTGGATTGGGGCTAATGGAACATCGATAAGCAGCTGTCCTATCTCACATGCTCTTTCTGGCACAAGTGATGTAAAAATTAGTGTAACTAACAATGCTAATTTATCTGCACTTGCAGATTCAACCGATGCGGGCGTTTATCATGCGACATACCGTGTCAAACTTCAAAGTGACCCTGCAAGCTTTACAGACGTTCCTGTTACGGTAAAAGATGCTATGTATGTTGCTGAAGAGAAGGATGCTAATGGTAATGTAATAGGCGGAGAACTTCGTTTTGCCGCAGGTCAAACAATTCCGGCTAGCCTTACGATAACACCTGATTTAGTGCCAGGCTATACAATAACAAAGATTGCAGCCAACGCTTTCAAGAATAACAGCACGATAACAAGCGTAACAATAAACGGTGCTATAGCGATAGGAGAAAAAGCATTTGAAAACTGTAGCAATCTTGGATCTGTAACTATTAATGATGTAACAGGTTTTGGATGGGGTGCATTCAGCGGTACACATTTGAATTCTGTAACAATAACGAGTTTAGGCACAACTACTTTTGGCGGATTTGATTATGCTGATACCGGCACCGCAGGTGTGATAATTCCTCATGGTGTAACAACTGTTTCTGGTTTTGCAGCTGCAAAGGTTGGAAGTGTTACCATTCCAACATCAGTAGATACAATAGCAGGATGGGCTTTTGATGATGCAACCTGTACAATTAATTATGCAGGAACGATAACACAGTGGGAAGCAATTAATAAGATTAAAGGAAATTCCAGCGATACACCTCCTACAACGGTAAATTGTTCAAATGGCGCTTGTCAATACTGGTCTGGCACGGTTGGAAGTTATTAGGGGCTGTAATGTACACAAGCTGCCGGTTTTGCAAAGCAAAAGCGGCACTTTTCGCCAGATAGACTTCTATCGTGGATTAAGCTGCTGCGAAAAGAAGATTGCTTCGTCGCTTACGCTCCTCGCAATGACGCAGTGCGCCGGGATGGCGTACACAAGCTGCCGGTTTTGCTCTGCAAAAGCGGCACTTTTCGCCGAACAGCCTCCATTTGTAGATTGTGCTTTTGCGAAAAGAGAGATACTTGCAAAAAACTGAAAAGTTCTATACTATAGTAATGCTTATCTTTATAAGTGGGAGTGTTTTTTAATGATTTTTCCATTGGAGCAATTGGTTAAATTTACTGGCGAAGATCAGAATATTTACGAGATTACATGTGCAGCAAGCCACCGCGCTTATCAGCTTTCTAAGCTTGAAGACCCTGTGATTGCACAGAACGACGGCAAAGTTGTTTCAATTGCGGCACGGCAGCTTTTCACACAGCAGATTAAATACATTCGGGAAGAAAAATAATCTGAAATGACAGTGCAAGCCGTACAACGTGCGGCAGCTTATATCTGGAGAATCTTTTGAAAATTCCAGTGCTTGTCTTGTTCGGGCCGACTGCTTCCGGCAAGACTTCTTTATTGGAGCGTCTGTTTTCAACGGACGCTCAATCTATTTTTGCGGGCAAGGCTGAAATCATAAGCGCCGATTCGATGCAGATTTACAAGGGCATGAACATCGGCACAGCAACGCCTTGCGAAGATGAGCTGAAAAAGCTTCCACACAATCTGATAAATCTTTATAACCCAGACGAGCAGTTCGGCGCAGGCGTGTTCGTAAGCAGCGCGGACGAAGCCGCAAAGTCAATCTACGCGCGCGGCAAGCTGCCGGTTCTTGCAGGCGGAACTGCGTTCTATATCAAGAATTTTCTTTACGGGCTGCCTGTTACGCCTGAATCTGATGAAAAAATCCGCCTTGAATTGAAGGAACAAATAAAAACGCTCGGTGCAGAAGCAATGCATAAAAAGCTTGAGCTTGCCGACCCTGTGAGCGCGGCGCGGATTCATGTGAACGACGAATACCGCATTGTGCGCGCGCTTGAAGTTTATGCTGCAACCGGCAGGCCGCTTTCAAGTTTCGGGCTTTCTGAAACCTTGCGCGAGCCTTATGATTTTTGCGTGCTTGCCATTGAGAGAAGCCGCGATGAACTTTATGAGCGCATAAACAGCCGCGTCATTCAGATGATGAACGACGGCCTGCATGATGAATTTTCCGCACTTGTTGCGCAAGGCTATAAGGCCGAAGACCCCGGAATGCAGGCAATCGGCTACCGCGAGTTTTTCATCATTGCGGCAAAGCATGGCGTGCATCCTGTAGATGCGCCGCTTGACGAAGTGACTGCGCTTATTCAGCACGACTCAAGAAAATACGCAAAACGCCAGATGACCTTTTTCAAGTCCATTCCCTGTGCAAAGTGGCTTGCCGCCGATGATGCAGCCGCATTTGAGAGAGAAGTTGCGCAGTTTGTTGGAAAGACAGGATGGAAGCCGAAATAAAGAAAAAAAAGCCGCAGAACCCTTGCAGATTCTGCGGCTATATTTTTTTTAAGTCTTTTCAAAATGAACGAACCCCGACGCAGAGCGTGCGGGGTATCGTTCGTTCTGCTAAGGAATTNNGTATTAAACCCTCGGCACGAATCAATTTACCTTAACAGGTATGTCGTAAATCATTTCTTTTATAGTCTTGTTTATAGTTTTGCTGTGGCCAGATGCAGTCCTGATGACTATAAAATATGACTTACCGCTTTCAAGCGTGGCAGGAAGAATTAGTTCCTGATAGGTATGGGTGTTCTTAAAAAAGCTAGAATCATCGATTTTGATCCATTCGGCTTCATTATCGTTGATTTTGCCGTTGTCGTTCTGCGGGGCAAAATACAAGCCGACCTGTTCCTCGTCACCAGCAATTCTCAGATTGCGGCCTGTAATGCGCACCGGCTGACCGGCGGTTATGGTGCAGTCTGTTTTATGTGTTGACAAGTCTTCAATGCGGCTTATCTGCGGCAATGTTTCTTCTGGCTTTGCCATTGAGATATCAGCCTTGCTTATTGCTTTCAAAGCTTCTTGAGAAGGCGTGAATCCTAATGATAAATTCGGAATTTCAGAAATATTAGGGTTAGAAGACGGAATGTTTCCTTGAGCGCAAGGATACAAAGTTCCAAGTTCAAAAAGGTTGATGGCTGCTCCAAGAGCGAGCAGTTCAAGAATGGCTTCTTTGAAAAGCATAACAGTTGCTACAAGCGATGCTTCGTCAAAGACTTTGGTATGGTTAAGGATTGTTGCAATTACGTTGTCCATGCCGGCAGTTGTGCGCTGCACTTTTGCGTAAGAGTTGTCTCCTTCTTTAAGATAGTTCTTATGTATTGTAACGTTTACTGAGCCACCCAATGTTTGAATTGTATTCGTATTCATATTGAAACCTCCAAAGTACAAAATTCTTAAAGTTATTCAAAATTGACATATTTGTTTTTCCTTAAAAGTAATTCAAAAAGTGCTGAAATAAAGAATCAACGATTCCTTGTGCCAGCAACAACTTGCGTCCGCACGGATTATCTATATGATGCATCCGGACGGACAATCTGCAATTGTTTTCATGTCTGCGCCTCCTAGCGGTAATTCTGTATACATGAACAAACGTTGAATAGGGCAGTTACATCAGGCACATGCACTTTTCGGAGTTTTATATCAAATTTTAATCGAATATTAATCTACATCGATGGTAGCAAGCGCATCTACATTGGATGTAGATTGGAATCTACCATCGATGTAGATTAGAAGCTACCACAATTGAAGATTGGAAGCTTCATCAATTGAAGATTGGCATGATTGCATGATAGAAGAAATTTTAGTGATTCTAGGATTTAAAAAAACAAAAGAGAGCCGTAGCTCTCTTTTTCATTTGTTCTATTTATATTTCAGAGAAATATAAAAGCATTTTGCAGAGTCATAAGACTCCTTGTTAGCAGGTTGACCAGATAAATTAATCAGTAACTTAATAGTAAGTTATGAAGTTTGATTTGTCAATTGCAAATTTAGATGCTATCATAGATTTATGAATTATCGTTTAGGTCTTGATTTAGGAACAAACTCAATTGGTTGGGCTGTTTATTCTTTAGATAATGAAAAAGAGCCACAGAATCTTATAGATATGGGCGTCCGCATCTTTTCTGATGGCCGCGACCCAAAAACAAAAGAACCGCTTGCCGTAGCCAGAAGAACTGCAAGAGGGCAGAGAAAATCTATCTACCGCAGAAAACTCCGCAGACGCGCTGCTTTTAGATTGTTGCAGTCTCAAGGTTTGTTGCCAAAAGACAAAGATGAAGCAAGAAAACTTAAGCTTTTGAACCCATATTTACTTAGAATAAAAGCTTTGGACGAAAAGCTTGAACCTTATGAGCTGGGCAGGGCGTTGTTCAATTTAGCAGTACGCCGTGGTTTTAAGAGCAACAGAAAAGACTCTGAAAACGAAGAAACCGCAGAAAGCAAATCAACAGGAAAGAAGCTTTCTCAAAAAGAGATGTGCACAGAATTAAGCAAAGCAATCTCTGAATCTGGCTGCAGAACGCTTGGCGAATTTTTATGGAAGAAGCAGGAAGAGCATAACGGAATCCGCTTTGTGCCGGGCAGAATGAGCTATTATCCGCTTAGACAGATGTATGTTGATGAGTTCAATGCAATACGTGCAAAACAAGAAATTTTTTATAAAACTGTCGATTGGCAAACTATAAGTGATGCACTGTTCTTTCAGCGTCCGCTGAAACCACAACAGCGCGGCAAATGTCAGTATATGCCAGATAAAGAACGCACTTTTAAGGCTATGCCTTGTGCGCAGAAAATCCGAATGTTACAAGAAGTACGGAACATGTATTATCAGAATGCATTGGGGCAGAAAATTCCGATTGGCGAAGATGAAGAAAAGATAATTCTTGAATTGCTTGATACAAAGGATAAAGCAACATTTGATGCTTTTAGAAAAGCTTTGAAACTTGATGCTTCTTGCACTTTTAACCTAGAATCAGAAAACCGTACTTTCTTAAATGGAAACACGACAGCTGTAAAGTTGCGCAGCAAAAACAGGTTTGGCTCTTTATGGGATGAGCTGCCGCTTGAAGAGCAGGATTTTATTGTAGAAACGTTAATAACTGCTGATGAAGACAAGCAGGTTCTTGATATGCTTGCAAAGTATCAGCTTTCTGATGAACAAAAAGACGCAATTGTTAAAGTTGTGCTGCCTTCTGGCACAACAATGCTTTGCAAAGAAGTGTCGGAGCAGATTGTCAATAAAATGATAAAAACAGGCTGTTCTTACACAGAAGTTGTACAGTCGCTCGGCTATAAATATGCAGACCAGTCTGTAGAAAAATGTGATTTGCTGCCATATTACGGCAAAGTACTTGTCGGTTCAACTATGGGTGGCGATGCTTCAAAAGCGGAATCTTTGCCGGAACAGAAGTACGGCAAAATCAGCAATCCGACTGTTCATGTTGCGCTAAACCAGACAAGGGTGGTTGTAAATGCGCTTATAAAGCAATACGGCAAGCCTGCTCAAATTGTAATAGAGCTTTCGCGTGACTTAAAAGTAAGCCGCGAAGCAAAAGATGCAATGATGCGCAAGCAGAACGAGAACAAGAAGCGCAATGAGATCTTGAATAAGAATATTGCTGATGCATATAAGATTGAATATCCAAATCGTAACGACAGACTTAAATTCCGCCTATGGGAAGAATTAGGAAGCGATACAATGAGCCGGAAATGCTTGTATTGCGGCAAGAATATTTCTGGTTCTGAATTGTTCTCTAAGAACATTGAAATAGAACATATTCTGCCTTATAGCCGGACATTGCTTGATGCAGAATCTAACCTGACAGTTGCCCATGCAAGCTGCAACGCTTTCAAAAAAGAACGTTCGCCTTATGAAGCTTTTGGAACAAACCCAAGCGGCTATAATTGGCAGGAGATTCTTAACAGGGCTAATCAGCTTAAGAACCCAGCCAAAAGAAGCCGTTTTGCTATAGATGCAATGGAAACTTTTGAAAAAGAAAGTAGCTTTATTGCTAGGCAGCTTACAGATAATGCATATCTTTCAAAGACTGCCAGAAAATATCTGCACGCTGTCTGTGATGATATATGGTCTGTAAACGGCGGAATGACAAAGCTGCTCCGCGATAAATGGGAGATTGATTCAATACTAAAGAGAAAAATCGGCAATCAAGAAATTGCACACTTCGGCTTAAAAGAAGAACAGATAGGGCAATATAAGAAAAACCGCTATGACCACAGACACCATGCTTTGGATGCTTCTGTAATAGCACTGATTGACCGTTCTATGGTGCAGCAGATTTCAACTCTTAATGCAAAATCTCAAAAGAACAGAATAGAAGTGCCGCCGATGGCAGTTGCACGGCTTGAGCTTGAAGAAAAGGTCAAGAATATTGTTGTCAGCTTTAAGCCAGACCACGGCGCAGAAGGCAAGCTTTCAAAAGAAACCCTGCTTGGCAAGATAAAGCGGGAAGAGCTGGTTGATATTGCCAAAATAGAAGAATCTGATATTCCGCTTATAAAAAGCGATAAAGTGCGTGCTGATTTTGAAAGCAGCATGGCGGAGCTTAAAGACATTAAAGCAGTGCGTAAAGCTTTAAAAGATGTATATCCACAAGTAAAGGTCTACAGGGAATTCTTTGTTTCAAGAACAGCTGTTACAAGCCTTAAAGAAAATAATATCAATGATATTGTTGATGCAAAGATACTCAGCTTGATTCGCAATTTTATTGATTTACACAAAGGCGAAAAAATAGAGGACGTGCTGCAAAAGTTTACAGAAACAAAGCATAATGGCAAATATATAAAGAAAGTGCGCTGCATGAACCGTGTGCAGACACCTATCGTAATAAATGATAAAATTCCACGATACCTTGCGCCTGAAGATTATTTTGCTGCTGTTATCTGGCAATTGCCGCCTAAAAAAGAAGGGGCAAAGCCAACTTATGAAGCGCAATATATCCGAAGGAACGAAGTCGGCAAAGACAACAAGCCTAAGCCTGATTGCTTGAAAGCACCGCATCCTGCTGCAAAGAATTTGGGAATTCTGCATAAGAATGATTATCTGGAATTCAGTGACAACGGCAATTGGTATAAATGCCGTGTAGCAGGTTTTTCTGCAACACAAAATAAGCTTGATATAAGACCTGTTTATGCAGTTACAGATTGCAACGACTGGATTATTGCAACTAATGAAAATCAGCTTGAACATTGTTGGAAACCGCAAAAAGGGCATAATTTCGTTTCAGTAAACGCTCTTTTCGGTGAAAAGCGGGCAAGGTTTATAACTGTAAATCCTATAGGGCGGGTTTTTAGAAATCATTGACAACTTGTTCAGTATGCCGATAAAAAAGTATGCTGAACAGAGTTCTTGAAATTTGCAAAGAAAACCGTTATTTATCTCTTAACCGTGGATTTATCGTTATTAAGCATGATTCTGAAGAACTTGGAAAAGTGCCGCTTGATGATATTGGTGTGCTTTTGCTTTCTGCTCAAGGTGTGTCTTTTTCAAAAAATATATTGAATGCTTTGGCAGAAAAAGGCTGCATCACAATTCTTTGCGGCAAAAACTATGCTCCGCAAAGCATGGTTCTTCCTTTATATTCTCATTATCATTTTGCAAAGATAATAAAAAATCAAATTGATGCTTCTTTGCCATTAAAAAAGCGCATCTGGCAGCAGATTGTAATTCAGAAAATCAAAAATCAAGCAATGACATTGAGATTATGCAAAAAAGAAGATGTAGAGCTTCTTGAGAAGATTGCTTCTATGGTAAAATCTGGTGACAGCGAAAACCGCGAAGCATATGCTGCAAGAATGTACTGGAAAGCTCTATTTGGGAAAGATTTTATACGGGATAAAGATCTTCCTGGCATTAATTCTTTTTTGAACTATGGTTATGCAATCATGCGTTCTGCAATGGCTCGTGCCGTATGCTCAAGCGGTCTGATTCCGTCTTTAGGGATTCATCACGATAACAATCTTAATCAATTTGCTCTTGCAGATGATTTGTTTGAAATATACAGACCTATGATAGATTGCATTGTATATCGTATTTATTCTGATGATTTGCAGGAGCTAACACCGGAAATAAAACGAAAATTAACTGATGCTTTGTGGATAAAGGTTCATACAGCCGAAGGCGATTCACCGGCCTTTCAAAGTATGCAATATATGACAGCTTCTTATGTTCATGCATTGGAAGATAAAAAAGCGGCTATTGATTTGCCTGTTTGGACAGGAGATGAATATGAGGCAGTTGGAACTTAATAGGTATGAGCTTATGTGGATGCTTGTTCTTTTTGATTTGCCAGTCATTGAAAAAGAAGAACGGAAAGCTGCTACGGCTTTTAGAAATTTTCTTTTGGATAACGGTTTTTCTATGATTCAATATTCAATTTACACAAAGCTTTTTTCTGGCAAAGATGCATGTGAAAAATATTATAGGCTTATTAGCAAAAACTTGCCGAGCGAGGGCAAAGTCGATATTATAACAATTACGGATAAGCAATATGGCAATATCATCAGCTATACAGCAGGCTCAAAAGTTCAGAAAAAACAGCAGAATCAACTGCTGCTTTTCTAATTTTTTGACAAAAAAAATACATTCTTTCTATTTGAAATCTTTACAAGTAAACAAATTAGAAAGAATGTATTATAACTGATTAATTTGTCTGGTCAACCTGCAACTTGATGACCAGTTAAGCAAATTAACTCCTAATTATAACTGATTAATTTGTCTGGTCAACCTGCAACCGAATTATTTTTTCATTGTTCTTCGTATGGATTATAACTGATTAATTTGTCTGGTCAACCTGCAACAGGATTATACGCTCGGCAGAGATACCGTAGATTATAACTGATTAATTTGTCTGGTCAACCTGCAACGAAAATCAGACATTGTAAAAGAAGATTTGTATTATAACTGATTAATTTGTCTGGTCAACCTGCAACAATAAACGCGTACGCGCGTGCGCGCGCAATATTATAACTGATTAATTTGTCTGGTCAACCTGCAACCGGTACTTGAGTAATTCGGCCCTGAAATTTATTATAACTGATTAATTTGTCTGGTCAACCTGCAACTCCGTAATATCCGGCAGAGCTCTGTCTGCAATTATAACTGATTAATTTGTCTGGTCAACCTGCAACGAAAAAGACAGAGTAAACAATTTGATTGAAATTATAACTGATTAATTTGTCTGGTCAACCTGCAACAGGCTTGGTTAAGTACAGACACATTCGACAATTATAACTGATTAATTTGTCTGGTCAACCTGCAACGCTTAAACTCTTGGCCGCAATGCCATCTGTATTATAACTGATTAATTTGTCTGGTCAACCTGCAACATAATATCGTTCATCCAGCGCGCCAGGTACATTATAACTGATTAATTTGTCTGGTCAACCTGCAACCGCCATCGCTATAGCCTTTTACGTCAACAAATTATAACTGATTAATTTGTCTGGTCAACCTGCAACAAAGACAAAGACACAATGCGAAGTCTCGGTATTATAACTGATTAATTTGTCTGGTCAACCTGCAACTGAAAACAGCACAAAGGGTGCTTGTATTTCATTATAACTGATTAATTTGTCTGGTCAACCTGCAACCTAATGGAAGCGGAGCTGTTAAGATTTCTGATTATAACTGATTAATTTGTCTGGTCAACCTGCAACTACTTGCAGCTCTTGAAACTGTATCAATTGATTATAACTGATTAATTTGTCTGGTCAACCTGCAACCAATTTATTTTTTCCAATAATAGCAGATTCATTATAACTGATTAATTTGTCTGGTCAACCTGCAACTCATCATTGCTTACAAGAGAGCCTTTTTCAATTATAACTGATTAATTTGTCTGGTCAACCTGCAACTTTAAATTCTTAACATTTCCTACCAAACCAATTATAACTGATTAATTTGTCTGGTCAACCTGCAACCTCTGTCATCGGCAAGGTGCTTCTGATTATATTATAACTGATTAATTTGTCTGGTCAACCTGCAACATGGTAGATATGGGGTGGATTCTTAAATAAATTATAACTGATTAATTTGTCTGGTCAACCTGCAACGTGTTGGTGTTTCTACCGTTCAGATGGAAGATTATAACTGATTAATTTGTCTGGTCAACCTGCAACTGTACTGGCTTCTAATACTGATGACGACCAATTATAACTGATTAATTTGTCTGGTCAACCTGCAACAGAGGTCTTTTAATGAAGTATTACAAAGTTATTATAACTGATTAATTTGTCTGGTCAACCTGCAACCCGATTCCTTGGCGGATTATCTTGGATTGCATTATAACTGATTAATTTGTCTGGTCAACCTGCAACGTAAATTATAAAAAGTTTTGTAAAATCTGCAAGAATTTTCACGAAAAAGCACAAAAAAAATAATTTTGCTTTGATATTAATTTGTACCTCAAAAGAAAGGAGCAAATTGATTATGCAAAATGCTGAAAACACCACAACATTCAAACCGTTTGATGAGCTTGTCTGTTCAGACAATTTCATGTTCGCAAAGGTTATGGAAGATCCGAAACTTTGCAAGCAAGTGCTTGAAACGCTGCTCGACATCAAAATTGAGAAGTTGTCTTATCCAGAAGGCGAAAAGACGATTCAGGTTGCGCCAGATGCTAAAGCCGTTCGATTAGATGTGCACACAGCCGACACCCACCGCGATTTCGATATTGAAATTCAAACCACGCTTTACACCGAATTGCGACAACGGAGCCGCTATTATCAAGATATGATGGACGTAGATTATCTTAGGAAAGGGCACACCTATTCAGAGCTAAAAGAAAACTTTGTGATTTTCATCTGCCTTGAAGATTTGTTCGGGCAAGGCCTGCCGATTTATACGTTTGAGAACATCTGTAATGAAGATAATACCGTAAAGCTTGAAGACAAAACTTACAAAGTGTTTTATAATTGTTCCAAGTGGAAGGACGTTACTCAGCAGCAGAAATCTGAGCTGCTCAAGTTTTTCCTCACTGACGAGGGCGATACAGACCTCTGTTCAAAGCTTAAGAAAAAGGAGCAGCGCGTAAAGATGACAGAAAGAGCCAGAAAAGAATACATGGACTATTGCATTCTCGCCGATTCCCTTAAAGAACAAGGCAAACAACAGGGCATCGCTATCGGTGAGAAACGCGGTCGCTCTGAAGCCAAGCTTGAAGCTGCACGGAATATGCTTATGAAAAATAAATTTCTTCAAGAAGATATAGCCGATTGTACAGGGCTGTCTCTTGAAACTGTGCAAAAACTTGCCGAGCAACTGAAAACTGAACCAGTTTTACAATAGCTCAAATCTCCCAGCTCAATCTCATGTTGCCCAAAATTGAAGCTTCCGCTATACTTTTTGTATGTTCAACAGCATCTACGGCACGGTGAGTGCCAAAAAGCCTCAAATGCTTATGTTAGAGACCGGCAGCGAAGAAACCGGCATCGTGGAATGGTGCTTTTCTATAAGCGATTCTTCGCTTGATGCTTTGCCGCATGTAGGCGAAAAGGCGCGCGTGTACACTTGGCTGCAGCACAAAGAAGACAGCATGAACCTTTTCGGCTTTGCTTCAGAGGGCGAGCGCGACACTTTTTTTGATTTGATGAAGGTTGAAGGCGTGGGGCCAAAGGCCGCGCTGAAGATTCTTTCTAATATAACAGCTTCTGGGCTTGCGTCTGTGCTTGATGAAGGCGATTTGGCGCGCCTTGAGAAAATTCCTGGAATCGGCAAGAAAACAGCCCAAAAGATGCTGCTTGCGCTTAAAGGCAAGCTTTCAATTCAAGAAGACACTGTGCGCGTGCCGGTCAAGGCGCTTTCGCCGTGGCAAGACGTAATGACCGCGCTTTGCAGCATGGGCTACGATAAGCGCGATGTAGAGCCGCTTATAGCGCGCCTTTCAGCTGAAATCGATACAAACTTAAGCCGGAAAGAGCAGGAAGATGCGCTTTTCCGCCGCGCAATAGTGGAGCTTGCAAACTGATATGTCTGATTTTGATGATTCGCACATTGTACGGCCAGATTTGAATGTGCAAGACGATAAAGAAAGTTCACTCCGCCCGAAATTTTTGACTGAATTTCAGGGGCAGAGCCACATAAAGGATAATCTTTCAGTGTTCATAGAAGCTGCGAGAGAGCGCGGCGAGGCTATGGACCATCTTTTTTTGATTGGCCCGCCGGGTTTGGGCAAAACAACTCTTGCACAGATTACGGCGCATGAGCTTGGTGTAGACTTTAAGGTGACAAGTGCGCCCGCGCTCGACAAGCCTAAAGACCTTGCCGGAATCCTTTCGACAATTACGGAACGTTCAGTCTTTTTTATAGATGAAATTCACCGGCTTAAGCCGGCCATCGAAGAGATGCTTTACATTGCGATGGAAGACTATGAGCTTGACTGGATAATCGGGCAGGGGCCGACCGCGAGAACTGTGCGTGTGCCTATACCGAAATTTACGCTCGTCGGCGCGACAACAAAAGCCGGTGCTGTTTCAAGCCCGCTCATAAGCCGCTTTGGCATTGTGCAGCGTTTTGAATTCTACAACGTTCACGAGCTTTCTGACATTGTTTGCCGCTCGGCTTCAATTCTGGCGGTTGACATCGACAAAGACGCCGCCGAGCTTATAGCTTCGTGCTCAAGAGGAACGCCGCGCGTTGCAAACCGTGTTTTGCGGCGAATGCGCGATTTTGCCCAGTTTTATAAGAAAGAATCTGACGCCGTGCCGCACATAACTATCGGAATCGTAAAATCTGGATTGAACAAGCTTCAGATTGATTCGCTCGGTCTTGAACGCTATGACCGCGAAATCTTGCGCAGTATAATCGAAAATTTCGGCGGTGGCCCGGTTGGTGCAGAAACTCTTGCAATTTCAATTGGCGAGTCAATTGACACGCTTGAAGATTATTACGAACCATATTTGATTCAGTGCGGTCTTTTGCAGCGCACGCCGAGAGGACGCGTTGTTACGCCCAAAGCATACAAGCATCTCGGTCTTGAAGGAAAAATGAAACATGAAGACGAAGGACTTTTATTTTGATTTACCGGAAGAGCTAATTGCGCAGCATCCTTCCGGCATACGCGGAAACGATAAATTGATGCGGCTCGACAGGTTTTCCGGCGAGACGCAAGATTTTAAGATGCAGGATCTGCCTGACTTAATCGAAAGCGGCACGGTGATGGTTTTCAACAATTCGCGCGTGCGCCGTTCGCGTCTTTATGCAATGCCGCTTGCAGGTAGTAATGCCCCGAAAGGTGCAGAAGCACCCACAAAAGAAGTTGAATTCCTCATCTTGCAGAGCCTTGATTTTGCAGAACATGCGCCGCGCACTGTCTGGAAGGCTATGACGCGAAACGCCAAGCGGCAGAAGCCGGGCAAGTCTTTCCGTTTTAAAGACGGCTCTGTCGCAAAGATTATTGAAAACCCGGCTGATGACGGCACAGAATTCCGTACTCTTTTGTTCGATAAGCCGCTCGGCGAAGACTGGTTCGAAAAAAACGGCCACATTCCGTTACCGCCCTATATTAAGCGCGAAGACGTTGACGAAGACGCTGAACGTTATCAGACAATCTACGCAAAAGAGACAGGCTCGGCGGCAGCACCGACGGCAGGGCTTCACTTTACAGAAGAAATGCTCGCAAAGCTGAAAGCCAAGAACATTGAGATTGTCTATGTGACGCTGCATGTGGGGCTTGGCACTTTTTTGCCGGTTCGCGCCCAGAATATCGAAGACCACAAGATGCATGAAGAGCATTTTTTTGTTTCAGATGAGACTGCAAACGCAATTGAAAAGGCTAAGGCTGAAAAACGCCCTGTGCTTGCGGTTGGCACAACATCTATGCGCACGCTTGAATCTGCTTGGAGCGAAGACCTGGGCGGTTTGAAGCGCGGCTGGCAGTCAACTTCGATTTTCATTTATCCGGGCTACAAATTCAAAGCGGTCGACAAGCTTTTTACCAACTTTCATACGCCTGAATCTACGCTTTTGATGCTCGTCTCTGCTTTTGCCGGAAAAGACAACATCATGGCGGCTTATCAAAAAGCGGTGCAAAACGAATACCGCTTCTTCTCTTACGGCGACGCCATGCTAATAAGCTAGCTGTATCATTGCCGGGCGCGACCCGACAATCTTGTGTCATGCTGAATTTGAACTTATGTCATTCCGATTTTAGGCTTATGTCATTCCGAACTAGTTTCGGAATCTAGTTTCACCATTCATGCAGATGCCGAACTAAATTCGGCATGACATATAATAATGCCTTAATCTGTCAACATTTCGAGAGATTCTTTTACCAGATTGATGAACTGGGCGCGGAGCACAGGGTTGTAAGTGCCTTCCTTTACGTCCTTGTCAAAATAAGCGGCCGCCTTTTCCGTGAACATCTGCACTGATTTTTGCGAAAGCGGCAGCTTGCTTCCGATTAAAAGGTTTTCAAGCTCTCTGCTTCTGAACGAGAAAGTGCCGCAAAACGCAAGCCGCAAATCTGCTAAAAAGTTTTTCTGCGTGTTAGACAAAAACACATAAGACGCCGAAAGCGGCGAAATTTCATTTCTAGGGCCGGTTCTCTTAAAAATCGAAACATCCCATTCTTCAAGCGGAACACGGATTCTTGTAAGGATATAGCCGGCCGGCACAGCGTCAAACTGCGAAAGCGGCAGAATCTGCGTTTCTGTTGTCGGGTGGTGCTTGTCTATGTGCATACGTTCAGTGCCAGCGCGAAGCACAAGCTTTGCGTTAAGCGCAAGCAGCGGCGCGAATGTGGTCATCTTCATCGGCTGTGTGCATACGTTGCCGCCGATTGTGGCAATGTTGCGCACTTGCCTGTTGGCGATTGTGCATACAGCGTCGTGCAGCACTTTCGGAAACTTTTGCGGCAAGTTCTCAATCTGAGAAAGCGTAACGCCCGCCCCGAATTCGATTGAACGCTCTGTCTTGATAATCTGCTTGAATTCAACAATGCGCCGAACGCTCAAGATTGAATCTGGGTAGCTCAAAAAAGCAGGGCACGCGCTGTAGTTTACGCCGGTGCAGCCTGCCGTAATCGAAAGATTTTCGATTGTGCGCAGGTGATAAAGCGCTTCTGGAATGTCTTCTGCATATTTTATTGTAGCTGATTCAGTACTCATTTACTCTTGACCTGCGGTATTTTGCTGCCAGAACAATGCCCGACATCAATGTGTTTACTTCAACGCATTTGCAAGGCATAGTCGATATAAACTGCTCGATTTCTTCTTTTGTCGGCATTTTCACTTTCTCGATGAATTCGTTAATCGTAAAGTATTTTGACGCTTCGCAATAGTCGCAATGCTGAACACCAACTTTTTTGAAAGCCTTGCTGATGTCTTCATATTCCGGCGTCTTTTTGAAATATTCGATTGTGACAATTGAGCTGTCTTGCACTGCATAAACCGGAAGAATGCACGAAAGCACAGGCGTTCCGTCAAGAAGCACCGTGCAAGAGCCGCATCTGCCTTCGCCGCAGCGCATCTTGCTGCCGCAAAGCCCGAACTTGTTGCGCAGAATGTCTACCATCTTTTCTGTGCCGAGCATTTCAAGAGTTTCAAGCTTGTCATTGATTACGCAGTTAATCTTCATTTTGAGCCTCTTTCTTTGATAAAAGCTTGAAGATTGAGTCAGTCTTCATGGGCAGCTCCGTAACTTCTATGCCAAGAGCTTGAGAAACTGCCGAGCTGAATGCGGCTGGCAGCACGTCTTCTATAATTGTGCCGATTTCTTTTGGCGGTTCGCCTGATGAGATGAACTCAACTTTAGGATAAACCACGTTAAGCGAATTCGGCTCGACAAAGTTGCTGATTATTCTTGAAGCTTCAGTCTTTACGCTTGAAACAGCAGATTTTTCGTCTAAAAGCTCGCCGCATTCAAGCGCAATGTTCACGTCGCGGAGCGTTACTTCGTAAGTTGTTGTGTCTACTTCAACTTCTACAACGGCCGCCACGCAAGAAGCAGCTTGAAACGGCTGCCCCGAAAATTTGTCGTTGTCCCAAGTGCTTTTTCTTGACGGCATAAAAGCTTTTTTCGCATAAATCGGAAGCGGCTGCCTGAACCGCGATTTCTGCAAAGACGTGCAGCATTTCTTCAGAAGCTGCGTCATTATCGTAATGTTGAGCGACAATACATCTGGCTCGGCCGGCTCTTCGGTGCTTGAATAATCTGTGTCAAAATGCACGTTCTCAGGCGGAATCTCAAGAATCTTTTCGATGAGCTTCTGCCAAATTACCTTGAGATGGTCTGTCGGCGAATAGATTTTCACTGAAAGCGAACCATCTGTTTCAAGCGTTGTTTCAAGCGAATATTTTGAGCGGATCATGTCTTCCGCCAGAAAGCAGTTGCCTTCTTGCGCCACTGCAAGCCCGATTCCGCGCAACCTTTTTTGCGGTGTTTTAGGCGGAAAGGACGAAAGAAGCTGATAAGCGGTGTTACGTCTTTTGTAGTCGCTCATTTCGGCGGCTTTGCTTATAGTTTTTTCTATAAATAACGGCTTATACAAACAATAAAAGCTCGAATCGCTTTCTTTGAGCATGTTCTTCAGTTTAAGCTCGTCAATGTCCAAGCCGAGCTTTTCAGCGATGCAATGCAAGTGGCTTTCTATTGCAAAAGAAGCTTGCGAGTCGCCCCAGTTAAAAGAGCAGTTGAGCGGCGGATAATTCGATTTTATGGCATAAGCGTCAATGCGCAAGTTTTTCGTCTTGTAAACGCCTGTTGCCGCAATGACGAACCTGTCAAGAATATACTGAATGAACGGATTGAATATTCCTGCATTTATAAGGATGCAAATATCCATAGAAGTTATCGTGCCGTCGTCGTTGCACGAAGTTCTGTATCTTATTGAAGCAGGCTCTATGCGCTCAATGTAAGTTTCCTGCTCTGAAAGCGAATATACGATTTTAACAGGCTTGTGAAGCAAAAACGAAGCGACCGCCGCCTGTGCCGCAGTCACGCTGGAAATCCATGTGTCGTTGATTCTTGTGCGCACTTGATGCGTCTTGTGAATCATAATCTGCTCGTCTTTTATGTTGAGCGTGTCTGCTACAGTTTTTCTTAAGTGGCTTGCCCACTGCGAATTTGTGTAGACGTGAAGCTGCTTGCCCGTAAAAGAAACTACACAGCTGTTGCGCTCTTCCTTTGGCAGCTTAATGTCAGACCTATAAGTCTGCTCAAACTGGTTCTTAGATTCAGCAAAAACCTTGTCAGGCTCGCCATAAAGAATAGAACGGTTTGCAAGCAGCTGTTCTGCTGAAAAAGACTCTGAAAATTCAAGCCCGAACGGAATATTGAGCGGGTCAATTGAAAAGCCAATTGACGGCAAAAGCTCGTTAAGCTTATTTTCGTCAGAGCCAACAAGAATGCCAATCGGCTGACCGCAGTAAAGTATTTCTGTATCAGCAAATACGCTTGTGTGCGTCGCTTTTACGGCAACATCATTCGTGCCGGGTATATCTTTCGCACTGAAAAACGAAACGCCTTCGGGCAATTCTGGCAGCTCAATTTCCGGCACGGCACCGCATTGCACCGGGCTTCTTACGAGCACGCCGAAAAGCATGTCATCAAGCACAATGTCGCTTGAATAAACGTCTGTGTAGTCAAACTGCTTTTTTGAGTGAGAACGCTTCCGTGTTGTCTTTTTCGGCTTTGCATCGCTTTCAGGCATGATGTGCTTTTCCTATTGAAAGGACAGTATCGATAACTTGGTCTGCCATTTCGTCTGTCATATCTGGCCAGAGCGGCAGCGTTATTGTCTTTTCAAAATGCTCCTGCGCGTTCGGAAAATCTTCGGCTTTAAGCCCATATTCTTTCTTGAAATATGTCATTCTGAAATGCGGAATAAAATGCATTGAAATGCAGATGCCTTCATCTTGAAGCAGACTGCCGAATTCGTTGCGGCTTATCTTGAGCATTTCTGGCTTTATGCGCAAAAGATAAAGATGCCATGCGTTTCCGTCTCCGTCTGGCGGAAGGGTGAGAAAGTCTGTGTCTTTAAAAGCTTCGTTATAGCGGTACACAATTCTGCTGCGCTTTTCAAAGAGCATGTCTGCCTTTTTGAGCTGCTCGCGGCCTATTGCGCCCAGAACATCCGGCAGATTGCATTTGTAGCCTGCGTCGATTACGTCATATTCCCAAGAAGCCTTATCTTTTGTGTACCTGTCCCAAATCGGGCGGTCAATTCCGTGAAGCCGCATGACCTGCATTCTTTTGGCGTATTCGTCGTTGTTCGTTGTAATCATGCCGCCTTCTGCCGTGGTTATGGTCTTTGTGGCATAAAACGAAAAAACGCCGATGTCGCCAAGCGTGCCCGCAAAGCCTTGCGCCGTTTTTGAAGGAAAGGCGTGCGCCGCGTCTTCGACAATCTTTACATTATAATGCTCTGCAAGTGCTTTAAGTTCCTTCATGTTGCAGACATTGCCGGCAATGTGAACTGGCACAATCGCCTTTATTTTTTTGCCATTTTTCGCATCAATTTCGAGCTTCTCTTCAACAGCTTTTGGCGAAATGCTGTAAGAGTCTTTTTCAATGTCTGCATATTCAATATGCGCACCGAGGTGGCGTGCCGCAAGGGCGGTTGAAGCAAAAGTGTAGGGCGTCGTCAAAATTTTATAGCCTTCTTTTGCGCCGATTGCGTCATAAGCAAGCATAAGCCCGGAAGTTGCGCTGTTTACGGCGAGCGCGTGCTTTGCACCGGTTTTGGCTGCGAATTCGTTTTCAAAGGCCAGAGTTTCTTTGCCGGTTGTCAGCCAGCCTGAACGAAGCACGCGCAGTACGGCTTCTTCTTCTTCTTTACCGATTGAAGCTACAGAGAAATTAATTTTTTGAGGCATTGTACATCTCCTTGTACGACGGTACGGCATCGCAAAGCACTTTCTTGAGATGCTCTTTGTTGCGGTAAAGTTCTTTCGCATTTTCATCAAATATGCAGATTGGCTTGAGCTGTTCAAGCAGCTTGTCAAGCTTCTTGTCTTCATACGGAAGAGACTTGAGCTTGAGAATTTTTGGGTATTCAGTCTTTGTAGGGTTTTCTTCTTCTATCCAGAGCGGCTCGTCAAGGCGTTCGCCCTTTCTTGAGCCGATGAATTCAATCTTGATGTCTTTGTGCGGCTCAAAGCCTGAAAAGCGTATAATCTGTTCGGCAATGTCCACGATTTTGATTGGTTCACCCATGTCGAGAAGATAAGAAAGCCCGTTCTGACCAACGCCGCCAGTCTGAAGCACGAGCGAACAAGCTTCAGGAATTGTCATAAAGAAGCGCTTCATTTCGGGGTCTGTTACAGTTACAGGGCCGCCTGTCTTAATCTGTTCCATAAAAAGCGGCAGAATTGAACCGCGGCTGCCCAAGACGTTGCCGAAACGCACGAACATAAAAGACTGGTCTTTTGTGGCTTTTTTTGCGGCGGCAAGCACAAGCTTTTCGCACAGCATTTTAGAAACGCCGTAAGTTGAAACAGGCTCTACCGCTTTATCTGTAGAAATCAGCACAAAGCGCTTTACATTTGACGCAAGCGAAGCTTCAAGAAGGTTCTGCGTGCCGAAAACGTTGTTCTCAATAGAGGCAACAGGGTTTTCTTCCATCAAAGGAACATGCTTGTAGGCGGCGCAATGGAAAATTACGTCGATATGCATTTTCGGCAGCAGCCATTCAAGATAAGATTTATCCTTAAGGTCTCCGATTATCGGTACGACTGTGGCTTTTTCGCCGACACCTTCTTTTTGAAGAATGCGCAGTTCCTTGTCTATAAGATAAATCGAGTTTTCGCCGTGCCCGAAAAGGTAGAGACGCTCAGCGCCTCCGGAAAGCAGCTGACGCGCAAGTTCTGAACCGATTGAGCCGCCTGCGCCTGTTATCAGTACGCGCTTGCCGCGGAGATAAGACAAAGTTTCTTTTAGAGAAATCGTAATCGGTGTTCTGCCGAGAAGGTCGAGCGGGTTTATTTCGCGCGCCTGAACAAGATGAGCTTTGCCGTCAACAATTTGCGAAATGCTCGGCAGAATCTTGATTTTTGAGAAACCGGCTTCGCTTAAAATACCGTAAACTTCGCGTAGACGCTCGTTTTTCGTGCTCGGCATCGCGATAATGGCTTCGTCATAAGCGCCCGGCTTTAAAAGCCCCGCCATGCTTATCGGACCGTAAATCGGAATGCCGTTCCGCTGCTTGCCTATAAGGCTTGTGTCATCGTCTAAGAAAGCTGTGACACGTCCGAAAATCTTTTTTGTTTCAAGCTCGTCTGCAATCATCTGGCCGGCAAAGCCCGCACCGATGATGTACACGCGAACGTCGTTTTTTAATGACATTAAATTTGTCCTGAATCCGTTTAGTAAAATAGACTTTTACGGTTAATCATTTTAGCACAAGTGTTTTCATATTTCAATGTAAATAAATATGAATCAACAATCTCTTCATGAATAAAAAAACGTGAATGATAATCGCATTTCTGCCGAAAATCAAAAAGAATAATAATATTCTGTAGCTATCGGCTGCAGTACTATATGAGGTTTTATGAAAAAACGGCATATTTTGATAGCGGCATTGCTTGTTCTTATTCCTGCTTTTACTTTTGCACAGTCGCTTACAATTGTAATAGTTCAGCGGGATGCATCGACAACTCTGGTGCGCGAAATGACCCGTCTTTTAGAAACATCTCTTATGGATTCTTTTTTTGACGACGGTTTCATCGTTTCAAATGAGCCTGTCGTTGTAACAGGCACGGGCAATGAATTGTTTATTGAGCATCTCGCTTCTGCCGGAACAGGCGGAATGGGATACATCGTTCCTGTTATTGTAGAATATGGCGAAACTTCTGGTACGGCTACTTTTGTGAATCTGGAATGGGAAGTGTTGTCAAACAACTACGATGTTTATGCAAGCGGCGTTGTTGACCAGCCTAAACTTCATGCAGCCTTGAATAGAAGAGACTGCGAAAAGGGAGTGCGGAAGTTTGCTTCAGACCTTGAAAAGGAAATTGGAGCAGCTATACGGT
The DNA here is from genome assembly GCA_001603145.1 of Spirochaetales bacterium Spiro_07. Classification (GTDB taxonomy): domain Bacteria; phylum Spirochaetota; class Spirochaetia; order Treponematales; family Treponemataceae; genus UBA1240. The sequence continues at coordinate 48,216 of LVBI01000042.1, read as the reverse complement.
TTCAGGCGCAGCTTCAAAAGAAAAAGTCTCAGGAACTTTCGTTCAAACGGTAAAAAAATTAACGGAGCTTAGCGAGGAAAATATGAAGCGTTTTGGTATTATTTTGATGATGTCTGTTTTTGCTGCTGCTTTTGTTTCAGCCGCATCGTCTTCTGTTGCATGGGAAGGCAGGGCCGCAAAAGGCAATGCAGAAGCTTTTCCGTCTGGCGGAAATTATGCCCAGAGCAGAATCTTTTCTAAAGGTGAAATCGTAGACGTTGTAAATACTTCAAACGGAAAATCAACGACTGTCGTTATAACTGGTTCTACAGATTTATCAGGCGTGCTCGTGCTTCTTTCTCCGACAGCAGCTTCTGCGATCGGTGTTGAAAGCGGCTATGACACAACTGTCCGCGTAAGCAGAAAGAACGATTTCGTAAAAGAAAATACTTTGACATCAGTAGCTCCTGTAGCACAGGCTGATCCTGACAATAATCCGGCCGCTGCGCTGCCTTCAAGCTATTCAAATGTAGTTGCTGCACCAGAGCCGCAGACGCAGCCTGTAGAGCAGCTTCCGCCTGCAAATCAGGAAGCAGCGCCAGTTGCACAGACTTCTGCATCGGCAACATCAACTGTAAAAGAAATTCCAGACCCTGGCATTGCTCTTGCAACAGAAGAAAAGCGTCCGTCTGTTTCAGCTTATGACTATTCGCTGCTTCCGCCGCCGCCTAAAGACGAAGTTGCGCCTATTCAGCAGAACTTCTATGTCTGCCCGAATTGTTCTAATGCAAGCAAATCACAGCAGCTTTGCGATAACTGCAAGCAGCCGCTTTATTCTGCACAGCAGCCGGCTGTCTCTGCACCGCCAGCTTCAACTGTTGCGCCGTCAGTTGCGCAAGATCCTTCAGTGCCGTTCCCGGAACTGCTGATTACTCAGTATGAGAAGGGCAAATTCTATGTTCAGCTTGGCGTTTACCGCGACATGAAGAACCTTAAGAATTTGGTAAGCAAATATCGCGGCAAATATCCTGTTTCAATTAAGGCTTCTGATAGAACGCCGGGCGGCTATGAAATGCTTATCGGCCCGCTTTCGCAAGACGAGTACAGAGCAATGCTTGACCGCTTCCGCCGTGAAGGCTATAAAGATGCGTTCGTAAAGTTCTTGAAATAGCAACTTTTAGCTTGAAAAGGGCTGTCCAAAAGGGCAGCTCTTTTTTTGTAGATTTCAAAAACTCCAATATTGTTTAAGGGAATTTCCCTATTCTTTCCTGCTAGTTAAAGGTTTAACATAATATCTAATTGGTTATTTTGCAAAAAAAATTCGCTAAAATAATCAAGAAAGAAAAAGGAAAGGAGAAAAACATGAAAAAAATTTGGACAATTTTTGTTGTGCTTCTTTGTGCTTGTGCAATGTTTGTTACAGGCTGCAAGAAATCTGAAGCAACAAAAAAAGCTGAAACCAAGACAATCACTTTCTGGCATCTTGATACAACAGATGAACAGCAGGCAGCTTGGAGACAGATTGCTGACAACTTCGAGGCTAAGCACCCTGGAGTAAAAATCGAGATTACATGTCTTGAAAACGAAGCTTACAAGCAGAAGGTTGCTACAGTAATTCAGTCTGGCAACCCACCAGACATCTTCCGCTCATGGGGTGGCGGTGTAATGGTTGAGCAGGCTGATGCAGGTATGCTCCGAGATATTTCAAGCTACATAAAAGATGGTCCAATAACACAGATTGGTAAAGGTGCTATGGGTGTTTATGCTTTCAACGGCAAGCAGTACGGCGCACCTTATTCACTTGGTACAGTAGGCCTTTGGTACAACACATACGTATTCAAAGACTGCGGCCTTACACCAGATGATTTCTCTACATGGACTAAGTTCCTTGCAAGCTGCAAAGTTCTTAAATCAAAGGGTTACGCTCCTGTAGCTCTTGGTGAAAAAGAAACATGGACTGGCCACTACTGGTGGACATACATTGCACAGCGTCTCGGCGGTGAACCGGATTTCTTGGCTGCTTACAACGGAACAGGTGCTTTCAACAGCGGTTCGTTCCTTAAGGCTATGGAAATGCTCAAAGACTTTGTAGCTACAAATCCGTTCCAGGACGGTTTCATGGCTACAACTCAGGTAGAGCAGGAAGCTCTTGTTGCTGATAGAAAAGCTGCTATGACACTTATGGGTCAGTGGGCACCTTCAACAGGTGATGACAACGCAACTCTTGGCTACAAAGACAAGTGGGGCTACATGTCATTCCCGGCTGTAGAAGGCGGAAAAGGTCTTCTCTCTGATACACAGGGTGGCGGCGACGGCTACATCATCGGAAAGAACGCTCCGGATGAAGCTATTGAATTCCTTAAGTCATTCTACGAACCAGAGAACTACAAGATTATCTGCACGAAGCTTAATGCTTGCCCAGTTATTCCTGGTTTCGACGATCTTATCGACCCTGTTATGAAGGACGTTGTTAAGGCTGTAAATGACGCTGGTTACTATCAGCTGTATTACGATCAGTTCTTGCCGGCAGCAGTTGGTGAAGACATCAAGGCTGCTACAGAAGGCATCTTCGCTGGTACAATGAACCCACAGCAGGCTTGTGATTTGATTCAGGCTTCTTGGGAAAAGAATAAATAACTGAACTGACTTGTTAGACCGGAACAGTTCGCTGTTCCGGTTTTTTTCTATTTGTTTTTAGATAACTAAAGGTAATAAAATTCGATGCTTGATAAGAAAAAACAGAATTTCTGGATTGCAATGGCGTTCCTCATTGTGCCTCTTGTTATTTTCACATTCTTTGTCGTTCTTCCTGTTTTTAAGGCGGCTGTGTATGGTCTTTTCCGATGGAACGGAATGGGGCCGTTGACAGGACCAGAGGCCGGTAGAAAAACTCAATTCGTCGGTCTTGAAAACTTTAAAGAGATATTAACAGATCCAATATTTTGGAAATCTTTCGGACATAACGTAAAAATAATTGTGCTCTCTGTGCTTATAGAGCTGCCGATAGCTCTTATACTTGCGCTTATTATTTCAACAAAATCAAAGAGCAATATCGCGCTCCGCACAGTGTTCTTCATTCCTTATGTAGTTTCTGAGGTTATAGCCGGTGTTGTATGGACTTTCATATACAGCCCACAATACGGCATTTCGACTACGTTCCTTGCGGCTTTATTCCCTGCGGGCACCGATTTTGCGTTTCTCGGAAAGCCGGAAACTGTTTTCAACGCTATATTTATCGTAGTAATTTGGAAATATTTCGGTCTTTACATGATTTTGTACATCGCCGGTCTTCAAGGAATTTCTGATGACATCAGAGAAGCGGCCGCAATAGATGGTGCGTCGCCGTTGCAGCTGAATATGTTCATCATAATTCCGCTGCTTCTTCCGACAATCGTTGTTACTTTGTTCTTCTGCATAGTCGGTTCATTGCAGACGTTCGACATTATATGGGCAATGGGCAAGGGCGACCCGGTAAATTCCGCGGAAACGATGGTCACATACCTCTATAAGTTCGGTTTCAGGCGTTCCCAGATGGGCTACGGTAGCGCAATCGCTATTGTAATTTTTGTAATCTGCGTTACGTTCAATGCCGTATACCAGAAGCTGATTAAAACAGGTGAATGAGGCAGAAAATGAATAAGACTAATACGAATATTGTTTATAAATCGCTGAAAGTGATTTTTCTTTTGATAATCCTCATTTATACGGTTTTTCCTCTGTATGTTATGTTCATGGGCGGTTTCAAGACGATGGGTCAGCTAAGGCGTGATCTTTTAGGGCTTCCGAACCCGGTTCAGCTTGACACGTTCAAAAATCTTCTTAATCCACAAACATCTACGTTCTGGCGAAGCTTGAAAAACTCGTTCATAATCATGATTGGAACAGTTGTTTTTGATGTTGTGCTTTGCTGTCTTACGGGCTTTACTTTTGCAAGAATCAAATTCTTCGGAAGGGAATTTCTGTACAATTATATTTTGCTTGGTCTTCTGTTCCCGCTTGCCGTTGCGATTCTGCCAATGTATTTGCAGATGCGTAAAATAGGCTTAATTGACACTTATTGGGGCGTAATTCTGCCACAGGCGGCGTTTAATCTTGCGTTCCATACGATGCTTACGCGAAGCTTTTTTGAGCAAATTCCTATGGATTTGGAAGAAGCTGCAATTATTGACGGCTGCGGCAAATTCGGCTTTCTCGTAAGAATGGTAATTCCGCTTTCAAAGCCGATTATCACGACTATTGCTGTTCTTACGCTTGTTGGCAGCTGGAATCAGTTCTTGCTTCCGCTTCTTGTGCTTAACGATGATAAGAAGTTCACGCTTCCGCTTGGCGTTATGCAGTATCAAGGTCAGTATGCAACAGACTGGGCTAAAGTTTTGGCTTATCTTACGCTTTCGCTGATTCCGGCAGTTTTCTTCTATGCCATTGCACAAAAAGAAATTGTTGCCGGTCTTACAAGCGGCGCAGTGAAGGAATAGCGTTTTGCCTTGGGATTAATCCACATTTTTTGTTATATCTAGCAAAACGGCCAACTTTGCGCTTTGGCGCAAAGTTGTAAATGGTGCACAATGCTTGTCTATGCAAAACGCGCAAACTTGAAAGATGGTGCATTCTTGGGTTTTATCTTCAATTTAGTGATAATCTGGCGAAAGGACCAAGTTTGCGCTTTGCGCAAATGATGCACAATGCTTGTCTTGGGGTGCTCGTGATGCCTCGTTATACAAATGCTGTCGGTTTTTGTAAGACAGTTTGATAAAACAAAACCGGTACTTTTCGCTGTTTAGACTTTTATTAAGAATAAAACTGATGCGAAAAGAGGCAAACCAGCTAAGAAGTTCATAATCTAGTGTCATCCCGAACTTGTTTCGAGATCTAAATGCTATATGGTGCACATGGGCATAAGCTTTTATAAAGAGCCAGGACGGTAGTTGTTCTGGCTTTTTTTGTCTGGCTTTCTGGAATTATCGGACAGTCTTATAGCATATCACGCTTTCGCCTGTGCCAAAGGGGTGGTGCTTGCACTTGCCTTTGAACCATTTGTATTCATAGTCAAAAACTTCATCGTCTTTGCCACCGCTTTCAAGCAAATCTTTTACGCCGAGCAGAAGCTCATCGTAAAGCGTTATGCTGTCAAAAGATTGTGCATGACCGTGCAGTATAAAATCTGCCTTGTCTTTTACAAAAGCTATTTTTTTCATATTCTCGTAAAAGCCGCTTATCGGCAGGCACTCGTCAAGCTGCATCCAAAGATGATGGTTAATGCTGTCACCAGTGAAAAGCACTCTGTTTTGTTTAAGCAGCAGACAGATGCCGCCATGCGTATGGCCGGGCAGTGCAATCACTTCTAAAGTCAGACCACCCAAGTCGAAAACATCTTTGTCTGCAACCGGCTTGAACGGCGGCATCGAAAGCCCTGTCTTGCGGCAGATTTCTATAAATTCTTTATGCTTCATCTGTTCCGCTGCAAGCGGCAGGTCAAGCGGGTTCATATAAGCTTGGTCAAAATATATGTTGCCAAAAATATGGTCGCAGTGGCCGTGCGTGTTAATCAGCACAAGCGGCAGGTCTGTTATTGTTCTAACAGCTTTGTGCACGTCTTCAATGCCGTTCATCGTGTCGATTACAGCTGCTTTTTCTTTGCCTGTAACAAGATAGCCTGTGGCTTCACCGTTATCGTCTAGCAAATGAATATGCTCGTTAAGCTGTTTGATTTTTATACGCTCAAACATAAGATGTCTCTTCTTGAAAGCTGAAAATTGCATAAAAAAAGCTGCCTAAAAAAGGTTTAGGCAGCCTCATCTTGATTAGCCTTTGTGTCATTATCGGGGTAAGCCCGATAATGACACAAATATTAGATAATCGTTCCTTCTGGAATTATCGTATTCTTAGGAATTATGATGATGTCGTCTGCTACATAGAACATGCCGTGGTCGCCGTCTTCAAGCTTTTTGCCTGTGTGACCAATCGAACAGTTATCGCCTATTCTTACGTTTTTGTCGATGATGCACTTCTTGATACGGCAGTTCTTGCCGATGCCGACATTCGGGCGGCCGAGCTTTGCATTTTCAGCTTTTTCTTCCATTGTTTCATAGAAGTCTGCGCCCATGCAAATTACGCCGTCAAGATATGTGCCAGATTCAACGATGCTCCTCAAGCCAACAAGCGAATTGTTGATTGTAGCTTCTGTAATTACGCAGCCTTCGCTTGCAATTGCGTTGTTCAGGTTTGCGTTGTTCATCTTTGAAGAAGGCAAGTTTCTTGAGTGAGTAAAAATCGGCTTGTCTTCATCATAGAAGTTGAATTTCGGCGTGATTCTTGTCAAGTCAAGATTTGCTTCGTAGAAGCTCTTGATTGTACCGATGTCTTCCCAGTAGCCGTCGTAAATGTAAGACTGAACCTTGTGGTTCTTTATTGCAGCCGGAATAATCTCTTTGCCGAAGTCTGTCGCGTCGTTGTCGAGAACCTTATAAAGCGTGTCTGCATTGAAAATATAAATACCCATAGAAGCAAGGTAGTCTTTGCCTTTTGTTGCGCCCGGTGTGCGGCTTTCATCTGGAATAATCCAGTCGCTTATGTCAAGGTTAGCAGCTGGTTTTTCCATGAAGGCTGTAATTTCATTTTTCTTGTTAACCTTCATTATGCCGAAACCGGTTGCGTCTTCGCGTGTAACGGCTGTTGTCGCAATCGAGATTTCTGCGCCAGACTCAAGGTGCTTGTCGAGAAAATCGCGCAAGTCCATCTGGTAAAGCTGGTCGCCTGAAAGAATTATATAATGTGTAGGTTTTTGCGTTCTAAAATGCGGAAAATTCTTACGTACTGCGTCGGCAGTACCTTCAAACCAGCCTGAATGTTCAAATGTTTGTTCAGCTGCAAGAATCTCGACGAATCCGCCAGAGAATGAATCAAAGCTATAGCCATGCGAAATATGCATGTGCAAAGAAGCAGAGTTGAACTGCGTCAGAATATATACCTGCTTGAAACCTGAGTTAATACAGTTTGAAATTGGAATATCTACGATGCGGTGCTTGCCGCCAAACGGAACAGCCGGTTTTGAGCGTTCCTTTGTCAACGGATAAAGACGTGTGCCTTTGCCTCCGCCAAGAATTATTGATAAGACTTTAGTATTTTTAGCCACATGAAACTCCTTATTTAATTAAGTATACTCCCAGTTTTTCGAAAACACAATAAAAAAATGTCTAATAGGTCAAAATGAATTTATAAAGAATTTCGTTTTGCATTATTTTTACTGGATAATCTTTTGTAGATAAATCTATTGTGAAGATAGGTCATCAATTAAATGAATTATAGCATTGCGTTGCTTTTCAGGCAGCGAATCGAGCTGTTTTAATGTGTTGTAGTATTTCCTGCCGAGATTCTGCGGAGATTTAACATCTGAAATTTCGTTCGAGCCGCCTGCAAGATATTCAACTGATACATTTAATTCCTGTGCAATTTTTAAAGCTGTATCAACAGAAGGCGAGCTGCCAAGCTTTATGCCTCGCCCGATGCTTGATGCATCAAATCCACATTTCTCAGCAAGATATTTGTTTGTTAAGCCTTTGTACGATAGCTCTGCAACTACATTTTCCCAAAAATCCATAGTCACAATAATATGGATTTTTATCATTCTTAACTCTTTTAAGTTGATAAAAATCTATTACCATGTTAATATATTGATAATAATCCATATAGTGAGCGAAAAAATGAATATTTGCGTTGCATTGTTCTAAATTTGGGAAATATAAGGTGGCAATTCTAGTTTTATATACTAGTTGTTCATGGTATATACGGAACAAATTCGGATTGCCGTCTTAAAAAATATAATTGATAAGAGGTTAATTAAATGCACAAGGGAAAATTGGTGTTGTTTATTGCATTGCTTGGTATTGCATTGCTTATTGTCAGCTGTGGCGGCGGCGGTGGAGGTGGTGGTGGCGGTTCAGCTGCTCCTGCTAATCCTGTTATTGGTACATGGGCTGCTAGTGGCGGTGCATTTACAGGAATGACTGTTACATTTGATAGTAGCAATAATTATTCTTTGAATAACGGCAGTACTGTAATAGATTCTGGAACATATACAGCTGATTCAAGTACTATATCTTTTACAACAGCATCTGATGGTAGCTCAACTAGTATCACTTATACACTGTCAGGTAATACAGCAACTGTTACAGGTGGAACATTGTATAGGCAAGATGCAACAGGTTTAACACTTACAAAGCAATAATAATTTTGTTTACTTCATCTTGTGATGTTCCGCATAAGATGAAGTTTCATGCCAATTGGCAATGCATAAACTTGAAAGAAAGCTGCTGTATGGCTGTTTCTTTCAATATTTCAAAGAGTTTCTGTGTCCTTTAAAATTAAAAAACAAAAATATCTTTCGATTCTGAATCTATTTCGCTGTACTGAAATGCTTTTCTGAAAGCAAGTATATGCCTGTTACATTCTTGCAGATTTTACAAACAAGTTCGTCTTAACATTTTTTTTGCGGTTCCGATAATCTAAATGTAGCGCAATATTCATGCCTGGCAGTAATTTAAGTGAGGCTGATGCTGCGTTTAAGCCCTGCATTTTAGTTTTCAGGGACAAGCTCTTTTAGAAGCTGTTGCTTCTTTGTTTTTTGTGGAGGCCTTCTTTTATGGTACAAGGTTGGTACACCGGCGCAAGCGGCATGATTGCGCAGCAGAACCGCTTGGATGCAATTTCGAACAATCTTGCAAATGTAGACACAACAGGCTACAAACGCGATGTTGCAGTTAATAAAAACTTTTCTGAGCTGTTGCTTCGCCGCATGCGCGACAATGGCGAATACACTTTCTGGGGCGGTTCAGCAGATGTTGCCCCGATTATCGGAAAAGTCGGTCTCGGCGTAGAAACAAACGAACTTTACACAGTCTTTGAGCAAGGCTCGTTCAAGAACACAGGCGCTGCAACAGACATAGCACTTGCCGGCGAAGGCTTCTTCGCTGTTCAGACACCGGCTGGCGAGCGTTATACACGCGCAGGAAATTTCCTTATCGGCAAGGAAGGAATCCTTGAAACAAAGGAAGGATATCCGCTTCTTGGCGAAAATGGCTACATCCGCGTGCAGGACAAAAACTTTAAGGTAAACGACGACGGTATCATCACTGTTGAAGACGACAAGGTTGTAGACCGCCTCAAGCTTGTGCGCTTTGAAAACGAGCGCTATCTCAAAAAGCAGGGCGAAAACCTTTGGGTTGATACAGCTATTTCAGGCAAAGTTTATATTGCCGAAGGCAACGAACGTCCGGCTCTATTGCAAGAATACGTAGAAACATCAAACGTAAATGTTGTAAACGAAATGGTTCAGATGATTGAAGTGAACCGAGCTTATGAAGCAAATCAGAAGACAATTCAGACAGAAGATTCAATGTTGTCTGCATTGTGGTCTAAAGTTGCAGTTTTGCGTTAATGAAAGCTTTTAAAAAGGGAGAAAATATATGGTAAGAAGTTTGTGGACAGCCGCAACCGGCATGAACGGTCAGCAGGCTAACATCGATACAATTTCAAACAACTTGGCAAACGTAAACACAAGCGGTTTCAAGAAGCAACGCGTTGAATTTGAAGACCTGATTTATCAGAACGTAAAAGCTGCCGGAACACCAGCTACAGAAGACACAGTAACTCCTGTCGGCATTCAAATGGGAAGCGGTGTAAAGGTTGCGGCAACACAGCGTATGTTTGATCAAGGCTCTTTGCAGAGCACATTGAACTCAACAGACCTTGCTATTGAAGGCGAAGGCTTTTTCAGAGTTCAGCAGTATGATGGCAGCTACGCTTATACACGAGACGGTTCATTCAAGATTGACTCAAACGGACAGCTCGTTACGTCTAACGGTTTGCGCGTAATGCCTGAAATTATCATGCCGGAAGGTTTCAGACTTGAAACATTGGCAATCAGCCGCGACGGCCGCGTAACAGTAAAAGTTGCTGGTTCAGACGACCCTGTTGACGTAGCCCAGATTGAGCTTTACAGATTTCCGAATCCGGTTGGCCTTGCTGCAGACGGCGACAACCTTTTTAAGGTAACAAACGCTTCTGGCGAGCCGATTGCAAACAGACCAGGCTTTGACGGAATGGGTGAGACACATCATAAGTTCCTTGAAATGTCTAATGTTTCAGCCGTAAACGAAATGGTTCAGATGATTGTTGCACAGCGCGCCTATGAATTCAGCTCAAAGGCAATTCAGACAAGCGACAACATGCTCTCAACAGCAACAAACCTTAAGCGCTAGTAACTGAAAAGGAAAGATAAATGGCTTCAAGTTTAGACATTGCTTCATTTCAGAATTTCGCCTCGAACAACGTGAATGTGCCAAAAGGCGGTGTCGGCGGAATGTCAGCTTCTAATGCTGCGCAGATGCAGCAGGAAATGAACAAATTCCAGTCGCTGATTGACGGCATTCAGGCGGGCATGAACAATTCAGAAAGAAAAAGCACGCTTTCGTCTAGCCAGATTATTGAAGACGGCAGAATAAACGGAGATTATACTTCGTCTCTTGCTGATGCTTTCAACAAGCCGGCTGATAAGGCAGCTCTGCCTGTTGGTGCGGCTGCAAATGCAGTCGGCGCTCATGGCTTTGCTTCTAGCGAAAAAATTGACAGAACGAGCCGCCTTTACAAGCAGTCTCTTGAGCTTGAGTCTTATTTTGTAAAGATTATGCTTTCTTCTATGCGCAACACTATCACTAAGACAAATCTTGGCGGCAGCCAGAACGAGTATGCGCAGAACATGTATGAAGACATGCTTTACGACGAGCTTGCAACATCAGTTACAAAGTCTGCCGGTTTCGGCCTTGCAGACCAGATATACTTGCAGCTTTCATAAAAGATAAAAGCCAAAAATAAGGCAGTTGTACAAGCTGTGTATAAGACAGACACTCACAAGGGTGTCTGTTTTTTTTATGTTCCACCGCAAAATTACGCCGGAAATAAATGCGTGAATTACGGCGGTAATGCCAAGATAGAGGTGCGCAAGTGCAAAGAGAAGAACTGCAAAGAATTCGCTAAGCTCAACACAGATTTTTTTAGCTTTTGAGTTGTTGTCTTGATAAAAGGCGTCTATAAAGAATCTGAAAGTGCGGGGCAGATAATATCTGTAAAGCACTTCTTCTGCTGATGCAAAAAAGCATGTGAGCAAAAAAAAGACAATCCAACCGAAAAGCGTTTTTTGCGAAATTTGTGGCTTAGGCTGATTTGCGATCAAGCTTATGACAAAGCCGCTCGCAAAAATCAGCAGAAGCGCAATGATGCCAGACTTATAATGCTTGATGCATTTTCGGAATTTAATCTGAAATTTTATGCTTGCAAAATTGATAAAATGCCTTATGCCGATAACGCTAAAAGACGAGTCGTCGTGCTTTTGGTTATATACTGCAAAAATAGATACTGTGCTCCACAAAAATGAAAGGAAGAACGTCGTTAAAGAATATTCCGGAAAAGAATTTGTAGCATTTTCAGCATAAGTAAATACCGGAGGCATAAAGCAATAGAGAAAAACTGCAAAAAATAGCAAAAAATGCAAAATAAATGACTGTTTTTTCATTAATTATGTGTTATTATAATTTGACTGTTTTGTAAAGACAAGTATTTTCTTATTTTTTGATAGTCGATAGAATAATAGATGTAAGTGAATTGGTAGAGGTTAGATAAAATGGGACTTAGAAAATTTATAGACTTCTATTCAACAGGTTTTGATTCAGGCTTTTCATTCAGTCAGATGAAGCTTGTATGGAAACTTGCTAAAATGGCAGAGGTTGATGAACCTACAATTTTGTTCTGGTCTGTTCCGGCTATAAACCGTGCCATTGCGCTTGTGGTGCAGATGGCGAACAATGTCGGTTCAATCAACGACCCGCACACCGCGGAGCTGCTCAACAAATTTTATGCGTACAGAAGCAAGATTGAGCTAGACCCGCCGCTCAAGACTGGCTTAAAAAATACATGCTTTATCCGCCCGGGACAGCGTTTCAGAATTGTTCTGCCTTCAAACGGCATTTTCTATTCTATGGTTCTGAGCAATGATTCAATAATAACTGTTACATATCCTGAACCGGCCAAGCCGCAATATAGATGCTATGACTGGCGCTCAAAAAAGATTACTGTCTATTTTTGGCGCAAGAACGATGCAGGCTATATTTTTGACACAACTGTTCACGGTGTAGGTCATTATCACGGCAGGCCTGTGCTTTTTCTGGAACAGACAAGCAACTTGCAGCGTTCGCAGAAGCGGCGCAGCATTCGTTGCCCATGTTCTATTATGGCAGACTTGTACCTGCTTACAGATCCGCGCACAAAGAACATCAAGACTATTGAGCTTGAGCCTGGTATAAAATGCCTTATCGAAGATTTGTCTGAAGACGGCGCGCTTATCAGAATCGGCGGCAAGGGCGTTGAAGGCATGGCTGTAAAGCTTCAGTTCAAGCTCGGCGACAAGACTATCGTGATGAGCGGCGCTGTAAGAAGCGTAGAATTCAACCAGAAAATGAACCAGTCAAGGCTTCATTTTCAAGCTTCCGGCGTAGACGAGCTTACGCGGCAGATTGTGTCCATGTACGTTTATTCTGTAATTCCAGAAGAGCAAAAAGAAGACTTTGATTCAATTTCTCTTGACGAAGACGGCGAAGAAAGCGTTCTTCCAGATGATGAAGGAACACTAGAAGAAATCTGATTTTGTCTGATTCTTGCGGAAAGCTGTGCATTAACGTGCATCACGGCTTAAAATTATCCTGCTGAAAATGATATAATTTCTCTCTAAAGCTTGTTCACCTATAGAATATTTTGTCTGTTTGTGGCATAATTGCTGACAATAGTGAAAAATAGCATAAGCAGTTTTATGCTTATCTGGAGGAATATTTTGTACGAATCAGTAGATCCTAAGGTTAATTTCCCGGAACAGGAAGAAAAAGTTTTAAAGTTTTGGGAAAAGAACGATATTTTCAAAAAGTCAATTTCACAACGCGAAGGTGCTCCTGAATATGTTTTTTATGATGGTCCTCCTTTTGCAACTGGCCTTCCGCATTTCGGACATTTTTTGCCAAGCACTATAAAAGACATTATTCCTCGTTATCAGACGATGAAGGGCAAAAAAGTTGAGCGTCGCTTCGGCTGGGACTGCCACGGTCTTCCAGTTGAGAACCTCATCGAAAAAGAGCTTGGCCTTAATTCAAAGACTGACATCGAAAAATATGGCGTAGACAAATTCAATGAAGCCTGCCGTTCAAGCGTTTTGCGCTACACCAAAGAATGGCAGGAAACTATCACAAGACTTGGCCGCTGGGTAGATTTTGAGCATGACTATAAGACGATGAACCCTGATTACATGGAATCAATCTGGTGGGTTTTCAAAAGCTTGTGGGATAAAGGGCTTATCTACGAAGGCCACTACATTTTGCCGACTTGTCCAAGATGTGCAACACCGCTTTCAAACCACGAGCTTGCACAGGGCGGCTATAAAGATGTGCATGACCCTGCAATTACAATCAGATTCAAGGTAACAGAAGCCGGTCCGAAAGCAAAAGACCCGGATATGGCGAACGGCTGCACTTATCTTCTTGCATGGACAACGACACCGTGGACTTTGCCGTCAAACCTCGGTCTTACAATGGGACCAGATATCGATTATGTAAAAGTGCATGACGGCGATGAATACTATATTCTTGCAGAAAGCAGACTTCATGCTTATTACAAAGAACCGTCTAAATGCGAGATTGTCTGGAAAAAGAAGGGCGCGGAGCTTATCGATACAAGATATGAGCCGCTTTTCCCATATTTTGCTGATTTGTATAAGCCTAATGACGGCAAAGACGGAACGGAACCGCACAACGGCGCATTCCGCGTTTTCAATGCTGATTTCGTTTCAACAGAAGACGGTACAGGCATCGTTCATACCGCGCCTGGCTTCGGCGAAGACGATAACAAGGTCTTCAAAGGCACAGGCATTCCGACAATTTGTCCTGTAGACAATGAATGCAAATTCACAGCAGAAGTTCCTGATTATCAGGGCCGCTTCGTTAAAGACTGCGACAAAGACGTGATGGACCGCCTCAAGAAAGAAGGCAAGCTTGTAAAGCGCGACCAGATTCTTCACTCTTATCCTTTCTGTTGGCGCTGTTCAAGCCCGCTGATTTATCGCGCTGTCGGCAGCTGGTTTGTCCGCGTTGAGAAAATCCGCGACGAAATGGTTGCAGTAAACCAGAAAATCACATGGCAGCCGGAACATCTGAAAAACGGCCGCTTCGGCAAATGGCTTGAAGGCGCGCGCGACTGGGCTATAAGCCGCAACCGCTATTGGGGCAACCCGATTCCAGTTTGGCAGTGCCCGGACTGCGGCGAATATGTCTGTGTTGGCAGCAGAAAAGAACTTGAGAAGCTTTCAGGCGTTTACCCAGAAGATTTGCACAAACATTTCGTTGATAAAATCACAATTCCTTGCAAATGCGGCGGAACAATGCACCGCATTCCTGAAGTTCTTGACTGCTGGTTTGAGTCTGGCTCAATGCCTTATGCGCAGCAGCATTATCCTTTTGAAAACAAGGAATATTTTGAGAAGCATTTCCCTGCAAAGTTCATCTCAGAAGGTCTTGACCAGACACGCGGCTGGTTCTACACATTGACTGTTCTTGCCACCGCGCTTTTTGACAAACCGGCATTCGAGAACGTAGTTGTAAACGGCCTTGTTCTCGCTTCTGACGGCAAGAAAATGTCAAAGAGCTTAAGAAACTACACAGACCCGGCTCTTGTAATCAAGCAGTTCGGTGCAGATGCATTGCGCCTTTTCTTGATGCACAGCGCGGCCGTAAAAGCCGACGACTTGAAATACAGCGATGACGGTGTCCGTGATGTTCTTAAAGGCATTTTGATTCCATTGTGGAATAGCTACAGCTTCTTTATAACATACGCCAACATTGACAATATTCAGTGTGAAGGCAAATATTTCTCTAACGGAAAAGCTGTAACAATGCCGGATAATCCGCTTGACAGATGGATTTTGTCTGTTACGCAGAAGATGGTCAAAGACACAACGGAAGCAATGGATGCTTATGACCTGAGCCGCGCTATTGACCCGATTGTTTCGTTCATCGACCAGATGAACAACTGGTATATCCGCAGAAGCCGCCGCCGTTTCTGGAAAAGCGAAAATGACGGTGACAAGCGCGAAGCTTATGAGACTTTATACGCAGCGTTAAAGACTTTCGCGCTCGTTGCGGCTCCGGTAATTCCGTTTATTACAGAAAGCATATGGCAGAATATCCGCCTTAAAGACGATGCGGCTTCAGTTCATCTTGCAGATTATCCTGTTTATAACGAATCAATGCGCGACACGGCTCTTGAATTCAAGATGGATACTGTACAGAAAGCTGTTTCAATGGGCAGAAGCCTGAGATACCAGTATAACTTGAAGATCCGTCAGCCGCTCAAGAGCGTTGAGCTTGTTACGCGCGACGTTGAAGAGAAGAAAGTTCTTCTCGAAATGGAAGATTCAATCCGCGAAGAGCTTAACGTAAAGAAGGTTGTGTTCCACGAAAAAGAATATGAGCTTGTTGAGTATAAGGCAAAGGCAAACTTCAGAACGCTCGGCAAAGAGCTTGGCCCGCTTATGAAGGCCGCTTCTGTAAAGATTGCCGCTCTTGATGCTGATGTTATTCAGTCTATAATTGACGGCTCTGTAATTTCAATTGACGTTGAAGGCAAGAGCGTTGACCTTGATACAGACAAGATTATCATCGAGCGCATCGAAAAAGCCAACCTTAAGGTTTTGAACGAAGGCACATTGACTGTTGCACTCGACACTGAAATTACAGAAGAGCTTCAGCTTGAAGGCTATGCGAGAGACTTTATCCGCGGCGTGCAGAACTTGAGAAAAGAATCTGGTCTTGCCGTTACAGACAGAATCGAGCTTACTGCAAGCGGTTCGGCTGCTCTCAAAAAAGCTTTTGAAATGTTTGCAGATTTCATTGCAGCTGAAACTTTGGCTGTAAAGACTGTTTGGGCAGATTCTCTTGCAGATGGCACAGAGATTCCGGCTGGCGAAGAAAACTGGAAAGCGGTGGTAAAACGTGCGTAAGTCTGGTTTCTTTTTGGCTGCGGCGGTGCTCGCAGCGTTTGCTTGCTGTTTTGTTACAAGCTGTTCTTCAAGCAAAACTGCAAAAGACAAGTCTGTCAACACTGAACAGCCAAAGGTGCGCATAGCGCATCCTTATGAGTTCTTTGACTTCGACAAAGATTTGTACATAACGTTTCCGGTTAAAGGCAATGAAGTGCTTCTGCAATCTCTTGTAAAGAAGATTGCGCCGGAAATGAAAGATTTTGCGCTCAAGCAGCTGATTGACAAGACAGAGAATTTCTATCTTGCGAGCACGCTTGACTTTCTTGCTGTTGAAGGCCAGAAACCGAATTTTCAGTTTGTAGCAACAGGCTCGTTCCCCGTTTCTTATAATTCAATGCTTTTTACGAATTCAAACGGATTCCGCGAGGTGCATGAAGAGCAGGGCGACCGCGTCTACAATTACTATTACAACAATATGGCAGATTTCTTTGTAGATATTCCGCTGAACGGTTATTGCTTTGCAGATACAGAATATCTGTCTGGTATGCTTTTGGCGCAAGAAAGAACACGCGCCGGCGAAGTTTATAAGCCGGACTGGCCGGAAGCAGTCTATACAAAACATTTCTTGACGCAGAAGACTGAAACTATCGACTGGTACTTGGCTTCTACTGAAACGGCCGTAAAAATGCTTCTTGGTGCAAACGTCAAGCTGCCTGTTGAATATGCTTACGGTTCTATGCACCGTGTGGCTGAACAGCCGCAAGATGGTATGCTTTATTCACTTGATGCAGTGCTTGAGCTTAAAGATAAGCGCTTTGTGCGCCCGAACGTGCTTGTGCTAAGCAAGAACATGGCAGCTTTAGACAAAGGTGACGCATCACGGAAAGACATGGTGTCTGTTCAGCCCGGCAACGGCAACCAGATTGAAATCAAGAACCTTGTGATTGATTTGTCAGCTCTGGTTGAAAAGGTTGATACAAAAGCAAAATAACGATAAATCATTCCGAACGCTGAACATCGGCTGTAGTTTATTCGTGCCGAGGGTTTAATACCTGTTTCCGTAGGAAACATCCCCCTCTGGGGCGAAATAAAGGGTATTAAACCTGAGTGCAATTCCTTAGCAGAACGAACGATACCCCGCACGCTCTGCGTCGGGGTTCGTTCATTGCGGTCGATGTTTCGGAATATCTAAATCTATGTGGATTAATACGTAGATGCGGATTAAAATCGGTATGAAGATATATTAACATTTTTGTTGTCTGCACAGATAAAGGAAGATGAATTATGGCAAATAAGGTTATTCTTAAGGCCGAATCGCTTGACGGCTATCTTACGCAAAATGACAAGCTTTTAATTGCTGAAATGGAAAAGCTTTATTCAAAAGCCCAAGATTCTTATAAGATAATTTCTTCTTGTGCAGACAAATCTTCTTTTGAAGCTGAAAAGCAGAATGTAATCGGCGTTTATAAAGAAATGAGCGGATTGATGCAGAAAATCTGCCACGAAGTGCAGGGCATCAAAATTTATTCATTTGAAACTGAAGAAAGCGCCCATGCCGAAGCTTCACGCGTTATTGCCAAGCTTCGCGACGTAAGTACAAACCACAATGAATTTATGTATTACATTCAGCGCGCTTATGAAATGCTGTTCAAGCTTGCATTTATAAGCCCTGAAAACGGCAAAAAAGACCATCTTTTTGTAAAAACGCCTGTAAACATGCCTGTTCAGCAATATTCAGTTCATCAAGTTCCTGATGTAAGGGAAAGAATTTCAAACACAGTCATGTGCGTAATGCTTCGTGGCGCGTTGCTGCCCTCGATGATTATGTCAAAAGAAATTGCTGATTATTCAACAGACAATTACAACACGCCGTTTGCGTTGTTCAAAATCAAGCGCGACGAAACTAAGCATGAATCTGATATGGAATATATCCTTGATTTGGACAATTCTTTCTTTGATTTTAAGCAGCTTGACGGAAAAGATTTGATTTTTGCTGACCCGATGAACGCTACAGGCGGTTCGCTTGTGACTGTTGTGAAATATCTTCAGGGAAACGGCGTAAAGCCCAAGTCGATAAGCTTTTTCAACGTCATTTCAGCGCTCAAAGGTTCAATACGTGCAGTGCGTGCACTTGAAAACTGCACAGTCTATACTTTGTGGATGGATCCGGTTCTGAATGAATCTGCGTATATTTTGCCTGGTCTTGGCGATGCAGGTGACAGGCTCAACGGCTGCGATTCATCTGATGCGCCGCGGAATATAATTCAGCTTATTGCGGATTATGGCGCAACTGTAACGGACTTGTACCGTCCGCAGATTCGAACAATCGAAAAGATTGTTTTAGGAAGACGCTGATGGCAAAATCAAAGCTTTTCTTGCTGATGCTTGTCGGCATTTTGTTCTTTAGCGAAAACTGCTTTGCAATTCCGTTTGAGCGCAAGCTTAGAAAAGAAAACGAATGCGCTGAATATGCCGCAATTGCAGACGCATATTATGAGCAGAAAAATTATAGAAAAGCTTCTGAATATTACGAAAAAGCTAGAAAAGCGCCAAAATTCTATGATGCAATGACTTATAAGCTTGCATGTTCAAAAGCTCTTAGCGGCGAGTATGTTGCCGCTAAAGATTTGTTTACAGAGCTACTTGCAAAAGAGCCTTCAAACAGAACATTGCGCGAATCGTTGGCTTATTCAACCGTAATGTCGGGCGAATTGACGGCTGGTGCAGAGCTTTATGAATCATTAGTCATTGAAAACCCTGAAGACGGCAACATCAGAAAGAACTACATAAAAGTGCTTATTGCGTCAAAGCAGTTTGAAAAAGCAAGCAAGCATCTTGATGAATACGAAAAATTGTTCGGTCAAGGCACTGACACAGAATCTTTGAGAGATAAAATAAAATCAAAAGAAGCTGAAACTGAAGCAGAAGCCAAAGCTGAAGCTGAAAAAACAGAAGCTGCCGAAAGTGCAGAATCTTCTGGTGAAGAGCCTAAAGAAAGCGCAAATAATGAATCAGTTGAAAATGCTGAAAAGACAGCAGAAAAATCTGAAGACAAACAAAAGCCAAAGAAAGAAGAACCGGCTAAAACAGAAGAGCCGGAAGAAATAGAAAAAGACCTAATTCCAGATTTTACGCAAGAATTCGACGATTAATCTATAGAGATTAAGGTTGCTGTGTTGCAAATCAAAAAAGCTTGTCATTGACAGGCTTGATACGACAATCTTGGGTTCGCGATTAAGCTTGATTTGTAAGATACCCGCGTTAAGAGCGCGGGTATGACAGTAACGACATTAGTCGAAAAGATAAGTCTCTGAAATTAATAAGCTACATGCTCTTTGTTTGCTTTTTCAAGCTCTTCGGTGAGAAACTGCTTGTAACGCTCGGCGTTTACTCTGAAAGCAACAATCGGAAGTTCCGGCTCTTCAAGAGCTTTGTTTACAGCCTCGATTGATTCTTTGACAATTCTGATGCCAGAAACAAGGCGCATAGCTCTTGTAGAAATGCCGAAAACAAGCTGATTTACAAGACCAAAGCTAGAAATTACTTGCTTGAGTTCTTGATAAAGAGTTTCGCTTATTGAAAGCGTCTTGTTCAAATCTACGCCCGGCAAAATACAAATGTAGCTGTCGTCGCCGAATTCAAAGAGCAAATCTCTGAAATTGAATGTGTCAATCAATACAGAGCAAATCTCTTTGGCGCACGGGTGATTGTGCGGTAAGTTTTCAACTCTGATATTGATAATCGAAAATTCCTGTTCCGAAGAAGCTGCACGGACAAGCTCTGCATCAAGGCGCGTCTCAAGATAAGATTCCCAGCTGATTCCAGTTGCCGGAGAGAAAAGCCCCATCGGGTCGATTGTCTTGACAGCATCTTTCTGCTGAATCGGGTCTGGTGTCCGTCTTTTTACGGGAAGTTCCTGCTGATTTGCTGCTTCATCAACAATGTTTTCAGCTTGAACTGTATTTTCTTCAGTTATAACTGCTGATTTTTCTGCTTTGCTTGTCTTTGGGCGCTTTCTGCTAATCAAAAGAATGAGCATTGCAAGCAATGTGCCGCCCGCGATGATGTAAAAGCTGTAAAGCGCATAGTCAAAAACTTTGCTGGGCTTTATAAGATAAACTGCAGCCTGAACTTCTGTGTTTGTTGTGTCATTATAAGGAATATCTGTTGAACGGACAATAAGAGCTGGCGAAGTAACAGAAATTTCAGGGCTCGCAGAAGAAGCTGAAATATACTTCGAAGAAAGCGGATATGCAAAATAAGTGTTTGTTTCGCTTTTAATTGTGACAGCCGCTATAAATTCGTTCTGCTTTATCATATCCCTGAGCTTTTCAAGATAATCAGGCGAAAGATAAGGCGAATTAGACATTTCATAGTTCATGCTGGCCAAAAAAGTTCTGAATTGCGCGTCAGCTTCATTAGAGCCTTTTTGCAAATCATCAGAAACGTTTATCGCAAAATAAAAAATGCCAAGTGCGAAAATAAAAATAATCAATATAGAAAAAATAACCACAACTTTGTTGGTCATAAGAACTCCAAATGCTTCAAGCTCCGCATAAATGATATTACATTGTCTGCTTTTTTGCCATTTTATATGCGTAATCAAAAACTGATTCAATTGAGTTACTGGAACTTTTGTAAATGCCTGTCCTTTCGCACCATGCTGCAAGCGGAAGCACCGCAGCGGTGAGTGCAGGATCATGGTTCTCAAGCGAATCCAATAACCATACTATAAAATCGGCATAATCAAATGACTTGTAAAGTGTTTTAGGCAAAAAAATTGGAACATTTTCGCCTTGCGGAAATGATTTATTCTCAAAAATAGTTGTGAAACCTTCCGCAGAAAATTTCCTGACTTTCAGATTTGACTTGCAGTTTTTTATATAATCATCAAGTGCCTGGGCGTATCTGTTAAGCACTTCTGTTGTCACAGTCGATTTGTCTTTACGCAAAACAGGTGTTCTGAACATGAGCGCATTGAATGTGGTTTCTTTCGAATTAATTATGGTCGAATCGTTTTCAAAAGTGGAATCTAGATAAGAGCCTTTCGCATAAGCTTTTGAATTTGTGTAAGCAAAATCTGCGCCAAAAAGCTCAATTTCTTTGAAGCCGCATTTTACGGCAAAATCTAAGGCGGCAATAGTCACCGTGCCAGAAGTTGTGTCAATTTTAGGCGGAAAATATTGCTCATGCTGCTGTGCATATTGCATCGCAAGAAGACACAGCGGATGGTTCGACGCAATAAACTGAACGCTGTTGCCGTTTTTATAAGCTTTTTCTGCAATAGCCGGGTGCGAACACAAATCAGCGACAAAAAGCGCTTTATCATCTGGAAATTTGTCGATGAAATGCCTGTAAGAGATGTTCTGACCGTCGATTGTTACAACAGCGTCGGCGGTAATGCCGTTCTGCAGCAGAATGCGCCATGCGGTGTCTGTCGCTATAATGTAGCGGCTTTCTCGGTTTGCCTTAAGAAAGCTTATGCCGCCGTCAAGGCTTGGGCCTGCACCGATAATTGCAGCTATTTTGTTCAGCGGAAAGTCATGTTTTTGACAGCTAATTCTTGATAAAGTGCGTAAATTGCGCAATATGTTCCGCTGCCATACTTTTGCAAAATGCGCCTGCACAGAATAATCTGCGCTGATGTTCTCGAGGCATTTGCGCAAAATCTGCTGAATCTCTGTTTCTGCTTCTGCGTTGTATTGAACCCACGGGCGTAGCGCGAGATGAGAGAAATTGCCGTTAAGCTGAGGAACGTAAGAATTTCTGAATGAATCTTCAAGATTTTCGATGCAGCAAAGAGAGAAATTCTTGTTTTTAAGAATGTCCGTAAAGTCAAAATGCTCAAAAAGCGTTGCAATTGATTCGGCGTTTTTTTCGATTGCAAGTATGTGAATATTCGGGCTTTGTAATGCTTTTTTGAAGTGCGCTGCGTTTGCAAGCGAAGAAACGGCAATAAACTGATTTTCTTCAAGATTTATGTCTTTCAAAAAATTCTCTGCATCGCGGGAAGGGTTATAGACAGAAAACAGCGGCTTGCCGTCTTTTAGTGCCGGCACTTGTTCTCCGTTTTTGGCAATTACCGGCGCAGAATAGCAAGAATTGTCTGTGTTTTTCAGTTTGCTGATGATGTCTGCTAGAACAGGGCTGCTTTTTTTAAGAGCTTCGCAATTTGCTTTAATCTTGTTGTCTGTCATACCGTCTTATAATTCCTTCAAGCTCTAAAAGTGAATCTTGCAGCTTATTATACATCGTTTCAGACATTTTTTCATGACGCTGTGTTGCAGCAAGAAAATCTCCTAAGCATAAGCTTTTGAACCATAATTCCAGCTCAAAAGGGGAGCTTTCAATCAGATTTTCTGAATTGTAGTAATCTTCAAAAGCTTTGTGCAGTTCCGCAAAATAGTTGCAGAGCTTTTGCGCGCGCACGCTGCAAGGGTTAAGCTTCTGCAATTCTGCTGAATCAATGGTACAGTCGTCGTTTTCGGCGTAACGCTGAATTAAGTTTTCAAACGCTTTCTCATCAATGTCTTCAATTTTTTCAAGCTTATACTTAATTGGCGAACCACTGAAATAGACGCGCTTGATTCGTTTTGTAAAGCTTGACGGGCGCGAAGAGAACCAGTTTCTGTAAATTTCAAGCGAAGCATTTTCAAAAGAACCGAGCGCGGCACGTGTTTCAAGCTGATTGAGCCTTGTATCTGTAGCAGCTTTATCAAGCTCAAGTTCGTTGGGCTGAGTGTGCTGAAAGCCGTTTGAAGAACACAAATCAAGTCCACAAAAGAAGATGTCGCTGTCTGAAAGTTGCAACGCAAGCTCTGCGGCTGTGCCGCTTACAGTGCCGTTTCGTTCGGCTTTTAACGCTTTTATTCCGGCTTTTTCAAGCAGAAGCGCTTCAATGCCGTCTTTGTATGAAAGCGGAATTATTACACAAGACTGAAGCATTTTGCTAGAAAGATAGCTTTCGCTGCTTAAAAACAGCGGAATATCGTTAAAGTTGAGTTGTTTCAAATGTTCTTGCGCATACCAGCCGCCGTCTGTAGAAATAACTGCATCAGGCAGAACTTCATGTTCAATTAATGGCTTGGCTGCTGAAGAAACAGCCAGAAGAAAGAAGCGTTTTCTGTTCGTTTTCAGATGCGGAATAATGTTTTCAAGGCTTGGCCCTGATGCGGCTATGACAATCGGCTTGTTGAGTCTGTGCTCATAATTTATTGCTCTATTCAGATAAAGTGCAAATTTTACGGCGTTTTTGTTCCATCGTTTGTTAAAATATATACGCGTGCCTAGAACATCTCTTGAAAGCGTAATATAAGCTTTAATATTTTCCCAGACCGAAATGTAAACGTCTTTGAAAGCATTTTCAGACGGCTTCCAAGAAGCAAAGTACAAAGAGCCAGCGCTTTCTTCGCCAAAGAAATTAAAAAGCTGGTCTTTTAGGTTTCCGTCTTCAAAATAAAAAACTTTATCCCAAAGTTTGTCAAAATCTGAAAAGTCTTTGCAAAATCTTATGGCGCAAAGCTTTGCATTTGTAAAGCGCATCCTCAAGAATTGCGCGGCATAAGACAAAGCTGGTTCGGTGATTATTATCCATGATGGCTCAAATTGTACTTCTAGCGTTGAAACAAACCTTTCGGCTTCTTTTTGCGGGTTGTAACTTGAGTGAAGGGGAAAGCCGTCTTTGATGCATATTTTGTCGCCGTTTTTTGCTTCTGCGAAAGTTATCATCTTAGTTTTCCGCTGAAGAAATAAATCTATAGAGTGTTTCTGTATCGTTCGTGCTGCCGGAAGGTACAATCTGCATTTTGTTTAGTGAATTTTCTTCAAAGTAGGGCTTAAGATAAAAGTATATTTTTTCAGTGAAAATAGTCAGATTCAAATCAAAATGGCTGAAAGCTATAAGCTTAATTGAATTATCGGGCAGCCGTGTGCAGATGCTTGTATCGTCGAGCGCCTTTTTTAGCTCTGCAAACAAGAATAAGCTCATAATAAAAGAATCAGCTTTTGTGTTGTAAATTATCAGCTCGTCAATAAAGCGGTTTAAGTTTATCGAATACATGTTGCCTTTAAGGTCATCTGACAAGCACCTTTCTATAAGCTCGTCCTTGTCATCGATAAGCCTGTCCATTTCTTCGATTGATAGTGCTTCAATAAATCTGTTGACTGTCGGCAGAAAAGCTTCTTCAAGAATCTGCCAATTGTCATCGATTGAGCCTAGAATGTGGTCTGTTACAAGTTCTTGAGTGTTCGGTTGCGTTGCAATAATAATGCAGTTTTGTGCTTTGCCGATATTGCAGAACTTTAAGTGAAGCATCTTTATTGAGTCGCGGTCTTTTAAAGAGAAAAGCTGCAAAAATGAATCTAAGCTTGAGCCTGATTGCTGATACCATGTATTCTCTTCTGGTTTTTCACCGATTGCACCTAGCCAAAAACTTTCAGAAGATTTGCTCTGAAGGGTTGTTTCAAAATCAAAACCGTGATTTACGACTAAATGATAAGTGCCGTTAAAAGGCACAAAAAGCCCTATTTGAGAAATTCCGTGGCTATTTAGTACATTGTGAATGTTTTTAAAAGGTAAAGAAAAATATTGATTGGAACTATCGTTGGAAACAGAAAAAGTACAGCAGTTGCTGTCTGCTGTACTTATCTGTTTTTGTTTATCTAGATATGAAATACCAGAACTTAACAAACCCATAAATTATGAAATACCAAGCTCCTTGAAAAGCTTCTTGTATGTTTCAAAATAACTAGATTGTGCAAATTCTTCGATCTTTTCATCTGGAAGATTCTCAAGAAGCTGATCCATGTAAAGGAGTACAGACTTGATTTCTTCTTTAAGATCTTTCTGGTCTTCAGTGGCGAACTGTTCTGCTTTTTCAAGAACTGAATTGCCTTCGTCAGCCAGACTTGCTGCTGCTTCAATTGGTTCTTCAGCTGCCGGTGTTTCAGCTTCGGCTGTTTCTTCAACAGTGGCTTCTTCTGCAGGGGCAGGGGCTTCAGCAGATTCTTCGTTCCACTGTTCGCCTTCGAAAACAGCATCTGTAGGTGTTTCGTCTGTTTCAGAGAAAGGACCAACATCGCCATCAAGAACAACTTCTTCTGTTTCTTCAACAGGAGCTTCTTGTGAAGAATCGTCAACAGTTTCTACAGACAAAGCTTCTGGTTCTGAAACTGATTCTTCAGCAGCTTCTGCCGGTGTATCGTATATTTCTTCTTCTTTTGGCTCTTCTTCAAGATACTGAAGCTCATCATTTGAGATTGAATCTTCAGTTTCAGGCTGAATGTCAGCTACAAAGCCATCATCACCAGAATCAACGATGATGTCATCAACTTTTGGAACAGAAATCTCTTCCGCTTCTGGTGTTGGCTCAATTTCTTGAATCTCGAGATCGCTTGGCTCTTCAAGAGCCCCATCAAAATCCATTGTTTCCGGCGCTGTCGGAATAACATTCGGATCAGTAACGTCGCTCTGATCTGAATCTTCTGAAGTGTTGTCAACAAACTCTTCAGTAAAATCAGCAGTATTAAGAATGTTGCTAAGCTCGTCGCCAGAAAGAGCGATTGTCTCGTCCTCAACGTCACCGTCAAAGAAGCCTGTAGATGATTCAGATGCTACGACCACAGGAGCTTCATCTGCCGGCTCTTCAGAATTGTCTAAAACAGGTTCTTCTGCTTCAACAGATTCTTCTGCCGGAGCTGGTGCCGGTTCTTCTGCTAATGAAGGTGCTTCGTCAACTGGTGTTTCTTCAACAGCCGGTGCCGGAGCAACTTCATGTAAAGCCGATTCATGGCGTACATTCGCTAGTTCTTCTTTTAAGAGAGAAATTTCGGAACGGAGCATGGCCAACTCGTTAGATATTTCTTTAAGAACAGATTCTGAAATATTTGATGCCTGTTCAGGTGCTCCTGTTGTTGATTGTTCTGCAATACCTGAATCTAGTTTGTTTTCATCAAAATCCATGTTGTGCTCATCCTCCTTGCTTTCAGTATACTCTGAATTATCGGCAATATCAAGCAGATTCTTATCAGTTTCGTTGTCACCGCTTTCTGAATCTTCTGCAAATGTTTCCGAAAGAATCGAATTGTACAATGATGCGTTAGATATTTCTTCTTTTTCTGCATCGTCTGCAATAGATAACTTTTCGTCGAAATCATCTGCCGGAGCTAAATCAGCTGCGATGAAATTGGCTTCAGATGTATTTTCAGGTGTATCTGATGTAATATCGTCAAAAGAAGGAAAATCATTATCAGAATTTTCTTTTGCAGAAGTAATATCGTCAAAAGTTGGTGCAAGCTCTTCTTGTTCCTCTGCTTCTAACGCTTCAGCAACGTCAAGATTGTCTGCGTTTTCATTTTCAAGCTTGTCAGATTCGGCAAGGCTGTCTGCCAAAGCTGATGCGTCAACAAAGTCTTCGTCGCCTTCGTTGAGCGTCGGAATGATGCTTGCATCATCTTGTGCAGATAGTTCTTCGTCAGGCAACTCTTCAAGCTGAGTGTCTTCAATTTCAACAGAATCATCGTCTTCTGGCAGAATCTCGTCTGAAAGGGTAGGCACTTCAAAGTTTTCATCTTCATCAAGAGAAGGTGCTTCCATGCCCGAAGCTTCAAAAAATTCTTCAGCAGGCTCAGCTTCTGGTGAGGCTGGTTCAGAAATGTCCAGAGATTCGTCTGGAAAATCTGGCAGACTGTCTGTTTCTGCTTCATTTACGGCTTCAGCGTCTTCAATGGTTTCCGGTTCGATTGTATCTTCGATTTTCGGTTCTTCAGGTTCATCTGCAAAATCAGGAATATCGACATTGAGCTGCACATTATCTTCGGTTTCAACTTCAGCTGATGAGGAATCGTCTTCAATTTCAGCAGGCACTTCAGCAGAATCAGATGATTCTGAAAGATCCATAGCAATATCTGGAACGTCTATGATATCGTCTGCTTCAGCGACAAAACCGTTTGCCATGTCATCGGCTGCTGGAATTACATTATCCGTTGAATCAGATAATTTGTCTGTAATGTTCATTTCCTGATCATCTTTCATAGTCTGCTCTTCTGTAGAATTTGTTATCGGAACGGTTTCTTCATCATCTGTTGATGAAGAACTGCTAAAAGGGGGCGTTTTTTCCTCCGGCGCGCTTGAACCTGTTGCAGAATCATCCATACTTTCTGCGTCGGCCAAAAGATTTTCGTAGAAATCATCGTCCTCTGATTTTTCTAGTGCTGCTTTTTGAGGCACGTTTTCATCTTCTGTTTGCGGAATAAAGGCTACTTTATTGCCGTCAGCGTCTGTTGTCGAGCCATAAAGCGGAATAGATTCGGCTGTTTCGTAATCGTCTGAAACTTCAACAGTTGTCTGCTTTGTCTTGTTTACATCGTCTTGAGAAACTGTGATGTCGTAGTCAATCTGCTTATTGACCTTGTTGCTGTGCGATTTTTCAGTTTCAATATCAGGGCCGCTGTCTGATGAGAGGAAATCATCGAATTCGGTGACTTCATCAAATTCTGCTGCCGGTGCTGCTTGTGGAGCAGGCGAGGCGTCAGATTTTGGTGCAGATTCGTCTTGAATATTGGCGAACATATCGTCAAAGTTGTCAACAAGCGAATCAGATTCGCCCGAATCACCGAAGAATTCGTCAAAGTTGCTTTCGTCTTCGATATTTTCGCTTGCATCAGTCTGAACGTCAGAAGCAAATTGATCGTCAAATTCCAGATCTATGTCGATCGGTTCTTCATCAAGCAAGTCTGATTTGCTTTCAGAAGCGCCGCCGAATTCAGCGTTCAAATCGCTTAAGAAATCATCTGTAACATCAGATGAACCGTCAGAGCTTAAACCGAATTCGCTTGAAACGTCGATTTCGCCGTCACCGTCGCTCAAAAAGTCGTCTAATGAAAGCTCTTCTTCGCCGCTTTCGGCTTTTGGTTCAGATGCTTCAGGCGGAACAAAGCCGCTTGCATCATCAATAGGCGGAATGTCGAAGCTTTCAAGGCTGATGTCGCCGATACCGCTTGTTTCATCTGAAGCTGCGGCTTCTTCTGGTGCAGGTGCTTCAATGGCGGTTGTGTCTTCAAGTTGTGCTGCATCAAATGATTCTGCGCTGTCTTCAGCCGGTGCTTCTGCAATAATGCCTGTGCTGTCCGGCACTTCAAATGCTGTGTCAAAGTCGTCTGAAACCGCATTCTCAGCGTTATCTGTGATTGCAACATCGTCAATTGAATCAGCCGAATCGTCTGCGCTTGAAAAGCTAATTTCAGAAGGCAGATCGTCGTCAGAAGAAATCTCGTCAAGCGGGCTATTTTCAGTTTCTTCTTCTGAAATGCTGCTGTTTTCTTCTATATTAGGTGGTGTAAAATCTTCTTCGAGCGGCTCTGATTCAGTTTCGCCCACAACGTCGATTGTGTTGCTTTCTTCGTTTGTGCCAAAATCTTCTGTTTCTGGCGTCAAGCCAAAGTCGGGCAGGCTGACAAGGTCGTCTGTTAAGTCTATCGGCTCTGCATTATCTGAATTGCCGAACTCTTCTGTTTCTGGTGTCAAGCCGAAATCTGGCAAGTCAAAGCCGTCATCGTTGAGGTTAAGCGAATCTTCAGCTTCTGCTGCTTCTGGCTCTGCCGTAAAATCAACAAGATTGTCGTCTTCTTCATCTGCGCCTGTCGTTTCAAGCGCATCAAAAGATGAACCGTCTGTCAAATTAATTTCGTCAACATGCTCTTCAACAGGCTGCTCTTCAATAGAAGCAGATTCTTGCAAAGAATTTTCAATTTCAGTTTCAGATGGTTCTGTCAGCGGCGGCACTTCAATGTTGTCGACTGACGGATAATTGAAGTTGGGCGCATCGTCGAGCGGCTCCCAGTTTTGGGCAGAATCTTCTTCTTGAAAATCTTGGAACGAAGATTCGCGCTTCTCTGGTTCAGGTGCGTCAAATGGCTGCTGCTCAGGTGCTTCAAAGCTTTCGCTGTTTGCTTCAGGCTCATCAAAAGAGCTTTCAGCTTGTGCTTCTTCAGTCTGTTCCTGCTGTATAGTTTCAGGCTCGTCCAATGCGTCTAAAGAAAAATCGTCTGCATCGGCAGCCTGTGCTGTGTCAGTATTTTCGTTTGAGATAGAGTCATCTATGCCGCCAAAATCTGGTTCAGGCAAATCTTGAAGAAAAGATGAATCTGAAATTCCGTCTTGATTAAAGGAATCATCTGATTCAGAAGAATCTGTGGAATTTTGAATTGTATCGCTGGAAGGTGTATCTACAACATCTTCAGGGGCTTTTTTGACCCAAATGCCGAACTGCTTAACTTCCTTGTTGCCAGCATCAGAATCAAAATCATCTTTCATATCAAAAGCCATTAAAAACTCCGTTAAAAAAATATACCCTTTTTACTTATAATGTAATTTCCCTGGGCTATAGATTCTTATGCAGCTTTCAAGCAAAAGATTCTTAAGATGAATTTCGGCAGAAATGTCAAATTTGCCCACATACATTTTATAGTTAGATATATTAGAAAATCTCTTAACTATATTGTAAAGCCAATAAACGCTACTTGCAAGAAAATATGTAAAAAAGTTGTCAAAAACATTGCATAAAAAGTTTTCGCCTTAAAAGCTGAAAATCAGATGCAGAAAAACGCACTTTCTGCCGTTATTAGTCTTATGACACGTATGAAAGTTTTAGTGGCTGCGTTTTTTGGCACGCTTGTCTATGTGTTTATTTCTGTCGGTTTTGGACCTGAGGGGTTTTGGGCAGTTTCTCAACTGGAAGAACAAAAACAGATGATAACGGCTAATTTGCAATCAATTCAGCAAATTAACGATGGGCTTAAGATTGAATTTCAAGGGCTTAGAACAGATCCTGATGTGATTGCAGCTTATGCTAAAAAATTAGGCTATAAAAAGGAAAACGAAAAGTTAATCCGCCTTCAAGGCTTGTCTTCGCCAACAGAATTTGTTCCTGAAACAGGAACACCGATGATTCTTGGTAAGATTAATTATGTGCCTGAATGGTTATGCAAAATTTCTGGTTTGTGTATTTTTTGCTTTTTCATGGCAATCTTCGCCATGCAAGACTTACGCAAGAGATTGCAGCAGAAGCGGACTGTAAATCTTTATTATGAAAATACTCAAAGAGCATTCTGATTCAGCAGAACGTGCCGCCGGTTTCATGAAGAACGGCGGCACAATTATTATTCCGACTGACACAATTTATGGCTTCTCTTCAATTGCCGGCGACGGCGGCGTGCGAATAAGGCAGATAAAGGGCAGGGCAGAAACCAAGCCTTTTATCGAGCTTGTCGATTCTGTTGAATCAGCTGAAAAAATCAGCGCAATCAAAATCCCTGAAAGGATTTTGCGTTTCTGGCCTGGGCCGCTCACCGTAATTGTGCCCAGAAAAGCTGAATTCGGCGGCGGTACTGTCGCACTGCGCTGCCCCGGAGACGATTGGCTAAGAAAAGTCATTGCGTTTACGGGCAAAAGCATCTACTCAACAAGCGTAAACCGCTCCGGCAACCCGCCGATGCTCCGCATTGAAGAAATCTTAAAAGAATTTGAGCCTGAAGTTGATTTGATTGTGTGCGACGGCGACTCAAAGCAAACAGCCGCTTCTACGCTTGTGGATATAACTTCTGGCGAAATCAAAGTGCTTAGGCAGGGCGCGGTAAAGCTTGATTGATGTGTCAAAGGTGTGCTGCCGCTTTTGACAGCGCAGTCTGAATAAACTGCATCAGCTTGAGAAAACCGGCTTAAAATGATATAATCGCCAGCATGAAACAGAAAGGCACGAAACCTATCGCGCAAAACAAAAAAGCGCGTTTCAATTATACAATAGAAGACTCAATTGAATGCGGCATCGAGCTGAAAGGCACTGAAATTAAATCTTTCAGAGACAGCAGCATATCGTTCCCGGACGCATTCGCTGAAATAATAAATCACGAAATTTGGGTGAAGAACCTGCATATTTCAGAAAATCCATATTCGTCAATCTTCAACCACGACCCGGACAGACCCAAAAAGCTTCTGCTGCACCGCGAAGAAATCAAGCGCCTTGAAAGGAAAGTCTCTGAAAAAGGCTACACGCTCATTCCGCTTGATTTTTACTTCAAAGACGGCCGCGTGAAGGTCAATCTCGGTATCTGCAAAGGCAAAAAGATGTTCGACAAACGCGCTGACATCCGCGAGCGCGATGTGCACCGCGACATGCAGCGCGAATTCCGCTCAAAGCTGGACGGCTGATTTTGCATTAGCTTTATCTTTGGAATTAGTCTAATCGAGCAAAATACCAAGATTCCTTGCGGAATCTTGTAAATGATGTACAAAGACTTTCCATGCTTTTTGAATCTTTAATTCCTTAAAATAAGGATTGATCATATCAAATTTGAAAATCCTTATTTTAAGGAATTCAGCTTTTTAAATATTTGGCTTTCCTTAAAATAAGGAATTGCATTTTTGCTTCAAAACGGCTTTCCTTATTTTAAGGATTCTTGCTTTTTAAAAATCCGATATTCCTTATTTTATGGAATTACGTTTTTAGCCCAAAACAGTTTTCCTTATTTTAAGGATTGCTGATTTTCTAAAAAGTGAAAAACCTTATTATAAGGAAAGACGTTTTTCGCATGGGCTGGATTCCGCAACCGAAAGCATATGTTCATAAGCATTGATTTTCTGCGCATTGCATGCTATAGGCATGATGCAGCGGATTTCCATCAGCTGTGAGCAACAAGCATTATACAGCTTGTCTGTTTTGAAGCTTTTTATTCCTTTTCAATGAAGTCATCTGCAAAGTCAAGCACACATTCACAGCCGTACTTTTTATGCTGGGCGGCAAAGCCGATGCCGGTTGTCTTAAAATCTTTGCTCATTATGTTTTTCCTGTGACCGCGGCTTTTTACGCCGTCATCGATTAAGAGAGAAACGACAATTTCTCTGGCGGTTTTTGAACCATAAGAGATATTTTCTCCGGCTGTTCGATATGAACCATAGCGTTTCATTCTTGTAAAAGGGTCTGCGCCGTCTGTGCTGTTGTGTCCTATTTCGTCAGTTAAGCTTTGAGTTTCAGCGTGGTCTTTTGCCGCTCGGGTCAAACCTTTTGAAGGCGCAAGCGTCTGAAGGGGCTTTTGCGAATTCATGAATTTTACGCATTCGTTTACGACAGCAACACCTTCAAAAGTCTGAAGGCTTCCGCCGTAGATTGTCCCGTTGAATTTCTTTGTTCGTGGTTCTATATAAAGCTCTGAATATTTCTTAGGATTTGTACGCGCCATGTTCATTTCAAGCACAATGTCTTTCTCAATTTCGTCCATGTAGTCTACATCACGCGCAGTGTCCAAAACTGATAAATCCCAGATTTCAGCATCAATATCTTCTCTTGTGTACTTTTGAGTTAAAGAAAGTTTCTTTGAATCTGAATTGTTTTGTGATTTTTTTATTGATTTGAAAAACTTTGAATCTGATTTTCCTTTTTTATTTAAAGTCTCGCCAAAAATTCCACATGACGCGAAAAGCAAAAGCACCGAAAACACAGCGATTGTAAATTTCTTCATTCGATTCTCCTTTGATTCGGCTTGCCATAAGCAGCGGCGTTAGCCAAACACTTGATTCAGAAAAATTATAAACACGCAAACTGAATCTGACAAGCGCGTTTTGCATTACTTTTCACAGATTAATTCCTTATTGTAGAATGCTCTAATGCGAAAAGAACAAAACGGCCAAGATTTGCCATGCGGCAAATCTTGTAACGAATGCACAACGGCCGCATGTTTGGGGCGATTGTACAAAGGCGCGAGGGCGCGGAGTGCGGTTCAAAAATATTCTGTTTGTTGTCGCCGCGAAAGCGGCGTGTTTATAGTTTCCATACAACAAACAGTATATAGCGCGTTATCGCACGGTTTTGAACCGTACTCCGCAACCGATAGCATATGAACAAGAACGCGGATTTCCCGCGCATTGCTGGCCGTAGACACGATGTAGCGGATTCCCATCAGCTGTGTGTACAAAGCTTATCATTCACCATGCGTACGCATTTTTTCGAGATTGAACTAATAAGAAGTACAAAGCTAATTGTATAACCGCCCGTTTTTCATTATTATAAGATACACGCAAAACAAAGATAAACCGGCAAGTTTATATAAGCTAATCAATTGCCGGACAACAATACAAACAGAGGCTGAAAATGAAAACAAATGCGCTTAAAGGCATGAAAGATATTCTACCGCAGGAGCAGAAGCTCCGCGATTACGTTCAGGGAAAGATTCTGGAAACTTACCGTGCTTCAGGCTTTGAGCGCATTTCTACGCCGATGCTTGAAGACGCTGAAAACCTCGACAAGAGCGACGGCGGTGACAATCTTAATCTGATTTTCAAAGTGCTCAAGCGCGGCGACAAATTGGACGCAGCGCTTGCAGCAACGCCTGTTGACGAAAAAGCTCTTTCTGACATGGGCTTGCGCTACGATCTTACGCTGCCGCTTACGCGCTTTTTCGCGGCAAACCGCAACGAGCTTCAGTTTCCGTTCAAGGTTATTCAGACAGACCGCGTTTTCCGTGCAGAGCGGCCGCAGAAAGGCCGAAGCCGCGAGTTTGTTCAGTGCGACATCGATATTCTTGGCGACAGCTCTTGCAACGCAGAAGTTGAGCTGATTGACGTTACAGCCCGCGCGCTTATGAACATCGGCTTTAATGATTTTTGCATCAACATAAACGACCGCCGCATTCTGCGCGCCATGCTTGAGAACATGGGCTTTGCGCCAGAAACTCTTGATTCTGTCTGCATCACTTTTGACAAAATGGATAAAATCGGCGCAGAAGGCGTAAAGGCAGAGCTTGCTGAAAAGCAGATGCCGGAAGCGGCTGTAAACTCTCTTGTTGATTTTATTGCAACTGCGGCCGGCAGCGAAATTTCAGTTGATGACGTTGCTGCAAAATGCGCCGACGCTTCAATTGCAGACGATCTGAAATACATAATCTCTACAGTTGAAAAAGTTGCCGGCGGAAAGTACAAAATCAAATATACGCCGAGCCTCGTGCGCGGCCAGGGCTATTACACAGGCGTTGTTTTCGAGATTGCAAGCCCGGCTTTCAGCGGTGCGGTCGGCGGCGGCGGCCGTTACGACAACCTTATCGGCAAGTTCATCGGCCAGCAAGTTCCGGCTGTAGGCTTTTCAATCGGCTTTGAGAGAATCTGCGGCATCTTGCTTGAGCAAGGCTATAAGATTCTCGGCGCAAAAGAAAAATGTGCATTGCTTTATGACGAGCAGACAGAATTCCAGACTGTTCTTGCCGCCGCAGAAAAGCTCCGCGCAGACTACAGCGTTTCAGTTCTGCACAAGGCCAAGAAAATGGGTCCGATGTTCGACATGCTTGAAAAGCAAGGCTACACCAAATTCGCCCAATTCAAAGACGGCGAGCTGGCTGTAAAATAGCTACTTGTGTTTTATGCGCTCAATGTGCTATCTTTAGAGCATGGCTTCAAACGTAAGTGGAATTGAATATTCGTTTTTTGTAAAGCAGCACCGCCGCAGAAATGAGGTTTTCTTAATCGGTTTTATTCTGATTATTTTCTTTATCTGCTCTTTCTGGCAAAAATTTTTGCTGTTTCCTGTTTCCGTCTCATCTGAATCTATGAAACCGCTCGTAGATTCCGGCGACATTGTGATGGTAACGCCGCTTGCGTCTATAAAGCCTGTCGATGGCGGCATTCCTGTTCTTTCGTCAATTGCGCATTGCATTGAGCTCAAAAGGGGCGACGTTGTGCTTGTCAGCCCGACTGCCGGAATGGAAAAATCTGTTGCGAAAAAAATCTTGAACAGCATTGTCAAGTTCGTGACGTTTCAGCGTTATTCAATTATAGAAAAATCTAACCTTGTTACAGAATCAGACAGCGTAAGGCGCATCGTCGGCTTTCCGGGTGACACGCTATATATGAAAGACTGTGTGCTTTACATAAAGCCTGAAAATACAAGCCACGCACTCACCGAATTCGAGCTTTCAGACATTCAGTATGACATTTTTATTGAAGGAACTGATGCTTCGTGGAGCCGCGAAATAGGCTTTCCTGGCGAAATGGACACAATCGTTTTGAAAGACGATGAATATTTTGTGCTTGCCGACGACCGCTCTCACGGAATCGATTCAAGATATTACGGGCCTGTGAACGGCAGAAACATCAAAGGCAAGCTTGTGTTCCGCTATTGGCCGCTTAACAATTTTTCGCTTTTCTAATCTGATAATATGAAATCTTGCGCGCTTTATGTGCATATTCCGTTCTGCAAATCGAAATGCGCGTATTGCGATTTTTTCTCTGTTGTCTGCAAAGTAAGCATTGATGATGCGTATATTCATCATTTAATTGAAGAAGCCGAAGCGCGCGCCGCTCAGTTTGACGTTTCTGAATGGAGCACAATCTATTTTGGCGGCGGTACGCCGAGCCTGCTTGCGCCAAATCAGATTGAAACGCTGATTGGCGGGCTTAAAGCTGTGCGCCCGGCTGCAAAAAATGCTGAAATTACGTTTGAATGTAACCCAGACGACATAACTGTTGAACTGCTTGAAACGCTGAAAAAATGCGGCGTTAACAGGCTTTCGGTTGGGCTTCAAGCCATGAACGACGAGCCTTTAACGCATGTTTGCCGCCGGGCGCACCGTGCAGAAAACTTGCGTGCGTTAAAGCTGCTTGCTGAGCATTGGCTTGAACCGCAGCAGATTGTGCTAGAAAACTTAATGTGCGCCGAAAAGCCCGAAAAGCCTGCTCAGCAAGAGCTTTTGCCACAAAAGCTTGTGCGCGGCGCACAGCCACAAGATGACGCGTCGCAAAACCTGCCCGAAGCGCCGTGCCCGAAGCGCCGTCTTTCAGTTGATTTAATCTGCGGCTTGCCCGGGCAGAAAGCTCAAGACTTTTTTGCCGGTCTTGAAGAGATAATCAGTTGCGGCGCAGACCACATCTCGCTTTATTCGCTTACGCTGGAAGAAGATACGCCGCTTTATAAAGCAGTTGATTCTGGCAAGGTTAAGCTGCCCGAAGCAGAAGAAACTGATTCGTGGTGGATTAAGGCGCGCGACACGCTTGAGAAAAGCGGCTTTGCCCAATACGAAGTTTCAAATTTTGCAAAGCAGGGCTGCCGGAGCAGACACAACATGACTTATTGGAAGATGCTGCCTTATATCGGCATAGGCGCAGGCGCGACCGGCACTGTTGGCAGCATGCGCTACACAAACAGCCGCTCAATTAAAGACTGGCTTGGCGGTGCAGGCGAGGAGCGCGAAATGCTTCCGCCCGAAATTCAGCAGTTTGAATATCTTATGATGGCGTTTAGAACTGTTGACGGCGCAGACGCTGTTGAGTTCGAAAAGCGCTTCGGCAAAAGCCTTGACGTT
Source organism: Spirochaetales bacterium Spiro_07 (assembly GCA_001603145.1). Taxonomy (GTDB): domain Bacteria; phylum Spirochaetota; class Spirochaetia; order Treponematales; family Treponemataceae; genus UBA1240. The sequence continues at coordinate 11,828 of LVBI01000042.1, read as the reverse complement.
ATAGAGCCTGTCTTTTCAAACTGGTGCAAGCGCGGCCTTGCAGAAAAGACCGGCAGCCGTTACGCGCTCAACAAGCAGGGGCTACTGCTGCTCAATCGTTTCTTAGAAGAAATCATCTGTTTCTTTGAATAGCTTGCGCTTCATTAATTCGGGCTATATAATAAATTCAGTTTTTATATAACAAATGAACCAACCGCATAAAAGGAAGAAAACATGAAATTGACGAACGAACAGCTCAAGACAATATATTTTGGCGCACTTCAATTCAAAGAAAGCAAAGACGGCTTCTTGCAAGCTTTTCAATATAACGACGAGCAGATGGCATATTTTAAAAATGCTTCTGATTTTTGGTATGAACGCTGCTCGGCTTCAACCTCAAAGACTTTGGAATTCAGCACAAAAGCTACAGAATTTTCGTTTGATTACAAACTCGCTTGGAAAGGCTCGGAAGATTCGATTGAGCTTGAAATTGACGGTTTGATTGATAAAATCTTTTATATTAAAGATTTAAAGGAAGAAGGCAAGCTTTCTTTTAAGCTGCCGGAAGGCGAAAAGAAAGTTGTTGTTTATCTGCCGGCTGACGCAACAATCTGGCTCAAGAATTTTAAGATTGATGCTGATTTTGTTCCGGCTGTAAAAAAGCCGAAAGTGCTGTGGCTCGGCGATTCAATTACGCAGGGCTTTGGCCCGCTGCGTTCTTCGCTCACTTATGTCAGTGTTGCAAACAAGCTGCTCGGCTACGACATTATAAACCAGGGAATCGGTGGCTACGTCTACGACAAGAATTCGCTTATGGACATGGGCTATAAGCCTGAAAAGCTGATTGTCTCTTTGGGCACAAACCAGTATGGCGAAGAGACTATGGACGCGGTTGAGGAATATTACAAGCGGCTTTTCGAGATTTACGGCCCGCTTAAGACTTTGTGCATAACGCCGCTTTGGCGCGACGACCCGGGCACGAACCACGAAAAGCTTGAGCAGTATTGCGAAGGCATTAAGGCTGTGTGCCGCAAATACAAGAACATAATCATTGTTGACGGCTTTAAGCTTGTGCCGCATTTGAGCGAATATTTTCTTGATAATCTGCACCCGAATGCGCTCGGAGCGCAAATCTACGGCAGAAATCTTGTTGAGAAAATCCGCGAAATCGGCTTCTAGTTTTTTGTGTTGTGTCATTGCCGGGCTTGATCCGGCAATCTTACGGTTGAAACTACCGGCTTACAGGCAATCCCAATTATAAAGCACTCTTGAAAAGTCGCATTCAGCAAGCATGGCCGGCTCTATAAAGAAATTGCCCGTACCAGAATCGCCCCAAACGATGTTCTCGTCATCGCTGTCAAGCTGAAGAAGCAGTGTCTCAAAGCCTTGCAGGTTCTTGTCTGCAACGCAGCGCGGGTCGTCTTGCGCAAAATGCGGAAAGCCCGAAATTTTGCTGCCGCTGCCCGAAAAGGCGTCTGAAATTTGACGCTGCTGCTCTTCGGTCAAATCAAACAGCGATTTGATGCCGCAATTAGGGCAGAGCGCATTTGCTTTGTCTGCAAGCATTTGCTCAAAGCGGAAATCGCCGGCTGAGATAAAGTCGGTTTCAGGCAGCAGCTCAATTGCAAACGCGCCGCCTTTAAGCGGAAACCTCGGCTTTGCGTCTTCATCGGCGATTACTTTTGATTTTACCTCGTCTTCGGTTACTGTAGCGTCAACAGTTTCATAATAGCGTACCGCAAAGCCGGTCTGTTCAGTGGGGGCGGCGGTATTCAGCCCGAAAAGGCGGTTTGAAGCCACAAAAAATTGAAGCAGCCCGCTTGCCGGAAAGCCTTGCAAGCTTATGTCTTTGCAGTCAATCTGTGCAAGAAGCTTCATCTGCTTGCCTTGAGAATCAAGCGGAAAATTTCCGTCATGCGGAATGTAGGGCAGACCGCCGAGCTTGCTGCCCGCAAAGCTTGGTGAGCCGTCTTTAAGCACAATCTTCATGCAAGGCGTTTCAGTTTCAGTCTTAATCGCTTCGATTATTTTGCTTAATGTTTCATCTGAAATCTTGCCGTCAAGCTGTTCTTGCGGCTGCGCCTTGTCAGATGCGCTGTCAGCAGATTTTTTTCCGAAAATGTTTCCAAAAAGATTTCCCATTGCAGATTCCTTTTTTTGTGCCGTAGCCTCAGGTTTATGACAACAACATGATAACAAAAAAAATGCTGCCCGAAAAGCTTTTGTTAAACTTTTCAGGCAGCTCTTTCAAATCAAAAACGCAATACCGTTATTTGTTTCTGATAACCGCCTGTGCTGCTGCAAGACGTGCAACAGGCACACGGAATGGTGAGCAAGAAACGTAGTTCAAGCCTGTGCGGTAGCAGAAATCGATTGTCTTCGGATCGCCGCCATGTTCGCCGCAGATGCCGAGCTTCAAGTCTGCCTTAACAGCACGGCCGTTTGTAGCCGCAAACTGAATCAGCTGACCAACGCCTTCTTCGTCGAGAGATTTGAACGGATCGTCAAGCAAAATCTCTTTGTTGAGATAAGTCGGAAGGAATTTGCCTGCATCGTCGCGGCTGAATGCGAATGTCATCTGTGTAAGGTCGTTTGTACCAAAGCTGAAGAAATCTGCGTTCTTTGCGATTTTGCCTGCAAGAAGTGCGGCGCGCGGAACTTCAATCATTGTACCGATGCGGATGTTGAATACAACCTTTTCGCGCTCGAATACATCTTTCATGATTTTTTCGCAAGACTTGCGGATAATTGCAAGCTCGTCATCATCACAAACGATTGGAATCATAACTTCAGGGTGAACCGGAATGTTCTTCTTGATACAATCAGCTGCTGCTAGTGCAATTGCTTCAACCTGAGTTTCGTAAATCTCTGGGAATGTGATTGCAAGGCGGCAGCCGCGGTGACCAAGCATCGGGTTCATTTCGTGCAGCTTTTCAAGTTTTGCAGTAAGAACGGCAGCATCAACGTTCATGTGGGCTGCAAGCTCTGCTGTTTCTTCCTTTGTCTTTGGAATAAATTCGTGAAGCGGTGGGTCGAGAAGGCGGATTGTTACAGCCTTTCCGTTCATTGCCTCGAAAATACCGAAGAAATCCTGTCTCTGGAGCGGAAGAATGTGAGAAAGTGCTTCTTTTCTCTGTTCTGGTGTGTCAGAAGCAATCATTGCTCTAAAGTGAATAAGCTTCTTTGCGTCAAAGAACATGTGCTCTGTACGGCAAAGACCGATACCTTCTGCACCGAACTTGAATGCGTTCTTTGCGTCGGCAGGCTGGTCTGCGTTTGCGCGGACCTTGAAGCCCTTTACGTTGCCGCGTACGCAAGAAGCGCGTACATCATCACACCAAGAGAGGAACGTTGTAAGTTCCGTGCTGAATTCAGGTGAAATGAGCGGAAGTGTTCCTGCATAAACTTCGCCTGTTGAGCCGTCGATTGTGATTGAATCGCCGCGCTTGAAAGTCTGTCCGTTAATCTGCACTGTGTCGCCGATAAATACGACTTCGCTTGCACCGCAGACACAAGGTGTGCCAAGACCGCGGGCAACAACTGCTGCGTGGCTTGTCATGCCGCCTGTTGATGTCAAGATACCTTCAGAAACAACCATGCCTGTAATGTCTTCCGGGCTTGTTTCTTTGCGGACGAGCACAACTTTTTTGCCCTGCTTTGTCCACTGGTCAGCTTCGTCAGCTGTGTATACAATCTGACCGCAAGCAGCTCCAGGAGAAGCGTTCAAGCCTTTTGTAAGCGGTTTTGCGGCTTTCTTTGCCTTCGCGTCAATCATCGGGTGAAGAAGCTGGTCAATCTGTTCCGGTGCAACGCGCATGATGGCTTCTTCTTTTGTAATAAGCTTTTCGCCAACCATGTCGACTGCACATTTAACGGCAGCCTGTCCTGTGCGCTTTCCGTTTCTTGTCTGAAGAATGAAAAGCTCGCCCTGCTGAACAGTGAATTCCATGTCCTGCATATCGCGGTAATGGTTTTCAAGGCGACTTCTGATTTCAACAAGCTGCTTGTAAACTTTCGGGTTTTCTTTTTCAAGCTTTGTAATCTTTTCCGGTGTTCTGATACCGGCTACAACGTCTTCGCCCTGTGCGTTCATAAGATATTCGCCATAGAATTCGTTTATGCCTGTTGAAGGGTCGCGGCTGAAACAAACGCCTGTACCTGAATCATCGCCGAAGTTGCCGAAAACCATAGACTGAATGTTTACGGCTGTACCGGCAAGACCGCGGATATTGTTGAGCTGTCTATATTTGATAGCGCGCTCGTTCATCCAAGAGCCGAAAACAGCGTCGATTGCGCCCCACATCTGCTCAACCGGGTCTTGCGGAAAATCGTTGCCTGTGTGCTTTTTGTAGATTACTTTATAGTTTGAAACGAGCTTCTCAAGGTCTTTTGCGTCAAGTTCTGTGTCAAGCTTTACGCCCTTGGCCTTTTTGATTTCGTCGATAGCGCTTTCAAATTCATCTGATGGAACGCCCATTGCAACGTCACCGAACATCTGAATGAAGCGTCTGTATGCATCCCATGCAAAGCGCGGGTTGCCAGTCTTTGAAGCAAGACCTTGAACGGCCTTGTCGTTCATGCCGAGGTTGAGGATTGTATCCATCATACCAGGCATTGACTGCGCAGCGCCAGAACGTACTGAAACTAAAAGCGGGTCAGATTCATCGCCAAGTTTTTTGCCGAGCGTCTTTTCAAGCTTTGCAAGGTTAGCAGCAACTTCTGATTTCAGTGTTGCAGGGTATGTTTTGTTGTTATCGTAAAAGAGTTTGCATACTTCTGTTGAAATTGTAAAGCCCGGTGGTACAGGAATTCCAAGGTTAGTCATTTCGGCAAGGTTTGCACCTTTTCCGCCTAATTTGTCGCGCATGGCGGCATCTCCCTCAGCTTTTCCGTTGCCGAAGAAGTAGACAAATTTTTCATCTGCCATTGTGTGGTTCTCCTTATTGATGTGCAGCGTTTTTTTTGCAGCTTTGCCTTGGTTGCTGTAGAACGGCAAAAGGCTGCATGAAGACCGTAAAATCTTTTAAAAACGTCACTTTTTCTTTTTGCAGAAAGGATGCTTATACAAGTTTTTTGTGTTTGTATAACATACAGCAAATTTTTCAGCTAAATTTAAGATTCATCTCAATCTGCGTATTAAGCAATTTAAATTCTCTTAAGTAAGAATGTACTATTTTAACTTGAGTTTAATGACCTGTCAATTATTTGAATTGCAACATAACAAAAAAAATTGAAAATTAGGTAATTTCTTCTATAGATTTGACTTGTTTTAGGTTTATCAATATACTTAATTCAACATTCTGTATTTCAGTTTTTCAATATATTTCACAATATATTTCAATATGAGAATATAAGACTTTTTAAGGAACAAATATGACACAAGAATATATGAACCTGCCTGTTTATCAGCAAAAGCAGCGCATTCTTGATATGCTTTCTCAAAATCAGGTTATAATCGTCGAAAGCCCGACCGGTTCGGGCAAGACGACGCAGCTGCCCGTAATTTTGCATGAAGCAGGCTATTCGCAGAACGGCATCATCGCGGTTACTCAGCCGAGACGCATTGCCGCGCTTTCTGTAAGTGAATTTATTTCGAAACAGCTTGGAACAACTTACCCAGGTCTTGTTGGCTACAAGATGCGCTTTGAAGACAAGACTGATTTGACCACAAAGATAAAGATTATGACTGACGGCATCTTGCTTCAAGAAATGAAACTTGACCCGTGGATGAGCAAATATTCTGTCGTTATGGTTGATGAGGCGCACGAACGGAGCTTGAACATCGATTTTGTGCTTGGCCTTTTGAAGCGCGTTGCCCGCGAAAGGAAAGACTTTAAGATTATAGTTTCTTCTGCGACGATGAATACCGAGCTTTTTTCGCGCTATTTCGACAACTGCCCGATTGTTACGATTGACACTGTTACTTATCCGGTTACTGTTGTGTATGATCCGCCCGAAATACCCGCTTCAACGCAGAGTGAAGCTTCGAGCGAGGTTTTGCTTTCAAAGATAAGCTCAACGATTGGGCGCATTCTTGCAAACAACGACCCTGGTGATTGCTTGGTTTTCTTACCTGGTGAAAAAATTATTAAAGATTGTCTAAAATATCTTACACATACACAATTTGCACGAAGACTTCACCTTGTTCCGCTTTACGGAAGGCTTGCAAAAGAAGAACAGGAACGTGTTTTTGACAAAGCTCCTTTCGGCAAAAAGAAGGTTGTGCTCTCGACAAACATCGCTGAAACGAGCGTTACGATTCAAGGCATAACTTCTGTAATTGATTCTGGACTTGCAAAGCTCAATTTTTACAGCCCAAAGACGTTCACTTCAAGCTTGAATGAATGTGCTGTTTCTAAGGCGTCTTGCAACCAGCGCAAAGGCCGCGCCGGACGCACGCAGGCAGGAACTTGCTACCGTCTTTATGGCCGCAAAGACTTTGAGCTGCGCCCGATGTACACAACCGAAGAGATTTACAGAACAGACTTGTCTGAAGTAGTGCTCCGCATGTCGGAACTCGGTATATTTGATTTTGAGCAGTTTGACTTTATTTCGCCGCCTAACCGTGAAGGCTTGCGCGGTGCAATTGAGACACTGAACATGCTCAAAGCTCTTAACGAAGACCATACGCTTTCGTCAATCGGCAAGCTGATGGTCGAATTTCCGTTGCTGCCGCGCCAAAGCCGCATAATTGTAGAAGCCATTTTGCATTATCCGAATGTTGTTGAGGATGTGCTTATAGCGGCGGCATTCCTTTCGGCGCAGTCTCCGTTCGTGCTGCCGCCGGGCGAAGAAATGGACGCAAGGGCTGCGCACCATGCTTTCAGAGACCCGAAAGGCGACTTCGTTTCTTATTTGAGGATTTTCCGCTCTTATTTGCAATCTACAAAGCCAGAATCTTTCTGCAAGAAGAATTATCTTGACGAACGCGTTATGGCTGAAATTGCAAACATAAAGGTGCAGCTTGAGCAGATTGTCTCTGATTTGGGCATTCCTGTGCTTTCCGGCGGCTCAATGGATGATTATCTGACTTGCGTCGCAACCGGCATGATTCAGTTTGTCTGCGTGCGCGAAAGGCGCGAAAATTACAGAAGCCTTACAGCTGAAAATATTCAGATTCACCCTGGTTCAAGCATGTTCCGTTCAGAGCCTTTGTTCATTGTTGCAGGCGAAATTGTGCGCACGAGCCGGATGTTCGCAATGTCTGTTTCGCCTTTGTCAAAAGACATCCTGCAGCGCATAGACCCGTCGCTTGAACGCTCGCTTCTTGGCAATAAGCCCGGCAAGGGTGGTTCAAGAAAGGCTGAACGCAACGCTGAAAGAGAAGCTTCAAAAGTTGAGAAAAAATCTGACAAGAACAAGAAAAAAGAGCAGGCTGATGAGAATTCGCTTATGATTTGCGGCCAGCGCTTTGAAATTGAAAAGGTAAAGGGCAAAAAGCAAGCGATAATTCCGCTTAAGAAGCTGCTTGCAATTTTGCCGGAAATTCCTGAAGTTGACGGCTCTTATCTTTCTCAGATTGGCGCGATAAAGACACGCGTAATTGTCTATAAGGGCAAGTCTAATTACAAGATTCTTGCAGGCGAGCGTCTTGACCGCGTAATCAAAATAGCCGGAATGATGGAGCTTGTGCCGGGCGACAAAAAATGGCCGAAGAAGCTTTCTTATCATGTGGCTGAGCAGCCCGACGAGCTGATTGAATCGCTTGATTTTGTGTTCAAGGTTATGGTTGCCAAAGAAAAGAGCAAAGAGCTGGGCTTTATCACTCTTTTTACGGACGGCAACGGCACTTATTGGTTCAAAATCTGCACGAATTTTTCAACAGCTTTGAGCGAGAGCCTTTCAAGCCTTGAAACGCTGATTGACGACAGCACCGAAAATTTGAGCTTGAGCGACGAGCAGAAAGACAAGCTGAACTCAATTTACCGCAAGCTGCATACGCTTTATGAGTGAGAAAATGCCATCAACCGCGATGTCTAAGCATGGTTGCTGAGCGGAGTCGAAGCATAATGGTCACTTCGACTACGCTCAGTGACCGTATCTAAAAGCTTCTGGCAGGCTGTTTCGTTATCAGTTATTCTGCTGAACTTTGTTCTATCGCCAGCGGTTTTTGTGCTGGTGGCAGAGCAGAGGCAACTATTTTCTGTACTTTGGCCGGAATCTCTTTTTGCTGCTCCTTGTCCATGCCGTCAATGTAGATCGGCGGATGAATCGTCAACGTTACGTCGCCTGGCTGAATGCCGTTCTCTTCAAAAATGCGGAAAGAGCCGTCAATTGTGAACGGAACAATCGGCGCCCCGGATTTATATGCAAGCTTAAAGCTGCCCGGTTTCAGCTCTTTCATCGGGCCGCCCTTGCTTCTGTGACCTTCAGGAAAAATTACAAGCGAATAGCCTTTTTCCACGTTCTTTATGGCTTCGTTCATTGCTTCGATAGACTGGCGCGGGCTTGAACGCACAAGAAACGTGCACTGCATGAGCTTCATCCATGCTGAAAGTACAGGTACTTTCAAGATTTCAGCTTTTGCAATAAACGCAATCTGCTTGTCTACAAAGCCGAGCAGCAGCGGAATATCGAGATAGCCTTGATGGTTTCCGATGAATACAACTGCACGGTCTCTTGGCACGTTTTCAAGCCCGTGAACAGTGACGTTCACGCCTTTAAGGATTCTGTCGAAAAGCTCGCGGCTCCAGTTGTGCGCCTTGTCATAGACGATAGCGTCGCGTTCCTTGACTTTGCCTTGCTTGTCAAACTTTTTTGCCTGCCGCAAAGATTTGCTGCGGAACACAATTGTAAGCCCGACTCTGAAAAACACCCAAAAAGACTTAAGATCCATCGCTTCTGTATCTCCTTTACCTGCCGCAGCAATGCTTGTATTTTTTGCCTGAACCGCACGGACACGGGTCATTTCTGCCTACTTTCGGTGTTGTGCGCACATATTGTGCGTTTTCTGGTTTAGATGCACCGCCCATTACAGAACCGCCGTTCTGAGCACCGCCGAAAGCACCAGAAGACTGATGCTGCGCGTTCATGTTGATGTGCTGTTCGCGCGGACGGCGTTCTTCGCCTTCATGCGCAACTTGAACTTTTACGCGGAACACTTTTGATGCTGTGTCAAGCCTGATTTCATCAAGCATGTTATAGAAAATGTTGAAGCCATCGATTTTGTATTCAGTAAGTGGATTCTTCTCGCCGTAAGAGCGCAGATGCACAGACTCGCGCAAAGTTTCAAGCGTCTCAAGATGGTCAAGCCACTTGCGGTCAATTGCCTGAATGTAGAGCGACCTGATGAACATGTTCATGTTTGCCGTGCCGACAAGCAGCTCTTTTTCCTGCAAGTCCTGACGCATTTTTTCGACTATTTCATCGATAAGCTTTTCTTCGTCTTTGCCGTTTGCAATTGCAGCATTGTCAAGCTGAAGCGAAAGCCCGAACGTTTTCTTAATCTTGTCAAGCAAAACCGCAAAAGCGTTTGTGTTCTTGCGCAGTTCGTGCATGTATTCGTCGACATAATCTTCGATTGTTTCGCTTGCTGTCTGCATAATGCGCTTTGTAAGCTGATTGTCTGCAATAATGTCGTCTCTCTGCTGATAAATGAAAGTGCGCTGCTCGTTAAGCACGTCGTCATATTCGAGCAAATGCTTTCGGATTTCAAAGTTGCGCTCTTCAACCTTTTTCTGGGCGTTTTCGATTGTCTTGCTGAGCCACGGATGATAGATAGGCTCGCCCGGTTGCATACCGATTCTCTGCATCATGCTCTTGAGACGTTCGCCGCCGAAAAGGCGCATCAAATCATCGTCTGTTGAAATGAAGAACTTACTGCGGCCAGGGTCACCCTGACGGCCAGAACGTCCGCGCAGCTGATTGTCGATACGGCGGCTCTCGTGCCGTTCCGTGCCGATAACGTAAAGACCGCCGAGCGATTTTACTTCTTCATAGTCTTTCTTCCATTGTTCTTTCTCAATCTGAAGAGCTGCCGCATACTGTTCCGGCGTGGCTTCTGTTCCGGCGCGCTTCTGTGCCCTGAATTCCGGGTTGCCGCCGAGCTTGATGTCTGTACCGCGGCCTGCCATGTTCGTCGCGATAGTTACAGCGCCTTTTGCACCGGCTTCTGCGATAATCAAAGCTTCGCGGGCGTGGTTCTTGGCGTTCAAGACTTCGTGCCTTATGCCGCGCCTTGTAAGCAGTGCAGAAAGGTGTTCAGACTTTTCAATTGAGATTGTGCCGACAAGAATCGGCTGGCCTTTTTTATGAACTGCTTCGATTTCGTTGCAGATTGCATTCCATTTGTCGTCTTCATTCAGATAGATTTCATCGTTTTCGTCAACACGCGCAACCGGCTTGTGTGTCGGAACAACTACAACATCAAGGTTGTAAATCTTGTTGAATTCAACTGCTTCGGTGTCGGCCGTACCAGTCATGCCCGAAAGCTTGCTGTACATTCTGAAGAAATTCTGGAACGTGATTGTGGCCATCGTGCGGCTGCGCTGTGCAATTCTGATATGCTCTTTAGCTTCGATTGCCTGATGAAGCCCGTCACCGTAGCGGCGGCCTTCTAGAATGCGGCCAGTAAATTCGTCTACAATCTGAACTGCACGGTCTTTTACGACATAATCTACATCGATTTTGTAAAGCTCGTGTGCGCGCACAGCCTGCGTAAAGTAGTGTATGTATTCGAAGTTTTCTTCATCAAAAAGACTGCCGTTTATGAGATTGTGCTTCTTCAAGATTTCTTCGATGTGAAGCATACCCTGATCTGTAAAAGAAACGCTCTTGCTCTTTTCGTTGAGCTTGTAATCACCGACTACAACCTGTCCCTGTGCTTCGTCAGGATAATCATCTGTTTCGGGGTCTTTCTTAACTTCTTCAAGCTGAGAAACATATTTGTCAACTTCGTGATATTTGAAAGTGTCGTCTTCGCCTTGACCTGAAATGATGAGCGGCGTTCTCGCTTCATCAATCAAGATTGAGTCAATTTCATCAATGATACAATATGCAAAGCCGCGCTGAACCTTTGGTTCGATAAACTTCATGTTGTCGCGAAGGTAATCGAAGCCGAATTCGTTGTTCGTACCATAAGTGATGTCGCAGTCATAGGCGATTTTTCTTGCGTCATTGTCCATGCTCGTAAGAATCGTGCCGACTGAAACGCCGAGATATTCGTAGACAGGGCGCATCCATTCGGCGTTGCGCTCTGCAAGATAATCGTTTACCGTGATGACATGAACGCCTTTGCCTGTAAGCGCATTCAAATATGCGGCCGGAACAGTCATGAGCGTCTTGCCTTCGCCAGTCTTAAGCTCGGCAATCTTGCCCGCATTAAGGACGATTGCGCCCATAAGCTGCGTATCATAAGGCCGCTCGCCCAAAAGCCGCGAAGCTGCCTCGCGTGCAAGCGCAAATGCTTCTGGTATAAGCGATTCGAGCGTTTCGCCGTTCTTCAGCCTTTCTTTAAAAAGCGCTGTCTGCTTCGGAAAATCTTCTGCTGAAAGGCTCTTTGCCCAAGATTCTTTTTCATTGATTTTTTCAACAATTGGTAATAGCTCTTTTAAATCCCGCTCTTTCTTTGAACCGAAAATGGCGGTAAAAACACTGTCAAGTATACTCATGCTATAAATGTACAGTTTATTTGGAGAAACGGCAAGGGTGTTTCGCCTTTGGATTAATCTACAATTATGGACTAATCTAGCGAAACGACCAAGTTTGTGCGGAGCACAAACTTGTAACGGGTGCACAAAGCCTACTTTTGCAAAGACTGTCGGTTTTTGCGAAAGCAAAAAGCGACGCTTTTCGCTGAATAAACTGTAATTTAATATTATGCTTTTGCGAAAAGAACTTTTCCGGCACGG
>LVBI01000041.1 GCA_001603145.1 Spirochaetales bacterium Spiro_07 | reverse complement strand
ATCTCAGATTTTGTCTGGCCGCCGCATCAGACGGTTCAGACAGGCGTAGAAAAGCGCAAAATTCAGCAGAAAATGTGCTTTTTGTGACAAATTAACAATTTTAAATTTTTTCTACTTTCAATTATATCATTCATCTGTTAAAATAATTGTCATGAAACGGCATTTTTTTCAGCTACGCTTTACAGCATTTCAAAAAGTCTTATTATCTTTGTGCGCTTTTCTTATTATAAGTTCTGTCTTTGTTACCGCTTGGGTCATGACTTCTCATCCGGAAAGAATCGGTGCAGGACTGCGCAAGATAGACCCAAAGCCTGTAAAAGTCGAAAAAAAAGCGGGAACAAAAAACACTGTTTACAAAGACATCGGAAAGCTCCGCGCAATTACAGCAGACGTTCCACCTGTTTCGCTGGTCGTTACGCCGTTCTTCACTTTTCCTACAGCAGATGACGCATTTTTTGAAGAGCTTGTGCAGAAAAAGCGCAAGCTCAGAAGCGTGTTCCTCGATTATTTTGCACTGCACTCAAAAGATGAGCTTCTCAAGATGGGCGACGCAAAAGTGAAGCAGGAACTTATAGAAAAGCTCAACGCCGAGCTTATGCTTGGAAAAATCGACGTACTTTATTTTGAAGATTATATTTTCTTGAACTAGCACTGCCAAGGAGGGTGGTCATGTCGATAAAGTTTCATCCACAAATTATTCTCTACGGCGAAAACATCAAGCCGCGTGAATGGAGCTATAACAACCGTAGCGAGCTGTGCTTTTTCAGCCAGTCTGACGAAAAGGGCGACTGGGATCAGAGGTTCAGCCGCTACAGAACGTTAGGCCGCGCCGTCATCGACGTTTACCCAGGCAATAATTCTAGAAAAGCAATTTCAGACATAATTCAGTATTATCAAAAAATAACGGAAAAAGGCGAAGAAAAGCTCGGCATCGAAAAAAAGGAATTCATTCTCTTTATTGAAACTGAAACAAGCTTGCCGAGCGTAAGCTTTGAAGCAAGCGACCTTGCGCTGATAAGCAGCCACTTTCCGGAGTTGCAAATTTCGTTCGTGCCAGCCTCGCAAGGCTAAGGCCGGCAGCGGCAGTATGCAACCTTTTATTAAAAAAAGTGTCTGATTTCTTGAAAGGAAAAACTTATGAATTCAATAACTGAACCGGCCGCTCAAGTTATCGTGGCCCTTATTCCAATTGTTGGAATTGTAATTGGTGGAATTGTCGTTTTCTTTTATCTGCTGTGGCATCACAGGCAGATAATGTTTCAGCTGAAAAACGGAACTTATAAGCCGCAAAGCATAAACTTAAAAAATTTTGCTTTGATTGCAGGGCTTCTGCTCTGCTCTGTAGGGCTTGTGCTGTCGGTGCTTTTCTGTCTGATAGACGGCTTTTCTTATTCATTGTTGGGCGGGCTGCTTCCTTTGGCGCTCGGCGTCGGTCTGTTAATCTATAACAGGTTGTCATAACAAGAGCCTGCTTTGTCAATCTTAAGCCGTGTCGCCAGTTTCCACTCTCAAATTGCTGATGCAGTTGAGCTTGCGCTTATAAAAGCCGCAAGCAACGGGGATTCGCGCGCATTCGCCAAGCTTGTGAGCAAATACGAGCGGCGGCTTAGGTTTTTCGGCATGCGCTTCTTTAAGAATGACACAGACTGCGACGATTTTATCCAAGAAGTTTTCATCAAGGTCTTTACAGGGTTGAACAGCTTCAAGGGCGACTCGCAGTTTTCCACATGGCTTATGCGCATTGCATACAACACGGCCGTAAACACGATAAACCGCCGAAAAGAGTTTTTGTCATTCCCGGAAAATTTTGAAATTCTTGATACAACCACAGACCCGGAAGAAAAGCATCTTAGAGAAATGACAGCCCAAACAATAAGAGAATCAATCTCGGAACTGCCTGAAAAATTCAGCATGTGCATCGTTTTTTACTTCTATTACGACATGAGCTACAACGAAATAAGCGTAATAACAGATTTGCCTGTGAACACGATAAAATCGCATGTTTTCAGAGCAAAAAAATTACTGAAAGACAAGCTTTCGGAGCAGCTTGCCTGAAAAAGAAGGACGAAGAAGATGGAGCAATTCAATAAAAGCGATAAATGCGAAAAATACATGAACCAATTCTTGATGCTGGACAAACGGCAGGCGTTGCCGCTTGAGCTTAGCTTTCACCTTCTGTGCTGCAAGAAATGCCGCACACAGGTCAGGCTGATGGCGCTTGCCGAAAAAAAAGTTGCAGAGCCGCTCTTTATTCCTGTGCCATTTTCAGACGAAAGCCTTGTGCGCACAATGAAGAGCATTGACCCGAATTTTGACCCGCAAAGCATTTGCCCGGTAAGCCTTTCAAAGTGGGTTGTAGCCGGCATCTGCCTTATTCTTGCGTTTCTCAGCTTTGCGCTGCTTGATGCCGTTCCTATTATTTCAGACGGAATGGCGGTGGCCGTTTATTCGGTTTTCGGCATGAGCATAGCGCTTTATTGCGCGCTTTTCATATTCAGCAACTTAGATTTTTTTGTAAAGAAAGTGGAAAACATAAAGCCGCTTGCGGAACACTTGAGCTGACGCGCGGCCTTGCACAGCCGGCATTTGCGCCCAAACAAGACAAACCGCATAAGACTTGCACAACCGGCGCACATGTGTCATTGCCGTGCTCGCTTGAAACCTCGTTGCAAATGACAGGCAATCCGTTATTTGATTTGCACAAAAGATTATCGGGTCAAGCCCGATAATGACATTTTTGAAACTCGAAATTGAACCTTAAGCTTAATTCCAGACGTTTGCCGGATTTATCGGCGAACCGTTTTTGTAAACCGTAAAATGAAGGTGCGGGCCTGTACTCTGACCCGTCGAACCTACTTCGCCGAGTTTTGTGGCCGTTGTTACGTGCGCGCCTTTCTTTGTGGTAATCTTGCTCATGTGACCGTACAAAGTCTTGTAGCCAGAGTGATGCGCAACTGTTACATACTTTCCGTACACATTGTCCCAGCCTGTAGCAACTACAGTTCCGCCAAGTGCTGCATAAATCGGTGTGCCTTGCGGCGCTGCCATGTCTATGCCGTTATGAAATGTGCGTCTGCCTGTAAACGGGTTTACACGCCAGCTGAAGCGCGAAGAAATGTAGTAGCTTCTTCTAAGCGGGCGCGTGAACAAGTCGCCGTTGATTTCCTGTCTTGTAATCCAGTCAAGCTCTGCGTCTGGCACAAAAAGCGTTGTGCCTGCACCAAAAACTGTGCCAAGCTCTGTCTGGTTTACCTGCGCAACTTTTGCGGCAGAAACCTTGTATTTTTCGGCGATAGATTCCGGCGTTTCTGTTCCGTCTTTTGTTGTGTAGACAATTCCTGCCATAGACGGAATGCGGATATACTGACCAATCTGAATTGTTCTTGACTGCTTGATGTTGTTTACACTGATAAGCGTGTCTTGTGTGATGTGATTGTCTTCGGCGAGCGTGCTTATCATGTCGCCGGGTTTTATGCGGTAAACTGTATAGTACAGTTCAGGCACTTCGATGCCCATCTCAGGCTGCGGCGTTACATCTGCGCCGCCCATGCCGTTAAGCCCGGCCGGAGCCGCCGAAATGTTTTCAGCATCTTTTGCAGGCTTGGCGGCAACTTCTGTTGAGGTTGCCACAGCAGTTTCAGTTTCAATTGCGGCAGTTTCAGCTGCAGCAGATATGTCAATTTCTATAGATTCTGCCTTTTCAGCCTTTTCTGTGTCGGCGGCAATTTCAGCTTCTGCCACGATAACTTCAGAAGCAGCCGAAGACGGTGCGGTCTCTTCAGCAAAGGTGCTGATGGCAGGCTTTGTGAGCTTTCTTGGCTCAACAGGGTTTCTTGAAGCAGAGCCGATTATTACAAAAGTGATAGCGGCAATATAAATACATACAGCAGGCACAATCAAAAAATACAGGCGTTTTTTCTTTTCCATAAGATATATATCCTTAAAATTCCTTTTGCTTCAACTTTAATTCTTATGCTTTTTTGTTCAGACCAATCAAATATGTTTCAAATGATTCTGAACGGCACGCCGCGGGCTTGAAGCCTTTGGCTTCCGTAAAAATTTCGCGCATCTTCCGCAGAAGCATCTGCTGGTCGCCGCCCTGAAAGATTTTTACAGCAAAGTTGCCGCCCGGTTGAAGCATTGTCTCTGCATAATAAATGGCAAGCTCAACCAAGCCGCTGGAACGGGCTGTGTCAATCACCCTGTTTCCGGTTGTAGGTGGCGCTGCATCACAAATCACAAGATTATACGGCCCTAAAGCCGATGCAGCACTTCTTATTTCTTCGGAATAAAGATCGCCTTGTATGAACGTTAAATTGGAACTTTTTACATTTTTTGACAAAGGATTCAAGTCAATCGAAGTGACATGCCCCGAACCGTCAAGCTGACGCAGCACAAACACAGTCCAGCTGCCCGGCGAAGCGCCCAAATCGAGCACGCGGCTGTTTTTTTTGATGAAGCCGAATTTTTTGTCTATCTCCTGAAGTTTATAAACTGACCGGGCCGGATACCCTTCTTTAAATGCTTTCTGTGACCAAAAATCAGGCTTCTGATAACTGTTTGTCGCCATAATTTTTCCTATGCGCTCCTGCACTTCATGTCTTTTGCAAGATGATTAAATGTGATAAACTAAGCTGATGAATAAGTATACACAAAGACTCGAAAAAATTGAAGTTGTTCTCAATAAAAATCTGCCGGAACTTTTTGACAAAGCTTTAGAAGAACGCCTTTTTCTCAAGCTGCCAGAAGCTGTTACGGCGGAACATATAAAGCCGCTGCTTGAGCCATGCCGTGAACTGCTCTTGCTCGGCGGCAAACGCTGGCGGCCGCTTCTGCTTGTGCTTTGCGCAGAACTTTTTGCAGACGTCTCTTCAGCTGAAATGCAAGCCGCATACGAGTCTGTGCCACTTGTGGAATTTGTACACACCGCAAGCCTTATACACGACGACATCGAAGATTCTGCCGACATGCGGCGCGGCAAACCGGCGGCGCACTTGACTTATGGCCTTGATACGGCTTTGAACGCTGGTTCTTGGCTTTACTTTACAGCCTTTGCCGCAATCGAAGGCCTTACTATAAGCGATTCTCTCAAGCTTGAGCTTTACCGCACTGTAAGCGCAGAATTGCGCCGCCTTCATCTCGGCCAGGCTATGGACATTGCATGGCACAGAAACAACGATTATATTCCGACCAGAAACGAATATGAAGCTATGGTGCGCTGCAAGACCGGCACGCTCGCCTGCCTTGCGGCAAAGACAGGCAGCCTTATTGCAGGCGCTTCGGCGGCGCAGAGCGAAACGCTTGGTGCAACAGCCGCCGACATCGGCGTAGGCTTTCAAGTGCTTGACGATGTAATCAACCTTTCGACAGGCAACCCCGGCAAGAAGCGCGGCGACGACATCGTTGAAGGCAAGAAGAGCTTGCCGGTAATCTTTCATCTTGAAGAGCACCCAGAAGATTTGCAGAAAATCAAAAACTGTTTTACAGAAGCACGCAAAGGCGGCATCGATTCGCCGGCCGTTGAAAGCTGCATCAAGCTGCTCACCGAAAGCGGCGCGGTCAGCAAGGCCAAGCTTTACAGCGCGGAGCTTATCGAAAAATCTATAAGCTCGATTGAAAAAGCTTACGCAGGCAAAGAAGCCGCCGCGCTCATAGCGGAGCTTTTCAGGTCAATGGTGAAAAAGAACTAGGAAACGTTATGCAGGAAAATTCTGAAGCATTGAACAGCCAGGCAATTGAGCTTGCCACGAGCGGTTCATATATTGAAGCAGTTGCATGTCTCAAACGCGCGTTGTCAATAGACAGAGACAACTATCTCTTGTGGTTCAACCTCGGCGTAATCTACCGCAATTCGGGCGACCTTGAATTTGCCAAGCAGGCTCTTAAGAAAGCAGCCTCAATCAACGGCGAAGATGCCGACATTTTTGAGACGCTCGGCTTAATCTGCTATTCACTGCAAGAATATGATGACGCTTACGGCTATTACATGGCGGCTCTTGAAATTTCGCAAGACGACGCTCATTTGTGGAACAACCTGGGCGTGCTGCTCTTTTCGCGCGGCGAATACGAAGACGCCTGCGAAGCATTCGAAGAAGCAATCACGATTTTCCCGCATTATTATGATGCGCTTTATAACTTGCGCGACACATACACGGAACTGGGCAACACGAAAGGAGCTGCAATCTGCAACGAGCAGCTGAAAAATCTTACGCAACCGCGTAACTAAGGAATTATTTTGGATATTCGCGTTTTATACATAGCAGAAATTGTCGGAAAAGCAGGCATTCAGTGCGTGAAGCAGCTTTTGCCGTCAATACGGAAAGAACATTCAATAGATTTGGTAATCGGCAACATAAACGGCGCGACAAACGGCACGGGCATCGGCAAAAACCATGCAGGCTATCTGCATAAGCTCGGCATTGACGTGCTTACAGGCGGCGACAAAATCTATTATAAGAAAGACCTTGTAGATGATTTTTCTGAAATGCATTATGTGCTGCGCCCCGCAAATTTTCCGCACGACAGCCCCGGACGGAGCTGGAAAACATGCACAGTAAACGGCAGAAAAATTACGGTTGTCTCGATTTTAGGTTACACAGGCTTTATGCGCATTCATGCGGACAATCCGTTTGTGCAGCTGCCCTTTCTGCTTGAACGGCTCAAGAAAGACACAGAAAGCATCATCATCGATTTTCATGCGACGACCACCGCCGAAAAAAAGACTTTCGCCTTTTATGCAGACGGTCTTGTGAGCGCAGTAATTGGTTCACACGGGCGCGTTCAGACTGCCGACGAGCGCATTATGCCAAAAGGCACGGCTGCAATTACAGACGCCGGCAGAAGCGGCTGCATCAATTCGGTGGGCGGCTGCAGCAAAGACGCCGCCATAAACGAATATCTTACAGGAATTCCGAACTGGACACGGGGCGAAGAGCCCACAAAAGAAACAATGCCGGAACTTCAAGGCGTAATTTTCACCTTAAAAGACGACGGCACGGCAAAAGACATTGCGCGGCTTAGAGAACCGCTTTTCAAAGACTGAAACGGAGGCTTGCAATGAGAGACATGGCGAAAGTTATTGCAATTAACGGCAGCACCGTTCAGGTTGTGCCGCTTATTACAGACGCATGCATCGGCTGCAAGAATTCAACATGCACAAAGCAGGGCCGCCCGTTTACGGTGCGCAACGTGAACAACCTGCCGGTCTATCAAGGCGCAATCGTCAAGATAAGCGCATCGCCTGTAAAGCAGGGCGTGCAGGCGCTTTTCTCGCTCTGCCTGCCGCTTGTAGCCGCCATTGCCGGCTACATCCTCACGCCAAAAGTTTGTGCACTTGCCGGAAGGGTTAAGCCTATAACAGAAGCAACCCTTATTGGCGGCGTGTTCATCTGTTTCTGTGCCGCCGCCACATTCGTGCTTGTCTTCAACCGCTTTATCAAGACCGAACGCCACGCCGTCATCACCAGCGTTTTGCAGTAGCGTTATCTACAGAATCAGCTGTATCTTGCAAAACCGGCAGAGGAGCTTTTACTTCCAAAGCGGCTTCCGGTTGCGGAGCAGGGTTCAATATTTGGTGTCATTTCCATGCTTGACACTGCGATATTTGTAAAGCAAACTCGGTTATGAATCTTGCCCAAAAAGATGAGCCGTTGTACATATGCTATCGGGCACGTCACAGGGTTCAAAACCGCGCGATATCGCGCTACACGCTGTTTGTTGTATGGAAACTATATACATGTCGCTACGCGACACAACAAACAGAGTGTTTTTGAACCCTGCTCCGCACCCTCCCGCATTTGTGCATCTATCCCAATGCCTTTATGCGACGTGTCATTACCCGGCCCGACCGGGCAATCTTCATTATAAGATTCTTTGCTTTCCACTGAAAGTAGCAAACCTTATCATAAGGTTCTTCACTTCTTGCTGAAAGTAGCAAACCTTATTTTGTGGTTCGCTCACTCCAAGCGAAGGCGGCTAACCACATTACCGGGTCAAGCCCTGCAATGACATTTTAAATAATCATTCCCGCGAAGCTAAACTTAAAATGTAGATTAATCACGAGATTTTTAGGGGTGTCCCCTAAACGCTGCTGGAAAAAAGAGGGGTTTTAGGGGAGAAAAGAACCCGCTTGCGAGTA
>LVBI01000040.1 GCA_001603145.1 Spirochaetales bacterium Spiro_07 | reverse complement strand
TGAGCTTAAGCAGATTTTAGCTTACGAGCTGCACTCATTATCTTAAGTTTTTCCTTGCAATCTATTACTTCCTCAAACTTTCCATTTATTTTTCTGCAAGGTCTTTGAAGTCGAGGTTTGTTTCCTTTACTGCATCAACAGCATCTTTCAACAGTTCAGGGGAAAGCTCGCCGTCAGCTTCAATATTCAAGATACCCAGAGATTTCATCTCTTTCTGTAATTCTTTTATATTAACACTCATAGATAGCCTCCTCTCATTTCAGTATATCACATATTTCGGAATTTTGCGGATTTTTCTTACAAAGATATATCGTTTTCGGCGGAAGCTGTCTACATTTTTGAGCATAAAAAAAAGCCCCGGACGTTGTGTCTGGGGCTTGCTTTTTTGGGGGAATGTGGTATAGTTAAAATATAGGTTGGGATGCCCCGCTGAAAGAGAGCGGGTTCGGTTTCGATCACATATTACGGAGCAAAAAAATTTGCTCCGTATTTTTTTAAATCTTGTAATAGTTTATATTACCTTTATATATCCAAATTATATTCATCTTTGACGTAAAATCAGAACCTTCAAATCTTTTTATTCCTTTTAATATTTCTGTTTCTGTCATTGTATCAGTAATCATTAAAACAGCATTAAACAATCCTTGTTTTCTGGCACTGTTTAATCTTGAAAGAATTCCTGATGAATCAGGCTTCGTAGGCTCTTTTATATCTGATAAAAGACCGTCAATTATAATGTCGGGATTAGACCATTTAACTTTGTATTTTGCTTTTATGTTTTCTATTTTTGGAATAATCTTAATTTTGTGTCCATTTTTAACCAAGATTTCTACTACAGGTCTATTTTTTGTTTCCCAATCATCCGGCGGATTCTTGTATAAATCATACCAACCGCCATTTTCCCCTTTGTAACGAGTATAACCTTTCCAAACCTTGTCATAATCTGCAAAAATATTTTCTTCGCGATTGAACCTGTTAAGGCAACCGTATTTAATTGCCTGTTCCATCTGGCTTGGTGTCATCATCCACCAGTTGCCGCGGTCAAGCGGGTTGCCGCCGAAACCATCTTGCGGTTTAAATTTGGTAAAATGTTTCATAGGAATGTCTTCAACTATGTAGCCTGTCTTGGCGACCTGTGAGCTGTAAATCGGGTTGACGGACGTGCGGCAGTTGAAGTGGTACGGCGGAAAGCCGTATTTCTGCCAGAAGCGGTGTCCGACCGGCAGCGCAACGCCGTAGCCTGATTCCGTGAGCAGATGGCGGCAGATTTTGCTTGTGCGTTCGTCTTCGATGACGAGAAGCTGATAGGCTACCGCGCCTGTTCCTTCGTATTTCTGGAGCTTTCCTGCCATGTACGCGCTCTGCGTGTTCGTGCGGAAGACTGTTTCCCAGTAGCCGGGCTTGAAAGCCGGATTGCCGCCGAGAGAATCTTTGAGCGTCTGCCAGCTTTCCGCATAGGTTTCGCCTTTCTCAACGGCATCTGCAAGAATCTGCTTTGCGGTTTCTATCTCGGTGGCAGTGCCGAGCTTTGCCATTGTGAACGCGCGGAACTGCAATTTCCTGTTGAGCGCAGCCCATTCGTCTTTTGTCATGGGAACTTTGCTTTTGAGAAAGTCGATTGCTTCTGTGAAAGGGATTTTCTTGTTCTTTATGTCGATGCCGTCAACCTTTGCAAGAATCTTTTCGTCTTCGTCGGCTGCGTTGAGCTTTTTGCGGTTGTTTCAATGGTGATAAGCGTAGTAATTCTTTATAAGATATTGGACAACATAAAATGAAAAAGCCCCGGATGTTGTGTCTATGCCGATCAAGAACTGGGTTAAGGCCATCAATCAGTTCGCTATTCCTTTTGCAGGACGGATTCCGTTAAATTGAGAAAATGTTATTTACACAGTTTTTCTGACAAGCCTATAAATCATACCAGCCGCCGTTTTTGCCTTCATGTTTTGTATAACCTTTCCATACAGAATCATAATCAGCAAAAACATTTTCTCCTCTGTTAAACATGTTAAGGCAACTGTATTTAAAACTTTTCACGACGCTCTTGAAGAGTTTGCCCGCCGGCCATGAAGAGCTTACACGTCGGTCAAGAAGCTCTAGACCGCCGGCCAAGAAGATCTTGCACGACGGTCAAGAAGCTTTAGACCGTCGATAAAGAAGACAAAATCCGCCGGTCTTGAACTTCAAAATCAACGAATCCCGATGCAAGCATCGGGGTTCGTTGTTCTCATAAGGTATTGCAGTCGGATTTCATACCCCTTTTTCGCCCCAAGAGTCGGGGTATGAAACCCTCCGCACGAATCAGCCTGCAAAGCAAAAAGATGGGGCTGTCTAATAAGTTCGTTGCATAGCGTCATTCCGAATTCATTTCGGAATCTCTTTACTATAATATAGCGCAGATGCTGAACCAAGTTCAGCATGACAAATCTTTTTAGACAGCCCCATCCGCACCTTAATAGTCAGGCACTTAAGCTGTCACTTCAATTTTTTTAGAAGCTACACATTTTTCATAGCGGTCGGTGCCCGGACTACGCATATTTTTATTTCTTCTTAAACACTATCAGCTTGCTGATTACATAATTCAGCACGATTACGACGACTTGCGCGACGAGCTTGACAACCATTGTGTTGAAGCCGAGCCATGTAATAAAGACCGCAATTATCAGCTCTTCCACAAGAAGCGTGAACAGCCTGCCGCCAAAGAAGCCGATAAGCTGCTTGAAGAATTCGCCGAGCGTGTCAACATGCCCGTCAAAGACCCACGTTCTGTTGGTAAAATACTGATAAAGCACGCAGACAATCCAGCAGATTATGTTGTTCACAAGCTCATTTATATGAAAGCATTTGTCTATGGCGGCAAAAAGGAATATGTTCAGAAAAAATGCCGTGCCGCCAAAGAATAAATAAAGCAGGGCTTCTTTATACTTTTTGTAAAAAGGCTCAAATATATTCAGCACCGGCAGGTGCATCAGTTTGTCAAAAATGTCTTTCTTTTCAAGATTTTCACTCTGGCTGCCATTGTTTTCTTTTTCAATCTGGTCAGCAATTTCATTCAGTTCATCGTTCAAAGCAACACCTCAACAAGAGCATACAACAATTTCATGCAAGTTTCCACATTATTTATTTGTTTTTATTTATTCGAAATGAATTTGTCATTGTCGGGCGCGACCCGACAATCTTTTGAGCAAGATTGCCCGGTCATTCGCAGCGAAGCTTCGAGCAAGCCGGGCAAGGACACATCGACATTCGTTAACTTCGTTCCGACGCATTTTTCTAAAGACATTCAGCTTTTCAGCCGATATAAAACGAAAGGGGCGTATTATACACTAAACAGCAAACAGCGGTTTCTGTGTAAAGCGACATGTAAATTTTAACTGAAAGCTACCCACAAACAAGGATTTTATAAATGAAAAAAAGACGGATTTTTACAATAGTTATCGGTTCAATGCTGATTATTACAATGTTCTCTTCTTGCGTATCTGCCGCAATTGCGGGCGTGCTTTCGCCAACTGTAGCCGCATTTATTGCCAGCGGAATTATCGGCATTGGCGATGTACCTGAGAAACAGCCGGAAGAGCCTGCACCGCCGCCACCACCAAAAGAAGACGACAGCCATCCTGTTCCGACATTGCAGAACGATCCGCTTGCAAAAAACACTGACACAGAGCCTATATCATACACAAACACACAGATTAGCAGCTCTGACGATGATTTTGTCTACGAAGATGACGAAGACGACTTTTTCTATGAAGATGACAGCAGTTCAAGCACTGCTGCAAATTCATCTTCAGCTGCAACATCGTCAACAAGCACATCTTCTGCAACCGCAAAAGCTGATAATCAAGGTGCTGGCAAGCAAAACTCAACTGCAAACCAGAGCAGCTCTGCTTCAAGTGCAAACTCAAGCAGTTCAAGCCAGAATGGGGGCAGCTCATACACACAGACAAAGCCTGCACAAAGCAGCAGCCAGGCAAACTCAAGCACAGCACAGAGCACAAACAAATATAATGGCGAAAAATATGTAAGCGACTGGAACGTTATCAACCTGATTCTTGACGGAAAGATTGCAGAAGCCAAGAGCGAGCTTGACCGCACAAAATCATACAATCAAGCTGATTCAAAAGGTTACAGCTCGCTTCATGCAGCCGCAATGGCAAACAATGCAGAGCTTGTTACATGGCTTATAGAGCGCGGCGCAGATACCGAGCAGAAAAACTACCTCGGCGACACACCTGCTTTCACAGCAATCCGCTATTATTCAGCAAATGCTGCGCAAGCTCTTGTTGACGGCGGCGCAGATTATTTTGCCAGAAACTCAGAAGGCAAAATGGCTTTTGCAGCCGGAATTGAACAAGACAAAAGCTTTTACCCTGTGTTCATCATTCAGCCAGTCGGAGAAGTCCGTGACATCAAAGGCCAGAACATCGTTCACTATTTTATAAAGAACGACGACATTGACGGCACAGCTTATTGCATCGAAAGAGATCTCAACCTCGACATTAGAGACAACAACGGCTTGACCCCGCTCGCACTTGCATATACCAACACAGAAAGCCCGACAAGCGCAGCACTTGCGGCCGCGCTCATTCTTGCAGGCGTTTCGCCAATCAAGGGCGACTTTGAATATTTTGAGAACACCGTAAAGACAAGAAACGCACGCCAGACATTTGAAGACAACCAGACTGCGCTTCACCTTGCCGTCGTAAGAAACCACTATGGCATAGCAGATTATCTCATTTCTTGCGGCTCGCTTCTTGATGCGCAGGACATTTCTGGCGCAACACCGCTGCATCTTGCAGTACGCTACGGCAGAGTGAACCATGCGAAGCTGCTCATTGAAAAAGGCGCAAACGTAAATGCTTGCGACGCAACGCTTAAGACACCGCTACTCATAACAGCGCCGAAAGAAGCTCAAGGCGAAATTTATACGCTCCTGCTCGAAAACAAGGCAGACGTTTCAGCTCAAGACATATTTGGCGACAACGCGCTGCATATTGTTACGATGGGCAACATGTCCAGCAGCCTTGTTATCAGGCTGATTAATGCCGGTGCAAGGGTTAATTGCTTCAACAAAAAAGGTCTCACACCGCTTGCACAGGCTGTTTCTTCAAAGAATGTTGAGCATATCAAGATTTATTCAACACACGGCGCAGATATTTTTGCAGCAGACATAAGCGGTGAATCGCCTTTGACAAAATGCCTTAGAGACGGCAACATCTTGAAGATTCTTGTCAATGCTTCAAATCTGAAAGTGACAGACGCTTATGGCAACACACCGCTTCATATTGCGCTTGAGCGTAAGGCAACAGCCGGAAGCGTGCGCTACCTTCTTGATGCGGGTATTGCTGTTGACGTTGCAAACTGCTACGGCGAGACACCGCTTTTTAGCGCGACAAAATCTGACAACTATCAGGGCGTTCAGCAGCTTATAAAGGCCGGCGCAATCAAGAACATTACAGATAATCAAGGTAACACGGCATTGCACGCTTGCGTAAGATGGGCTGCAGAAAAAAGCTGCGCCAAGCTGCTTGCATCTGGCTATGACGTTGACATAAAGAACCAGTCTGGCAAGACACCGCTTGCAGAAGCCGCGCGTCAGAACCGCATAGAAATTATGAAGCAGCTCATCGCGAAGGGTGCAAACATCAACTCTCAAGACGTTACAGGCAAGAGCGTGCTGATGGACGCAATTCAGTGCAAGAACCCGGTTGCGGCTTCTATGCTGCTGCAGAAAGGCGCAGACCCGACAATCGTTGATGTATATGGAAGAAACGCTTTCCACGAGGCGGCAACAACTGAAATTGAAGAGCTTATTGCATTGATTCAGAAGACTGGTGTAAGTCCTCTTTCTACAGATTTGCACGGCAAGACACCGTTCGGCATCATCATCAGAAAAGACAATAAGCTTATTCAGACAGCGTTGGGAACAAACCGCAATATTACAGACGCAAGCAAGAACAATCCGCTGCACATTGCCGTAATTGAGAATGCGCCTTTATCTGTTTTTGAGCTTCTTGTAAAGCTCGGCTACAACATTAATGCGCAGAACGTTTCAGGCAAGACACCGGTACAGCTTGCAATTTCAGCCGGAATGAATGATGCTGTTAAGTATCTGCTTGATTGCGGCGCAGATGTGTTCGTGCTTGATTCCACAGGCGCAAATGCAGTTACAACTTCTATAACAGATAATCCTTCTGTGCTTATAGACATTCTGAACGCAAACAAAAATAAGACTGATGCAAACGGAAACAGCGTTCTGCATTTTGCTGCTCAATGCGCAGATGCAAATGTGCTTAATGTTCTGACGCAATACGGCGCAAACAAAAATGCCAAGAACCGCAAAGGCGAAACGGCTGCCGACGTTGCACAGAACTTCAACAGACCGGCCGCAGTGATTCAGATTTTAAGATAAAGCTTTAAGACAAAACAATTTAAAACAGAAAAGGCTGTCTGAAAAGTGCAACATTCTTTTCAGACAGCCTTTTTTCAGAGACAATACTCTACTCTGATTGAGACGCTTTAAAATCTTCAAGAACCTTTCTGAATGCGCTGTCCTCTTTTTTCAGTTCGCGAGAACCACGAGTGATTTTACAAAGACTCATGTTGTAGTTCTTAGCAATTTCACGTTGTGTAGTGCCGTTGTCTATTTCACGAACCAAAAGCCAACGGTTCGCAATATCAACAACTTCTGCTTCTGTCAGAAGACACTCAAGAAATTCCTGCATATATTCAGGCGAATCGATAAGAGTCAATGCTTTGCATAGTTCTTTTAAACATTTCTTAGTATATTCACTGCATTCCATAACATCATTATACACAGTTTTTACAAAAAAGACTAGAAAAATTTGAGATTTTTTGCTCTTTTTACATTATTTTAATGCCCAATAATTAAGTGTTACCATATGAACACTCAATTATTGCAAGCAAAAAATCTATTTGCATTTTCATTTACAAGCTTTGCAAGCGCGTCAACAGTCATGTTCAAGCCGGCAGCTGCAAACTCATAAGTATGCTTGATAAGCAGCGGCGTGTTAGTTTTGCCGCGGAAAGGCACAGGCGCAAGATACGGTGCGTCTGTTTCAAGCAGCAGCAAATCTTTCGGAATGTAGTTGACTAGCTCGATATTCTGCTCTTTTTGAGCACCTTTGCCGAATGTCACCGTGCCCGAAAAAGAGATATAGCAGCCCAAATCAAGAAAAGCTTTTGCGGCCTGCTTGTCATAAGAATAGCAGTGAATTACCACCCTATCGTGACCGCCTTCTTTTAGCACGCCTAGCGTTTCTTCAAAAGCATCGCGCGAATGAACTATAAGCGGCAGCCGATACTTTTTTGCAAGCTCTACTTGCATTTCAAAAAGTTCTTCTTCTGCAGCAAGATGCGCCTTGCCAGCTTCCGCCGGATTTTCACGCCTGTCAAAGCCGCATTCACCCAATGCACAGACATCTTTGTGCGCATGTTCTTTCAAGATTTCTTCAAGCACGGCGCACTCATTCTTGCGGTTGATTACATCTTCTTTTGCAGGCCAAATTCCAGCAGAAAAATAGAGAAATCTGCTTGTACCGGTACCTTCTTCTGCAAGCTGCTTAATCTTTATCCGTTCAAGAAAATCGTCAGATTTTGTGCCTATATCAACAAGCAGTGCGCCCTTCTCTGCTTCGTCATAATATTCTTTGAAAAAATCTACTAAGTTTATGCCACGCTCCTGCATCATGCCTAAGTGGCAGTGTGTATCTGTAAACATATATTGACCAAATCCTTTGTTTTTTGATAATATCTATAAGTCTTTTCGACGTGCCGGAATGGTGGAATAGGTAGACACAAGGGACTTAAAATCCCTCGGCAATTCAAACGGCCGTGCCAGTTCGATTCTGGTTTCCGGCACATCCTGATTTTTCAGTGTATAGCTTTCAAAAAAAGTGGCTGCCTGATTCAGACAGCCCTTTTTTTCTTCATTTATCGCAATTTTACATCAAATATTTGCTTTTCTCATTTTGTCTGGCTGAATTTTGAAGCAACTTCGTTGCGCCAATCTGCCTTCTTTTCGCGGTCTTCCCATTCGATTATTCTCTGAATTTTGAAACGGCGCAAGTCATGCGGATTTTCAAAATAGACAACACCGAATCTGCCCTGCCCGATGTATGTGATTTTCTCGTTTTCGCCAAGCTTTTCTGATTCGTTAAGTTTTTTAAGAACGCAGTCAAAATGAACAGGCTGAAGCGTATCTCTGTCAGTCATTGCCGCGGGCAAATCGTAGATAGGCTCGCCGCAATATGCGCAGTTCGGCGTATCAAGCTTCGGTGATTCAACAGGTACGTCCTTCAAATTCGGCTTAAATGATTTCTGTTCGTTATTTTTATGAGTTTCACGTTTATTATTGTAACGGCCATGTTCTTTTCCGGCGCCTTTCTTGCTCTGGCCTGAATGTCTGCCTGAAAAAGACTTTCCGTAATGATTATCTTGCGCCATAAAAACTTTGTCCTTGCGTCATTTTTTTATCTATCACGAGATTGTTGCTCAAAACTTGCGCAATACGCTGAATTGCGCCGTCTATATAAGCCGGATCGTGTATTTTTGTCTGTAATTCTGCGACACGCGCTGAACGTTCTGCTTTTGCAGCAGCTTTTTTTGATACAGAACTCATAAGGTCTCCGAAAAAGCATTCTCTATGTGGCATATCTCATCTTGCCCGGCCATATCAAGGGCAATCAAATCAAAGCGCACATAGCAGTCATTATATTGTCGATGTTCTGCAAGAAAACGTTTAGCCGTTTTGATTATTCTTTTTTGCTTCCGTCCGTCAACAGCCTGGGCAAGACTGAAAAAGTCGCCCCTCGGCCATGTCTTGACTTCAACAAAAACAACGGTATCTTCCTTGCAGACAATTATATCCACTTCGCCATATCTTGAACGGTAGTTCCGCTCAAGAACTCTATAACCTGCGTGCTGCAAAAACTTTGCAGCGCGTTCCTCTCCATCATTGCCTGTCTTTTTGTTATTCAAGCTTTCCATGCAAGTCTTTTGCATCTAAGGCACGCACAATAAATAGATTGCGCATGTTCTCAAGCTTGATGACAGGGCCTGTATTATTCTGGAATTTTTCGCCCTCAGCTGAAACAAGAAGCCTTATATCAGGCCGCAAAGGCGATGTATCATTGCCCTGCACAACGCGCCCGATTGAAGAATCGCTCAACAGCACAAGCGAACCGATTGGGTAAACGCCCATGCATTGAATGAATGCGCGCACAATTTCAGGCGAAAAATGCCTGCCGTTGTCGCTTATCAATACTTTCATGGCTTCATAGCCGAGCATTGAAGTTCTGTAAGACTTTTCTGTAATCATCGCTTCAAAT
The DNA here is from genome assembly GCA_001603145.1 of Spirochaetales bacterium Spiro_07. Classification (GTDB taxonomy): domain Bacteria; phylum Spirochaetota; class Spirochaetia; order Treponematales; family Treponemataceae; genus UBA1240. The sequence continues at coordinate 47,943 of LVBI01000040.1, read as the reverse complement.
GCATCTGTAACAGCCAGAATTGCCGCGCCCGTGCTTATTTCGTCTTGCTTCATTCCGCGCGGGTAGCCTTCGCCGTTCCAATGCTCGTGGTGCTGGCTTATCATGTCAGTTACTTCAGACGGGCAATGAAGCAGAGAGCTTGCCATTCTTGCACCCTCAATTGTGTGCATTTTCAGCTTTGAAAATTCTTCTGGCAACAAAGAAGCTTTTTTGGTAATCAGCGATTCAGGCAAAATGAACATGCCGATGTCATGAACGAGCGCGCCTGTTACATAAAGCTTTATCTTTTTAGGCGAAATACCAAGCTTCTTAGAAATCAGATATGTCAGAATTGCCGAATCAACGGCAGCCTGCGCAAAATCATGCTTCTTGACCTCGCCCATCAGCAAAAAGCCGGTAACAAAGCTTGCGTTCTTTTCGATAAGGCTGTAAAGCTGCTCAGAGAGGCTTTCGACATACTGAACAATATCAGCCGAAGAATCGGCGCGGATTGCCTCGATAATCATGCCCATCGCGGAAATAAGCTCGCAATAGCTTATGAACAGTGGGTTCTCGTCAATCGGGCCGACATAAGCGTCAGACAGTTCGCTTTCATCATTATGTGGAACTGCAAACGCGCCCGAAGAAGTTGTTTCTTCTGTTTCAAGTTCCTCAAGCTCTTCCGGCGAACCTAAAAGCTCGTCAAGGTCAATAGAGGCTTTTGGAAGCAGCTTGCCGTAAGTAACTACATAAGGAATGTGCCAGCGCTGCAATGTTTCAAGATGAAATTTTCTTATCGGCTTTTTTTCTGCCAGAAACATGTGTTTTCCGTCATCAAAAAAGACCGGCGCTGAAAATTTCATACCAAGCTCCAGCAAATCACTATTAATTTTGTTCATCACGCATCCTGAGCAGAAATGCAAAAATTCCTGCAATAACTTCGTAAGTTTCCGGCGGAATATATTCGCCGATTTCATACAGTGAAAGAATTTCTGCCGTCAAATCTTCTTTTGCCAAATATACAGAATTTTCTTCAGCTATTTCGATAATCCGTTCGGCGTATTCACCTTTGCCTTTAGCGACAATAAAAGGAGCTTCAGCCACATCGGGGTAAGAAAGCGCGACCGCAATTTTTTTGCTCATGCTTCCTCATCCACTCCTTTTATGAACAGCCCGCTGTCAACGAAGTATTCATCAAGAAGATTCTTGTCATAAACAATTTCAAGGCTGCGCCCCTCTGCAGCAAAAATGTTCTCAAGAATCTTCGAAAAACGCCCCACCTCGTTTTCTGAAACTTCCGGTTCGACAGCATAACGAATTTCAAATACCCTATGCATATTTTTCGGCGGAAAAAATTCAAAAATCAAGGACTTTTCTTTATTTTTAGCATTAATGTAAAGCTTTTTGACAGAATGAATTGATTTATCAAGAAGCATCCTTATGTTGCCGTTCCACACCGTTCCGGCCGCTTCTTTCTCAAAAGGAAGAACAATCCAATGCGAATTTTCGCCGCCAAGATGGTTCGACAATGTGAGCAGTCCTTTCTTCGCCTTCAGCACCGCTTCCGGGTTTGCGTAAAGCAAATCCAAGAAAGAGCCGGTCATTTTTTCTGACTGAGCATCTGATATGTTTTTTGATTTTTTCTTTCCGGCATCATCTAAAATTGCAAGAATCTCATTCACAGCTTCATCGCTTGGCTCAATACCTTTGGCCTTAAGAAACGCCATGATTTCAGCCATTTTTGCAGATTTTGCACCGGATGCTTTTGCTTTTTTCTGCAACGCTTGCAGCTCATCTTTTGTAAAATAAGCGCCGTTTTCGCGCATAAACTGAAGCAACTTGAGCGAAACTTCGTCTGGCAACAGCCCCAATGCGTTGCACATTGAAGCGAACAAAGCCTGGCTGTTTTCAGCTGTCTGCAAAGCTTCTGCCGCTTCTGACTTTACAGGCACGAGATTCACGTTGCCGTTCGCAATTCTAAGCTGAGCCTTAAAAGAGTCGCCCGGCTTCAGGCCGCCTGCAAGCTTAGAATCTGCTTCAAAGACGCTGCCTGCAAACGAGACCAGCATTTTGCCGTTGGGCTTTTCGCCCAAGACCCTTACAAAAACAAAGCCGCCATCCTTCAAAGCATTTGTTGAAGAAAGAGCGGCTTTATCTAAAGAAATGTGCGTAACTGAGTGTGCAAGAATATTACTCATTATGCAACCTTTCTGCACACACAGCAGCTGCTGAAACTAGTCAGCCTTTTTTGTGATAAGCTCTTTGATTTTTGCATCTTTACCGATCTTGTCGCGGATGTAATAGAGCTTGGCACGGCGAACTTTACCAGGGCGAACAACCTCAACCTTAGCGATGCGCGGTGAGTTGATCGGGAAAACACGTTCAACACCTACACCGTAAGAGTTCTTGCGTACTGTGAAAGTCTTTGAAATGCCTGCACCTTTGAAGCAGATAACCAAGCCTTCATAAACCTGAATGCGTTCTGTCTTGCCTTCAATGATTTTGAAAAATACTTTTACAGTATCACCAACATTGAATGGTGCAATGTCATCTCTAGTCTGAGCAGCTTCGATAGTCTTAATTATGTCCATCTTTGTCTCCTGTTTTTTCAAGAATGCGTTTTTTGCGCTTCTTTTTTGGCTGGGCAACCGCAAAACCGGTCAGCTCGCCAATCATTAACTCTGCTTCTTTCGAAAGAGTTCCGGCTTGCCGTGCAGCCGCAATCAAATCCGGCCTTACCGCAAGCGTTTTTGCCAGTCTCTGTTTCAAGCGCCATTTACGGATATTCTCGTGATGGCCTGACAAAAGCACTTCGGGCACTTGCATGCCTTTGTAGACTTCCGGCCGCGTATATTGCGGATATTCCAGAAGCCCGTCAGAATAGCTTTCCTCGTCCAAAGATTCGCTTGAAATTACACCGTCTATCAGGCGGTATACTGTATCGATTACCACAAGAGCGGCAATCTCGCCAGATGACATTACATAATCTCCGATTGAGATTTCATCATCTACGCGCGAATCAATAATCCGCTGGTCGATACCTTCGTATCTTCCGCAGATAAGCACAAGGTCAGTTTCCTGACTCAATTCTTGCGCAAGCTTCTGTGTAAGCGGCTTGCCAGAAGGCGTCACATAAACAACGCGCTTCTTCCAAGATTCTACAGAATCAAGCGCAGCTCCGAGGGTTTCCGGCAGCATAAGCATTCCGGCCCCACCCCCGTACGGGTTATCGTCACAAGTTTTATGTTTATCAAAAGCAAAATCTCTGATATTCACCAAGTCGTAGGCAATTATTCCCTTTTCAACAGCCTTGGCCATTATTGAGCTTTCAAAAAAGGCCTTAGGAATTTCGGGGAACAAGGTCAGCACATGGAATTTCATAGACTACTCCAGAATCCAGAGGTGCATCAGCTGTGCGGTTTTGCGTTCAATGTCAATGCTTCCGATGAATTCATCCTTAAAAGGAATCAGCCTCGTCTTTGCATTGTTTCCGCCATAACCGGCAAAGCTCTCGGATAAGGAAACCTCCAAAAGGTAACCGGCTCCGCCTTCCGTTACGCTTGTAATCGTACCTATTTCAATAGGCGCAGTCTTCGCTGCACACCCGTCTTGCCCGCTATAAATAAGCGTGCATTGTTTTAGATCTTCGACATAGTACTCACCCTCTTTTAAAGGACAAGCCTTGTCTCGCGGCACAACAATTTCCCAGTTGCGATACTTTGAAGCATCTTCGGGGCTGTTTATGCCAGCTAATTTCATCAGCAGATTGGAAATATTGCCTTCAACCGCTTCTACGGCAAAAAGCTTTTCCGTATCTCCGTTCCGCAAAGTAACTTCCGTCATCTGAGCAAAATGCTCACATTCGCCTGAAGTACTTTCCACCTTAAACTTACCCGTTAGTCCATGCGGCTGGCGGATAATCCCTACAACAAACCGCTGATTTGATGTACCAGAGCGCTGCTCCATCAGTCAAGGATTTCCAGCGTATAACGCTTTCCGGTTTTTCCGGCAGAAGCACTCAATACAGTCCGAAGCGCCTTGGCGATGCGGCCGTATTTTCCGATTACTTTACCGATATCAGCTTGTGCAACTCTCAATTCGAGAACCGCACCCTTTTCACCTTCAACCTCGTTCACAGAGACAGCCCCGGGATCATCGACCAATGATTTGGCTAAGTATTCAACCAGGTCTTTTTCCATCCCTACACTCCCCTACTATTAGATGTGAAAGTTTTTCTTGTTGAAAATCTTGCGGACTGTGTCTGTTGGCTGTGCACCAACGCCAATCCAGTAGCGTGCTCTCTCTTCGTTGAAAGCAATCTGATTTTCTTCTTTTTCGATTGGATGATATACACCGATTTCTTCGATTGTAGTACCATCTCGAGGTTTGCGGACGTCCTGAACTACGATGCGGTAGAAAGGGCGGCCTTTTGATCCAAACTTCTTAAGTCTGATTTTAACCACTTGGTAACTCCCAAAATATATTTTACCTTAAAAAGGTTTATTCTCTTTTATACAAAAAACCGCATAAAAAGTCAATCATTGCGCATTTCACAACGGATTAATCTAAAAACATGTGATAAATCTGTGAAATGCCAACTTTTTTGCTTCGCAAAAACTTGCGGGATTAGTACAAAGTTAGCTTAATCTACAATACAGATTAATCTAGCAAACCCGCACAGTTTTCTTGCGAAAACTGTCAGGCGGATTGTACATGGACAGATTAATCTAAAAACATGTGATAAATCTGTGAAATGCCAACTTTTTGCTTCGCAAAAACTTGCGGGATTAGTACAAAGTTAGCTTAATCTACAATACAGATTAATCTAGCAACCCCGCACAGTTTTCTTGCGAAAACTGTCAGGCGGATTGTACATGGACAGATTAACCTAAAAACATGTGATAAATCTGTGAAATGCCAACTTTTTTGCTTCGCAAAAACTTGCGGGATGGTGCACAATAGCGCACTCTAAAAGATGGTACACAGGGCACGCTCTGATAAGCGGTGCACAAGAGCGGCACTTTTCGCCGCAGTGCATGTTTTGCGAAAAACTACGATGAAGCTATAAAAAAGCACGCTGCCCACAAGCCGTTTGTTTTTGTGAAGCAAAAACAAACACTTTTCGCCACAGTGCATATGTTGCGAAAAACACGATGAAACTATAAAAATGGGCATTGTACACCAGTTGTCTGTTTTTGCGCTGCAAAAACAGACCCTTTTCGCTTAATAATCTTTAAACGTAGATTTATCTAATGCGAAAAGTATTAGACCTTAAACAAGTCTATTTGGCTACCGATTTTCTCGATTGCTTCGGTCATTTGAGATGAAATGCTGCCGAGAACGCTGCCAGTTTCGTTGATACGCTGTGCACCGGCCGACATTGTTTCCATGCTATGCTTCATTTTGTCAGTCATGTCTTGCAAGGCAGACATCTCTTTTTTGATTTTTTCATTCTGAGAAGACATCTGCTTAGAAGCCTTCTGAACTTCAACAGTGCTGTCATTCATATTTCTAAGGGCATTGCCGATAAGCTTTGAACCGGCGTTCTGCTCTTGCATTGCAGACTTAATATGAAGCACAAGCTCATCAGTTTCCTTGATTCTAGAAGAAACAGAGGCGAACGCTTCGCTAGATTCTCTTGAAGCGGTTACAACCTGCATAATTGAGTCTTTAATCTTGTTCAGCTGCTCACCGATAGTCTTTGACTGCGTTGTAGAAGTTTCAGAAAGCTTTCGGATTTCATCAGCAACAACAGCAAAGCCTTTGCCGGCCTCGCCAGCGTGAGCCGCTTCAATTGCGGCGTTCATCGCGAGCAAATTCGTCTGTTCCGCAATGTTCGAGATTACCGCGTTAGCTTCAACAAGCATTTCAGACTGCTTCTCAATCTGCTGAATCTTTTCGTTTACGTCCTGCTGCTTGCCGAAGCCGGTGCTGGCATCAGAAGCGAGCATCTGGAAAGAGTCTGCCATTTTGTCTACAGACGTGTTTACAGACGAAATATTGCCAATCATCTCTTCAACGGCAGAAGAAGCATCTTCTACGCCCGAAGACTGGCTTTCAACAAGAGAATCCATGCTTGTTATGTTCTGCGAAATGTCGTTAACAGCCGTTGCTGTTTGCGAAACGCTATCGCTCTGGCTGACTATCTGAGAAGAAATGCCGTCAATATTTGAAATAATCTGCGAAATCGCACCAGCTGTATCTTCGGCACTGCGAACCATGCGAGTGCCAGAATCATTCAACTTGCCTTTGGAATTCTGAACATCGCGCATAATCTGCTGAAGCTTGTCGAGGAACAAGTCAAAGTGAATAATCAAGTCACCGATTTCATCGCGGATAAAGAGCTTGCACCGCTTCGTCAAGTCAGCTTCGCCTGTTTCAAGTTCCTTTAAGAAATTGGTAACGTTATAGATGCGCCACATAAGCCAGTGGATGAACGAATAACTGCCTATCATAAGCAGAATTATCAGCACTGAAACCAACGGGATTACAATAGTCAGCGTGGTCATCTTTACAGCGTTTACAACCTCAACGCCCTTTGCCACAAAGATCATGCCCTTTATAGCGCCGTCGCTGTCTAAAAGCGGCTGATAGGTCGAATAATACGACTTGCCCTTGATGATGTTCTTGCCCTCAAAAGTTTCACCGCCGCCAAGAACTTTGTCAACAATCATTTGATTGTCAAGCACAGTGCCTGTCACATTCGGTATAGTCGATTCCATGCGCACATAATCTTTGAATACAGTTGCTTCAACATTGTAAGTTTTCTGCATAAGCTCTGTAAAATAGCCGTCAGTCAAATTATAGCCCGAAATGACACAGCCAACAACTTTGCCGCTGTCTTTTATAGGGCTTGCCGCAAGTGCAGAAAATTCGCTTGAACCTACGCCTTCAAAAGTCTGAACAGCTTTGCCTTTCAGCGCTTCTGACACACACTTCATAGAAGAAACATTCTTGCCCACAGAAAGGCCGTAACCGCTTGTCGCTGCAACAATTCCCTTAGAATCTATGATAGCAACAAAATCCAAATCAAACGTATCAACTTTGTTTTTCAGATAAACATCCATTCCGCGGCCGCCTGAATTAGAAGCCGTCTGCATTACAGCCGGAGTATTCGAAAGAAGATCTGAGCACATAACAAGAGTTGAAACCCAATCCTGCATAACGTTCCGCGCACCATGCTCTGTATAGCGCAGCTCATTCTGTGTGTTCTCTATAAGCTTTTTATCAAACACTGTAAGCGACACAAATGCCACGATTAATGCACAAAGCAGAATGCTACCAAAGATGAGGCCGATAAGTTTTGTCTGAAGCCTTACGCCGCGCCGTGCAGTGGTGTCAAACCTGTCTAGTTCTTTCATTGCCATATAATATTACCCCTGTAATTCTGAATGGATAAAAAATTAGCGTATATAAAAGTTTACAGCAGGAATATACAGTGTGCAACAATTAAAAGAAAAGGCTATTAATGGATTCGTGATGTTTTTAGTTATCAATTATGCTTTTTTATGGCTTTTAATTAGATTTATTTAACAAATATATTTCTTTATATCACTTATATTTATAACAGCTACTCAAGGAAATACTGAAAACTTCCAATATCTCCAACCGATAAAAAAGTTTTATCAATAATTTTCAAAATTCATTTTTTTTGTTATTATATACGAATGGAACTTTATCAGCTACGATATTTTCTTGAAGTCGCAAGAGAACAGCATGTAAGGAACAGCGCCGAAAAGCTGCATGTAAGCCAGCCTGCTGTTACAAACGCGATTCACCGCATGGAAAACGAACTCGGCGTACCGCTTTTCGTGCCGCACGGCCGCTCAATCTTGCTGAGCCCTTATGGCAAAATGCTCTATGAAGAGTTAATGCCTTTATGCGAGTCACTCAATTCGCTGCCAGAAAGAATGAAAAACTTGCAGCTGCATGAAAAAACAACTATAAGGCTAAACGTCTTTTCATCTTGGTTCATCGTTGTAAATGCAATCCGTGAATTCCACAGAATAGACCCAGACCTTAATTTTGAGGTTTTGCAAAATGAACAATCAGAAATCTCTGACATTTCTGTTACAACTGTGCGCCACTACCGCTCAAAAAAGCGCAAAACAGACAGCCTCAACGTATTCACCGAACCGATTTATCTTGCCGTGCCAGATATTCCGCGCTTCCGTGGCAAAGACTCAATTATGCTTAGCGAAGTTACAGACATGAATTTTGTACAACTTTCAGAAAAGAAGAATTTCGGTGAAATATGTACATCTTTCTTAAAAGAAGCAGGAGTAAAGCCGAACACCGTCTTTGAAAGCGATGATCCCGGTGTTGTTCGCTTTATGATTAACAACAACATGGGCATCGGCTTTTGGCCTAAATTTACTTCACTAGGCATACAGCAAGGGCGCATTCTGCTGAAAAAGATTGAAAAGCCCGAATGTTCACGCGACATCATAATCGAAAAGTACGACGTAAACAGCGACAACATTCACGTTCAGATTTTCTATGATTATCTGACAAAATACATCGAGCTTTATAGCAAGCAAGATTTCGGTTTAGGCATAAGCTGAAAACCGCCGACGGCGAACAAGTTCAGTATGACAAAGCATACAGGGCAGATACCGAACTAAATTCGGCATGAGAAAGACTGCCACACCGGCTTTTATATACATCGCTTTCATCAACTAAGGTTGCACCAAGATCAAAAAAAATCCATTTCATAAAAATCAATCCTTATTCAGCATTTTTTTTCTCCAGTCTTCAAGGCGCTTCAAGCCTTCACCGATGTCGCACCCGAGAACATCCTGAACCTTCTGGAATTTTTCATTCTGGTGCATGAAATCCATGACTTTCATAAATTCTTTTTTACCGTATTTCTGAATGAACAGGCCAAGAACTCTTACTGCATTTGTTTCTTCGTCGAGGGCGTAAAAACCTTTGTGACAGTTGTAAAGCTCTTCACATTCGTAGCAGCCGTCTATGCCCTTTTGTTTGCAGCAGGCTGTATTCGGGCACACGCCGTCCGGTGATTCAGTTGCATAGGAACAAGTGTTGTAAACCGTTCTGCACGAGCCGCACCATTCAGTTAAAAAGCAGTGCTTACAGTAAAGTCCGCAATAGGCAATTTGATCTACGCCTTTTTTTGCTTTTTGACACAGTTTGTTTTTAATGCGCCTCATCGCCTCAACATGCATTATCCAATGGCGTGAAAACGGCATTTGTATCAAGCCTTTTATATTCTTTCCGCACCAGTAGTCAATCAGCCAGTAAGCACTTTCGTCTGTGCTTACACACTTGCCTGCAATAAGTCTTTCCCGGTCATCAGCCAAAAACCCTTTCTTTAAATCTGAAAATTTCAAGCCCGCCAGAAGCGTATTTGTTGAATCCATAACAGCCTTGCAGTATTCATAAAGTGCTTTGATGTTCAGCTTCTTTGAAAAGTCTGCCACAGCTGTGCCGTCAAACTCGTTGCCGGTTGTAATAACCGGGCTTTGAGTCTTCGTCTGCCAGCCGTTTTCAAAAATCTGCTTGTCCTGTAAAATCAATGTATGTGCGACAATATCTTCAATGCGGAAAACATGCCAGAGCGACCATGCAAGGCTTGTACAATGATTTCCTTCACCAGAACCAAACGGCATCTGATAAAAAGCCTGCGCCGGAAATGTATTCACGATTGCTGTTATCTGCTCAAACAAGTTGCTGCGCAATTCAATAAGAGCTTTTATTCCGTCTGAAAACGTATTTTCCTTTGCAATCAGAGACTGCATTTCCTTGTTTTTTTCTGACCATTCTTTATCCATAAATGCCTCTATCTCTCCTATAAACTGATCCGCTGTCAGACACGCCTGTGATTTCAGTAAGGTTATTTTTGGGAATTATAACATCAATATGTTTGAAATTGTCATCTACTTGATTATAGCACAAGAATTCCGTTTATGTGTTAAAACAGGAAAAACAAATGTCTGACGACCGGTGCTTTTCGCCGCAGTGCATATTTTACGAGAAACTACGATAAAGCTATAAAAAAGCACGCTGCACATAAGCCGTCTGTTTTTGCTATGCAAAAACAGACACTTTTCGCCGCATAGTCTTATATTTGTAGAACAAGCTTCTGCGAAAAGCTCCAGACTTAAGAGCTTTTACGCACCGGTGATTTCGGCTGTCTTGGTTTTTACTTCGTCAAAGAGCTTCTGCTTGTCTGCTCTGTTTTTGTCGATGAGCCTTACAAAGACAGAGCCTGCAACGACCGCATCAACCGAATCAGCAAGCGCTTTTGACTGTGCGCCGTTAGAGATACCGAAACCGCCGTAAATCTTTGAACCGCCGGCACTTACCTTCTTCAAAAAGCTGATTGTTTCATCGTTAATCGTTGTATCTGTTCCGGTTATGCCTGTTCTAAGCGCAGCATAAATATACGGAAAACCAGCTTCAGCAAGCTTTTTCAGTCGCTCTCCGCTCATGCTCGGCGCAGCAACTGGAATATTTATCATGCCGTTAGCTTTACAAGCGGCCGTAAGCCCTTCGTCAAAGTCAAACGGCAGGTCAGGCACAATCATGCCCTTTACACCGGCGGCAGCCGCCTTCTTGCAGAATTCAGCCACGCCCGGCGTATAAACCAAGCTGCCGTAACTCATAATGTAAATCGTAACTTCTGGGAACTCTTTGTGAATTGTTTCGATAAAGCGCAAGCCGTCGGCCGTCTTATAATGGCGCTCCAAAACCTCAGTGCATGCGCTCTGAATGGCAGGGCCGTCTGCGCTTGGGTCGCTGAACGGAAGCTGAATCTCAAGAATATCTGCACCGCCTGCAACAAGGGCGCGGGCAGCCGTAAGCGCAAGTTCGTCTGTCGGAAAACCGGCAACAAGATGTGACATTAGTTTTATTTTGCTCATATTTCTTCCATATAAATCAAATTAATTCATGATTTTCGCCTGATGAATGTCTTTGTTTTCATTCAGACGCTCAAGTTCAGAAACTAAGAATTTCTTCCATTCTTCAGGGCGGAAAACAGGGCAAGTTATAAAGATATCTTTATCGCCGCGCCCAGACATATTGATTATTATCGCCTTGTCTTTCGGCAAGGTCGGTGCCAGCTTGATTGCCGCCGCTCCGGCGTGCGCGCTTTCCATTGCAAAGAGCACGCCTTCGTTTTTGGCGAAGAACGTCACAGCGTCCAAAGCTTCTCTATCAAGAGCCGAAGTAAACTCTATGCGGCCAGAATTGCCAAGAGCCGCAAGCTGTGGCCCGATGCCGCAATAATCAAGCCCGGCCGAAATTGAGCTTGTGGGCAAAGACTGGCCGTCTTCGTCAAGCAAGAAGCGCGATTTATAGCCTTGCATAATTCCTTCGCGGCTTGCATCGCCTGTCATGCGGCTTGCATTCTGCCCCACGCCCGGGCCGGTGCCGCCAGCTTCAACCGCAATAAGGCGCGGCTCTTTTTTGTCGATGAACGGGCTGAAAAAACCGATTGAGTTTGAACCGCCGCCGCAACACGCAACAAGAGCCGCAACGTCAAGGCCGCGCTCCTTAGCCTGCCTTTCAACTTCACGGCCGATAACGCTCTGAAATTCGCGCACAATATCAGGAAAAGGCGCAGGTCCTAATGCCGAGCCGAGGCAATAATGCGTTGTATCGGGGTTCGCAGCCCAGTCGCGCATCGCTTCGTTTACGGCATCTTTTAAAGTGCGGCTGCCGCTTGTTACAGCATGAACTTTCGCGCCGTACATTTCCATTGTGGAAACATTCGGCTGCTGACGGCGCACGTCAACTTCGCCCATGTACACAGTGCAATCAAGCCCGAGCTTTGCGCAAGCCGCCGCTGTCGCTACGCCATGCTGACCGGCGCCTGTTTCTGCAATTATGCGCTTTTTGCCCATGCGCTTTGCAAGCAGGCACTGCCCGATTGCGTTGTTAATCTTGTGTGCGCCGGTGTTTGCCAAGCCTTCAAGCTTGATGTAAATCTGCGCGCCGCCTAAAAGCTTTGTCGCAGTTTCCGCATACAAAAGCGGCGTTTCTCTTCCTATATAATCGCGGTGAATTGTTTTCAGTTCATTCAAAAAAGCTTCGTCTTGCATTGCTTCTTTGAAAGCTGTTTCAAGCTCATCAAGCGGGCGGCGCAGCACTTCGGCTACATATTTTCCGCCATATCTATTAAAAAAACCGTTATCTGAATGTGTCATCACATTTTCTCCAAAAAGGTTGTCAATTTTTCTGCGTCTTTGATTCCAGGCTCTTTTTCAAGGCTTGAAACCAAATCTACAAGTTCAGGTCTGAACGTCTTTTTTATATGCTTTATGTTGCCTATGCTCAAGCCGCCCGCAATCCACAACCTGTATTTTTTTGAAATAGCCGAAAGCAGCGCTTCGTCTATCGTCTTGCCTGTGCCGCCCGGCGTGCTTGCCGAATGTGCATCAACCAGAATGCGCGGCTCGCCAAGTTTTGCAAGCTCATCAAGCTTGGCAATATCAGCTTCGTCTGAAATGTTCACCGCGCAATAATGCGGAAGTGCCGCAAGCTTTTTGTTTTGCAGAAAAGCTTTTGCCGCTTCAAACGTATGCACCTGAATTGCATCAAGCACGCCCTCGCCCACAAGCTTATATGCTTCTAAAGCGGCTTCACTTTCAGGCTCAACTATCACGCCAACCAATTGTGGCAGCTTCAAGCCAGCAGCTTTTATTCGTGCCGAAGGTTTAATACCCCGACGCTCTGCGTCGAAACAAGGGGTATTAAACCTGAGTGCAATTCCTTTTGAGAACAACATACCTCGTCGCTCTGCGGCGAGGTTGTTGATGGCTTCTCTTATTTCGCGGATTTTATCGCAAGAAACGTTGCGCTTTGACTTTGGCCAGATGATAAAGCCGAGCATGTCCGCGCAGTTTCTTGCGGCAAGCACCGCATCTTCAGCATTTGTGTTTCCGCAGATTTTCACAAAAGGCTTATGATTTCTCTTCCCAAGCTTTGAAGCATAATCTAACCAGAATTTTCCGTTTGCGTTAAGGTTTGTGCTTTCAAAAGCTTTTATGAATTCACCGGCTTTTTCAGGGTTCTTTGCGGCAGCTTCGCCCAAAAGAATGCCCGAAAAGCCCAAGCCGCCTGCAAAAGCCGCGGCATTCGGCGAAAGAATTCCGCTTTCAAAGACAACGCGTGCATCAGCGTTTATCTTGCGTATACGTTCCAGCATTACGGCAGGAACAAGCATGTCAATCGTGAAATTCTTGAGGTCACGGCTGTTTACGCCGCAGACAATGTTTTTGCTGCTGACATTCTGCATAACATATTCAAGCTTCTTAACGTCGCTGTCCTTGCGGATTTCAATTAAGACGCTGATGCCCAGCTCTTCAGCTTTTTTTGCCATAGCAAGCATTTTTCGTGCTGAAAGAATGCGTGCAATCAGCAGCACGGCATCTGCGCCAGCCCGGTATGCAATTTCAACGTCTTTCACGTCAAACAAAAAGTCTTTGCGCAAAACGGCCGGACCTTTCAAGCCGGTGTCTCTTTCAAAAGCGTCAACTGCGGCGCAAACTTTCATCAAGTCTTCGAGCGTGCCTTTGAACCAGTTCTTTTCAGTAAGGCAGCTGATTGCATTTGCGCCGTTCTTGGCATATTCATAAGCTGTTGCATACGAATCAAGAGACGGCGCGATGTCGCCTTTGCTTGGGCTTGCGCGCTTAACTTCAAGAATCACGCCCTTTTCAGCTAAAAACTGATGAACTGGGCGGCTTCTTTCAGACGGAATATTGAAACCGCCGTCAAAGCCAGAAGCTTTTATGTCTTTTTTGCGCCTTGCGACAATCTCTTTAAGAATGTTCCTCGACATTCAGCACCAACCTTTAAGCAGCCTTGCTTACTTCAAGGATTTCGTTGAGCTTTGCGAGTGTCTTGCCCGAATCAAGCGCATCAAGCGACATTCTAAAGCCTTCTTCAAAAGATTTTGCCTTGCCCGAAAGGTAAAGCACAGCAGCGGCGTTCAAGCCGACAGCGTTGCGGATTGTCTTTCTTCCGCGGCCGTTCATCACTTCAAGAGCAAGCTCTGCGTTTACTTTGCCGTCGCCGCCGAGAAGTTCGTTTTCATCTGCATCGGTAATGCCGAATTTTGCAGGGTCAATTATATAAGCGTTTTCGTTGCCTTTTTCGTCAATCTGATAAACGTGAGTAAGCGCGCAAGGCGAAATCTCGTCGTAGCCGTCATCTGAGCAGACAACCATTACGCGCCTTGCACCAAGCGATTTGGCAGCATGCGCATAATCTTTGAGCAAGTCTTTTGAGTATACGCCGAGAACTTCGTATTCTGCGCGTGCCGGGTTCAAGAGCGGGCCTAAAATGTTCATAATTGTTTTGATGCCGAGCGCCTTTCTGACCGGTGCGGCAAAGCGCATAGCCGAATGGTAAACAGGCGCCATAAGAAATCCGAAATTCGTCTTTTCAACAAGCTCTGCCGTCTTTGCCGGATTTGCCATAATGTTCATGCCGAGATTTTCAAAAAAGTCTGCCGCGCCAGATTTAGAGCTAACAGCCCTGTTGCCGTGCTTTGCCATCGGCTGGCCGCAGCTTGCGGCAACAATTGCAGAAAGCGAAGAAATGTTGAACGAGCCTTTGCAGTCACCGCCTGTTCCGACGATTTCAGCCAAGCCTGTGCGCTTGCACTCAAACGGCGTGCGCTTGAGCAGCAGCGTTTTTGCGCAACCAATCATTTCGCTTGTTGCAGGGCCTTTTGCCGCCATTGCCGTAAGAATTGCCGCCATAACGCTCGGTTCCATGTTTCCGTCCGTCACATATTCCATAAAGAGAGCGGCCTGCTCTTCAGAAAGGTCTTTTCCTTCAATAAGCTGATTTAAAAGTGCGCTTACGTTCAGATTTTCGCGGCGATATTTCAAAAACGCCTGAATGAGCTTCTGGCAGTTTTCGCTTGCAATGCTTTCTGGGTGAAACTGAATGCCTTCAATCGGCATTGTCTTGTGGCGGATTCCCATAATGTCGCCGTCATCTGCACGGGCTGTAACTTCAAATTCTTCAGGCAAGGTCGATTCATCGATTACAAGCGAATGGTAACGCGTGAACTTGGCTTTTTTGCCGATTGTTCTGAAAATGCCGCGGCCATCAAGGTTGATTTCTTCCACAATGCCGTGCTTGATGAACTTAGCTTTTACGATTTTTGCACCGAAAGCTTCGGCAATAGCCTGATGGCCGAGACAAACGCCAAGAATCGGGATTTTTCCAGCAAAATGGCGGATTACATCTTTTGAGATTCCGGCTTCAGACGGGTTGCCCGGGCCAGGCGAAACAACAAGATATTTCGGCTTCATCGCGTCAAGCTCTTCAACCTTGTATTCGTCGTTGCGCACCACGCGGATTTCTTCGTCAGTTGCTTCTTTGAAGGCTTGCACTACGTTAAAAGTAAAACTGTCATAGTTGTCAATAAACAAAATCATAAAATGCTCCTTTTATTCGATTTATTCCGTTTGTATGTTATTTTGTGAAAGTATCAATCAAAGCACCGAGCTTTTCGCAAGTTTCGGTGAATTCGCGTTCCGGGTTCGAATCGTAGACTATGCCGCCGCCGGCCTGTAACGTATAGACATTGCCTTTGTGCAACGTTGAACGTATCGCGATGCAAAAATCAAGGTCGCCGTTGCTCTGAATATAGCCGACCGCGCCCGCGTAGAAGCGCCGTTTTGTCTTTTCAAGCCGGCTCACAATCTGAATTGCGTTAATCTTCGGCGCGCCAGAAACAGTTCCGGCCGGAAACGAAGCGCGGAGCACTTGAATCGGCTTAACACCGTCCTGCACGGTTCCTTCTGTATTTGAAACGATGTGGATAACATGAGAGAAAAGCTCACATTCCATGAACTGCGGAACAGAAACAGAATTTTCCTTGCAGACGCGGCCGAGGTCGTTTCTTGCAAGGTCAACAAGCATGAGATGCTCCGCGCGCTCTTTCGGGTCAGAAAGAAGCTTATCCATAAGCTGCTCGTCTTCTGCCTGATTTTTACCGCGGCGTATTGTTCCGGCAATCGGGTGGATGCTCGCCTTGCCGCTGCGAACACGCACCAAGCTTTCTGGCGATGCACCTGTCAGCTCAAAATCGCCGAAATTGATGTAAAACATGTAAGGGCTTGGGTTTACCTTGCGGAGCTTACCGTAAACTGTGAGCGCATCTGCTTCGCATTCAATCTGAACGCGGCGGCTCGGCACAGCCTGAATCAAGTCACCGGCGATAATGTGCTTCTTGAGCACTTCAACCTTATTGATGTATTCTTTCTTTGAAGCTTCAATGTCGGTCAGCATCTTATACTCAAAATGAGTTGCAGGCTCTTCAACATAAGAAAAATCCATGTCAGAAATGCGCCTTTCAAGCTTTGCCATTGCGGCTTCAAGGTCAATCTTGTGTTCGTTATAGTTAAACCCGAAAATGTGCATAGTTTCGGTAAAGTGGTCAAAAATAATGTAGATGTGGCCAACAACGAAGCAGCTTTCCGGAATGTTCAGCTCGTCTTTCTGCTCATAAAATCTGATGTCGTCACAGTTGCGCGCAAATTCATAGCTCAAATAACCAAGACCGCTTGTCGGCATAGGAATTTCAAGGTTGCGCAAAGACGAAGGTATTTCGTTCTGCTCCGCAACATAAAGCGCCGCATCAAGAATGTCCGCGCTTTTTTTTCTGCCAAGCGCGTCAAGGCTTTCTATGCCAGAATCATCGAAAGGCGTGCGCTTTCCGTCTATCAGAAAAGCTATGCCGTTATCATCCTGAACAATCTTGAAAGCTTCTTCCGTCATAAGAATCGAAAAGCGCTCGCGGCCTTTTGCAAAGCTTGCAGACTCAAGAATGGCTGTTGCCTTAATCTTTCTTGCAAGCGAATACGGCGTGTAGCGTTCGCAAGACATGCATTTATATAATCCGTCAGAATGTTTTTCCATAAAATTGCTCCAAATAGTTCTTAGTAATTTCTACTTATAGTAAGTTTCTATGTTTAGAACTATACAAAAGCAAATTAATTCTGTCAATAGAAATTTCAACAAAAACAACGAATTCCGTGTTATTTTTTATAAAAACATTGAAAAGACAAAAAAATACCCCGAAACTTCAAACAATTTCGGGGCACTGTGATTTATCTGAATGATGTGGCTATAAGCCACGCGCCCAGGCGTATGTGCTAAGATAAGGGTCTGGCCGCACAGCATTTGCAGAAGCCCAAATCTCTTCTATCTGACCGTCATCTTTTATAATGCCGATTCTGACTTTCTTGCTTAAATGCTGGTTCGAGCCTTCAATAGCGACAAGCCCTTCAGGCGCGACAAAAGACAAGCCTTTTGCAGCAATGCGGACGGCTTCTGTATCAAAAGTGCCTGCCTTTTTGCAAGCTTCAGCCCACAAATACACAGCCATGTAACCTGCTTCAACAGGGTCGCCTATACGTTCACCGTTACCATATTTCTGTTTATACTTCGTAATAAGCCGTTGATTCTTATTTGATTCGATGTTCTCAAAATAGTTCCATGCCATATAATTTCCGGCAATGTTTCCAACACCGATATCTTCAATATCACTTTCGCCTACAGAAAAGTTCATCACAGGAGTAACGGCAGGGTCTACGCCTAGCTCATGAAGCTTCTTAAAGAACGCAATGTTTGAGGCGCCGTTCAATGTGTTTATAATAATGTCAGGCTTCTGCTTTACAATATCTTGAACGATTCCAGCAAAATCAGTGCCGCCCATCTGAACATATTGTTCGCCTGCAACCTTGCCGCCAAGAAACTTGAGCTGCGCCTTGATTATCCTATTTGCGGTGTGCGGAAAAACGTAGTCGCTGCCAACAAGGTACATGCTTTTGCCGAAATTCTCGAAACAATAATCTATTGCAGGAACAATCTGCTGGTTAGGCGCAGCGCCGATATACATGATGTTCGGGCTTGCTTCCATTCCTTCGTACTGAAGCGGATACCATAAAAGGTTGTAATGGTCTTCAACAACAGTTCTGACGGCCTTGCGCGAATCTGATGTCCAGCAGCCGAAAATCGTGGCAACTTTGTCAGATTCAATAAGCTTGGTTGCTTTTTCTGCAAAAACAAGCGGGTTGCTCTGGCCGTCTTCTTCAACAGGCACAATAATATGGCCGAGAACGCCGCCTTTTTCGTTAATTTCCTCTATTGCCAGAAGCTCCGCACGCTTTACGTCAATCTCGCTTACAGCCATTGAGCCAGTTTCAGAATGAAGTATGCCGACCTTCACGGTATTATCATCTTTTTTGGCGCACGACACAAACAGCAGCGCCGCCAAAATTAAAGAAAAGCATCTATGCGGAAAATATATCTTATTCATGTTTGTACCCGACTGCATTAGTTTATCACCTCAAAGGTTTTCATCAAGCCTTTGCCCTTAATTTCACATTCAATAGGCTCGCTGAACTCAACGTCAGTGCCTTCAAGCTCTTTCTTCAAATTTTCAGAAATGCGGATTGCGCCCGGATTTGCTGCAGTTTCCATGCGGCTTGCAACATTTACGGTGTCGCCCCAAACGTCATAGATGAACTTTGTAGTGCCGATTACACCGGCCGTTACAGGGCCGCAGTTCAAGCCGACGCGAATCTGGAATTTGATGCTTGCCGTTTCGTTGTATCTTGCCAGGTCGGCGTACATGCCTCTTGCAAAATCAATCATTATGCGCGCATGATTCTCGTTCGGTTCAGGAATTCCGCAAGCCGCCATATAAGCGTCGCCGATAGTCTTGATTTTTTCAACGCCCGATTTTTTGGCTCGTTCATCAAAAAGAATGAAGAGCTGATTGAGCGCGGCTACAATCTCTTTAGCAGAATGACCGCTTGAAACTTTCGTGAAGCCCACAATGTCAGAGAAAAGCAGCGTAACGTTCTCAAAGTTTTCACCAAAAGATTTATTCTCGCCGGTAGTCTGTTTCAACCTGTCTGCAATCTTGTCTGGCAAAATTGCACGCAAAAGGTTGTCAGACTTAACCTTTTCATGCTCCAAATCGGCGGTGCGTTCTTTTACAAGAGCTTCAAGACGAATATTTTCCTTTTTGATTCTGATTTCGCGTGAACGGAAATACAAAAGCACGCTCGTCACGATAACAATTGAAGATATAATCCAGAATATCGGCCGCTGATAAAAATAAGGCTTCTGCCAAAGGAACATAATCTCATCGTTATTCGACTTCATTCCGTTTCCATTGATTGCATAGACAACAAAAGAATGTTTGCCCGGCGTAATGTTCGTGTAAGAAACTATGCGGTTCATATCAGGCAGCGAATATTGCTCATCAAAATTCGTCAGCATGTGCGAGAACATAATCCGCTCAGGCGCGTCAAAACTAAGGCCTGTAAATTTAAAGTCAATGCGTTTTGTACCAGGCTTGAGAACAAACATCTCGTCGCTTGCCTTGTATTCAACGTTATCAACAAGAATAGACTCAATCTGAATCAGCGGCGTTACGCTTGTTTCTTTAACCTTTTGCGGGTCATAGATTGCAATGCCGTCAACCATGGTGAACCATAAACGGCCGCTGCTGTCTACGATTGAAAGTGCGGTCGAAGTCGGGCCGTCTGAATCAAGACCGTCGTTCTTGCTGTAATATTTTGTGTTCACGGTTCTTGTCTTGCCTTCAAAGAAATTTGCAAGCTCGTCGCCCGAAATTGAAGCAATGCCGTGATTGTTCGTTATCCATATATTGCCGTTCATATCGAACAGCACTTGAAAAACAGAATTCGTGCCGAGACCGGTCTCTGCATTCAAGATTAAGCTATGAAAGAACAAACCGTTCGCAGGGTCAAAATCTTTTATGCGCGTTATGCCGCTGCCAGTGCAAATCCAATAGTTGTTGTCCTTGTCCTGCGAAATCTTGAAAATCACGTTTCCGGCAATTCCATGCGAAGACGTTATGCGCGAAACGATTTCCTCATCTTTCATAAGGAAAATGCCGCCGCCGTCAGTGCCAATCCAGACAAAGCCGTGCGTATCTTTATAGATTGCCATTACGTATTCAGTCTCAAGACCTTCAGCCTGCTTTATGTTTTTTATAGTTCCGTCTGCATGAATGATGCTCAAGCCTGTTGTAGTGCCGACGTAATATTCATTTGGATTAATCTCAACGGCGACACGCACCTTGTTGCCGACAAGGCCTTCGTCCATTGACCAGCTTTTTATGTTTTCGCCGTCATAGAGAATCTGACCAGGCGCAGTGTAGCAGCTAACAAGAATCTTGCCGCCACTCACAGACTCAATGTGACGGATGCGCAACCCTTTTGTGAATTCAGTAAGCTTGTTCTCTTCAAGCTCGTCGTTTTTATAGCAATAAACGCCCTTATCAGTACCTGCCCACACTCTTCCGTCAGGCGTTTCCGCAAGCGCGTTCACCGTAATGCCAAGACGGCTCAACTTGAATTTGCCGAGCGTCATTTTGCCGATGCCGTTTCGGTCTGTGGCAAACCAGATGTTGTCTTCGCGGTCTTGAATGATTTTGTTTACGTTTGAGCCGGAAAGTTCAGGCGCACCTTTATATTCGATGAATTCGCCGTCAGCATAGACAACTACGCCTTTTTCTGTGCCGAACCAGACTACACCGTCTTTGTCTTCAAGAATTGAGCATGTCGGCACTGTATCAAGAATTGTGCCTGTAACGATGCTTTCTGCAACGCCGTTCTGCATACGGCACAAGCCTTTGTCGCCAAGCCCAATCCAGAAACCGCCTGTTGAATCTTGATAGACTGCCGTTGCAAAATAATGGCCGAATTTTTCAAATTCAAGAAGCGGGCGGAAAACACCGTTCGTAAAAAGAAAAAAGCCGTTGTCGTTTGAAATTGTAAGCCAGACGCGCCCTACATTGTCGCAAAAAATATGAGATGCAATTACACCGTTGGCTGTTGTTCCAGGCGCAAACTGCGGTGTTATAAGATGTCCTTCCGGCGTAAGATAAACTACGCCGCCGGCCGTTCCAATCCAGATGTTGCCGTCTTTGTCTTCAGCGAGTGCTCTTATTGAATTGTTGGGCAATCCGTTCTCAAGCGTGTAAAGCATATTGCCGTCATCTGAAATTTTCTGCACACCTTCATCGTTAGAGCCAAGCCAAATGTCGCCGCGCGAATCTTGCAA
Organism: Spirochaetales bacterium Spiro_07; assembly: GCA_001603145.1. GTDB lineage: Bacteria > Spirochaetota > Spirochaetia > Treponematales > Treponemataceae > UBA1240. The sequence continues at coordinate 26,871 of LVBI01000040.1, read as the reverse complement.
GATTGTGCGCACAGAGGCAATATTGAAATCGCTGTCCAAAGCTCTATTGAACGAGGTGAATTTCACGCCGTCAAAGCGCACAAGCCCTTCGTATGTGCCTATGTTGATGTATCCGTCTTTTGTTTGATAAATATCGTTGGCAGTTGTACCAGAAAGTCCTCCAAAAGAGCTCCAAGACTGATACACATAATTGTCAAAAAACGAGTTTTGAGAAAAACACGCTAAACTGAAAACAACTAAAACAAAGCTTAAGCAAATACACTTCCGCATAACTTAAAAACCTTATGCTTATATTTTCAACTAATTTCTACAGAAATGCAAATATTTTTTTCAAAAATCTCTAGCTTTTTAAAGCATCAGAATTATTTATAGAGAAATCCTGCGGCGGTTTTTCTTAATTTCTGAGCGGATTTTTTTAAGCTTAAGCTTGCGTTCTTTGCTTGCTTTTGTTGGCTTGGTTTTGATGCGCTTCTTAGGCACATGCAGCGCATTTACGATGCATCTTTCGAGCCGTTCAAGCGCAAGACCTCTGTTTTCAAGCTGAAACCGCTCGTCATCTGCATCAAGATAAAGCTCGCCGTTTTTGTTTATCATGGCGGCAAGCTTCGTCTTAATGCGCGAGCGTTCGTCTTCTGTTATGCCTTTGATTGCTTCGACAGACAAAACAAGATGCACTTTTGTATTCACCTTGTTTACGTTCTGCCCGCCCTTGCCGCCGCTTCTGGCAAAAGACACTTGCGAAAATTCTGAAATCGAATCGTGAAGCTCTTTACGGTTCATGTTTTTATGCAGAAAGCCTGAATTAGAAGCGGATATTCATGACAGTAATATCATCAGGCAGAAGCGAATTCTGAACCCAGGTTGTCACTTCTTTTTCAACAGATTTTTCTATTGAAGAAACGTCTGTCTTGAACAGATCGCCGAAAAACGCTTTAGTTCTTGCTTCGTCATAGCGTTCGCCGTTATCGTTCTGCATATCTGTAAAACCGTCTGAATAAAGGTCAATCTGAACTCCCGGCTTTATCGCCATACGGTAAGTGATTTTCTTGCCTTCGTTGATTGCTTCTGCAACTGCGCCCATGCCGAAAGGCGGCAGCGGCGGTTCAAGAGTGGCAACACGCCCTTTGTTTTCTTCATCTTTAAAGAAAGCAAAAATGTTTGTGTGGCCGCAGTTATAGATTTCAACATTTCCGGCGGCGTAATCAACATAGCAGATTGCGCCCGTAATGAAATTGCCCACCGGCACAATTTCTTGCAAGAAATTGTCGAGCATAACCACAAGCTTAGAAGACGAAAGCTTAGATGCGCCTTGCAGCGAAATCATCGAAAAAATCGAGCCAAGCGTAACAGTCAGCAACGCCGCCGAAACGTTCTTGCCCGAAACATCAAAGCAGCCTACAAGATACTTGCGCTCGGCAATTTCTTTCGCAATGTAATAGTCGCCGCCAACAGCGTTCGCCATCTTGTTCCAGATGCACACCGAAAACGGAAAATCTTTTGTGTTAGAGTTTTTCTTAAGCATGTTCTGCTGAATCGCGGTTGCTTTCGCCAGGTCTCGCGTCCTAAGCTCTTCGAGCTTGGCATTCATCTTGGCAACAGACATGATTCCGTAGAAGCTGCGGTTGTTTATTAGAACAACAAAATGCTTGATTTCAACATTAATCGCGGCAGCGTTCACTTTAGCGGCAATTTTCTCGATAAAATCATTGCAATTGAGCGTAAACGGACTTTCTTTTACATATTCGCCGCAAGTTTTTGCGACAAACCGCTTGAACGCTGAATTCGTGTTACGCTCCACTGTTTCGCGCTCAATAACGCCTATTACGTGGTCGTCTTGCTCAACAGGCACGGCCGTCAAATCAGGCTGCTGCGCAAACAATTCGAGAACAGACTCAAGGCTTGCAAGGCCGCTCACCGACTCAATCGGCATTGCGATAGAACCGACCTGACGCTCATTGAAGCTGTTTTCAAGGCCTGTTTTTTTTACATCGATTGCTTCTTTTGCTTCAAGTTCTTCTGAAAAAAATGAACTGTCAATTATTTCTTCTTCCATAGGAAATTTCCCCTAACAGCTTTAAACTTTAACACCCAAATTGCGTATTGTAAAGGAAAAATTGCACATGGTCACTGAGCGTAGATGGAATTACGTTACATCTGCTTTGGAATCGAGATGATGTTTTTTACTGCATCGTGAATGCGCCGCGCAATCTGCGGCTTGTTCATCGTATAAAGGTGAATGCCGTCAACGCCGTGGCTAACAAGGTCGATAATCTGGCTTACGGCATAAGCGATTCCTGCATCCATTATCGCGTCATCGTTGTCACCGTACTTTTCGAGCATAATCTTATATTTTTCAGGCAGAACCACACCGCAGCGGCTCACCATGCGCTCAATCTGGGCGCGGTTCGTCACCGGCATAATTCCGGCTTCAATCGGCACATCAATTCCGGCAAGGCGGCAGTTTTCCACAAATTTATAGAACGCATGATTGTCAAAGAAAAGTTGCGAAATAAGATGAGCGCAGCCGCTGTCAACCTTGAATTTCAGATTATGCATCTCCGAAAGCACGTCTTTAGATTCTGGGTGGTTTTCCGGATAACACGCCCCGGAAAGATGAAACGATGAACCGGCAGCCGCCTTTATAAAGCTGCTCAAGTCTGAAGCATGAAGAAAATCGCCTGCAACGGTGCGCCCTTCTATTTTGTCGCCGCGCAAAACAAGCAAATTCTCAATGCCGTTCTGCTTGAACTGGCTGAGCATGTTCAAAGCTTCATCTTTTGAAAGATAAAGGCACGGAAGATGCACAACACTTTCGACATTGCAAGACATCTTTATGCGCTTGGCAATTTCAAGCGTGTTCGTGCAGTTTTCGCTGCCGCCCGCTCCATAAGTTACGCTTATAAAATCAGGCTTTAAGTCAGAAAGCTCGTCAAGCGTGCTGTAGATTGTCTCAATAGAAGATGTTTTCTTTGGCGGAAAAACCTCAAAAGAAAAAACTGTCTTTTTGTCGAAAATGCTGTTGTCTATCATAAGTTCCTGCCTTAAACCGAAGTCCTTACCTGTTTTGCAGCCGCAACAAGGTTTTTCAAACTTGCGTCTGTTTCAGTTTCACCGCGCGTCTTAAGACCGCAGTCCGGGTTAATCCAAAGCTTAGACGGCTTGACGAACTGCTTCATCTTGTTTACGGCGGCAACAATTTCTTCAACAGAAGGTACACGCGGCGAATGAATGTCGTAAACGCCAGGGCCGACTTCTGTGCGGAAATTCTTCTCTTTTAGAGCCTGCAAAATTTCAAGATTTGAGCGGCTTGCTTCAAACGTAATAACGTCGGCATCCATGTTGTCAATGTCGGTGATAATCGGAATGAATTCAGAATAGCACATGTGCGTGTGAATCTGCGTTTCAGCCTTGCAGCCCGAATGGACGAGGTTGAAAGCCGGAATTGCCCACTCAAGATATTCGCTGTGCCAGTCTGCCTTGCGGAGCGGCAGCTTTTCTTTGAGTGCGGCTTCGTCAATCTGAATAATGCGGATTCCGTTTGCTTCAAGGTCAAGCACTTCATCGCGGATTGCAAACGCAATCTGAAAAGCACATTCTTTGAGGCTAATATCTTCACGCGGGAAAGACCAGTTCAAGATTGTTACAGGCCCGGTCAACATGCCTTTTACAGGCTTTTTGCTGTTTTTGTCTGCACAGCTCTGCGCATAAACAGACCAATCAACTGTAATCTGATTCTTGCGCGTAATGTCGCCCCAAACTACAGGCGGCTTTACGCAGCGCGTGCCGTAAGACTGCACCCAAGCTTTTTGCGTAAAGATATAGCCGTCAAGGTTTTCGCCGAAGTATTCAACCATGTCGTTGCGCTCAAACTCGCCGTGCACAAGCACGTCAAGCCCGATTTCTTCCTGCTTTTTGATGCAGCGCGCAATCATCTTTTTGTTGAAATCTTCGTACTGTTCTTTGCTTATCAAGCCTTTTTTGAAATCTGCCCTGTTTTTGCGCACTTCTTGTGTCTGCGGAAAAGAGCCGATTGTTGTCGTCGGGAACGGCGGCAGATTGAGCGCTTTTTTCTGAATTGCTTCGCGCTCTGCAAAAGCCGGAACGCGCGTAAAGTCTTTTGCGGTAAGCTTACTGATTTTATCTGCAAGAGCCAGGTTTTTCTCAACACGCTCATGCGCGAAAAGCTTCTTGTTTTCTGCAAAAGCTTTTGAATCAGCGTCTGCAATGTCCTTAAGCTCCTTAAGCTTTTCTTCGGCAAATGCAAAATGCGAAAGAATTTCGGCAGAAAGCTTTTCTTCGTTTTTTGTCGTGTACGGCACATGAAGCAGAGAGCAGCTTGTGCTGATTACGGTTTCTGCACCGGCCGCCTTTTCGATTTCTGCAATGAGAGCGGCTGTCTTTTCGTAGTTGTTGCGCCAGATGTTCTTGCCGTTCACAACGCCAGCAAAAAGCTTCTTGTCTTTCGGAAAGCCGTACTTTTTCAGCAAATTCAAGCTTTCTTTGCCTTCAACAAAATCAAGCCCGAAAGCGTCAAAATCATATTTGATGATTTCTGTATAAAAGTCACGCATGTCGCCGAAATATGTCTGCAAAAGCACCTTTATCTGCTTGCAGGGCAAAATCTTTTCGTAAAGCGCATTAAAAAGCTGCTTATCTTCGTCAGTCAAATCAAAAACAAGATAAGGCTCTTCAATCTGCAGCCATTCTGCGCCAAGCTTTGCACATTCTGCAAGAAGCTGCTTGTAGCATCTTGCGGCATCATCTGCAAAGCTGACAGCGTTTTTCGCGCCTGAATAATGCGCAAGCTTTAAGAATGTGAACGGGCCGATTACGTTGATTTTGGTCTTTATGCCGGCTCCGGCGGCTTCCTTGTATTCGCTTGCAATTTTTGTAGCGTCAAGGCGCAATTCAGTTGATTCTTCGATTTCCGGCACAATATAATGGTAGTTCGTGTTGAACCATTTCTTCATCGGCAATGCCGTAACATCGCCTTTTTCAGTCTGGTAGCCGCGCGCCATTGCAAAGAATGTGTCAAGCTTTGAAAGGCAGAGCGCCTTGTAGCGTGCAGGAATTGCGCCAAGCATAAAAGCCGTGTCCAACATTCCGTCGTAAAACGAAAAATCGTTCGAGCTGATAAAGCCGATGCCTACTTCAGCCTGTTTCTTCCAGCCGTCAAGCCTTATTTGCTTTGCAGCCTGCTCAAGCTCTTCTTGGCTTATCGTGTTTGCAAAATATTTTTCGCTTGCAAATTTCAGTTCGCGGTGTGCGCCGATTCTCGGAAAACCGATTACAGATGTATTCATTTTTGTCTTTCCTGTTAGTCTTTAATTTTCAGCTGATACTTATTTATAGACAAAAAAGCTCATTATATCTAATACTTATTTTTAGCGGTTTGATATAGCTTTTAACTATGGCGCAAGACTGAAATTTCTGCTAAAATCGGCGCATGACACTTCAACAACTGAAATATGCCGTTGCCGTGGCTGAATGCGGCAATGTTACGGCGGCAAGCCAGAAAGTCTTTATCTCGCAGCCGAGCCTTACAAACGCCGTGCACGAGCTTGAAAAAGAAATCGGCATCACAATCTTTTCTAGAACTAACAAAGGCGTTGTTGTAACAAACGAAGGCGACGAATTTTTGGGCTATGCAAGGCAGGTACTCGAACAGGCTTCTCTAATAGAAGAAAAATATCTGGGCAAAGAGCAGAAACGCAGCAGATTCAGCGTAACTTGCCAGCACTACTCTTTTGCGGTCAACGCATTTGTAGATGTAATCAAGCAGTTCGGCGGCACAGAATACGACTACACGCTTCGCGAAAGCCGCACGAGCAAAATCATTGACGATGTTTCACGGCTCAAAAGCGAAATCGGCATTCTCTACATGAACAAAAGCAACAGCGAAGTAATCTCGAAGCTGCTCAAGAAAAACGACCTTGTTTTTTCTGAGCTTTTCACGGCAAAGCCTCACGTGTTCATCTCAAAAACAAGCCCGCTCGCTAAAAAAGAGCGCATAACGCTTGAAGACTTGAAGCCGTTCCCTTATCTCACTTATGAGCAGGGCGAATACAATTCGTTTTATTTTAGCGAAGAGCCGCTGCCAGACATTGACCACAAGCTCAACATCAAGGTGAGCGACCGCGCCACGCTTTTTAATCTGCTTATCGGGCTTGACGGCTACACTGTCTGCTCCGGCGTAATCGACAGCGAGCTTAACGGAATCAACATCATTGCACGCCCGCTAGAGCTAGATGATTTTATGAGAATCGGCACGGTGACGCATAAAAGCGTGGTGCTTTCAAGATATGCACAAGCTTATATAGCCGCGCTCAAAAAATATATCTAAAGCTGAACGGCGAGTTTTCAAGGTGAAGCGGTCACTTCGACTTCGCTCAGTGACCAGTAAAGACTAAGCTCAGTGACTGCGGTAAAGGCTAAGCTCAGCGTGCGTTCAGGCTACGCTTTGAAGGTGAAAATCTTCATCGGCTCTTCTTTGCCGCGAATCTGTGCGTCTGCAACAAAGTCAAGCTGCACGTTTCCGGCAGCGGCAATCTCTTCGGCAGAAGCCCCGGAAACAAGCAAGTCTGTTTCATAAGTTTTGCACAGCGATTCAAGGCGGCTCGCCGTGTTTACGGTGTCGCCGATTACAGTGTATTCCATGCGGTTTTCTGCGCCGATTGTTCCTGCAAAAACAGGGCCGGTATGAATGCCGATGCCGAAGCGCAGCACAGGAAGCCCTTCTGCTTCAAAAGCCTTGTTCAGCTCGGTTAAGGCCTTGCGCATGTCGAGCGCGGCCTCAAAAGCGTCTCTTGCGCTGTTTTCAGACTGCACCGGCGCGCCGAAAATCGCCATTATAGCGTCGCCAATATATTTGTTGATTATTCCGTGGTGGGCGGCAATGCATTTGCCGAGCGCGGTGAAATATCTGTTCAAAAGCGAAACAACTTCAGCCGCTTCCATTTTCTCGCTCATAGCCGTAAAGCTTCTGATGTCGCAGAAAAGCACGCTCACTTTGCGCGTTTCTCCGCCGAGCGCGCCGCCCTGCAAGAAATTTTCCTTCATCAAATAGTCACGCACTTCCGGGTCAACGATTTTGCCGAAAGTGTCGCGCATGAATTCCTTTTCGGCAAGAGAATCAGCCATATCGTTGAAACTGTCTGCAAGCAGTCCAAGCTCGTCGGCCGTTACAATGCCTGCACGGCTCTTGTAGTCGCCGTTCTTGATTCTTTCAGCTACCTTCGTGAGCTTGCCCAATGGGTTCAGAATAAGCTTTGAAAGCGCAAGCGTAATCGCAAAGGCAATCAGCAATAGAAGCGCAGAAACGAAAATCACATTCTTATTGACTTCAAGGCCGTTATTTATCTGCACCGAAATCAGGCTTGAAAGAAGCAGCGCAACAGGAAAAACCGAAGAAACCATAAAGCAGAAAAGCATCAGATGCTTGAAAGACGGCCCGAATGAAAAGCTGCTGCGCCTTATGTGCCCTTCCGGGAAAACCCTCGGCAGCAGCACAGTACGGTTGAGCACCTCAATTGCAAGATAAGAAATCGTCCATGCCGTCATTCCGGCAAAAAGAGCAAAGCCCCAGCTTGAAATAAGGATTGCTTTTATCTGAATTCCATAGAGCCGCTTTGCATGAAGTGCAAAAGGAATCTCAAAAAAATAGTAGAGGTTCCAGCCAATTACTGAAGCAAGTGAATAAACGGAAGGAATTTCTGCAACGTTTTTTACAATCTTTTCTTCTGTCTTAAAAACCTTATGGGAATAAATTATGCAGACAAGCGTCGGAACAAGAAAAGCAAAAACGAGCGCAAGATTTACGATTTTTGTTTCATCAAGAAAAGCCGACCATTTCTGCATGTTCTCAACGTCAAAAACAGGAATTGAGATTACAGACGGCACAAGCACAGCAATTACGTTTGAAGCGATTACTATAAGACCGTAGACGCGCAACATTTTTGCGATATAGTTTTTATCAACATTCATTTAATCGTTCCAGCCTTTTTTGAGTTTTTCGGAATCGGCTTAATATTTGCTCAAGAAAGCTTTTGTGCGCTCATTTTTCGGGTTGTTCACCAATTCGGCGGCAGCGCCCTCTTCTACGATTACGCCGCCGTCCATAAAGATGATGCGGTCAGCGCAATCTCTTGCAAAAGCTATTTCGTGCGTAACTATAACCATTGTCATTTTCTCTTCTGCAAGCGCGCGTATAACTTTTAAGATTTCGCCGGTCAATTCCGGGTCAAGCGCGCTCGTCGGTTCGTCAAAGAAAAGCACTTCAGGCTTTAAGGCAAGCGCACGCGCAATAGACACGCGCTGCTGCTGGCCGCCGCTAAGCTGGCACGGAAAATCATCAGCCTTTGATTCAAGCCCCATTTTTTTGAGAAGCTCCATCGCGGTTTCGGTTGCCTCTTCTTTTGTCTTGTGCAAGACGTGAACCTGCGCTTCTGTAATGTTGCGCAAAACCGAAAAATGCGGGAACAAGTTGAAGTTCTGGAACACAAGCCCGGTCTTCAATGCACATTCGCGGAGCGTCTTCTTGTCTGAAAGCACAGCCTTGCCGTTTTCGTCTTTTACAAGAGGCAAGCCGCAAATAGAGATTGAACCACCGTCAGGCTGCTCAAGCTGAGTAATGCAGCGCAAGAGCGTAGATTTGCCCGAACCAGACGGACCGAGAATTCCGATTACTTCGCCCTTGTTTACGTTGAATGAAATATCTTTGATAACATCAAGCTTTTTGTCTTTGCCATAAAATGATTTTTTTAAATGCTCTACGCGGATAACTTCCATAACAGCCCTGCCCTTTAAGGTTAATTATAATAAGAAAGCTTTTTCTCAAAACGGGCGAAGCACCATGAGACAAGCCAGTTCATCACAAAATAGAAAACGCCGGCCACGAATATCGGCATTGTAGAAAACTGACGGCTCGCCGCATTCTGCGCGACACGGAAAAGCTCCGCGACACCGATTGTCTGCGCCAGTGCGGTGTCTTTTACAAGCGTAATGACTTCGTTGCCGCTTGCAGGCAGAATCCGCTTGACAACTTGCGGCAGAATAATCTTGAAAAAAGTCTGCGTTTTGGTAAAGCCAAGCACTTTTGAAGCTTCGTACTGCCCTTTTGGAATTGACTCTATGCCGCCGCGGTAAATCTCTGCAAAATAAGCGGCATAATTGATTGAAAAAGCTATTATGACCGCGATAAATCTGTCATAAGAAGCGCTAAAAAGATAATAAGGCGCAAAATATACGAATATAAGCTGAAGGATAAGAGGTGTGCCCCGGATTATCAGCATAAAAAGCTTTACAGGCGCATTTATAAACGCATGGCGCGACATGCGCCCGAATGCAACGATTAATCCCAGAGGAAGAGAAAAAAGCAGCGTAAGAAAAAACACTTCAAGCGAAACTTTCGTTCCGTCGAGCATCAAAAGCAGCATAGCCTTCACAAGCACACCTCAAAAAAAATATTTGAAGAGCTGACCAGACAAATTCTGAAACGAGCCTGCCTGTCGGCAGAGAGGTTCAGCATGACATGCCGTTATGGCACAATCCAGCCAGCCCAGCCAGCAAATTGAAACTTACTTTCCGATTACAGAAATGTCTGCACCGAACCACTTGTTTGAAATGGCGGCAACTGTTCCGTCTTTCGCCATCTCTTCAAGAATCTTCTGAACTTCGTCGCGCAAAAGCTTGTCGTTGCGGCGGAAGCCTACGCCATATTTTTCAGAAGCAAGCGATTCAGAAAGCACTACAAAGTTTTTGCCGCTTGTCTTGATGTTGTAGTTGCCTACAACCATGTCGATGACAACAGCGTCAACGCCCTTCGCTTCAAGATCCATAAAAGCTGTAAGGTTGTCTTTAAGCTCGATAACCTGCTTTACGTTCTGCTTGATTTCAGGGTGAGCATCAAGAGCATCTGCCGCACTTGAACCAGCCTGAAGCCCGATTTTCTTGCCTTTGAGGTCTGCAACAGTCTTAATGCCGCTGTCTGCGCGCACAACGATAACCTGAGCATTGTCAAGATAAGGCTTTGTAAAAGCAAGAGCCTGCTCGCGTTCCGGCGTCATCGTAAAGCCGTTCCAGATGCAGTCAATCTTGCCTGTGTTGAGTTCCTGCTCCTTTGCCGCCCAGTCAATCGGCTGAACAACAAGCTTTACGCCAAGACGTGCACAAACTTCTTTTGCAAGGTCAATATCATAGCCGACAATCTCGTTTGCTTCGTTGCGGAAACCCATCGGCGGGAAAGAATCATCAAGACCGAGAACAAACTGTCCGCGGGCTTTCAATGCTTCAAGCGAATTATCCGTTGCATTGTCTTTGCCGCCAAGTGCAAATGCGCACGGCAAAGCAAAAACGAGCAGCATCAAAGCTGCAACAAGACGAAAAGTCTTTTTCATAAAAATAGCCTCCAGCACTTTTGCAAAGCATCAGATGCGCCTTTTTATAGAGCGGCAGCTTCATGCAAAAATGCGAATAAATTGTTTATCATGTTCTGCAATGCAGACAAAGGAAAGTCTATCATCTTTTATCAGAATTGGAAACTCTTTTTTTCTATCTATAATTTATAAAATTATTTCATTTAGCTTGCGGGTCTTTATTTTTTGTCTTATTATTAGATATATGGCGGTTATCATTCCCGTAGCCGGCGGAAAAGGCGGTGTCGGAAAAAGCGTACTTTCTCTAAATCTTTCAGTGGCAATGGCTGCTCAATGCAAGCACATAATACTGTGCGATTTAGACTTTGGCGGCGCGAATCTGCACACAATGCTTGGCTTAAAGAACAATCAGGAAGGACTCGGACATTTTATAAACAAGCTTGAAACAGACATGAACGCTCTTGTTCAGGCCACTGGAATCCCGAACCTTCACTTTATAGCTGGCGATTGTCTTTTTCCTGGCGCCGCGAACATGGATTTTTTCACCAAACAAAAAATCATGCGGGAACTTGCAAAACTTGAATGTGATTATCTTTTATTGGATTTAGGCGCAGGTTCGGCACACAATCAGGTTGACTTTTTTATTATGACAAATAACGGTCTGCTTATAGTTACGCCGGAAATCACATCGATTTTGAACGCATATTCGTTTCTAAAGTCTGTCGTGTACAGGTTCTGCTACAGAAGCTACTCGCCGAAAAGTGACGCGCGCACCATTCTGAAAAACGCCATACTTCAGCGTCTTGAAGGGCGCGATTATTCGTTTGAGCAGATTCTGGGCGTGATTGACGACGCATTGCCCGGCGAAGGCAAGCGCGTTTACGAAAGCCTAAGACAGCTGCGCCCGCGCGTAATTATGAACATGGGGCGCGCAATGCAGAACACTGAAATGGGCTACAGGCTTCAGCAGCTTGCGCACAACAAGCTTTCAATCGATATTGAGTTTATCGGTTACATGCCTTACGACGAATGCGTTCAGTATGCCATAGCGCAAAGGCAGCCGGCCGCAGTTGCCTACCCAGATTCAGCATTTTCAAGGGCGCTGCAGCCGGTGGTTCAGCGCATTTATGCAGGCGGTTCAGGAATTCTTCCATCATTGCAGGACGCACCGGAAGATTTTGCTGATATAGTAAAAGAATTTTATGAAAACAAGGCCTCTAAAGGCCAGCATTCTTAATAAAAAGCGGGCTTGAGCTTATGAACACTACCTCTATTCTTAAAAATTTGAAATCAATCAGCGACGCAAGCGGTCAGGACTTTCTTGAGCTAAGTTCGAATTTTCCGGTTCTTGTTGGGGAACTGAACAACATCAAGCGCGAAGACGGTCAGATGATAGACAACACCAACATAGTGCGCTTTGAGCATATAAAAGAAGAGCTGAACGCAATTCTCAAGAAGCAAGAAAAGAAGATTGAGCAGAACAAGGAAATCGCGGTAAATTTCAGAAACAGGAATATTGAACTTGTAGACAGCTTCTCAAGCCGCATGGAAGTTCTTCAGGCGATGAACAAGCTCATTCAGAAAATCAAGGACGAAAGCAGCGAGATGGAGCTTATCTCGCTAAACGCCATGGTCGTTTCTATTAAGTCGGGCAAAGAAGGTCAGGCTTTTTCTTACATCACATCGAACCTCAAGCAGCTTTCGCTCAGGCTTATCTCGCAATCTGATGCGCTTATCGCAAACGAGCAGTCAATCACCGAGAACATTTCGATGCTTCAAGCCGCAATCGAAGACGTTGAGCGCATATCTGACAAGACGACACACGCCTCAACAGGCGACAACTCAGACATGGCGCAGGTGCTTGACGGCATTCTTGCAAGCCTCAACAAGATGTTTGAAAGCGCGGCAGAAGTGCGCCAGCCTATCCTTAAGGCGATGGAATGTATCCAGATGCAGGACATCATAAGGCAGTCGCTTGACGACGTTATTCTGACTGTTTCAAAAATTCAGGACAGCGACAAGCTGAGAAACGACACAAGCTTGGAAGATCAGCTTGACCAGACATGCTTTGACATTCAGCTTACGGACATTTCTATGCGGCTGCTTGAAAGCATCAACAACAAGCTGCTCGCCAGCATCGAAGTGTTCAAGGCCAACCGCGACAAGATAAACTTCATTCTTAGCGCGGTTGAAGACATGAGGCAGAAATTCATCAAATCAAGCCTTCAAGACTCAAGCCGCAGCAACAGCCTTCAGGCGTGCATCAACAAGACAAGCGACGAATTCTCAAAATTCATTGCAAGCTTCAAGTCTTATCAGACGGCGCAGGAGCAGGTTCTCGATAAGTCTAACGTCATTCAGAATTCGGTGCAGCGCATTCAGCTCTGCTTTTCAGATTTCTTTCCGATTATCAACAACCTTACGTACGTTGCCATCGCGCAGCGCATCGAGGTTGCGCGTAACGCTAACATCAATTCGATTAAATCGACAGTTGAATATATGTCTGACCTTATTGCGCAGACAGACCATAACGTGCAGGAAGCGCAGGACTTGCTGCAGGACTTTATCGACAACAGTACAAAGCAGATAAGAAGCTTTTCTGTTGAAGCAGAAGCTGACAGAAAGATTTTTTCGGCAATCAATAAGTCAAAGAACGACTTCATCAATTCGCTCGGCAAGCTTAAGAAAAACTTCATCGCGATGGTTGAAAACTTCAAAGTTTATTCAGACGACTTCTTTACGGCTTATCATGCAATCGAGGAATCAATCGAAAACCTTGAGGTGCTTTCAACAAGGCTCAGAGACGAGCAGACCGCGCTTATGAACATTCACGATAAGACTGTTCAGGCAAAAGCCGCGCTCATGGAAAAGAAAGGCATAACAGAATGGACAATCCACAATGATTTGTTCAACAACTTCATTCATCAGTTTACGATTGTTTCAGACAAGCAGACAGCCGGAAACATCACCGGCATTGACATAGAAGAAGGAGTTGAAGCCGGAAACATCACGTTCTTCTAAAGAAAATGAACTCTCACTTTGATTCGCATTTCAATAAGCAGATAATCACCATTCTTCCCGGAGAATATTACTCAACGACAGAGCCGGTGCTGATTTCTACGGTGCTTGGCTCTTGCATAAGCATTGCACTTTTTGACCCTGAGCTGAAACTTGGCGGGCTGAACCATTTTATGCTGCCGACCACAAACAGATGCCACGAAATTTCTGTTGAAGAGCAAGGCCGTTACGGAGATTTTGCCATGGAGCTGCTGCTCAACGATATGTTTCACAAAGGTTCAAAAAAGGAAAACCTTCGGGCAAAGGTTTTCGGCGGAGGCAACGTACTAGGCGACGGTGACTTTCACAAGAACCGCACCGGCATGAACAACATTTCGTTTGCGCTTGATTATCTTCAGACTGAAAAAATTCCTATTATGGCGAATGATACCGGCGGAATTTATCCGCGAAAGATTTTCTATAATCCGCAGACTTTCAAAATCTATTTGAAGCGCATACAGCGTTCAGACCTTGCGCTCAAAGAAATCAGCAGCAGAGAAGCCGCCTACAAAGAAGAAATGCAGAAAGAGCAGACACAAGCCGGCGATATTACGTGGTTCTGATTTTAAGGTTCTATTGCAAAACAGGCTCTGTTTTCAGCTGTTCTGCGAGCTGCTGTACAGTTTCAAGCGAAAGTCCTGTACATCGCGCAACAGTTTCTGCTGGCAAGTTTTCCATCAGCATGTTCCGTGCGTCTTCAAGCTTGGCTTCAGAGCGGCCGCGTTTTTCGCCGATAGCGATACCTTGTTCTTTTAGGGAATCGGCGAGAATGCAATAGTCCATATATTCTTTTCTTTCGCGTTCAGTCATTTTTATTCGCTGCTCCTTTTCCTTAAGTTTTGAACAGAGGTCTGTATCGCCCTCATCGGTGAGAAAGAACCTCAGAAGCTGCGATTTCTGCTTTTGTGTTACGTCTTTCCACTTGGAACAATTATAAAACACTTTATACGTTTTGTCTGCAAGCTTCACGCTATTATCTTCGTTGCAGATATTTTCAAATGTATAGATTGGCAGACCCTGCCCGAACAAATCTTCAAGGCAGATGAAAATCACAAAGTTTTCTTTCAGGTCTGAATAGGTGTAGCTTTCCACCAATAATTTGTCATGTACACATGCTATCGGGCGCTGAGCAGGGTTCAAAACCGCGCGATATCGCGCTACACTGTGTTTGTTGTATGGAAACTATTTACGTGTCGCTTACGCGACACAACAAACAAGTGTTTTTGAACCCCACTCCGCACCCTCGCGCCGTTGTACACTCTCAAGAAGTGAACCTTTGTACACCAGTTAACAGATTTGTCGCAAGGCAAATCTGGGCGTTTTGCAAGCTTAATCTGCGAAAAGCAATGCAAAACGCAAATGCTTTCTTAGCTAAGAACGGCGTTCTTGCTTAGCTAGGAATGACGTTCTTAGCTGACTGGGGTAAATATTTAAACTTGAACAAATGTCAGCTACAAATAGCTACAATAATATTCAAAATTCCAACAATTATAAAATATGTCATATCATCTATATTATTTTTTACTTTTATTATTGAAACGATAATTACTGCAACTAAAAATATTATGGTAGTTATAGCTCGTCTTTTGAATTTATTGATTTTCCTATTATAATCACAAATAAGAGAAGTGAAAAATTCAACAATAACAGTAACCAATCCTAATGTGATAATATAAAAATCTCTATTTGCATTAAGCTTATCAAAGATAAAAAATAGAGCTACCATTATGATTGCCCCTGGCAATATTCCACTTCGTGAGTTAATCTTTTTCATGAAATCTCCGATTTAGCTTACTCCATAGATTAAGCTTAAAACGTAGCAACGTTGTGCACCCGTTACCAGATTTGCCATAAGGCAAATCTGGGCGTTTTGTTCTTTTCGCATTAGATTGTTCTACAGACAAAGCTTAATCTGCGAAAAGCAATGCAAAACGCCTAATGCACACCAGGCACTGATGCGGCAAGCTCTTCTTCCATATATTTAATGATTTTTTCCATGTCAAGAATAAGCACAAAGCGGTCGCCGACAGAGCCAACGCGTTTGATGAATTCGTTGTGTATCATGTCAAGCGCCTGCGTGCCGTCTACGGCGGCAGAAACGTCCTTAAGATGGTTCACGTTTTCCACTGCGTCTGCAATAAAGCCAAAAACCATTTCAGCTTCGTCAGGCAGATGAACTTCTGACACAATTATAGAGCTGTTCTCTTCTTTTGAGCTTGGCTTGATATTGAATAAGATTCGTAAGTCTATAACAGGAATAACTGTTCCGCGGATGTTCAAGACGCCCTTTAGATATGCGGCTGTACGAGGAACGCGCGTTACAGTTTCGTAAGTCAGCACCTCGCGCACTGAACACACATCAACTGCATAAGCAACATCGCCAAGCACAAAAGTCAAAAAAGCATCATTTGTTTCGTCAGACATATCTATCTCCGTTCTTGCATCATCTGTTGCTATAATGATACTCCATGAACCGCCGTTTCGCAACGCTTTTCGTTATTTTTGGAACAGCTTATGCATGATAAAGCTGTTTCAAAAAGAAGCAAAAAGAAAACTTGAAAATTCGTTATTTAGCATATAAACTATATAAGTTGAGATTTGTCTTTTTTTGGCTGCTCAATTAGTGGAGGCTGCAATGAGTGACGCAGAAAACAGCGGAAGACTTTCATTACAAGGCGACCTTTCTGTAGGCGATGCTGAAAACATAAAGAATGCCATGCTGAAATTATTGAAGGAATTTCCTACGATACGCATAAATTTTTCACCTTTAGAAGACCTTGATTCTTCAATCATTCAGCTGCTTTACGCATTATGCGCACAGGCAAAAAAAGAAAGCAAAGAAATCATTTTTGAAGGCACATTCTGCCAGAGCGTAAAGAAGCGGCTTTATGCCACAGGCTTAATTTCAAAGATGGAACTGCCTGATGAAACAATCATCAACCAGATTTCAGAAAAAATAAGGATTGCGTCATGACAGATAAGATGGCCGAAATCTTCTTAGATGAAGCGAACGATTTATTGGATAAACTTGAAGACCTGCTTCTGGAGCTTGAGAACAATCCTGAAGACATCGAAACGATTCAGGCTGTTTTCCGCATCATGCACACAATCAAAGGCTCTTCCGGCATGTTCGGTTTTGACGCAATTTCGCGCTTTACGCACGAGGTTGAGTCTGCATTTGACGGCGTGCGCAACGGCGAGGTTCTTGTTACGCCTGAGCTTATTACGCACACTTTGAGCGCGCGCGACCATATCAGAAAGCTGCTCGACGAGCCGGACAACCCGGACAACGAAAGCGAATCAAAAGACTTGATAGAAGTCTTCAAGCTTTATGTTCAGCAGAACAGCAAGACGCCCCCAAAAGAAGAAGAGGCTGTGCAGAAAGCGCCGGAACCGACCAAGCCTGCCGACAACAAGCCAAAAGAAGAAGAAACTTGGCGTATCAATTTTGTGCCGGCCGCTGATGTTTTCAAAAACGGCACGCGCCCGATTGCGCTTCTTGAAGAGCTGCAAGGCATGGGCAAATGTTCAATTACGCCGTTCTTTTCAAAGATTCCGCGCCTTAACGATATAGACCCGACAGTCTGCTACCTTTCGTGGGAAATTATCATAACGACAACGGCGAGCGAAGACGACCTTAAGGACGTTTTCATTTTCCTTGATTCGACAAGCACCGTTCAGATTACGCACATTTCTTTTGACGAAGACCAGGACGAAGAGCCTAAGCGCATCGGCGAGATTCTTGTTGAACGAAATGTAACGACAGCAGACGTTATCAACGAAGTTCTTTCTGCGCACAAGACTATCGGCCAAGTGCTTACAGACTCGAAAGTTGTTTCAAAAGAAACTATGCAGGCCGCGCTTGCAGAGCAGAAACACTTGCGCGATTTGCAAGAAAAAAAACAGCAGGAAACTTCGAGCCAGACTATAAAGGTAAATTCTGAAAAGCTTGATAAATTGATTGACCTTGTTGGCGAGCTTGTTACGTTCAACGCAAGGCTTGGTCAGCTTTCGCAGACTATTCAGAACAGCGAGCTTTCTACATTAGCTGAACAGGGCGAGCGGCTTATTCTTGAGCTGCGCGACACGACCATGGACATGCGTATGCTGCCAATCGGCACAATCTTCTCGCGGTTCAGACGGCTTGTAAGAGATCTTTCAAAAGACCTTAAGAAAAACATAGAACTTGTAACAGAAGGCGCTGAAACAGAGCTTGATAAGACAGTCATCGAAAAGCTCAACGACCCGCTCGTTCACCTTATCCGCAATTCTGTTGACCACGGCATTGAAACGCCGGCCGTGCGCGAAGCCGCGGGCAAAAATCCGCAGGGAACAGTTACGCTCAAAGCAGAGCATAACGGCGCATTTGTTTCAATCACGATTGAAGACGATGGCGCAGGGCTTAACAAAAAGGCAATCAGACAAAAAGCTGTTGAGAGAGGCCTTATAAGCGCAAGCGACGAGCTTACAGACAACGAAATATGCGAGCTGATTTTTCAGCCGGGTTTCTCAACCGCTTCTCAAGTTACGTCAGTTTCTGGCCGCGGCGTAGGAATGGACGTTGTAAAGAAAGACATAACCGCGCTCGGCGGCACTGTATCAACATCAACTGTGCCAGGCAAAGGCACAAAATTCACGCTAAAGCTGCCGCTCACGCTTGCAATCATCGAAGGCATTCTCGTCAAGATTGGCGAAGCTTCTTTCGTTGTGCCGCTTTCAAATGTTGTTGAATGTCTTGAATTTGAGCGGCCTGAAAACAGCAAGGTCTGCGCTTCTGTCAATATCCGCAACGAAGTCATTCCGTATATCGACTTGCGCGAATTCTTTGAGATTGAAGACCCAGTTCCGGCACTTGAACAGATTATCATAGTCAACGACCAAGACTCGCGCATCGGGCTCGTAATCGACAAGGTTATCGGCAACTATCAGACTGTCATCAAGCCGCTCGGCCGGCTCTACAAGAACACGTTCGGCTTTTCTGGCGCAACAATTCTCGGCGACGGCTCTGTAGCGTTGATTCTTGACATTTACAAGCTTTCAGACATCGTAAGGAACATGGAACTTGCGCAAGCTTCGGCAATGACGGCAAAGCAGGTGGCTGAATAAGGGCTTATATGCAGGAACAGAACCGCTCGCTTCAGCCTGTTCAGGAATTGACTGACAAGGAATTCAGCACAATCGCAAAATATATTGAGTCAACTGTCGGCATCAAGATGCCTGCAACAAAGCGCATAATGATGCAGTCACGGCTCATGCGGCGACTGCGCACGCTTAACATCGGCACGTTCAGCGAATACATCGATTATGTGTTCAAGAGCGGCAACACTGACGAGCTTACGCTGATGATTGACGTGCTGACGACGAACAAGACCGAATTTTTCCGCGAGAACGACCATTTTGATTATCTTACAAAGATGGTGTTGCCTGAACTGGCCGGCACAAAAAAGAACGTAAAAATCTGGTCGGCGGGCTGTTCTTCTGGCGAAGAGCCCTACACTATCTCGATTGTCGTTTCTGAATTCATCAAGAACAACCCCGGCAAGATTCTGAATTTCAGCGTAACGGGCACAGACATTTCAACGAAGGTGCTGGACAAAGCTTATAACGCCGTCTATGACCTTGACGTTGTTGACCAGCTGCCACAGCACTTGAAAAAATCATATTTTTTGAAAAGCACGGATAAAGAGATGAACTGCGCGCGCATAAAACCAGAGCTGCGGCGGCATGTGTCTTTCAAGCGGCTCAACTTTATGGATTCAGATTTCCGAATGCCGGAAATATATGATATAATCTTTTGCAGGAACGTTCTCATTTATTTTGACAAGGAAACGCAGGAAAAGGTCATCGGCAAATTTATGAAATATCTTCAGCCCGACGGATATTTGTTTCTCGGCCATTCTGAGACAATTTTTTCGATGAACCTGCCGCTGCGCACATGCGTTCCGACAGTTTATAAGAAGGTGAATAAAACTATATGATAAAGGTGATGATTATTGATGACTCTGCCGTTGTGCGCGAAACATTGTCACAGATTCTGTCTCAAGAAAAAGACTTTGAAGTAATAGCCACAGCCGGCGACCCGATAATTGCGCAAAAAAAGCTTGCAACGCTAGAGCCAGACGTGATTGTGCTTGACATAGAGATGCCGCGCATGGACGGCATTACGTTTTTGCGCCAGCTTATGAGCACAAAGCCTGTGCCGGTTGTTATCTGCTCAAGCATGATTGAAACAGGCTCTGACAATGCCGTGAATGCGTTGCAGTACGGCGCGGTTGAGCTTATTCAGAAGCCGAAAATGGGCACAAAGCACTTTCTTGAAGAATCAAGCATTCACATTTGCGATGCAATCAAGGGCGCGTATCTGGCAAGAAGCAAAGTGAAGCGCATTGCGCATAATGTTGCAGAGCCGCAGTATAAGCCGTCTGACGTGCAACCCAAGCTTAGTGCCGACGTAATGATGGAAAAACCCGACCCTTCGCACATGGTGCTTGACACAACTGAAAAGGTCGTTGTTGTCGGCGCTTCAACCGGCGGCACAGAAGCATTGCGCGTGTTTCTTGAGATGCTGCCCGCAAACGCGCCGGGCATGGTTATTGTTCAGCACATGCCCGAAAACTTTACAAAGTCTTTTGCTGAAAGGCTGGATACTCTGTGCAAAGTCAACGTCAAAGAAGCTGAAAACAACGATTCAGTTATCCGCGGGCGCGTGCTGATTGCACCTGGCAACAAGCACACGCTTTTAAAGCGCAGCGGCGCGAGATACTATGTTGAAGTCAAAGACGGTCCGCTTGTTTCAAGGCACAGACCTTCAGTTGACGTGCTTTTCCGCTCTGCTTCGCGCTATGCGGGTAAAAACGCTGTCGGCGTGATTATGACAGGCATGGGCGACGACGGCGCAAAAGGAATGCTTGAAATGCATGAGATGGGCGCATTCAACATTGCGCAAGACGAAAAATCTTGCGTAGTTTTCGGCATGCCGGCGGAAGCAATCAAGCTGAATGCCGCTGATGAAGTTGTAAGTCTTGAAAAAATTGCAGAAGAAGTAATGCGCCATTGCAATTAGTGTGGTATAATATCAGCAGTTAGCTGTTGTGCATCATAGAAAAAGCAGCTGTTTTAAGGAGGAAAAGATGGCTAAGAAAATTTTGATTGTCGATGATTCGATTTCAATCCGCAAGAGCATTTCTTTTGTTTTGGCAGAAGAAGGCTATGAAGTTGTTGAAGCTGAAGACGGACTGGATGGTCTGAAAAAAGCTGAAGCAGCACAATGTAATCTGGTTATAACTGATATAAATATGCCGAACATGAACGGAATTGATCTTATAAAGGCTTTGCGCGAAAAGGCTGAATACAAGTTCGTTCCAATCATCGCATTGACTACAGAAAGCCAGGACGGAAAAATGCAGGAAGGCAAAGCTGCCGGAGCTACAGGCTGGATTGTAAAGCCTTTTACAACAGAAAAGCTCTCTGCAATCGTAAAGAAAGTTCTGGGCTAAACGCCTAAAAAACACAAGCTTGACGGATAAGCACTATCCGTCAAGTTCTTCTATTTCTTCTTTGGATTCTTCAATCCGCTCCCTTTTTAATACAAGCAAAGTTACATCATCTTCTCTTGCAATTGAACCTGTATGGCGGTTCAACTCAGAAAGCAGAACTTCAATAATTTCATGCGCTGGCTTGCTAGAATTTTTTACAAGCAAATCTGTCACGCGCTCTTTGCCGAACTGTTCTCTTGCCGCGTTCATTGTTTCAACAAGCCCGTCCGTATAAAGCAAAAGAATGTCACCGGGCTTCATATCGAAAGAAATAAGCGGAAAAGATACTTCTATTCCTTTTATTCCGATTGCGCCGTATTGTTTAGACGAATCCTCAAAGCGCAAGAACGATGCGCTGTTGTTTTCCGCTGAAAACAGCAAAGGCTCTGGATGCCCAGCGTTTGCAAGCTCAATGCTGCATGTTCCGTTTTTATGAAAAGCATCGATTTTCAAGAGCAGTCCGGTCAAATAATTGTCAACATTGCCCTTTTCTTTTATGAGCACATCGTTCACTTTTTCTAAGATTTTTGAAACAGATTCGCCCTGCTTGCAGCCGTCTGTGTAAAGGCGCAGAACAGTTGCTTTTGCAAGCATTGTAATAAGGCTTGCGGCAATGCCGTGCCCGGAAACATCAAAAAGCGAAACGCCTGCAAGTTTTCCGTTCTGCATATAATAGTCGTAAAAATCGCCTGAAACAGAAGAAACCGGTTCATAGCAGACCGCTGTGTCCCAGCCGGCAAAAGGCTTCGCAATTTCAGGCAGAAATTTCTGCTGAACAATAGCAGCCATTTCCAAATCTGTTTTGGCCCTTTCCATCTGATGCTCAAGATCATCTTTTGCCTTAGAAAGCTCAATTGTCTGAGAAGTAACTTCCTGCTCAAGCTTTTCGTTCAAATACTCGTTGCGTTTGAACACACGCGTATATCTGTAGCACAGCACATAAAGGAACATAACGACAGTACCCTGCCAGCCAAAAAGCGTAAGATGCGGCAAAACATTTGTCTTGCATATCACGCGCAGAATAAAGTCGGCTGCACCTGTTAAAAATGTTGAGCCAAAGCAGACTAAAAGAATCAGCGCATTGTTGCGGAATTCGGGCTTAAAAAGAGCTTTAACAAGTGCATAAAGTCCGAATGAAAGCTGGCCAAGCAGCAGCACAATAACCAACGGACATATCCGCATAAGCCCTTCATAGGTGGGAATGACAGCCGTTATAATAACAGCCGCTGTAAAAAGCGCAAGACGCACCGTAAGTTGCTTTCTTGTTTCTTCAAGCTTTGTAAAGTGAATCATTACAGATGATGCAAAAAAGACCATGCAGCTGGAACAGAAACACAAACCGAACTTGATAAAAACCATGAATGAAAGCCCAAGACCTGCAAACCACGGAAGCTCCTGCGCGAAAAAGTACGCCATAAAAAAGAGCGTGAACAAGTTCATCAGGGCAAAAGACATGTATTCTTTTGTCTTTTTCTGCATAGCAAACAAGATAGAAAACAGAATAAAAGCGCAGAATAAACCACCTTCAAACGACATGTAGACTTTTGAGTAAAAAAACGAATGGTCGCTTGCAAAACGCTTCGCCTTGTCAACTTCTGCTATAAACGTCTTGCCTGAAAGAGAACCTTTGCCGATGACAAAAACTTTTATAAGAATTGTATTTGTGCCGGTCTGATTCAGAATTTTCTCTGGCAGAGCGTAAAAATGCACCGCATACTGTGCACTGACAAGATCCGGCGGAAATTCACCGTAGCCGCCCAGATAAGTGCCGTTAAGCCAGACTTTTTCTGCAAAATGCAGATACGGAATAACATAGCCGAGCGTTTTGTGCTTCAATGCATCGGGAATCTGGAATTCCGATTTTATCCACATATAAGCGCCATCTCTTCCGGCTATTTTTTCAAGATTTCTGTATGAACTGTCGTCAAGTTTTTGAAAATGCCCTGCTTCTGATTCTGCATCGGCGCAGTCAGAATCTGCGCTGCACATAAGATAGCTGTAAGAGCCGTTAAGAAGAAGCGTAGGATATTTGCTCTCTTTGTCTGCACATGAAACAAAAACTAATGCGAAAACCGCCGAGAAACAAACAATAGCTTTTCTTATAAACGACTCCATAACTTGATTTATCTGTTTTCCTTATTTGACAAACCTGCGCAATTCTGCAATCTGCTCCTGCACTTTTTCTTTAGCAGGGCCGCCTGTTGTGCGGCGCGCTTCTGCACACATGCGCGGCTGAATCTTTTCAAACACGTCGTTGCAGATTAAGTCTGAACCGGCGGCCTCGCGCAATTCGCTCAAAGACATGTCTTCAAGATTTTTGTGCTTCTCAATGCCCTTGCGTACTGCACTTGCAGCCACAGCGTGTGCCGTTCTGAAAGGCATGCCCTTTCTTACAAGATAATCTGCAAGGTCAGTTGCGTTCGCATAGCCGCCAACGCAAGAAGCAGTCATCCGGTCTTTGTTCCAGCGCGCCGTGCTAATCATATAAGTGAAAATGCGCACGCAGCTCAACGCTGTGTCATAAGCTTCAAACAGGCTCTGCTTGTCTTCTTGCAAATCGCGGTTATAAGAAAGCGGAAGCCCCTTCATCATCGTGAGCAGCGCAATCAAATCACCGTAGACCCGGCCGGTGCGTCCACGGATTAATTCGGCAAAATCCGGGTTTTTCTTCTGCGGCATAATCGAAGAGCCGGTTGACCATTTTTCGCTCAAATCGATGAACTTGAATTCTTCAGTTGACCAGAGCACAACTTCTTCGCAAAAGCGTGAAAGGTGCGTCATCAAAAGTGAAAAACATGCCGCAAGCTCAATGCAGTAATCGCGGTCAGCAACTGTATCAAGCGAATTCGCCGTAACGCCAGAAAAATCGAGGTCGCGCGCCGTCATTTCTCTGTTGAGCGGCAGACCGCTGCCGGCAAGCGCACCTGCCCCAAGCGGCGACAAATCAATGCGCTTGAGTGCGTCGTCAAGACGGCCACAGTCTCGCACAAGCATCTGGCACCACGCGCAAAGATGGTGCGCAAGCGAAACAGGCTGGGCGCGCTGCATGTGCGTATAGCCGCTCATAAGCGTGTCGAGGTTCTTTTCAGCAATATCAACCAATGCCGAAATCAAATCTGTAATAGCCTTGCGCAAATCAGGCACGGCATGCTTAAGGTAAAGCCGCTCGTCAAGCGCAATCTGGTCGTTGCGGCTGCGGCCCGTATGCACCTTGCGGCCAGCATCGCCAAGCCTGTCAGTCAAAACGCCTTCTATAAAAGAATGAATATCTTCTGCACTAGTGTCTATTTCAAGCTTGCCTGTCTTGATTTCAACAGCAATCTTGGCAAGTTCCACTGTAATTGCATCCGCTTCGTCAGACGGAATGATGCCTGTCTTGCCGAGCATTGAAGCATGCGCGATGCTTCCGCGTATATCGTCAAGCGCCATGCGCGAATCTACATGAATTGATGTTTCAAAGGCTACAGCCTCTGCGTCCGGTCCTTCTGCAAAACGGCCGTGCCAAAGCGCCGCATGATTTCCGCCATCAACGGCTGATTTTTTTTCACTCATCAATTTTCTCCCGAAAAAATATAGCTGATATTTAATTGATTATACATAAAAGCGATATGTTTTTCAAATGCTCTGCAATCATCAAGTTTCGTTTATGAAAACTTGAAAGTTAATCAAAAAAGCGGTAATCTAATATTGCGCATGAAAATGCCTTAATTTGAAATAAGCAAAGAAGGGACAGAAATGAACTTTGTTGAAGAAATGAAGAACAAGGCAAAAAGCCTTCAGAATTCGCTCGTTCTTCCGGAAGGAACAGAAGAGCGCACAGTTATCGCTGCAGGAAAAATCATTGCAGAGAAAGTTGCCAAAAAAGTTATTCTTATCGGCAATGTTGATGAAGTAAAGAAAGTTGCAGCAGCAAACAAGGTTTCGCTTGATGGCGTTGACATCATCGATTCAACATCATCTGAATGGAACGAAGAATTTGCTAACGAATATTATGAACTCCGCAAAAAGAAGGGCATGACACCTGAACAGGCAAAAGAAGACATCAAGAACCCGCTCCGCTTTGGCGCAATGATGGTACGCAAAGACAAGGCAGACGCAATGGTTGCCGGCGCACTTTCTGCCACAGCTGATGTTTTGAGAGCAGGTCTTACAATCATCGGAACAGCACCAGGAATGAAGACAGCTTCTTCATGCTTTGTTATGGACACACACAACCCGAAATGGGGTGCAGACGGCGTGCTTATCTTCTCTGACTGCGCAGTTATTCCTACACCGACATCAGAACAGCTTGCAGACATTGCAGGCGCAGCAGCAAATTCATGCAAAGTTATGCTCGGCGCTGAGCCGGTTGTTGCAATGATGAGCTACTCAACAAAAGGTTCTGGCGGAAACAAAGACGAGAACATCCTTCGCGTTCAGGAAGGCGTAAAGCTTGCACACGAAAAGTTCCCTGAACTTTTGCTTGACGGCGAACTTCAGGCTGATGCAGCACTCATTCCTTCTGTTACAGAAAAGAAAGCACCGGGCAGTCCAATCACAGGCAAAGTAAACACGCTCGTGTTCCCAGATTTGGGCGCAGGCAACATCGGCTACAAGCTCGTTCAGCGCCTTGCCGGTGCAGACGCTTTCGGCCCTATCCTTCAGGGTTTTGCAAAGCCAATCAGCGACCTTTCACGCGGTTGCTCTGCTGACGATATCGTTACAACAGCAGCAATTACACTTGTTCAGGCTGGCAAAAAATAAGCCGCCTCTGCTTAATTTACGGGGTAAAGACCAACGACTATGAATGGCTCCGTTCGAGTTTTTATTCCGTAAAGCGAATCGAACAATCGTGCAAATCCTCTGGTGCAGCGTTCAGTCTGTTTGTGCCGGAGGATTTTGTTTTATATGCAGGCAGCCTTTCTGAAAAAGACAAAGCTTCGTTCTTTGCGGAAAACAGCTTTTTGCTTCGCGGAAATATCACGGACGGCGTGTTTGACTTGCTTGAAGCAAACGGCGCAGTGCACACACCGAAAAGAGCGGCCAAGCAGCTTGCAGACGATAAATATGCGGCTTTTTGCTTTTTTGACAAGCTTGGCCTAAAGCAGCCGAAGACGTTGCAAGTTGAAACTTGCGGCACAGACTGTGGCGGCGGCACAAACTGTGGGCGCAATTGCGGCGGGCGTGCCAGCGCGGCAAGCCAAAAACTAGACAGCGCAAGCTTGAGCCGCCAGTTTGAGCTTATAAAGCAGCAGCTCGGCCTGCCGTTCATAGCCAAGCCGCGCTACGGCTCAATGGGCAGAAATATCGCCTTAATCAAAAACGAAGAGCAGCTGCGCGGCGCGCTTCAAAAAGATACTCCCCTGCTCTTTCAAGAATTCATCGAAACAAAAACAGATTTTCAAAACAGGTCTGATTTGCGCTTTTTTGTGATTGGCGGCAAAGTTGCAGCTTGTGTGCTCCGCATTGCGCCTGACGGCGAAAGCATTGCAAGCAACGCGCATCAGGGCGGCTTGATGAAAGCGTACAATGCGCCAAAAGAGATTGAAGAGCTTGCAATAAGCGTAATTGCGCGCGCCGGCTTAGACTACGGCACGGCAGATTTTCTGCTGCCATCAGCTAATGCAGAAAAACCTTTGCTCTGCGAGATAAACGCGTGCCCCGGCTTTGAAGCTTTGGAAACACAATTGAACATAAGCATTGCAGAGCAAATCATAGATTATGTACTGAAGCTCAAGCAATTCTTATAACAGCTCAAATATCGAGTTTTCAGAATTGCGGTGGCTGAGCGTAGTCGAAGCCACAATTTTCGAAAATGTTTTGGGCATAAAAAAAGCTTTAACCGTTTGGTTAAAGCTTTTTTTATGCGGGAGACCAGACTTGAACTGGCACAGCTCGCGCCACTAGCACCTCAAGCTAGCGTGTCT
>LVBI01000039.1 GCA_001603145.1 Spirochaetales bacterium Spiro_07 | reverse complement strand
AGGCGGGCGGCCTTCATGGTTTTTCCGGCTGGAAAAGGAATTTTCTTACAGATTCGGGCGGCTTTCAGGTGTTTTCGCTTGCAACTTTCCGCAAAATCACTGATGAAGGCGTTCACTTTCAAAGCCACATCGACGGTTCGCGCCATCTGCTTACGCCAGAAAATGTGGTGAAGTTTCAGACGCAGTTCAACAGCGACATTCAGATGCAGCTTGATGTGTGCACCGGTTTTGACACGCCCAAAGACAAAGCGAAAGAAGCGCTTAAGATTACGTCTGACTGGGCTGTGCGCGCCAAAAACGAGTGGCTCAAAATGCAGGATGAAAAGCAGTACAAAGGCAGCTTGTTCCCGATAGTGCAGGGCAATTTCTACAAAGATTTGCGCACGCAGAGCGCGGAATTTGTGTCTAGCCTTGACAGCCCGGGCATCGCAATCGGCGGCCTTTCTGTTGGCGAGCCTTACGACGTTTATGCTGAAATGCTCAATTTTACGGCCAATCTGCTGCCGAAAGACAAGCCACGCTATGTTATGGGCATCGGCACGCCAGATTATATCCTTGAAGCTGTTGCAAACGGCATCGATATGTTTGACTGCGTTTTGCCGACACGCAACGCAAGAAACGGTTCATATTTTACCCGAAACGGAAATTTGTCGATAAAGAAAGAGCGGTTTATGCACGATTATTTGCCTGTTGACCCGGAATGCAACTGCCGTGTATGCAGGGAATATTCGCGTGCATATTTGAGACATTTGTTCAAGGAAAATGAAATTTTAAGCGCGATGCTCGCTTCATATCACAACTTGTATTTCTTACATTCGATGATGAATGAAGTGCGCGAAGCAATTGCAAATGATTCCTTTGCCGAATACCGTGAGAATTTTTTGAAACGCTACAACTCAAAAGAAGGGCTGTAGCCAACTTACTATCAGGAAGGATTGTAATGACTGTCAGAAGAATTATCTTGTCCTTGTTTTGTGTGTTCTTTGTGTTTTCAGCTTTTGCTGAAGATGTTACGTCTGAAGATTCAGAAGAAAAGACATTATTTGAAGAACGGCGCGAGAAAATATCGTACGGTCTTGATTCAGAAATTGAAACTCTGATTGATGAAATCATAAAAGACGGAGAATTCGAATACGGTGACGATTTTTTTGCTTTGTTCACGGCGACCCGCAACCAGAAGCTCAAAACAAAGATATTTGATTACTGCATCGCCGCAAAAGATTATCACCTAATGACTTATGCGCTTGATATTTTGAAAGACCCGATTGACGAAAAGCGTTCAATGGTGAACAAGGTCTTTGAATATGTTTCTGCGCTAGAAATAAAAGAAGCGCGCGAACCTGTGCTGAATCTGCTTCTTGAAGAAGACGGAAGCTATGTTGAAGCCGCCGCAAAAGTAATCGGAAAAATCGGTGCGGCTGAAGATTCTGCGCAGCTTGCAGAAATGCTTGATTCGGCTGTTTCTGAAAACACCAAGCTTTATCTCATTTCTTCGCTCGGCGAGCTTAACGCCGTTCAGTCTGTGAAGACGATTGTGGAGCTTGCAAAAGACACGTCTGAAACAACAGCCGTAAGAATGGCGGCGGCAGAAGCTTTGGGCGGCATTGAAAGCCAAGATGCAATTGACGCGCTTATCTCAATCTATGAAGACAACGACGCAAACGTACGCGTTTCTGTTATAAAGGCTTTGTCAAAAAAGACTGACGAAAACTCGAAAAGCATAATTATCACTGCCGTAAAAGACAGCTTCTATAAAGTGCGCCTTGCCGCGTTGCAGGCTATTATCGACCAGAACATTCAAGACGCTTCAAACGTGGTGCTTTACCGTGCTAAGAATGACGCTGAAAATGTCGTCAAGCACAAGTCTTATGAAACTTTGAGCGCGATTCATTCACCAGAAGGAATCTGGTATCTTTTAAACGTGATTGAAGACAAGAAAAAGTCTGAAACAGACCGCGCAAAAGCTGCCGCCGTGCTGCTGAAATATAATTTTGATTCTTCGATTGAGCCGGTAAAATCTGTTGCAAGAGAAACTCTTGACGACAAGCGTCTTATAAAGCTGCGCTACGCACTCGGTAAAGAGCTTGCCAAATATACAAGCCCTGCCATTGAAGACATTTGCGCGGCTTATATCATAAGCGACGATGTTGCCACAAAAGGAACGGCACTCGACATGTTTGAGAAAAACAATTTTGAGTCGTTGCGTCCGCTCGTTGAGGTTATGAGCATGGACGACAAAGAGGGCACAAATAAGAAAAAGGCTAAGAATGTGCTTGACCGCATCGAAAGAAATGGCATAGCTTCTGCAAACCTCACAGAATAACTAAAAAGGTTAATATGAAAACTCTAAGAATTGGTTTTTTAATT
The DNA here is from genome assembly GCA_001603145.1 of Spirochaetales bacterium Spiro_07. GTDB lineage: Bacteria > Spirochaetota > Spirochaetia > Treponematales > Treponemataceae > UBA1240. The sequence continues at coordinate 55,967 of LVBI01000039.1, read as the reverse complement.
CATTTAATGGATGCCGGTTACGGAAAGGAACTTTTCGACGGCATCTCAATGTATTGCCACGAAAATGGAATGCAGCTTGTTGTTTTTCCTTCTCATACGATTGACTGGCCTTTCGGAAAGTATGGCTATCAAGATGCCGTTCTTCTTGAGTTTATCAAGCGAAACAATCTTGACGGCCTTATTATCGAAGCTGGCACGCAAAGCTCTTTCTGTGGCAAAGAACACTTTGAAAAGTCTTTTGTCAATGAAATGCGCCCGCTGCCGATGGTCACTTTCGCCGTCGGCTTTGACGGTATTCCGCTGGTGCAGGGCGACAACGGCCACGGTCTTGAAGCTTTGACCGAGCATCTCGTTTCGGTTCATTCATGCAAGAAATTTATGCTTGTTACCGGCCCGGTTGAAAACACAGATTCAATAATAAGGGAAAATTCTGTTAGGGCAGTGCTTAAGAAGCATAATATCGAGCTTCAACCTGAATCTATTGTCAGAGGAAACTTCTTTGGAAGCTCTGCAACATCTTTGCTTGAAAAATATCTTGAAGAGCACAAAAAGCTTGATTTTGACGCAATTATCTGCTTTAACGACATAATGGCGTTGTCTACTGTTCATTTTCTCAACGAGCACGGCATAAGCGTGCCCAACGACATTATTGTTACAGGCTTTGACGATTCGTTTGTGTCTTCTTTTGATTTGCCTACGCTGACAACAGTGAAGACTTCGCTTGCACCGCAAGGCTATGCGGCCGCAAAAAAGCTGCACGAGCTTATAAGGAATGAAAAAGCAGACACTTATGAAGAGTATTCTACAGTGGCGCTTTACAGGCAGTCTTGCGGCTGCATAAAAGATGATGATTTTTCTTTTAATGCTTATGACGAGCAGATGCGCAAAATCTCGTGGGGCAAGGAATTCAAGCGCTTGAGAGAACGGCGCGGGCTTTTTCTTGAAGGCGATTTTGCCAAAGTTAGGGACGTTGTCAACGTGATGCTTGCTGTCAAAGACTTTGAAGATTTTGAAAGCGCGCTTGAAGCTTCTTTTGCCGCGCTCGAAATTGATAAAGCCGCTATCGTATTGTATGACAAGCAAATAGAGAATTCGCGCACAAGCAAATTTGATATACCTGAAAAGGCAAAGCTTGTATATGCTTTTAGTTCTGCAACAGGTTTTAAGACAACAGAAAATGTTGAATTCAACCCAAGAGAGAAGTTCCTGCCTTTCAGCAACTTTGATAATGATGTTACAGCCTTTATGCTCAAACCGCTTTTCTTGCGCGAAAACCAGATTGGCTACATCTATTTTACGACCGGCTCTTTTACCGGCTCTATCTACGATATGCTGTGTATGCAGATAAGCAACGCGCTTGTTTCGCTCAAGCTGAATTAGCCGCTATTCGGCTATGCGGTTTGCACATTCAGTGCGATGCTGAAAACGCACACGTTTGATGCTGTGCCTAAAGCTTTCGTGCGCTGTAAAGTTGTGCAACCGCCGCGCATCTTGCAAATAAAAAAAAGCCTGCCTAACGAATTGTTCCGTTAAGCAGGCTTTTCTTTTATGGCTTTAATTAGCTGAACTTAAAATTCTGCAGCCTCGATCGATTCAACTACATAGTGGTAGTTCTGTTCGTTGACTTCGATATTAAGCTCTTCGCCGTCTTTTGCGTTCAAAATCTTTTCGCCCAACGGAGAAAGGTAAGAGATAATTCCGTTGTCCGGGTCTGATTCGAACGGGCCAAGAATTGTGTACTTTTCTTTCTCTTTTGTGTCTTTGTTCAGCAGGCAAACTGTTGTGCCGAAAGAAACTCTTGCAGTTGTGATTGTAGTCGGGTCGAAAACAATCGCCTTGTCGAGATCTGCCTGAAGGCGGCTGATCTGTGCATTGAGGATTCTCTGCTTGTCGCGCGCTGCCTTGTATTCGGCGTTTTCTTTCAAGTCGCCCTTTTCGCGTGCTTCATCGATTTCCTTTGCGTTAGCCGGAAGCTGAACTTTGATGAGGTCGTCAAGCAACGCTCTGTTCTTTTCGAGCATCTTCATAGTTGTGTAGATGCCCTTTCTTGCAGTTACCTTTTCTTCTACGCCATAGAACTTAAAGTCTTTGTATACGTTCAGAATCTTGTTGCGCATATTCTGCTTGATTGTCGGATCAAGGTCTTTAACATCGTCAACGAGCGTATAAAGGCGCGTAACGGTGTCAATGTCGTTTGAAAGCATGTAATCAAGCAGCGTGTTGTTCTTGAAAAGAAGCTGCTGAATGTTCTTGTTAATCTTTCTGTTTTCAGTTGTGTCGCGGTGGTTCTCAATCTCGCGGTATGTCAAATCGAGAATGTGAATAAGCGTAATAAGCTGCTTTTCATAAGGAATTTCAGCTTCCTTGAACCAATCTTCGTCTTGAGACTCTTTGAAGAAGAAAATAACAGCTTCACGGTAGTCACGGTAGTTCTCAAAGCATGTCTGAACGAATTTCGTAACCTTTTCCTTGTTGCCGTTGATGATAAGCGCATCAAGAATCTCTTGTGAAAGAACTGTCGGGAAAAGCTTGATGTAAATATCAGGCCAGTCCGGCAGAAGATCCTTGATGCAGTTGAGATAATCTTTCTTCAAAGATGTGTTCTTAGTATCTTTAAGCTCTTCGTAAATCTTGCGCGGGTCTTCAATCTCTTTGAACAAATCTGCAAAAGAGAACTGAAGGTTCGGGTTAAGATGCGGATTTGCGGCTGAAATGCGTCTTACGACAAGATAAGAAGCGATAATCTGCTCGTTTACCTGGTTGAAAGACTTGAGATAGCCTACAAAATATTCGAACATTTCTGCAAACTGTTCAGAAGTCTTGTCTGTTTCGTCGTCGTTTGCAAACTTCATAAGAATGTCAATGCGAGAGAAGAAGTTCTTCTGAGCCTTGAATTCGTTTTCGAGCTTTTCTTCCTGCGTAATCGCGTGGTCGCGCACTGTGTAAAGCGAAATATCGTTGCTGTCTACGCCGAAAGTCGGGTCTTCTTCAAGAATCTTTCTGGCCTGTGTGCTCCAGCTTGTCCATTCAGAAGCCGAAAGAATGCTCGGCACAAGCTCTGCCTTGATGCGCTTGATATCGCATTTGTTGTTGAAGCTCTTGATGATAATCTTGAGAACTTTTGATTTGTTCTCCTTGACTTCCTTGGCGAGCTCTTCCTTTTTCTTTGTGGCTTTGAGAACCCAGATGTGGTCTTTTGCAAGCGGCTGCAATGCGCTTACGGCCATCTTGAGCGTCATCTTCTTTACGCCGTATGTCTTGCCGAAGTTGATTGTGATTTCGTCGCTGTCAACCTTGCTGATAATGCCGACGCCCCAAGAGCGGTGGAAAACGAAATTGTGCGCATCAAATGAGATGTGCTTTTCAAAGTCAGAAATTGCCTCAAAAACGTTGCGCCAATGCTGGCTCAAGTTAGAAACCTTGATGTAGTTCTCAAGCTGGCTGTGGCCTTCATATTTTCCGCGGTAACATTCGATGATTTCTTTGCGTGCCCACGGATCTTTATCATCATAAGAAAGAATTGTCTTGAGAATGTCTATTGCAGTATCCCATTTCTGGTTGTCATGATAATAGTTGTAAAGCTCATGAAGGAGAAGGGCTGCCTTGTCTTTGCTGATTGATTTTGCGACTTCTTTCTGAACAAGGTTGAAGAAGTAGATTTCTTCAGGAACCAACGATACGAGCTTTGTCCAGATTTCCTTAATCTGGTTGCCGAGGTTCTTGTTTACGAAGCGCAGAAGGGCTTTTTTGTAATATTCAACAGCTGTTTCAATATCGCCGTCGTTTTCATACTTTTCGGCAAGAAGCTTTGCAATTTCAGCTTCTTCGCGGTCAAGCTTTACGATGCTTGTGTAAATTTCCCAGATGCGATCGTTGTTGTCTTCTTTGTAACATTCTGCAAGCTTGCGGAGCGCGAATTTGTTGTTTTCGTCTTCCTTAAGGATTGCATCACAAAGATATGTGACGATGTTAGTCTTATGGTTGTCAACGAAAATATTGACAAGTGTTGTAAGAGCTGATTCGTCAAGATCTTTCTTTTTGAGAGAAAGCATTCCTGAAATATATAAAGCGATGATGCTGTTCTTTGAATGTGCAAGATGCTCGTCGCAAGCTGCCTTTATTTCGTCAATGCAATTTTGTTTTTTAGCTTCTTCTACTATAGCCGCAAGTTCAAGAAAATTGTTTTTTGAATAATTGCTGATGGCAGCACGCGTCCATTGCTCTTCATTCAGCATATCCTGAACCGATTTCAACAGCTCTTCAGACATAAATACACTCCTAATATGTTTTGCAGCAAATGCTGCGGGAAAATTTATTTTAGATATTCTTCATAAATATTTGCGTCTAAGAATCTTATCTTGAGCAGCACTTCCTGAATGTGCGATCTTGCCTCGTTTGTCATTACATAATGGTCGATAAGCCAGAAATAATGATTTATCAGACGCGGCACAATCAGCGCACGGTCGTTGCTTGCTTCTTTACGATTGTTTTCAGTTTCCTGAAGGTTATTCTCAAGCGCAAATATGTTCTGTTTCAGTTTTCCAATTTCAATTGCACGCAGCTCGCGCTTAACCGAAAAAACGCCGTAAAGCACGCCGTAAACAGGAATCCATTCCTGCAACACAGCTCCGCTATAGCCGAGCTGCTCCGTCTGCTTGATAAGGCAGCGGATAAGTTCTGAATCAAGCAGGCTCAGGTCTACTTTCTGCGGGTCTATAAAAAAAGCTTCGCGGAAAAGCACTTTTGCCGTGCGCTCTTCGCCGCATAAGGCATAGCAGTCAGCCATTTCAGACAAAATAGCGGCCGAATCTGACACCATTGAATTAGCCTTGTCAAGATATTTAAGCGCGGTCTCGTAGTCGCCGAGCTTTTTATGGCACAAGCCTGCCTTGCGGAAAATGTCCGGATCAGGCTGGATTTTTCCGCTTGTGTTTATCATTGACTCGTAACAGTCACGCGCTAAAGAAAAGATGCCCTGCCTTATGGCGTAGATGCTTCTTTCAAAATACAGGTCGCCCTGGCTCATTGTCTGCGTAAAATCTTTCCAGTGAGAGACAATGCTTTCGCCTTGGTCATACGGCGAGGCGATGTTCTGAATACGTGAAAGCTTCTGGTTCCAGTAGTTTATGCCCTTTATTGTGTAAAGGATTTCCTTGTTCTCAAGATCGTCCTGGAGTGCTTCGCTCAATATTTCGCTTGCTTTTGCCAGTTGGCTTTTTTTGAGTAATTCGTATGCTTTTGCCAGTTCGTTTTCAGCCTGCGTATTCATAATGCACTTTCTATTATACTGAATTGCGTTCTTTAGTCAATTGATACAAAAATTTTTTTGAAAATGGGACAAGATTTATAATATGTTTTATATGATTAGTCAAGATATAATTTTATGTATTTACATACTTAACCGATTCGGATATTATGGTAACTAATGAGTAAATTTATTCTTTCGCCATCAATATTGGCTGCTGATTTTACAAACTTAGGCGAATCTTTGCGCTTCATTGAATCTAAAAAAGCTACGTGGGTTCATATCGACGTAATGGACGGCTCTTTCGTTCCGAATATAACTTTTGGTCAGCCTGTAGTTGCTGCACTTAGAAAGATTAGCACACTTCAGTTTGACGTGCATCTTATGATAGAGAATCCTCAGCTGCATATAGACACTTTCGCTGAGGCTGGTGCGGACTGGATTACATTCCACTACGAAGCCGCCGTACATCATCACAGGATTATACAGCATATACACAGCCTCGGAAAAAAGGCCGGAATAAGCATTGTGCCGTCAACTCCGGTTTCTGCTCTGGAAGACATCCTGCCTTTTGTAGATTTGGTTCTCGTAATGTCGGTTAATCCGGGCTTCGGCGGTCAGACGCTCATTCCGCGCTGCATCGAAAAGATTGCACAGCTGAACGAGCTGCGCATGAAGAACGGCTACGGATTCCGTCTTTCCGTTGACGGCGGCATAAACAACAAGACTATCGGAATGGCGGTTAATGCCGGAGCTGACGTGATTGTTTCCGGCTCTTCGTTCTTTTCTGGTGCGCTTGAATGGAAAAACTTGGAAAACTGAATAGAAAATGCTGATTGAAAAACATGATGCGGTTATCATGTTAATGAAACTATAAATAATATTTCTGCCTGTTGGTTGTTTGCTGGGGGAATTTATGAAAAAATTATTGCTGTTTGTTTTGTTCTGCACCTTGTGCCTGCTCGGAATGACTAATGTTTCTGCGCAAGTGTCTGACGGTCTTTTGCCTGTGCTTGAGGCGTATTCACGTTCAGACTGGACGCAAGTTTCTGCGCTCTGCAAAAAGGGCATGGCCGACAGGACAATAAGCGAGGCGGACGGTCTTTACTGGCTTGTGCTTTCAGAGATGTCAGCCGGCAATTATGCGGCCGCGCTTAATTCGTCTACAGAATATTTGACATCGTTCAGCAACGGCAGGGACAGGGCTGAAATCATGTATCAGCGTGGCCGTGCCTTGTATGAGCTTAACTATAAAGAAGACTCAATCAAGCAGCTCTATGACTTTGTAAAAGCTTATCCGAACAATGACAAGGTTTCGTTCGGTCTTTTCTGGATAGCTGAATCGCTGTTCGATTTTAAGAACTATGAGCGCGCGTCTTTGTTCTACAGAATGGTCATAGACGATTACCCTGCAAGCCCGAAACGTGAAGCTGCCGCTTACCGTCTTGAGATAATCGAACAGCGCAAGCGCGAAGAGGAATTGCTGCAACTTCTTAAGGTAACTCACGAAGAGTCTCTCAAAGCCGCTGAAGATTATGAAAAGAAAGTTCAGCGTTACGAACAAGCTATTCTTGCTTATCAGAAAAGAATAATGGAGCTTGAAGCGCAGCTTAAGGGGCGTTAGACGATAAAATATGTCAAAATAGTCAAAAATAAATAATATTCATTTGCGTTTTTTGTGTTATAGTGTAATATGTTAAATGGAGTTTGAACCCAAATGGCGGATCAGGAATTAAAAAAGGCACAAGTTCTCTTTAAAAGGCGGAAATTTTCGGCTGTAATTTCTATGCTTGAGCCTAGAGTCATGGAATATCGTGATTCATTTGACTTTTTCTATATGTTAGGTGTTTCATGCTTATACATGGGCGATATAGGCGCTGCAAAAGATTATCTTTACCGGTGCGAAACAATCGAAGGAACGAACGTTCCGCTCATGATTGCAAAGGCGGCAATGTTTCTGCGGCGCGGCGATACGAACCAGGCTGTAGAGACATATCTGAATGTTCTTGACTATCAGCCCGGCAACAAGATTGCAAGCCGCGCCATGACGTTCATACGCACAAAAGGTGACATTGCTACAATTTCTCAGTGGGTTTCAAGCGGAAAGATTAAGCGGTTCTATCCTGATCCGGGCTTCTATTTTCCGATTGTGCCTGTAGCCGGTGTGCTTGTTTTGGCCGCCGTCGTTTTCCTTGCGGTTTTCCTCATAAGAAAGATTCCGAAGCATGTTTCATCAGCACGACAAGGCGATTACGGCAACCTTGAGCTTTCTGTTGACGAAAAGAAAAACCCTGTAGACTTACAGAGCGGCGTTTCTTATAACACGATTCTGACATCAGACCAAATTATTGAAGCTTATGATAAGGCTAAAGATTATTTCTTTGATCACCGCGACAATGAGGCGCAGGTTGAAATTAACCGCATCTTGAATTCAAACGCTAAAGATAAAATTCGGGACAGAGCCAGAACGCTGATGGATTATCTTGACGAGCCGACTTTTGACACGCTTTCAAAGAATTTCACATATGATGAAGTGAAGGCTGACCCGATGCTCTATCAAAATTGCTGGGTCATCTGGGGCGGCCGCGTTACAAACGTGCGTGCAGACGATTCGTTCTATGAATGTGATTTGCTTGTCGGCTATGAAAACTGGAAGCGTCTTGAAGGCGTGGTTTCGCTTTCAATGCAGCAGCCTGTGGCGATTGACGAAGAGCGGCCTGTTCAGGTTCTTGCAAAGATTGAGATACGCGACAACAAGGTTTTGCTTACAGGAAAGTCTTATACGCAGTCAATATTTACTGCAAACCAATAGATTGCTATACAATTTTGTACTGTTTTTATGAAAAATCTGCAAAAAAAGATGATTTTCTGCCAAAACAAGTACAAAAAAAATAATTTGCACCTGATTGTATAGTGTGGGAGGAAAGGTGGCAAAAATGGCTGTTGAAACAACAACTCCGGCAGATATGTCGGAAAAAATGAAGGCATTGGAAGCCGCAAGGCTTCAGATTGAAAAGCAGTTCGGGCAAGGCTCGCTGATGAAGCTCGGCACAAGAACAGATGCAGCCGGAATCGATGTGATTCCTTCCGGCTCAATCTTGCTCGACGAAGCGCTTGGAATCGGCGGTTATCCGCGCGGAAGAATCATCGAAATTTATGGCCCTGAATCTTCGGGCAAGACTACGCTTGCGCTTCATGCAATTGCAGAAGCACAAAAGGCAGGCGGCATCGCTGCGTTTGTAGACGCTGAACATGCGCTTGACCCTGTTTATGCGAAGAATCTCGGCGTAGATATAGACAATCTCTGGGTTTCTCAGCCAGACACAGGCGAGCAGGCTCTTGACATTACAGAAAGTCTTGTGCGTTCTGGCGCGGTCGACATTATTGTAGTTGACTCTGTAGCTGCGCTTACTCCGCAAGCTGAAATCGAAGGCGAGATGGGCGACTCTCACATGGGTCTTCAGGCAAGGCTTATGAGCCAGGCATTGCGCAAGCTCACCGCGATAATCGGAAAATCAAAGTGCATCGTCATTTTCATAAACCAGATCCGCATGAAAATCGGCGTAATGTTCGGCAACCCTGAAACAACGACAGGCGGAAACGCGCTCAAATTCTATGCTTCTGTGCGCCTTGAAGTGCGCAGAATCGAGTCAATCGACGCAAAGGGCGAAGAAGATGCCGTCGGCAACAGAGTGCGCGTAAAGGTTGTCAAAAACAAGGTTGCGCCGCCATTCAGAAAGGTTGAGCTTGACATTTATTTCGGCAAAGGCATTTCAGCCGTTTCAAGCATCCTCGATGCTGCCGTTAAGCATGAATTCATCGACAAGCGCGGCGCATGGTTTGCCGTGGGCGAAGAAAAAATCGGGCAGGGCCGCGAAAACGCGATTCAGTTCCTTATCGATAATGTTGACTTCAGAAATGACCTTGAAGCAAAAATCCGCGCAAAGCTTTTTCCGGGGCAGGTGCTTACAAAAGATGCGCCTAAAAAGGCAAAACCGGCCGCTGACGAAAAAGTTTCTGTCGGTGTGCCAGTAAAAGAAGAAGCAAAGCCTGCCGCCAAGAAAGCGCCGCTGCCGCCAGAGGAGCTTTTCTAGGGCATGAATCTTGTTGTCCTTGGGTTAGGCTCAAACATGCCCCTCGTTCAGCGTAACGGCAAGGCTTTGCAGCCTGAAGAGATTCTGAACAGGGCGTGTGATGCGCTTTCTGCCGTTCTAAAGAACTTTAGATGCTCGTCAATTTATAAGACAAAGCCAAGATATGTAGAAAATCAGGCTGATTTCTACAACATGGTTGTTTCTGGTGAATGGGGCGGCACGCCACGTGAATTGCTTCAGACTGTTCAGCAGCTTGAAAACAAATTCGGGCGGGACCGCGAAAGTGCAGGGCCGAAAGGACCGAGGACGCTTGACATTGATATAGAATTATTCGGAGACCAGATAATCAAGGAAGAGGTTGCAGTGAATCCGCTTTATGTACCTCATCCGCTTATGAATGAAAGGCAGTTTGTTCTTATTCCGTTGCTTGAGATTTTGCCTGATTTTGCCGACCCTATAACAAGACAGCCGTTTTCAAAAATTCTTTCAACGCTGTCTGATCAAGGTGTTGAACTATGGAAACATTGCAAAAATCTGAAAATGCAGAACAAGACGTAATGAAATTCAAGGTCGGCCAGTTTGAAGAGCCGCTTGACCTGCTGCTTTATCTTATAAAGAAAAACGAAATAAACATTTACGACATTCCGATTGCTGAAATTACAGAACAGTATCTTGATTATCTTGATTACGCCGTTTCAATTGATTTAGACAATCTGACAGATTTTTATTCGCTTGCAGCTGATTTGCTGCTTATTAAGTCGCGCATGTTGTTGCCTGTTGAGGTTGACTTTGACGACGAAGAGCTTGAAGACCCGCGCCAGGAGCTTGTGGACAAGCTCATCGAATATCAGAAGTTCAAGAAAATCTCTGAGCTTATGGAGCAAAAAGAAGAAGAGAACGAATGGAGCTTGGAGCGCAAGAAAATTCAGCGTATTCTGCCTTTTGAAGACGAGGACTTGTGGGAAAAGGTTGATTCTTGGGATTTGTACAAAGTCTTTTCAAACCTTATTTCGTCTTTTTCTGCTGAAAAGATTCTCGACATGCGCGAGGACATCACTATAAACGAAAAAATGACGCTGATGAATGAATTTTTTGAAAACAAAGGCGAATGTCTTTTTACAGATTTGATTGTGCGCCAGGGCAGCCTTCTTGACGTAGTTTGTGCTTTTATGGCAATACTTGAGGCTGTAAAATTCAAGCTTGCGGTAATTTATCAGAACCGCATGTTCGGCGACATAAAAATTAAACCTACTGAAAAAGAGTAAAAATGGAGTTACGTTTGGAAAAAGAAGCTGCACTGCTTGAAGCGATTTTTTTTCTTGAAGCAGAACCATTGGACAATAATGCGCTGTCTAAAATTTCAGGACTTGGGCCTGAAATTATTGAGCCGGTGCTTGAGCATTTGCAGGAAAAATATACGAGCGAAGATTCCGGCATAGAACTTGTGCAGATTTCGGGTGGCTGGATTGTCGCGCCGAAAGCAGAACTTTGGGAATCTTTGAAAGAGCGTTATGGCAAGAAAAGCGACAAGAAGCTTTCGCGCTCTGCAATGGAAACATTGTCGATTATTGCTTATTCTCAGCCGATTACGAAGGGCGAAATCGAAGCAATACGCGGCGTTTCAGCTGACAACATGATAAGGCTTTTGATAGAGCGAAGCCTTGTCAAAGAAGTCGGCAAGAAAGACATACCAGGCAAGCCGATTCAGTACGGCACTACAAAAGAATTCCTTAAATTTTTCAGGCTTAACAGCATTGCTGATCTGCCAAAACTTGATGAAACAGAGAGTGAGCGTTTTGAACTTGCAAGATAACGAAAAGACAAATCAGTCAAATTCTGAAGACAAGAAAGTGCGCCTTCAAGTGGCGTTAGCTCATTCCGGCGTGGCAAGCCGACGCGCCTGCGAAAAAATCATTACAGACGGGCGTGTAACAGTAAACGGCGAAAAAGTGATTGAGCTTGGCACAAAAGTTTCGCCCGAAGACGTAATCTGCGTTGACGGCAAGCAGGTCTTTCTTGAAGCCACAAAGCGCTATGTGCTGCTCAACAAGCCAATCGGCTATGTCTGCTCGCTTTCAGAAGAAAATGAGCGCCCTGATGAGCCGGCGCGGAACCTTGCGATTGATTTGCTCAAGCCGCATTTTTCAGAACGGCTTTATAACGTTGGTCGGCTCGATATGTATTCTTCTGGACTTATTCTGTTTACGAACGACGGCGATTTTGCGTCTGTTGTTTCGCATCCGTCAGCTGAGCTTGAAAAAGAGTACATCGTCGAAACGAGCATGCCTTATCCGCGTTACCTGCCGGAGAAATTCATGCGCGGTGTGCGCGTTGACGGCGTTTTCTATAAATGCAGATTTGCTGAAGGGCTTTCTTCTCATAAAATGAGGGTTGTGCTTATTGAGGGCAAAAACCGCGAAATAAGGCGCGTTATCGAATCATTTGATTTGCGCGTAAAGTCGCTTGAACGCGTCAGAATAGGCTTTATTACGGCAGATTTGCCGGGCGGCGGCGTTCTTGGCACTGGCGAATACAGAGAACTTTCTGAGAGCGAAGTGAAAAAGCTTATTGAGTTGTGCCGCAAAAACAAAGAAACGCCTTTCAAGCACAGCCACACAAGAGAAGATGCCGCGCAGAACGATTATTCTTCAGGCAAAGACCGTCCGTTTGCTCGTTCTTTTGACCATAATGCAGACCGGTCACAAAGAAGGTCAGAGCCGCGCGCAAGGTCTGAGTACAACGGTTACGGCAAGGGCAGCAGAAGCGGCGCATCAGCTTATAAGAGAGATGCTTCGTCTTATAAGAAAAATCCAAATTCCGGCAGAACGCGGAATGAAGATGATTCAGATTACAGATACTGAAAAAACGGAGAAATTATGGTAGTTGCAATAGACGGGCCGGCCGGTGCCGGCAAAAGCACAGTTGCTAAGGAGATTGCCAAGCGGCTTAACATAACTTTTCTTAACAGCGGCAGCTTTTATAGAGCGATTACGCTTTCGCTTCTGGCTTCTGGCGTTGACCTTTCAGACGAAAAAGCAGTAATCAGCCACGCCGCTTCGCTTGACATGGATTATGTAGGCAGCCGCCTGATTTTGAACGGCGTTGACGTTGAGGACAAGCTTCATACAGACGAAATCGATGCGAACGCTTCAAAGGTTTCGTCTTATGTTGAAGTGCGCCACATCGTTAACGATAAAATCCGCAAGATTACGAAAAAAATCAGCATTGTCTGCGAGGGCCGCGACATGACGACTGTTGTTTTTCCGGATGCTGAGTACAAATTCTATCTTGACGCGTCGATTGAAGCGCAGGCGATGCGCCGCTTCAAGCAGGGCGTAAGCAGCATGTCTTTGGAAGAAATTAAGGCTGCAATCAAGAAAAGAGACGAAATGGACAAAAATAAGGCAGAAGGTTCATTAAAAATTGCATCAGATGCCGTTTACATAGATTCATCAGACTTGACGATAGAGCAGGTTTGTGAGATAATTCTAAGCAAAATTCATATATAAGGGTTTAATATGGCAGAGAAGGACGTGGTAATGAACGAATCTCAGGACGCTAAGGAGAACGTTCAGACACAATTACAGGAAGAGTATCTTAAGAGTCTCGATTCTCTTGAAGAGGGGCAATTAAAAGAAGGCGTAGTCATCCAGGTAACATCGGATCAGGTTTTTGTTGATATTGGCTATAAGTCAGAGGGAAGAATTCCGATTTCGGAATTTTCAATTCTCCCGAAAATTGGCGATAAAGTGACAGTCGTTCTTGTTTCAAAGGAAGGACGGCATGGTGAAGTTATTGTTTCAAAACAGAAAGCCGACAGCAAGGCAGCTGTAAAAATCATTCGTCAGGCATTTAATGACAAGACACCTATTGAAGGTACAATCGAAAAAGTAGTGAAGGGCGGTTTCAGCGTAAACTTCGGTGGCGACACAACCGCTTTCTTGCCTATCAGTCAGTCAGACACATCAAAAGTTGATCATCCTGAAAAGCTTGTTGGTCTTAAGAGCAAATTCTACATTGACCGTTTGTATTCAGACAATAAATTGAATGTTGTTGTAAGCCGCAGAAAGTATCTTGAAGAGACAATGCAGGCTAACCGCAACGAGTTCTTCAACAACGTAAAGATTGGCAGCACAGTAGAAGGCGAAGTTAAGAGCTTCACAAGCTTCGGTGCTTTCATCGATTTGGGCGGCTTCGACGGCTTGCTTCATATCAACGATATGAGCTGGGGTCATGTTACACGCCCGAAAGACTTTGTTAAGAAAGGTCAGAAGATTAAGCTCAAGGTTATCCGCCTTGACCCGGAAGAAAAGAGAATCAACCTTTCTTTGAAGCATTTCACAGAAGATCCGTGGCTTCACTTTGAAGAGAAATATCATGTAGATGATATCGTAAAGGGAAAAGTAACAAAGCTTACGGAATTCGGCGCTTTCATTGAGCTTGAAGAAGGCATTGAAGGTCTTGCTCATATCAGCGAATTCTCTTGGGTTAAGAAAGTCAACAAGCCGGAAGACGTTGTTAAGATTGGCGATGAAGTTGAGTGCATGATTCTCGGCTACGACATTCAGGCTGGCCGCGTTTCGCTCGGCTTGAAGCAGTGCACAGAAAACCCATGGGACAAAATCGCTGAAAAATATCCAGTCGGAACAAAAATTTCTGGCGAAGTTGCAAAGATTACTAATTCAGGCGCATTCATCAAGATTGAAGACGGCATCGACGGCTTCCTTCATGCTGATGATTTGTCTTGGACAAAGAAAGTTAAGCATCCGGGCAGCGAATTGACTGTTGGTCAGAAGCTCGATGTAGTTGTAACAGAAATTGATCCTGAAATGCACCGCATTAAGGTTGGCGTTAAGCAGCTTACAGATGATCCTTGGAAGGCTTTCTGCGAAAACTATCACCACGGTTCGATTATTGAAGGTGAAGTTGTTTCAATCACAGACTTCGGCGTATTTGTACGCGCTCCAGGCGGAATTGAAGGCTTGATCAACAAGGCAAACCTTTCAGAAGACCGCGAAGTTCCTTATGAAGAAGCTGTTAAGAAGTACAACGTCGGCGACAAAATCAAAGTTTTCGTTGTTGATGTTTACCCGGAAAAACAGAAGGTTGCTTTCTCAATCCGTGACATCAAGCGCGCACAGGAACGCGAAGAAATGGCACGTTACTTGTCATCAAACCAGAATGAGGGCGAAGGCTCTTATACTCTTGGCGACATGATTAAGAATAAGAAATAACTTTTATTAGTTTTAATTACAAAAATGCATTGCTTCAGGGCAGTGCATTTTTTTTATAGAAATCTTTTAGGATTTAGGGAGCTTATGGAAAAAGGGCTGTTGTCAGCGGAATTAATGCCTATTGTTGCAAATTCGGGTGCAATGCGTAGCGTAGAGACTTTGCTTCAGCACCTTGCATCATCTGACGTTCCTGTGCTTTTTTTAGGCGAAAGAGGCACCGGGCGGGCTTATCTTGCGCGGCAGCTTTATGTTTTGAGCAAAAGCTCGAAACCGTTCGTGCGGATAACAGCGAAGGAAGCTACGCGGAGCAGCTTTGAGAAAGTGCTTGCGGTTGAACCTGGTATGATTTTCGTTGATGAGATTGCAGAAGCGCCGACAGAGCTTCAAGAAACTTTGAATGATTTTCTTGCTTCGGCCGCTTCTTCTGAAAAGCGATGCAGAATTGCTTGCTCAACTGCTGAAAATCTTGAAGAGATGGTCTCTGAAGGCGCTTTCTCTTCTGATTTGTATTATCAGCTTGCAGTGCTGCCTGTCCATGTTCCGGCTTTGCGCAACAGAACAGCCGATATTCCGAAGCTTGCTGAAATATTCCTTGAGATTTATTCAAAACGCTATAACAAAAACTTTTCGGGCTTTTCAGACGAAGCTTTGGGCGCATTGAGCAACGCATATTGGTCGCTCAACGTGGTAGAGCTTGAGTCTTGCATCGAAAGGGCTTGTGCATTTGCTGTGCCGCCGTCTATAGAAAAAGATGATTTGCGCTTGAATATATTGAGCGTTTCTGGTATTTTTTTAGATAGTGACAAAAGCCTTAAATCGGCAGTGGATCAGTTTAAGAAGCAGTATATTACGCAGATTCTCGCTGAAGTCAGATGGAATCAGACAGAGGCGGCAAAGGTGCTAGATATTCAGCGGACTTATTTATCACGCCTGATTAAGGAATTGCACATTAAATAAATAGGAGACTTTTTATGTCACAGGAAGCTAATAAACGTTCAGATGAAAATGAAAAAAAGACGTTTGCTGATTTATTGACTTTATTTATCGTTAAATTTAGATTTGTCCTTTTGGGTATACTTGTTGCCGGAATCTTAGCAATTGTTGCTGTAGGTGTTGTTTCTTCTATGAATGAAAAGGCTGTAAAGGCTGGTCTTACAGAAGTTGATAAGATTACAGACGAGTATGCAACGCTCAAGTTCTCTGAAACGACAGACACTGCCAAAGAAGATGAGCTTATTGCAAAGGCACAGGCTGTTGCAGACAAGAACGGCCCTGTTGTTGTTAAAGTTCGTGCAAACATACTTGTTGCTGAAATTCAGTACGGAAGAAAGAACTATGAAGCTGCCCGCGCAGCATGGCTTGCAGCTGCTGAAGCAGACAAAAAGTCTTACACTTTCGGGCTTTGCAATTATCAGTGCGGCATCTGCAGCGACGAGCTTGGCGATTATGACAATGCTGTTGCTTATTTGAATGCTGCCGCAGAATCAGAAGACTTTGCAGATGTTCCACGCGCTTTGTTCAATATCGGAAGAATCGAAGAATCTCGCGGAAACTATGAAAAGGCTGCCGAGACTTACAAAAAACTGTTTGCCGATTATCCTTCTGACCAGTGGGCAACTTTGGCAAAATCAAGACTCATCAGCCTTTCTGTAGACGGAAAAGCAAACTAAATCAGTAAAAGAGGCAGTCTAAACGGTTGCTGAGCGTAGTCTAAGCAACCGCAGTCATTCTGAACGCACCGGACGGAAGTTTCAGACGCTTTGTGGTGTGCATATCTGAGATGCCGGACAAAGTTCAGCATGACAGCAATTTTTCGGCAGCCTGTTTTAGTTTTTACGGAGAAGGGATGCATAGCATAAAAAGTTTTGTTAATATCGTTTTAAGCGTGGCACTGATTATGCTGTGCGTTTCTTGTGGTGTAAGTTCTTCAAGCAGCGCCTCAAGCCCGACTTCATATCATTCGCCAGCACCAGATGACCCTACGCAGAATTATTTCAGCTTTACAACCGATGCAGCTGCAAATTATGCAGAATATTCCAACGGTTATAAAGGTGTAGGTATTTATTACAAGATCTATACATCTGCAGCAAATATAACAAATCATTACAGTACAATCTCTGCTGAAACGACAGGCATCGGCGGAAAAAACAAACTTGATTCATTAGGTTATCAAAAATTGAACGGTGCTGATTATATTATTCCGTCTGCTCAAACAAATCAAAATGTTGAAATAAGGCTGTTCGATGAAACATCTTATACAAAATGCATAAAAATAGACGGAGCTGATTCAGGTACGCCTGCACGCTATCTGCCTGGCGAATCATTTCAGTTCTCTTCAACTGAATATCCTAGAAATGGAGAAGCAGATTTGAACGGTTCAGAAACTTCTACCGGACCGTGGTATGTGGCCGCTTATGCTGTTTCTGTGCTGCAGACAACTTCTCTTACGTCAGAATATTCAAAACCGAAATATCTAGGCTACACAAAAATCTATTATTAAGTATTACGCTGTATTAGCTTTTACTCGCCGTTTCTGGCGATTCTGAAGCCCGTCGTATGCGATTTATCTTGCGGCTTGAGACTTTCTCTGAATGTCGGTGTCGCTTTCTGTGCAGAGCTGCTATGGTTTCCACCGCGGATTACACGCTCCGTGCCGGTACTGATTCCGGCTGGGTTTGTTTCGGCGCTCTTTCTGTAATAGCCAAGATAATCCCAGCACCATTCAGAAACGTTGCCGAGAAGGTTCTCGATTGAATCGCCGCCAGAAGCCGGATGAGCCTTGCTGTCGCTGTTTTCCTTAGTCCATACAGAATATTTCGGCGCTGTCTTCGCGGCATATTCCCATTCAGCTTCTGTAAGAAGCCTGTAGCCGTTTGCTTTCTGATTCCAGATTACGTTTGAGCCTGAAATAGTGTAAGCGGCTTCAAGTCCTTGCGTCATGCTGAGCTTATTGCAATAGTCAACGGCTTCAAACCATGAAATGCTTGTCGCCGGCAGATTTTCTTCATCTTTAGGCGTTTCTCTGCCCAAAAGCTGATTGTACTGCTTTCTCGTAATTTCAGATTTTCCAATGTAGAAGCTCGAAAGATGAACAGAATGTTCGCCTTTTTCATAGCTTGTGCCTGAATCGTTGCCCATGGTAAAATCTGCACCGGAAATATATGTCATTTCTGGGTACTCAATTTTTGCAGATGAATCTGAACCGTCAGCTTTTATGAGGAAGCTTCTAGTTTCAGAAGAATAATTGCCGTTAATCAGCTTCCAGTAATAAAAGCCCGGCTTAAGTTTTGTTGAAATCTTGAAAGCTGTCGTCTTTATTCTTGCATCTATAATCAAGTCTTTGAAGTCTGCGTTGCTTGAAACAACGAAGCGGCTGTCAACAGGTATATTCGTTTCGATGGCGAAAATCGTATTTGAGAATTCTTCTTGCGTTACAGTAATCTTGTCGTCAGGCGAAATAGACTTGAAATAAGGCGAATGAGAAAGCGGATAGAACGATTTCACTTCTGTGTAAGGCGCAATATTTCCGTCTTTGTCTGTAAAAGTAATAGCCCAATACCAATGCTTGCCTTCCGCAATGTTGAACTGATTCGTGTTGAGCGAATAATAAGTCTGATTGCAGTTGATTTCTGCAACCGGGTTCTTGAGCCGCGGGTTGTCTGCGATTTTCAGCGTATAAGAAACTGCGCCGTTAGAAGCAGCCCAGTTAAACAGAATAGGCTGCCTGCCGTTTGCGGTGTATGCAACGAAATTGTCTTCAGGCTTATACGTTACCACTGGCTTAAGCGCAACAGGCTTTTGCACTGTAAAGGTGCTGACGCTGCTCAATGCAGGCGAAGCCACAATTGAATCATCGTAAATCGGAGTAATCTGCCAGTACCAAGTGCCGTAATCGATTAAGTCAAGCTTTGCCTCTGTCTTTGCCGTGGTGTAGCTGATTACAGGGCTGTTCATCTCGGCGTTGTCGGCAATCTGAAGCTCGTAGCCGCGTGCAAGGTCGTCATGAGTCCATGCGAACTGGATGCCGTTCTGCGCTGCCTTGTATGTAAGCCCCACGTTGTTCACCGGCTGAAGCTTCTTTATCGGCGTAATCGAAAATACTGAAATTGAGCCTTGAAGAGCAGAGTCAATGTATTTTTCGTCGTCGCCGTCTTTTGTTACAGGGTAAGCCTTCCAGTATATTGTGCGGTTCGGCAGCGTGAATGTAGTTTCTTCTGCTTCTACAGTCTTATTCTGATACGGATAGATTCCGTCTTTATCATAAGAAAGCTCAATTTTTGTGAGCATGTCTTTCTCATAGTTGAGCGGCTTCCAGTTGAAAAGCATCGTTGCAGTTTCGTTATCGTTCTTGATGATTTTTTGCGAAACTTTCGGGCTTATCATAATCAATGCGGGCTGCTTAAGCTGATGGCCTTCGCTGTCCATTACAATCTGAGAACCTGCGTTAAGCTCAATAATCGAACCATCGCCCTTGCTCTGCCTTACCATACCTCTTTCAACTGAAACGCTGATATGGCGGTTTGATGCGGCTGAAGCGGGGTTTTCAAGCATTCCGTCTGTAAGAATAAGCGGCGTAACTGCTTCGTCTGTCTGCGGCAACAGCTCAGGCTGAATGTTCATCGAAACGATTGAATCTTCGCTGATTTCAAGCGTTTCACGTCCGGCTTTCAATGTGATTTTTTCCGGCGTCTTGATTGAAACTGTTCCGGAAGTGATTTTCAAATTTGCAATGTCTGATTCAGGCAGAATCTCAATCAAGCTGTTGTGCGACATATTGATGATTGTGCCTGAATCGAACGTAATTTCTGCTTCGGCAAAAGCTGTTGTGCGGACGAAGTCGCCGACATAAAGCGGCGTGTTTTCTTTGATTATGTCCCAGACGAGGCGGTCTCTGAAACGCCTTTGCACAGACTTATTTCTGTCTGTAAGGCGCGCTATGGGCTTTTCGTCTGTGCGCAGATTCGTTTTGTAGACATCTCTGAAGTAGCCAATAAGAGAAAAAGCGATGCCCAACGAGCAAATGAGAATGACTATTTTATCATTTTTTTTGAACAGAATATTTCTTTTCTTCTTCATTGATGTCCACTTTCGCTAAGTCCGGCTCTTCATAGCCCAAAACAGCCCGGACTTCTTTTAAAGTTGAAGCCTGTTGAGTGTTCTCAAGAGGCGTGTTCGCTGTGTCTTTCAGGGCAACAACCGCAAAAAGCCTAATCTGCTTGCTTTTGCCCTTAACTTTAAAAGACGGCATCTCTTCAACGATAATGTCGTCTTTCAAAAATTCGTAAGTCTGTTCAGAAATGAGTATATCTGTGCAGAGCGGCTTGTTGATTGCTTCGATTCTTGAAGCAAGGTTTACGGTGTCGCCGATGACAGTGTATTCCATGCGCTCTTTTGAGCCGATTTGGCCTGCCGTTACGTCGCCGCTTGAAATGCCGCAGCCGAACTGAATCGGCTCTCTTCCGGCGGCTTTCTCTTCTTCGTTGAACTTAATCAGCGCATTGCGCATCATCAGCGCGGTTGTAACTGCGGCGAGCGCATTTGCTTTCGGTGATTCGCCTGCAAGCGGTGCACCCCAAACAGCCATAATTGAGTCGCCGATGAATTTGTCTACACAGCCGCCGGTTTGGGTTACGCACTCAACCATGCGCTCAAGGTATCTGTTGAGGAATGCAACCAATGCTTCAGGCTTCATCTTTTCGGCTTTTGCCGTAAACGAGCGTATGTCTGTAAAGAAAATCGTAACCTTGCGGTTTTCGCCGCCGAGCTTCAGCTCGCCGCGCATGGCACGTTCCGCAATTTCGGTGTTGATGAATTTGCCGAAAGTTTCTTTTAGTCTGCCGCGCTCCGCAAGTCCTTGCCCCATCTGCTCAATGCTTTCGGCCAGAACAGAAAGCTCGTCATGTGTGCGCTTCTTAATCGAAACGTCGAACTGGCCTTGCTCAATGCATTTGACCGCTTCTGTCAGCTCTTCAATCGGTACGCTTATTGTTTTTGAAATGAACCACACTATGAGAATTGCCGAAAAGAGCAGCGTCATTTCAAGCCACAAATTGCGGCGCAGCGCCGTCTGAAGCGCCTCAAAAACGATTTTGTCTTGAATCTGCGTTACAACGGCAATTTCGTCTGACAAAAGCTTGTAATAAGAAGCGAAATATTCAGAGCCGTCTTCGCCTTTGTACACAAGCTGCTGCTGCCGCGACTTGTTTTCAAAAACTATATTATAGATTTGCGAATCAGCTATCGAACGGCTTTCGATGAGCGAATCCATGTTGTTCGAAATCAATATGTCGCCGGCTGTATTTATGAGCATTGCAGTGTTAGTTTCGCTTGAAAATGTCGCGGCCAGGCTTTCCGGCGAAAAAATGACAAGCACAGCCGAAGTTTCGCCGTTAAGCTCAAGCGGCATAATCAATGCAAGAAGATTAGACTTAAAATATGGCGACGCATTCAGCAAGATTGTTTCGCCGTTTTCGGCACGGTCAAAAAATTCGCCTTGGTCTTTTATGTAGGCTGTAATGTCCTTGCCGTCAATGCCGAGCGGGTAGAGCAGGTGTGTGTTCAAAAGCTGCGTAAAGCCGCTTACGGCAATTGCGCCAATCATTCTGTTTCCGTCAAACAGCGAATTAATCTGCTCGTCTGCAAGCACAGAATCTCTAGAATTCATTACATTTATGATGAACGAAGTGTTTGTTATTATCGAGTTGAGAAAAATTTCAGTTTCTGAAGCGGCGTGCTGGTTGAGCGCAAAGTTGTTGTTTTCAGCGGTTACGCGTACGTCATCTCTAATGATGTTTGTAATTATTGTAGTTGAAACGAGAAGTGCTGCAAGAACAATTGCAATTATGATTATAATCAGTTTTAAGGCAATGGGCCGCAAAGCCCTTTGATGTTCGTGTAACATAAGTTTTTTGACTTTGCAGCTTTATATGAACAGCTAAGTTGAATAGTCGGAATGACAGGATTTGAACCTGCGACATTCTGGTCCCAAACCAGACGCGCTACCAGCTGCGCTACATTCCGAAAACCTTTTCAGGCAAGCTGTTTGAAACAGCTTATGCAATGATATTAGCTAAAACAAAGAAAATAGTCAAGTGCTTTAACGTTGTTTTATCGAAAGAAAGTTTGCAGACATGCCGCAGAAAAAAAACAGGCTGCTGAAGCAGCCTGCTGTTTTAACCTATCTGTTTTAACTTGTTATGAACTTAGGTTAGAACTCATAAGCCCAAGAAAGCGGAAAGCTGATATTAGCTTGTTTGCCGCGCAATCCTGTCCAAGACCATTCATGACCAGATTTTTCGTGCGGAACGATGTCGCCTAGAACTACAGACTTTACGCCCATGCTGAATGTGTGTGCACCCATCGTAAACTCGAAAGTTGGCACGGCAGCAACAAGCCAGCCATATTCATCATTTACAGTTGGTGTATGAACAGCACCTGCCGGGCCGATTGCATTGTTATTTGTGTTTACAGCACCTGCAACTTGCTTTTTCTCTTTCAAGCCGGCCTGTGCATAGCACAATTCAAATGTGAATGTCGAATCACTTGAAGCAGAGTATTCCAAAGTGTTGCGTACGCAGAAAGGAAGGACCTTTGAAGTTGTGCCGCCGATTTTGTTGTAGCCGACAGCAACATTTACATCATCTGAAATGCCGTTGCGGAAGTCGAAACCTGCACCAACGTCAAAAAGGAAAGCTGTAGTAGCTTTTGAGCCTTTTACAGCAGAAGCCTTTTCTGTGTAGAAGCCTGCACCAGCATGAAGAGATGTGCCGATTTTGGCTTCTTCAAGACCTTTGAAAGTAACTGCCGCATAGAATGTATGATCCTGATATGCCTTGTCATTTTCTTCTGCCAAGTAGCCTTTTTCATAGCCGAAGTTGCCAGCCCATTTTGCACCGATTTCAAACAAGTCTGTCTTGTAAAGTGCACCAAGAGCTGCACCATTGAACATGCCTTTCTTAATCATTGAGTTTCTATTAGGACTTGCAGAGCGCAAGCCGAAGCTGACTTTAAGCCCAGGCACGCCGATGTAAGAAAACTGAATGCCGTCTTTAATCAGCATGTGGATATTCTGAAAATTACCTACAAGGCCGTTGATTACGTTCCAGCCTTCATTGTAGTCATCTGTCCATCCGTTGCCTGAAAAATTAGGGCCAAGCTTAAATGCATAACCAACACCGGCAAGGTTGCCTATGCCGATTTCAAGCCAGTCAAACGGTTTGAGCAATGCAGCAACTCTTGAGCGTTTGCCGTCATTTGCATCTGCAAGTGAGTTCCAAGACCAGCGTGGCTTAACAGAAAGAATTGATGTTTGTTGATCTGGTGTGAGTGTCTGAAGGTCAAAGCGGATTTTTCCCTTGACCTTTGCACGTCCGTCAGCTGTAATAGCTTCACCGACTACTTCTTCTCTAAGAAAGTAGTCATCTGTAAAGCCCCAGTAATTATTTCCATCATCGATAGTAATTACCGGTTCTGTAGAAACGGTGTTAGTTATCGACACTGACTGTGAAAATGCAGCGAAGCTTACGGCAAGACACAGTAAGATTGAAATAACCTTTTTCATAAGGGTACTCCTTTGTTTAGTAGATTTTTATATTCTTGACGAATATGTACAGAATTAATGTTAGCAAAAACTAACTTTAAATCGCTGCTTTTGTCAATATGTTAGACATGGATAACAAAAAGATTTTTTTCGTTTTTTAAGTTTTCAGAAAGGCAGAAGCTCGGCTTTTTACTGACCGGTTGCGTTTTTTAAGGCTCTTGACAATGCATTAGCTTTTTTATAAGATTCTTCTACAGTTGCCCGGATGGTGGAATTGGTAGACACGCTAGTTTCAGGTACTAGAGCTCTAACGGGTGTGCGAGTTCAAGTCTCGCTTCGGGCATAAGCCGGTTGTTCAGACAGCCGGCTTTTTTTATGCCTTGATACAAAGCATATGCGTCTGCTGTTCAATGATGCGCCGCTTGTGCCGATGCGCCGCTTTTCCTTTCAATGTTTTTTCCTTTTGTTGTAATATCAAATTTGCAAAATTGCAAAATCGGGTTATTATTGTATAATTGTATAAATGGAGGAACTCTATGAGTGAAAAACCTAGAGAAACGCTTGGCAGCCGTCTCGGATTTATTCTGCTTTCGGCTGGTTGTGCAATCGGTTTAGGAAACGTATGGCGATTCCCTTACATTACGGGAAAATTCGGCGGCGCGGCATTTGTAATCATGTATTTGATTTTTTTGGTAATTTTCGGATTGCCAATTATGGTGGCAGAATTCGCCGTTGGCCGTGCATCAAGAAAAAGTGTTGCAGGTGCGTTCAAGCAGCTTGAGCCAGAAGGAACGAAGTGGCATTGGTACAGCTTTCTGGCTGTTGCTGGAAACTATCTTCTGATGATGTTTTATACAGTTGTTGCCGGCTGGATGCTTTATTATTTCTTTGCGACAGTTTCTGGCAATCTTGCCGGGCTTTCGCCTGATGAAGTAGGGGCATATTTCGGAAGCCTTATACAAAGCCCTTCAAAGCTCATCACATGGATGCTTATCATAATCTTTCTTGGTTTTGGCGTATGCGTTATGGGTCTTCAGAAAGGTGTTGAGCGCATTACGAAATTCCTTATGTCTGGGCTTCTTGTCATAATGGTCGGTCTTGCAATTTACGTTGCATTCATTCCGGGTGCAGGCGCGGGCTACGCTTTTTATCTTAAGCCTGATTTCAAGGCGATGTATGAAAACGGACTTTGGGAAGCAATTTATGCTGCGCTTGGTCAGTCATTCTTTACGCTCAGCCTCGGCATCGGCTCAATGGAAATCTTCGGAAGCTACATTGGAAAAGAGTACAGCCTTACAGGTGAATCTATCCGCATCATCGGGCTTGATACGTTCGTTGCCCTCGGCGCGGGTCTTATCATCTTTCCGGCTTGTCTTGCATTCGGCCAGAGCCCGAGCGCAGGTCCGGGGCTTGTGCTTGTAACGCTGCCAAACGTCTTCAACAGCATGGGCCCTGTAGTAGGGCGCGTCGTCGGCAGCCTTTTCTTCTTGTTCATGAGTTTTGCTGCATTGACTACAGTTGTTGCTGTCTTTGAGAACATCGTCGCTTTCCCGATGGACGCTTTTGGTTGGAGCCGCTCAAAATCGGTACTTTTCAATCTTTTTGCGCTTATCGTGCTTTCAACGCCGTGCGCGCTTGGCATGAACAAATGGTCTAACGTAAAGCTGCTCGGTCTTTCAATTGACGGCTTTGAAGACTTTATCGTAAGCAACAACCTGCTGCCAATCGGCTCGCTGATATTCCTCGGTTTCTGCACTTGGAAATTCGGCTGGGGCTGGGATAACTTCATCGCTGAAGCTGATGCCGGAGACGGAATCAAGTTCCCGAAGAACAAAATCATGCAGATTTATCTTAAATTTATAGTTCCTGTGATTATTGCTGTTATATTCGTTGCAGGCTATATGGATATTTTCGGAAAAAAATAATTTACAAGATTCAGCCTGTTTCAAGGTTATGCCCTGAAACAGGCTTTTTTGCTATTTCTTTAAAAGCTTTTTTACATGCATTAAAAGCGCATCTGTTGAGATTGGCTTTTCGATATAATCTTCATTAAGAGATTTAACCTTTTCGAGAATTTCTTCGTCTTCAACGCCTGTCAAGAAGATTATTGGAATATTCTTTGTCTTTGCATTTTTCTTGATTGCATCATACATTTCAAAGCCAGATATTTCCGGCATGTCTATGTCAAGAATGATAAGGTCTATATCGTTGTTGCCTAAGAAAGTAAGAGCTTCTTTTGCCGAGCCCATCGAAACAACCTGATAGTCAGCCTTCAAAGAAGATTTGACATGAATTCTGATTACTGAATCGTCATCAACAGCCAATATAAGCGGCTGCACGTTTTTTTTAATTGATGCCATGTATGCCTCCTGTCCCATTTTTTTCTAGTGCTTTATTATAGCACAAGAATCGTTTTATTGCATAACAAAAAATTTTGCATTTTATGCATTAACTTCTTATATAAAAGCTTGTAAAAAAAAAGGTTTCATTGTATTCTTAAATTGATTGAAAGAATGCAATAGTGGAGGCAGTTATGGCAGTCGGCGAATCACAGTTCCAGCTTGTAACATTTGAGCTTGGTGAAGAACTGTATGGTGTTGATATTATGGACGTTAAAGAAATTGTAAAACTTCAAACGGTACGTCCAATCCCGAATGCTCCATATTATGTAGAAGGTATTTTTAATCTTCGAAGCGAAATCATTCCTGTTATTAACTTGCACAAGCGTTTCCATTTGAAGGCCAGAGAAAAGGTCGACGATGAAGACGAATTTGAGGGCGGTTTTATAATCATTAATATGGACGGCACAAAAATCGGTATCATTATCGATAAAATAGCCCGTGTAGTTCAGATAAAATCAGACGAGGTTAAGCCGCCGCCACAGATGCTTACAGGTATCGGAACAGAATACATCAACGGAGTTGTAAGACAAGAAAACGGATATCTCATCATTCTTGATATCCGCCGTGTTTTCAATTCTAGCGAATTAAAGAAGCTGGTCGGCATACAGTAATATGAAGGTTCCGGTTTTTAGTTCTACTATCCGCAGAAAAGAAATGGATGCGGTGCTCTCGTGTATGGTTTCTGAAAAAATCGGACCTGGCGAAATAAATGCACGGCTTATTCAATGTGTAAAAGAAACTTTCGGTGTTGATGGCTGCGTTGCCGTAAGAAGCCCCGCAATTGCGCTGAAGTATGCAATAAAGTGCCTTGGGCTGCCGGAGGGCAGCTCAATCATGATTTCTGCGCTTGCACCTTCTTGGCAGGTGCCCGTAATCGAAGACCTTGGTTATAAGCCTTTAGTTCTTGATGTTGCCGAAGAGACGGCGCTTGTTACAGCTGAAGCAGTTGAAAGCGGCATGAAAGCTGGCGGCAGCCTGCTGATTCTTCATGAATCGCTCGGCAACTTGCCTGACTTTGAAAAAATCATTGCGTTGGGCATTCCATTTATAGAAGATATTTCTCAAAGCGCCGGCGCTCATATTGAGCAGCCCGCCGAAAAAGAAGGCGAAGAGCCTGTAAAGAAATATGCCGGAACATTCGGCGTTTATTCGATTTTGGGGCTTGAGGAGCGTGATATATTGACGGCTGGTGGCGGAGCAGTGCTTATCGCCCCGAATAGGCGCGAATGGATTGTGCTTAAAAAGAACATCGAGGAAGCGCCTATTATCGATTTGCTGCCAGATATTAATTCTGCGCTGGCGTGGGTGCAGCTTAAAGAAAGACCCAGAAATGAGCAGCTGCGCTTTGAAATGAAAGAAATATATGCCCGTTCGTTGATGCAGGGGCGGCATAAGTCGTTCATCTGCCCATGCGAAAATGCTGTGAACGCGGTTTATTCTTTTCCTGTGCTGCTTACGAACGGCGCAAAAGACGTGAAGCAATATGCTTCGCGCAAAGAAATAGATGTTACAGATGCATTCGAGGATTCTGTAGCTGCCAAATATGAAGAATTGTCTGAAAGCTGCCCAGTTGCGCGTTCGCTTGTCTTGCGCTGCATCTTGTTTCCGCTTTACCCGCGGCTTGGCAATTCACAGGCTGTCAAAATTTCAAAGGTTCTGGCAACTTTGCCGTAAGGCGGCATGATGAGAAAAAAGCGCGCCGTAATTGTAATCAACACATATAAAGAAGAAGCTCAGCTTATTGCAGCAGACGTAAAGCGGTTCTTGGAAAATGAATCTTGGACTGCTGATTTTCTGGAATTTTCTGGGCCTTGCAGCAAAAGCAATTTTGACGGTTATATCCTTGCGGTAACGCTTGGCGGCGACGGAACAGTTCTTTTTGCGGCGCGCGGCTGCCTTGAACAGAAGATTCCGATTTTTCCGATAAACTTGGGCGAATTCGGTTTCATCGCCGGAATTCAAAAAGACAGCTGGCAAGAAAGGCTTGACTTGTTTTTGCGGAAGAAACTTCCGCTGACAGAAAGGAGCATGTTAAGCGTTGCCGCATTGCGTAACGGCAGCAAAATTTTTGAGACATACGCGCTTAACGATGTAGTTGTTTCTGCGGACAAAGCAACCAAAATTGTTTCTCTGGGAATAACATTTAACGGAAATTCTTTCGGCAAATTTAAAGCCGACGGCATCATCGTTGCAACAGCCACAGGCTCAACTGCATATTCAGCGGCTGCAGGCGGGCCAATCGTAGACCCGGAGCTTGATGCCTTTGTTTTAAGCCCGATTTGTCCGTTTTCGCTTTCAAACAGGCCGATTGTGCTGCCTTCGTCTGGCGTGCTTTGTGTTGATGTGCTGCCTTCAAGAGACACAGGCGTTTCAATAACGGCAGACGGTCAGGTGCTTGAGCATCTTGAAACAGGCGACACTGTTTTCTTTCAGAAAGCAAAAGAAAAAGTGCTGCTTGCAGATTGCGGCTCATCAGTTTTTTATTCAGCTTTACGTTCAAAACTCCATTGGTCTGGAGGACCCAGTGCTTGAAGATTTAAATATAAAAGATTTTGCAATTATAGATTCAGTGCAGCTTGAATTCACAAAAGGCTTTAACGTTCTTACGGGCGAAACAGGTGCCGGAAAATCAATATTGATTGGCGCTTTGTCTTTTTTGCTCGGCGGCAAGGCAGAAGCTTCTCAAATAAGAAGCGGAGCGCAAGAAGCGCGTGTAAGCGGCACGATTTTCATTTCAGATAACCAGAAAGAAGCTCTTGCTTGGCTTGCGGAGCGCAACATTGAGCTTGAAAACAGCCGCGTGCTTTTGCGCCGCACAATCAAAGACACAGGCAAGACAGCCGCATGGATTCAGGATACGCCTGTTACGAAGAACGAGCTTGCAGATTTTACAGGCTTCCTTGTAGACATTCACGGACAGCACGAGCACCAGTCTTTGATGCGCGTCTCTGAACACAGAAAATTCCTCGACGCTTATGCCGGAATTGTGCCGCAAGTTGAAGCTTTTACAGCACTTTACAATCAGCTTGTGGAAAAGAGAAAAATCTTGGCGGAAATGAACACTTCTGACGCGGAACGCAACCAGAAGATTGAGCTTTTGAGATTTGCCGTTGAAGAAATAGAAAACGCTAACCTTAAGCCGCAAGAAGAAGAGGAACTTTCCGCAGAAGAAGCGCGGCTAACCCAATATGAAAAGCTTTATGATGAAGTGGAGCAGCTTTCTCAGCTTTTCAACAGCGAAGGCGGCGCATTGGCTCAGCTTAAGCGCAGCCGCCCCGCAATGGAAAAAGTTGCGTCAATCGATTCTACGCTTGCAGGGCTTTCAAGCCGCCTTGAAACAGCTTATTACGAAATTGACGACATAGCAGAAGAGATAAAGTCTTATAAAAACACACTTGTCTTTGACCCTTCGCGGCTTGAGCAGGTGCAGGAACGCCTTGCGCTGATTTATAAGCTAAAGAAAAAGTATGTGCCTCAGAACGACAGCACGATTGCTGATTTGCTTGCTTACAAGGAACAGGCGCAGGCGCAACTTGAGTCGCTTTCTTCGTTTGAAGGCAACCGCTCGGCTCTTGAAGCTGAGGTGAACGAAATTGCGCGCAAAGTTTCGCTTGAAGCAAAGAGCCTTTCTGAAAAACGCAACGGCGCGGCTAAAGAAATGGCAGAAAAGATTCAGGCAGTGCTTGCAAATCTCGGCATGAAAGGCACAGTCTTTGACGCAGGGCTTTCAATGAAGCCGCAGACAGGCGGCGTTCAGCGTTGCGGCCCTTATGGCGTAGACAACATTGAATTTATGATTAGCGCAAACCCAGGCTCGCCGCTCCGACCGTTAGCAAAAATTGCATCTGGCGGCGAACTTTCGCGCGTAATGCTTGCTTTTAAGACGATTTTGGCTGATACTGATACTACACCAACTTTGATATTCGATGAGATTGATACAGGCATAGGCGGCGAGGTTGCCGTTGCAATCGGCGACCATATTAAAAAACTTGCCGCAAAACATCAGATATTGTGCATTTCACATCTAGCGAATATTGCAGTTTGTGCCGATACTCATATAAAGATAGAAAAATCTGTAAATCTCCAGAAGACGACAACGTCAGTCCGCGTAATAACAGGTCAAGATAGAATCGTTGAAATTGCGCGGATGCTTGCAGGTGATAGTGCAAGTGCTGCATCTTTGGAGCATGCTAGGGTTTTACTTTCCCAATATGGAGGATAATTGGAGTTATGGCAAAGATTACCGCCGAGAGCAGGGAAGCCTTTACTCAAAAAAGTGCAAAATATAAAGAGCTTATCAAAGGCGTTTTTGCAAAAGAAAAAGAGATAAACGCAGAACTGCAAAAAGATAAATCTGAAGAAGCGGAAAAGACGTTTCAGCTTGCAGATCAAATGCTTTATGCAGTAACGCTTTATATTGCAATCAACAATCTCTCTGTTGAGATGCTCGGTGTAAAGAACGAAGAGAACCTCAATGAAGGCCGTAAAACTCTTTATAAGGCAATCATATATCTTGAAAAATTTGATAAGTCTATGTCAATAGTAGACTCAACGCCGGATGACCTTAAGGAATGTTGGGAAAAGCTCGTAAACATTCCTATTGACAAGCGCTATTATCTTTCGCGCAAGCTGGGTCTTGCTATTGAGCTTATAATGGAAGCCTATGGCGACAACTCTAAGTGGAAATGGTCATTCGTAGAGCTGCAGGGCAGATTTATCACTGTTTCTAAGAACATGCTCAACATGACAGAAGCTTCTAAAGATTATTTTGACGGCCGTGCAGAAAACCACGATGTAGCCGTTTATTATATGCGTATGCTCAAGACACAGCTTTTGAAGTGCGCCGAAGGTTACCGCGACCGCTACGAGCTTTCAACACGCCGTGCCGACGATATGCGCCTGGGCATAAACTATCTGCTTGCTTACAGACGCTTGCTTATAGTTCTTGGTAATGCAGACGAAGCCGAAGAAGTCAAGAAAAAGGCACAAGTCTGGAAAGACAAGATGGAAGCCGACATCAAGAAAGAAAAGCAGAATAAATAAGCTTTTGTGCCGTGAAAAGAAAAGCCGCAGAATCTTCGCAGATTCTGCGGCTATATTTTTTTAAAGTCCTTTCAAAATCAATTAACCTTTACAGGCGTGTCGTAAATCATTTTTTTTATCTAATATTAAGCTACATCGATGGTAGCAAGCGCATCTGCATTCGAATTTTTCATTATTATCAATAATTCGTCATTGCGGATCAAGCCGGGGCAATGACACATCATCAAGCACGTAAATGACATGATTTTATGAAACTCGACATTCGGGCTAATTAATGATGTTATAGATAGATAAGTATTTGCTTTTCAAATTTACACAGACACTTTTTGTCAGCATGAACCTTTAAAATCGGATACGGATAATATTTGTTATGTGGTTGCCCGCTACTTGAGGTGCTGGGAGAAAAATGAAGGAAATAATTACATATGCTATTCTGCATTTGGACGAAAATTTAAAGGTAAACTTTCTGATGTATCATACGTAGGCTATCTTCCATGTGGTGTTGATGGTACGTATCAAATAAAATATGGTACAGAAAAACCATTGCCTTTTTTTGTCTGTTCGGCAAAAAGAAAATGAAAGAATTGTATGAAGCAGTAAAAAAGAAAAATCCTAATTGCGAGTATGGATTTTAAAAAGATTTCCAAAGGAAGAACTTCGGCAATGTGTACTATCATTTGATACTGCTCATACTTTGACAAGTCAAAGCTTGTCCGTTGCCGGTTCTTTTATTGCAAAGCTTGAAACAGCCATTTCCTTCCCCAAGCCATCAATAACAGCTTAGCTAAGAACAGCGTTCCTATTCAGCTAAGAACGGCACTCCTAGCCTAATTGGAGCGGCGTTCCTCCTATGTCTTTTGTCAAGGACAAGTTAGATTAATTTTATATCCAGTCCTCTTGTTTACGTTCTCAAAGCTTCTTCTGCAAGTTTTGAAAATCTTTCATCTGGTGAAATGAACTTTTTAGGTTCATAAATCTGATTATTTTTCAAAAGTACAGAATGTGCGTTTTGCATCATTTTTCGCAGATTAAGCTTTATCTGTAGAATGGTCTAATGCGTTTGAGAATATCTGTAATGAAGATAACACGGTAAAGCTTGCAGACAAAACGTATAAAGTGTTTTATAATTGTTCCAAGAAGAGCTGAAAGCTTCAGTTGAACAATAAATAAGCTCCAAACATTGAAGGATATTAAGATGGTGAATAAGGCACTTGCGCTTAAGATTTTTGAAGGCTTTTCGATTGAAAGATGGAACGATTTGGTGCGCCCTTTCGATTTGATAGAGATGGACAAGTCTGCCGAAAAGATGGTGTTAGTTTATATAATCGGCAAATTTGAAGAGCA
Organism: Spirochaetales bacterium Spiro_07; assembly: GCA_001603145.1. GTDB lineage: Bacteria > Spirochaetota > Spirochaetia > Treponematales > Treponemataceae > UBA1240. The sequence continues at coordinate 24,066 of LVBI01000039.1, read as the reverse complement.
GCGCGGCAACAAGATTGACTGGGAATGGCTCATTTACGCTTCTTTTTTTGAGCTTCTGCGGAAAATTGCTTTGTGCGACATAAAATCTCCGGTGCAGCGTATGATACGCAAACAGTACCCTGACGAATACAAGAAGCTCAACCAGTGGGTCTTGGAGCAGTACAAAGGGCTTATCAACGACGATTGGCTTATCAAGAAATTTCAAGATTATATTGATGAAACCTCGTCTGCCGGAAAAATGTCCGGCGATGAGCAGACGCTCGAAATGCGCATTTTTCGCGCGGCGCACAAATATTCGACGATGCGCGAATTTGAGATGATTGCGCCGGTGAACGAGCGTATAAGGCTGCAGGGCATTGAGCGCGAACTGAACGAAGACATCGGCGAGTATCTAGACTTGCGCGGGCTTCAGATGCTTGTTACAAAGCAGCGCCCTTATGAATTTCTTCTTATAATTGAAAAGCTCCGCTTTCAGACGCGGTGGAACCAGACACCGCGCGTGCCAAAGACAAGCGTGCTCGGCCATTCGTTTTTTGTAGCCGTGCTTACATTGCTTTTAAGCCGCGATTCTGGCGTCAAGATGTGCCCGCAACGGCTTTTCAACAACTATTTTTCGGCGCTTTTCCACGATTTGCCGGAAGCTGTTACGCGCGACATTATTTCACCTGTAAAGCAGGCAACTTCAGGCTTGCCTTCGATTGTCAAAGACATTGAAGACACAATCGTCAAGAATGAGCTTCTGCCGCTGATGGAAGACTTTTATTCAGACGAGCTGCTCTATTTTACGAGCGATGAATTCGAAAACCGCATACGCTTTGACAATGTTGACATAAAGCATGTTTCTTTTGACGACCTGAACAGCAAATTCAACGAAGGCAAGTATGCGCCTGTAGACGGCAAGCTCGTCCGTGTTTCTGACCACATTGCGGCATTTCTTGAAGCAGACAGCTCAATCAATTACGGCATAACTTCAAAGCATCTGCGCGACGGCCGCCGGAATCTTGTAAGGCTTTATCCTGCCGGCGAATCTATAAACGGCTTTGATGTTGCGGCTTTCTTTAAGGAATTTGAAGCGCAGTAGTTGCAGCCTTTTCAGCTGGCGCAATATTTTTGCTTGAAATAGCGTTGCATATATTGTAATATTATTAAAACCGAAAATAGGAAAGGAAATCGATATGAAAAGAAATCTGTTTGTTTTGGTTCTTTTGATGTTTGTTCTTGCTATGGCTGTTGCCGCACCAAAAAGCAGCGGCGAATTGTCGATGGGCGAATGGAAAAAGAACGTATACACGAATGACTTTTTGGGCATTAAATACAGATTGCCTGAAGGCTGGACCCGCTACGGCGATGCAGAAATGGCAGAGATAATGCAGCTTGGAACAGAGCTCATCAGCGATAACCAGAAGTATTTGGCAGAATTGGCAAAGCTTAATCTGGTATATTACATGTTGGTGAACAACCCTGCAACAGGCGACAATATCGTTGTGCTTACAGAAAAGTCTGCTTTGGATTATACTGTTGACTATTATATTGACGCTGTAAAGACACAGCTTCAAAATGTTGATGCACTAAAATATGAATTCAGTGCAACTTCTAAAGAAAAAATTGCAGGTGTTGAGTATAACGCACTTGTTGCAACTGCCAGCACTGGCAATATAAGCATGACACAGAAATATTACGCACGCAAAATGGGCAAATATTTCGTTTCAATAATTGCTTCAAGCCGTAGTGGCGAAGCTGCAATCAATGATATGATGAAAGCTTTTGAATAAGGCTTGACAAATCTTTCGTTTGCCCTTATTCTAGCCACGTTTAAGGGCACGAAAACCTTATGGGGGTGCACTGGTTTCGACGGGTGTGATTCGTGGTCTTGGGCTGCAAGTGAGGCCGCCTGTCCTCTGAACAGACAAAACTATAATTGCCAATTCTGACAATTCTTACGACTACGCACTTGCTGCATAATCGCGGGCTTCAGATTGCGCCGCTCTGAGCGGTCTGAAAGCCTGACGCTAACCAGAGCTTGCTTGAAGTGGTGTCTGGTACGCTTCAAGGACATTCACCAGAATACGGAGACGACGCTTGCGGTGCTGCTACCGTTTCCCGACAACCACCTCGCACTGCTAAACTTGTAGACGCACTTGGTCCGCACATTCGGACGGGAGTTCAATTCTCCCCATCTCCAACAAAAAAAAGCAGAAAACTCTTTTCGCCAAAGCTTAATCTTAGATTAAAGCTTAACTGGCGAAAAGTGCCGGAATTTTTGCTTCGCAAAAACCGGCGGTCTATGTACAAAATCCAATTATTACAGATAAATCTGGGGTTATTAGGGGCGAGAAGCCCCTAATCGCTGCTGGAAAAAAGAGGGGTTTTAGGGGAGAAAAGAACCCGCTTGCGAGTAGAGGTTCTTGTCTCCCCTAAATTAAGTTCCGGCACTTTCAAGTGTCAAAAAACAAAGCATCGCGAAATTATCTTGTCCACTCACATATCACATTCTTGAAAAGCTTGTAAACGCTTTTGCCGAGAATGCGGTTTATCTCGTCTTTCACTTTAAGATATTCCTGCCAAGATTCAAAAACATGAATGTTAGATTCGTTTCTGATGCCGGATTCGATAAGCCGCACTTCTACGACCATTGCGCCATAAGGCGAAGCCATTACGTCAGAGAGCTGCACAATCTTGTCTTCGATTGTGTTCGGGTGCTGCATCACGAAAGACTGAAGAAAATCCAAGTCTTCGCTTGAAATGTCAAAGCTTGTATGTTCAATTATGCGGTTACCCGGAAAAACGTGCGTGATGCAGTATCTTGCACATTCTTCTTCGCCGAGGCTGCACAAATAGCGGTAGCCGTCAAGCGTGTGCCTGATCTTATGCTTACCGCAGATGCGCCCGATGTCATGAAGCAGCGCGTACATCTCGCATTTTTCGGCATCAACGCCCTTTATGTGAGATGCAATCGTATATGCTATGTTTCCAGCTGTAATGCTGTGCTCTTTCCACAAACCGGGGTTCTTCTCGTAAGCTTCATCTAAAAGTGCAAGTGCTTTTTCTTTTGTCATGTTGTCCGTCCTAAAAAGTGCAGTGTAATTTCATAAAAAAAGACTCTGAAACAATTTCCAGAGTCTTTATTATCATCCGATTTTACGAACAAAGCAAGAAATATCTTTTGGGCTGCAGCTTAATCGTTCTTTTTAGGCTTTCGGCCGCAAGATTTTTTCTCTGTGCAGAAGCCCGCAAGCTCACATTTAGGCTGAAACAGCATATCTACGAGGGTTTTCCACTCATCAGAATACGCTGAAAGCTTTTCCGAAAGCTCTGCAAAAAGCTTGCGATATTCCCAGTAGGCGCGGGTGCACATTCTCTGGTGCGACATATCGACCAAGTTGCGCAAATTGCGCTTGTCTACAATTTTGGTCGTCATGCCGAGCGGCAGCAGCATTGCGCAGTCTTCGCGCGGCACACCAGATTCTTCCAAAAATTTCAGCGTTTCCTTTATTTTGTTCAGCGTTTCGTTAACCGCGTCTTCGGCTGCTTTTCCGGCTTTTGCAATTGAAGGCGGCACAACAATGTCAAACGTCTTGTAATCGATGTAGCGCGTAGAAGCCTGAAGCCTTGTCGGCGCGCCGCCAATGTGTGTGTACCATTCGCGTATCATGCGCGCAGAATAGCCGTCTATAACCATTTCGACGTTCACATATTCCATAACGCGGCCATGCCCAGACTTGATGCAGTCCATTCCGCGCTTGTAGTTCTTTTCGTTGTCGGTAACGTCTGCACCCCAGCACACGCCGGCGCGCGCGCCCATAAGCGTAATCGGGTTTTTCGTGGTTTCTTCGAGTATCGTAATCATTCCGGCTGTTTTAGCGCATTAAAAACCCGGAAAACCGCCCGGCAAGTTTCCGCCGAACTGTTTCATGAGTTTTTGCTGCATTCCCTTGTTTTTAGTCATTTTCTTCATGGCAAGGCGCGTCTTTTCAAAGTGCTTGATAAGCCTGTTGACCTCTGCAACAGAAGTGCCAGAACCTTTGGCAATTCTCTTTCTGCGGCTCGGCCCGATGATGAGGTGGTTTGCGCGCTCTTTCTTTGTCATGGACTGAATGATGGCTTCTTGGTGCTTAAGGTCTTCTTTGTCAATCATGCTTTCGTCAATCTGACCGGCAAGGCCTGGCATCATGTCGAGAATCTGCTGCATTGAGCCCATCTTCTTCATTTGCTGCATCTGTTCGAGCATGTCTTCAAGCGTGAAAGTTTCTGTCGCCATCTTGCGTTCAAGTTTGGCGGCTTGCTCCATGTCCATCGTTTCCTGTGCTTTTTCAACAAGAGAAACGATGTCGCCCATGCCGAGAATGCGGCTTGCAATTCTGTCTGGGTAGAAAGGCTCAAGGTCTTCGATTTTTTCACCAGTACCGGCAAAGAGGATAGGCTTGCCAGTTACAGACTTTAACGAAAGCGCAGCACCGCCGCGTGCGTCTGAATCGAATTTTGTTAAGATAACGCCTGTAAGGTTGAGCCGCTCGTCAAAAGCCTTTGCAACGTCAACCGCGCTCTGACCTGTCATTGAATCTGCAACAAGAATAACCTCGTCAGGTGAAACAATCTTTTTGATAGATTCAATTTCCTGCATCATCGAATCATCAATCTGCAGGCGGCCGGCTGTATCGACAATCAATGTATCAAACGCATTTTTCTTGGCATAAGCAAGCGCATTCTTGGCAACTTTTACGGCGTCTTTTGTATCTTCTTTATAGACTTCAATGCCTGTTTTTTCGCCCAAAACAGAAAGCTGCTCAACTGCGGCCGGACGCACAAGGTCACAGGCTGCAAGAAGCGGCTTTCTTCCTTCTTTTTTGAGACGCGCGGCAAGCTTTACAGCTGTTGTTGTCTTACCTGCACCTTGAAGACCCAAGAAAAGAATTACAGACTGTGTATCAATACCCTTGAGCTTCAAGTTCTGCTTTTCATCGCCGAGGAGTGCAACAATCTTGTCATGTACAATCTTTACGAACTGCTGTCCAGGGTTCACCGAGCGGAGAACCTTTTCGCCCTTGGCTTCTTCGATAGTGCTGTTTACAAAGCGGCGGACAACGCGCAAGTTTACGTCTGCATCAAGCAGCGCAATCTTGATTTTTTCAACGTATTCGTCGATGTTCTTTTCTGAAATTGTAGCCTTGCCCGAAACGGTGCGGACAACATCTGTAATGGTGTTTGTGATTTTCTCAAGCATTTTTATCTATTCGCTCCTACAAGTTCGTTCAGCAAGTCTTTAGGTTCAATTTCTCTGTTAAGCACACGGTAAAGTCCTGTTGAAATAGGCAGCTTCAAGTTATGCTTTTCGACAATTTCATGCACATATTTGCATGCAACTGCGCCTTCCGGCAGATAACCGATTTCGCCGATTCTTGCAATCAAATCGTCGATAGAAGTGAAATTCTTTAAGATGTTCTTTGTGATGATTTCCTGCCCGAAACGGCGGTTGCGGCCGTATTTTGAGCGGCATGTAACGTCAAGGTCGCCTACGCCAGAAATTGATGTGAAAGTCTCGGCGTGAGTTGCGCCCATTGCGCGGCCCAAAGTCTGAATCTCGTTCAAGCCGGCGGCAAGCAGCAGCGATTCGGTGTTGTCGCCGAACAAGTCAGATTTTTCAGCAACTGCATCAAGACAGCCGAAAACAACTGCAATAACGTTTTTAGCCGCCGCGCAAATCTGAACGCCGATAACGTCAAAGCTTGAAAAAACAAGCAGAGACTTGCCGTTCAACAGCTCGCGGAATCTGATTGTGTTCTTCGGGTTTTCACTTGCCGCGATAAGCCCTGTGATTTTGCCCATCGCAACTTCTTCGGCGTGGCTAGGGCCGGCAATGTACACAAGATTCTTTGCGTAACATTCCGGCAAAGCAGATTCCATCTCTTCAAGAATAAGGCGCGGCCCGTTGTCAGACGGCACAAAGCCCTTCGTCAAAACGCCGATACAGGCTGTACCGTCTTTTATAGAAGGCACGTCTGAAATTTTTCTGATTGTCGATGCAAGATAGAGAGAAGGGCTTGCAAAGATGAGAAATTCCTTGTCTGATGCAACTTTGTTGATGTCAGAGCTTGCCTTCAGGTTTGGCGAAAGCGCGTAACCTTTGAGGTAGCGGTCGTTTGTGTGGCGCTCATTAATAGAAGAAACTACATCTTCCTCCAAAGCCCAGATCTCAACTTCGTTATTTTCGCGTGCAAGAGCATGCGCCATGGCTGTTCCCCATGCGCCTGCGCCGATTACGCCGACTTTTTTTGGCTGCTTAGTTTCCATTGTTTAACTCCTTAAAACCAATGGGCTGATTCGTCAGTCCAAGAAATTATTTCATCAGGTGAAAAGAATAATGCTATTTCGCGTTCAGCCGCTTCAACTGAATCTGAAGCGTGAATGATGTTGTGCTGCGTATGCAGGCAGTAGTCGCCGCGGATTGTGCCGGGGAGAGAATCTTTGATGTTTGTCGCACCGGCTGTCTTTCGGATCTGCATTACAGCTTCATCGCCTTCCCAGACCATCGCAATAACCGGCGCAGATGTCGTATAATCGATAAGGCTTTCGTAAAAAGGCTGACCCACATGCTCTTTATAATGAATTTGTGCTTTTCCTTTTGATATTTTCATAAGCTTGAGCGCAACAAGATTAAGCCCGCGCTTTTCCAGCCGGGAAATAACCTCGCCGCAAATGCGCCGGTTCAAAACGCCCGGCTTAAGCATAACAAAACTTCGTTCCATAATATAAAAACCTCTGTTAATTCATTTTTGAAAATAGTATAAATTAGACTAAGAATAAACGTAAACGCTGAAAATTTCAATGGGCGTTTCGGGTTTGCGTTTAGGCTTATTCTACGGAAAAAGCTTAATCGGCAAACCCTACCAGTTTTGTGTAGGACATAAAACTAGAAAGCCGGATTTTCGCTTGGGCTTATTCTACAGAATGGGCTTAATCTGGCGCACCACTGCCAGTTTCCGCTTTACGGAAATTTGAAATATTTTGTACATTCCGCGCACGCAAGTTGATGACAGTCTGCTTTTTAGAATAATCCCGAAAGGCAGCGTTGAAACTATGTACAGTTTTTCAAAAGTGACGTAAAGTAAAAGCATGAAATTTTTGCAGACTGGCGATTTACATCTTGGAAAGTTTTTTTATGAGTATCCGCTGCTTGAAGACCAAAAGCATGTGCTTAAGCAGCTGCTTGACGAGCTTAAGGCGGAGCAGGACGCGGGTGCACCTTATGACGCGCTTGTTATAGCCGGTGATGTTTACGATCGTTCGTTGCCGCCGGCCGATGCAGTGCAGGCTTTTTCTGATTTTCTTGCTGAGATGCAGAAATCTTTTTCTGAGCTTCATGTGCTTATAATACCGGGCAACCACGATTCTGCTGTCAGGCTATCTTATGCGCAACAGATTCTTGAAAAGCAGCGCATTCACATACGCACAGATTTATCTAGAATTGATGAGCCTGTAATCATAAAAGACGCGGCGTTTTATTTGATGCCGTTCTTGCAGCCGGCGAGCCTTTCAATAACTGAAAAAGCCGAAAAGCAGCAGGAATCTGCGCCAATAAAAACCGAAAAACCGGTGCTTGCAGAAAATTCAGCAAAAGAGCAGCAGAACCTTACTTTTGATTTTGACACAGCTGACGGCGAACAATCTGATGAAGCCACAACTGCCGCAGCACAATCTGATGAAGCCAGAGCCGCCACCACAGCAGAAGCCGCCGCCTCTCAGACCCAAGCCGCCGCCGCACAAGATTCTGTCGCTACAGCGCAATCTGAAAGAAAAGAAACTTACCTCATGAGCCAGTCAGCTTTGGTACAAGAAGCGCTCAAAAGGATAAACCTTGCAAAAAACAAAGACATTGCAAATATTCTTGTGGCCCATCTTTTTGCGGCCGGTTCTGTCGAAAGCGATTCTGAGCGCGTAATCTGGGGCACGGCCGAACAAGTTGATGCTTCTCTTTTCAAAGATTTTGCTTACACTGCGCTTGGGCATCTGCACCGCTATCAGAAAGCGGCTGCACACACATTCTATTCAGGCTCGCCGCTTGCTTATTCGTTTGGCGAAAGCAACGGAACTGGCGCAGACAAAGTGTTTTTGCGTGTCGAAATAGAGAAGGGCGCAGAGCCTTCGGTTACGGCCATTCCGATAAAGCCGCTGCACCGCGTTGTTTCTCTTAAGGGCAGCTTCGACGAGTTTCTCAATTCAAAGACCTATGACGAATACAAAGACTGTTTTATCGAGATTGAAAGCATCGAAGATACGATTGTCGAAAATCCGGTGATGCTTTTGCGCAAAAAATTTCCGCTTCTGCTTTCATTTAAGCAGAACAAGGCTTTTGAAGAGCTTTCTTCGGCAGAAATGGCAGAGCGAAGGTCAGACATTTCAAGCGAGAATCTTTCGATTAACAGCCAGTTCGGGCTTTTCTTAAAGGAAATCCACGGAAACTTTGACGGCGATGAAACTGAAAAAGCGCTTTTCGATGAGCTTTTTGCCAAAATGAAAGAGGAAAATCATGAAACCGAATAAGCTTGTTCTTGAAAACATCGGCCCGTTTACAGAAAAGACCGAGATAGATTTTTCTGAACTCGGCAGCATGTTCCTCATTTGTGGCGACACCGGCGCGGGCAAAACCACGATTCTTGATTCGATATGCTACGCTCTTTACGGCGCGTTGCCGGGCTCGCACCCAAGAATGGCGCGCAACTTGCGCTCAGATTTTGCGCCAAAGAGCGAGATTGCGCGCGTGATTTTTGATTTTTCCATAAACGGAGAACGCTACAAAATTGAGCGCACACCGCCGAAGCCTTACACCGACCGCAACGGCAAGGAATCTGAAAAACCGGCCGAAGTTGTGCTTTATAAGCTTGCAAGCGGCGCGGGGCAGACCACAAACGGCGCGGCTCTAGGTGAAAGCTGGGCTGTGCTTTACAACAAGACCCAAGAAGCAGACGAAGCGATCGCAAGCCTTATCGGGCTTTCGATTAAAGAATTCTCAAAGATTGTGCTTCTGCCGCAGGGCGATTTTGCGGAATTCCTCCGCCTTTCTTCAAATGAGCGCAAAAACGCGCTTGCCAAGCTTTTTCCGATTGACGATTACAGGCTGATTACTGAATTTGCCAAAAGCAAGGTTGACGAATTCGTTTTGAGCCAGAAGCAGATAACAGCCCAGATTGAGAGTATGCAAAAGACGTTCGATTTTGAACATGCCGAAGAAAATATCGCCAGGCTTGAACAAACCGAAAAGCGCTACGGCGAAGAGCTTGACGAAATCAACAAGCTTCAGATGCAGCTTGCCGCTCAGCTTGAAAATGCGCGAGCCTTGAACCAAAAGTTTGACGACCTTGCCGCGCTCAACGCAGAAAACACCGAAGTGCTTGCACAGCAGGGCGAGATTGAAATCATTGAATCAAAGCTTGAGCAGAGCCGCAAGGCTTTTCTTGTAAAGCCAGCGTTTGAAAGCTTCAACGATTTGCAGAGCCGCCTTGAAAGCTCGGCTGAAAATTTGGCGCAAACTGAAAATGAGCTGGCAGAGGCAGAAGCTGAAAAGCAAAACCTTGAAGACGGCAAAGCTGCTTTTGAAGAAAAAAAAGCACAAGTTGAGAACATGCCGTCTTTGATAAGCGACCTCAACCGCGCGGCTGCCATAGAAAAAGACTTGACCGTCTTGAGCCAAGACTTAAACCTGGAAATTGTGCGCAAAGACCAGCTTTCTGAAAAACTTGACAAGATAAAAAGCTATTTAGACACGCTCAAAAAAGAAGCCGCCGGGCTTGAAGCGGTGATACTTCCGCAAGACGAGCTTGATGAAGCTTTTGACAAGGCGAACAGCGAGCTTGACGAAGCAAAAGCCAAGAAGAATTATCTTGAAGAATATCAGAAGCTTTTGAGCGATAAAGCGCAGGCCAAAGAAGGGCTTGATGCAAGCTTTGCGCGCTATGAAAATGCAAAGAAAAGCCTTGAGCTTTTAAAAACTGAAATTGCCGAGCTTGAGGCGGAGCAGAGCGCGTATGACCAGAACCAGAAAGCTTTTGCGCTTGCAAAAGACCTGCAAGAGGGCGAGCCTTGCCCTGTCTGCGGTTCTGTGCACCACCCGAAGCTTGCAGACTTTTTAAGCGAAGATTTTTCTATTGAAGAGCGTCTGCGCTGCAAAAAAGAGAACCTGCCCCAAGCCGAATCTCTCGAAAGGGAAACATTCGGCATTTATGCGGGCGTAAAAAGCCGCTACGAAGACATTCAGGCTAAGCTTGACAACGCCGAAAAGCCTGACGAAAACGCGCCTGATTTGTTCAATCAAGCTGTTCAAAAAAAGAACGATGCCGTTGCAAAGCGTGACAAGAACAAGCAGAACAACAACCGCCTTGCAGAAAACCGCCGCAAAGAAGAGAACAACCGCAAAGAATTTGAGCTTGTTCAGAACGAATTGCAGACAAGCTTGCAGAAGCACGCTTCGCTTGACGCAGAATATAAGAACATGAAAAGCCAGTTCAATTCTTTGACGCAGGGCAAGCTCAAGCCGGAAGAAACGGCCGCAATTGCGGTTGAAAGCTACAGGCAGCAGCTTGCGGCTTTGCGCACTGAAACAGCTTCTTACGAAAGGCAGTGCGGCGAGGTGCAGCAGCTTATAAGCGAATATTCAGCCAAGAAAGGGCTTATCTCTAGCCAGACAGAAGAGCTGCGAACACAGTCTGAAACTTCAGCTGAAAAGTTGAAGCAGCAGCTTAAGGCGCACGGCTTTGATTCGGCAGAAACTCTGCAGGCTGCTTTCTTGAGCGAAGACGAGCGCGTCAAGCTTGAAAATCAGTGCAAGGACTGGAAAGCGCGTAAAGAACAGCTTGCCGGCCTGGTAGACAAGCTTTCAGCTGAATTAGACGGCACGGCGCGCCCCGACATTGCCGCGCTTGAAGCAGAATCTGAAAACGTGACAGCCGGTTATCAGCAAAAGACAAAAGAGCTTAACGAGATTGCGCTCAAGAAGCATGAAATTGTTGAAAACCTTAAGCGCTGGCAAGACTTGAACAAGGAACGGCAGAACATCGAAGAAAAGAGCCGCAATTATGTTGCGCTTGCAAAAGATTTGGCCGGCGACAACGCTAAGAAAATCAGCTTTGAATCTTGGATTCTGGGCGTTTATCTTGAAGAGATTGCCGCACACGCAAGCCGCCGCCTTTCGCGCATTTCAGACGGCCGCTATTCGCTTCATCTAAAAACCGAAAGGTCAAGCGGCCATCAGCGTTATGCAGGGCTAGACCTTGAAATCTTTGACGCGAACACAGGCAAAAAACGCCCGTGCGACACACTCTCCGGCGGCGAGACCTTCTTTGTTTCGATAAGCCTTGCGCTTGCGCTTACAGACGTGGTGCAAAGCAGAAGCGGCGGAGTGCAGCTTGATTCGCTTTTTATAGACGAAGGCTTCGGCTCACTAGACGACACCACGCTAGAAAAGGCGCTTTCTGTGCTGGACGAAATCCGAGAAAACCGCATGATAGGCATAATCTCCCATGTCGGCGAACTAAGAACCAGAATTCACCACCGCATAGAAGTAACCAAAACCCCTAACGGCTCAACACTTACCACCTACGGGGAGTAGTGTAGATATGTACATATGCTGTCGGGCGCGGAATGTACAAAGTCTTTCAAGTTTACGCGAAGCGGAAACTTGCAGCGGTGCGCTAGATTAAGCTATTCCGTAGAACAAGCTTGTGCGCACCCGAACCGCGCGATAACGCGCTACACTGTGTTTGTTGTTCTTTTCGCAATAGCTTAAGCTACGAATGAAGAGTATTCGGCGAAAAGCGCCGCTTTTGCGGGGCAAAACCGGCAGCTTGTGTATATCAGCCTAAAAAGATTGCCGGGGCACGCCCGAAAATGACAGGTGCACAAAGGCATCTTGACTTTTTCAACTTGTTTTGGGCTAATGCACAAAAGCTAGAGGGCGCAGTAATGTACACAAACTGTCTGTTTTTGCTTTTGCAAAAACAGACGCTTTTCGCCGCTTGAGCTATATCTGTAGATTAGGCTATTGCGAAAAGAAGATTGCTTCGCTTTGCTCGCAATGACGCTAATAGTTGCTGTGCATCGGTTGCGCTCACCAACCAACATCGGTCACTTCGACTCCGCTCAGTGACCGGATGAAGGGGTTTGCCCTTTCCCTTGCTTTTATGCTATATTTCACCACATGAACAACTTGCCCCTCAGCGCACTTTTCACAGACTATTACGAACTCACCATGGCTCAAGGTTTTTACCGCCAGAACAAAGACACAGCCGCTGTTTTCGATGTGTTTTTCAGGCGGCAGCCATTCGGCGGCGGTTTCTCGATATTCGCCGGTCTTGATAATCTGCTTGAGATGCTCGAAAACTTCAGATTTTCAGCTGAAGACATAGCTTATCTAAGAGCGCAAGGCATTTTTGACGAAAGCTTCTTAAAATATCTTGAAAGCTTCAAATTTTCAGGCGACATCTACGCCATGGAAGAAGGCTCGGTGATTTTCCCGGAAGAGCCTGTGCTCCGCGTTCACGGCAACATCGTAGAAGCGCAGATTATCGAAGGGCTTGTGCTCAATCAGCTGAATTTTCAGAGCCTAATTGCGACAAAAGCGGCGCGCGTTTGGCTTGCGTCAAAAAAAGGCTCGATTATGGAATTCGGACTAAGGCGTGCGCAAGGGCTTGACGGCGCATTGAGCGCGACGCGTGCTTCTTACATCGGCGGCGCGTCTTCAACAAGCAATGTTCTTGCCGGAAAAATGTACAACATTCCGGTTGCAGGCACAATGGCCCATTCTTGGGTTATGTCTTTCGATTCAGAGCTCGAAGCGTTCCGCGCCTATGCGGCTATTTACCCCGAAAATTCGGTGTTTCTCATCGATACTTATGATACGCTGAATTCGGGCATTAAAAACGCGATTATCGTCGGCAAAGAACTGAAAGAGAAAGGCTTTAATTTCGGCGTGCGTCTTGATTCGGGCGACATCAATTATCTTGCAAAAGAAGTGCGCAAGCGCCTGGACGAGGCGGGGCTTGAAAAGGCGTTTATAACTGTTTCAAATGAGCTTAACGAAGAGATTATAGAAACGCTTGTCAGCCAGAATGCACCGGTTGACAGCTGGGGCGTCGGCACGCACATGGTCACAGGCGGCAGCGAAGCTTCGTTTACAGGCGTTTATAAGCTTGCGGCGCGCCAGAATGCCAGCAACCAGATGGTTGCCACAATGAAGATTTCTGACACCATAAAAAAGACGACAAACCCCGGCATAAAGAACGTCTGGCGCTTGTTTGACGAAAAAGGCATGGCTTGTGGCGATATTCTGGCACTTGAAAATGAAACTATTGAAGAAGGAAAAACTTCGCGCTTCTATCATCCGTCAGGCGATTTCAGACAGTTTGATTTTAAGCCGGCCGCCGTCAGGCAGATGCTTGTGCTTCACATGAAAGGAGGCAAAAGGCTCCAAAGCTCAACGCCTGAAGCTGCGCTAAAAAAGGCTAGGGCTGTTGCTTCTGCGCAGCTTGAATATCTTGATGCATCATATAAGCGCATTCTGAATCCGCACATTTATAAAGTGTCTGTAACTGAAGAGCTTAAATCTTTCAAGATGCTGTTCATAAAAGACAACAAAGACAATATAGTGCAAAACTAAAAATCTTTTGGGCGCGCGTATGGCTGTGTCATTCCGAATTTAATTTCGGAATCTCGAAATGTAGATGCTGAGCTGAAAGCCGCCGAAGGCTAACAAGTTTAGCATGACATATTCTTGTGGCGCGCGGGTGTGCACCGGTTGTGCTATTTTTGGCTGTTTTCTAGCACGGCCTTGAACGCGGCTTCTTTATCAAAAAAGCCGTCTATAATCGATTTGTCTATGGCCATTATTCTTGTGTCTTTAGAAGCCGTAAACGTTGCGTTTTCAGTTTCACGCTTATAAAGCGGAATAAAAATGTTCTTCGGCAGATATTCTGTCTTTTTGCGGCCGCATTTGCAAGTTATTGCGCCGTCCAGCAAAAAAGCGATTTTTCCTTCTGAACCGCCGTCAAGCACAATTTCTTCGCCCTGCTTAAAATTTGCAGGCTGCAAATCTTTTACGGCCAATTCCGGCGCATTCGGCGAATTGTCTATGCCGAAATAAACTTCGTTGCCTTTTTCGTTGTACGAAAGATGCTTTACCATGCGCTCGGTCATCTTGATGCCCATGCCGTGCAGGTCAGGCTGAATATCTTTCTCAAGCATCGCGCGCCAGTCAAAGCCGATTCCTTCATCTTTTATGCAGAAATTGGTTTCTTTAACGCATGCATTATAGTCAATCGTAATTTTCTTGCAGTTTATTTCAGACTGGCGGTTTCTGTTTGCAATAAGCTCCAGAATGTCGTGGCCAGACTCAAGCCAGCGCGATTTTTCGTCATAAGTGATGCCGCAATTGCCATGCTCAAGCGCGTTCAGAAGCATTTCCATGAGCGAAGTCTGCAAAAGAAATTTGCCGTCCATGTCGATGCGGCTTGTGTTTGTCAGATAAGTCACAAGCAGGTCGGCATAAATCACAATGTCTGCTGAATCGTTGTCGCAGATGAATGTGCCTGCACCGTTCATGCCCAGATGATATTGCAGAAGCTTGTTGTAGAGAAACTGTATGTTCTGGCTGAAAATCTTGAAAAGGCGTGTGCAGTTGCGCAAAAAGTCGCGCTCGTTGATGCACAAAAGCAGGTTAGGGTTCAGTTCCATTTCAAGCGCCATGCGCTCGCCTTCGTCTGCCACAATCACCACGACGTTTAGAAAATTCAGTGTTCCGTCTTTTTTCAGCTTGTTGTAATATTCTTCGCTCCGCAAATCGCTTGAGGTAAAATCAAGCAAGACAAGTTCAGAGCTGTTTTTCCTAATAAAAGAATCGATTTCAGACACAGAAGCAAACACTTTTGGCGCAAACTCTTTTAAGTCGTTTGACATTACATCAATCGCATGAGTAATCGCCTCTGTTGTTGATAAGACTGGTAATGTAATCATCAATCGTTCTCCTTATAGGGATACGTCAAATATTCCATGCGGACGTTGCGGAGCGCATGAAAAAGCCGCTGTTTTTCTGCATTGTTGCCCTGCGTCAATGCCTCAAGCCGTTTCCGTGCTTCTTTTCTGCCGGAATTATCCTGATAGGAACAGGTGCATGTCGAGGAAATGTAACCCTGCTGCTTTGCATGTTCCTGAATCAACGTAACAGGCGCCATACACAGCGGCCTTATCACCGTGACAGGATATTTGTCATAAGCCAGGCGCGGCGGCATTGTTGAAAGCTGCCCCTTGTTCAGCGCATTCATGAGCAGCGTCTCAAGAATGTCGTCCAAGTGATGCCCCAATGCAATTTTGTTGAAGCCGTTGGCTATGGCGTAGTTGTTCAGCTCCGTGCGCCGCTGCGTTGAGCACCACCAGCAGTTCATCGTTCTGCCGGGTTTCAGCCTGTCTAGCACCGAAATGGTAATAACCTTGAAAGGTATATTCCATTCATCGAAGATTTCCGCAAGCTCTTTGCTAAAAGGCGGCGCGATTTCTGTTGCAATGTTCAGTGCCGTAACAGAAAAATGCTCGCGCTGCTGCTTGAGCCGATGCGCAAAGTATTCAATCAACGCTGTTGAGTCTTTGCCACCAGAAGCGCCAACTAAAATGTTGTCACCTTCTTCGATAAGGCGGTAATCAAAAACCGCGCGGTCTATAACGCTAAAAAGTTTTGGCTGCGGCATACAGAAAATTATAACACGATAGAATGTAAATTCGTAGTTTTTTTTTTGACTTTATTTTGTAAATTAAAACGGTGGGCGCGAGCCGGGCTACCTGTTCGAGCGCTTGAAAAGCAGCAGCCTTGCGGCGTTGAGAAGGCCGATTACAATCAGAACTACTGCGGTTGTGTCAGAGAAAACGTGAACAATGGTGCTTATGTAGCTTTTCTTAAAAAGAATTGCGCCAACGGCTATAAGAATTATGCCAAGCGGAATAAGCAGAAGCAGACGCTTAGCGTTAGTTGCTTTTTCACGGCGTTTTTCTTCAGAAGCTTCATTAATTCCGGTAAAGAAATTTGCTATCCAGTTGAAGACTTTTCTTATAAAGCTTGGGTTTTTCAGCTTTTCAAGCTGCGTGTAGCCTGCAATAAGCTCTTCTTGCGAAAAATCTGAACGCTGCGTGTTCTCTTCGAGTTCCATCTCAAGAAGCGTAATCTTGTCTGAAACAGAAATAATCTGCGCGTTTATGGTTGTCCAGCCGAGGGCTTTTGCGGCTTCAAGCCGTCTGTGCCCCGCGATAAGCTCATAACGCTCGTTCAATGTAATCGGGTTCAGAAGCCCATAAAGGCGCAAGCTTTCTTTGAGCGATTCCAAATCGCCCATATCTTTTCTTACGCGCTTCTTTATTTTGATTTCATCGATATTAACAAGCATTATTGCTCCTTCGCTGCAAAAAGCGGTCAGCTAGTCAAACAAAAAGTTTTCCGGCTGGTCTGATTTTTCCGGCTCGTTATGGTCATTCATGCCGAATGGGTCAAAACCGCCTTCTTCGCTGTTGTCTGTTTCAGGCTCAACTGATTCATTCTGATTCTGCGGCTCATTTTTGTTCTTGTCTTTTTTCTTAGAGCCGAACGAGAACAAGTCGCCCCAAGAGAATGAATCTTCTTCTTGCTGCTGCTGTTCCTCTTCTGACGTGTAATTTTCATCAAGGAAAGACAAATCAATTTCAAGCGGCGAATCGTCGATTATGCCTTCTTGCGGCTGAATGCCGGCCATGTAGCGTTCTGTTTCAAGGCGGCTTGTTGCGAGCGTCTTTGCAGCTTCTCTGTTCTTGTGATAGTCGCAAACAGTCGTCGGCTGCGTGCCTTCAAGATAATACTTCGTCGTTGTGTGGTCGCCGCACTCAGCTGTCAGCAGCTTGCCTGAAACTGAACAAACTGTGGCTTTTACAAGCCCGGTCTGCGGCATAGCGAATTCCTTATAAGGCATATCCTCGTTCGCAATGCGCATAAAATCACCCCAAGCAGGGCCGGCGAGGGTAGAGCCTGTAAGCTCAAGGCCGAGAGACTGACCTGGCTGGTCAAAGCCGAACCAGAGCGCGGCCGTGTAATATGGCGTGTAGCCGACAGCCCATGCGTTAGTCCAGTTTTGCGTTGTACCAGTTTTGCCTGCTGCCGGCATCTGGTAGCGCTGACCATTTGAGTTTTTGTATTGAAGCTTTGCGCCCCACTGAACGCCGTAAGCGAGCGTACCCATGCGCACAGAGTTTGTGAGAATATCTGTCATGATGTACGCTGTCTGCGGAGAAATAACCTGAATGTTTGAGCCAAGCTTTTTCTGCTCAGCCCTGATTCTGGCTTCTGGGTTCTCAAAAACTTTGCCGTTTCTGTCTTCGACAGAGCGGATTGCGAAAGGCGTAACAGCCTTGCCCTGATTTGCGAAAATGGCAAAAGCGCGGGCAAGCTCAATCGGTCTGATTGAACAAATGCCAAGTGCAGACGGATAAACGCGGTCAAAATGACGCGAGTTGAATTCTTCTTTTGGAATGCCAAGCAATGCCGCGGCGCGGTCAAACGCCGCATCAAAGCCAACGCCGTCAAATATTTTGAGCGACGGAATGTTCATAGACTTTGCAAGCGCGTACCAGAGCTGAACGGTGCCGAGCCATTCGCCTTTGAAGTTGTTCGGAATATATGGAATATTGTCTTCGTTATAGAAAATAACCGGCGAGTCGTCAATCTGCGTTGTCGCGGTGAATTTCTTTGAATCGATTGCAGCTGAATAATAGAGCGGCTTGAACGTACTACCCGGCTGAACAAGAGCCTGCGTTGCGCGGATAAACTGGTTTTCTGCGTCAAATTTGCTGCCGCCAACAAGCGCGGTGATGTAGCCTGTTTCGTTTTCAAGCGAGATGAACGCGCCTTCGATTGTGGTCTTGCTTGAGTCTTGCTTCTGCTTTGCGTTCGTTCTGTTGATGACTTCAGTTTTAAGGCTGTCTATGCCGCAAATCAAAGAGAAAATGTCAAGAACAGGGTTTATCTGGTCTTCAAAAGTGCTGCGCGTAACAAGCTCGGCGCGTTCTTGCCCAACTTTGAGCTTTGGAATGTCAAAGAGCAGCGAGAGCATTTCGACCATCGGAATGTATGTAGAAACAGCGTCTGAACTGCGCGAGCCGCTTGACTTGCGGTAAGTGTTGTTCGCGTATTCAAGCGTGCGCGTCATTATGTCTTGCGCGGCAAGCTGATGCTTCATGTTCATCGTGGTGTTTACGGTAAAGCCGCCTGTGTAGATGTCTGCCTTGCCGTAGATAAGCGAGTTAAGCTCGCGCAAAACGTATTCGCTGAACCACGGTGCTTTGTCTTCGCGCATAAAGAATGCGGAAGTGCCGGTGCGTGTATAGTCGAATGTCGCCCAATAATCGTCAAACGAGTCTGTGGCTTCTTCTTTTGTTAGATAGCCGAGCGAGACCATTTCGTCAAGAACATATTTCTGTCTGTCTTGAGCCGTTGACGGATGCTCAAACGGATTGTATGCGGCCGGATTTGAAAGCTGAATTACAAGAATTGCGGCTTCTGCCGGAGTAATTTCTGAAGCAGGATGCCCGAAATAATATTTTGAAGCCGCATTTACGCCGTAAGTTCCGCCGCCGAGATAAATCTTGTTGAGGTAAAGCTCAAGAATGTCATTCTTTGAGTAGCGGCGCTCCATTTGGATTGCCCACCAAAGCTCTTTAATCTTTCGCTTGACTGATTTGTCTGAACGGTCGCAGTAAAGTGTACCGGCTATCTGCTGCGTAAGCGTTGAGCCGCCGCCGCGGTCTTTGCCAGAAATCTGGCCTATTACGGCGCGGGTGAGAGCTTTTACGCTGTAGCCGCGGTGTCTATAGAAAGTGCGGTCTTCGCGTGTGAGCAGCGCATTGAGCATGTGCGTCGGCAGTTTGTCGATGGTGATAAGCTCGCGCTTTTCGTCTGAAGAAAATTCAGTGATAAGCTCGCCGTTTATGTCGAGCAGCCGTGTTGGCAGCGCCGTTGTGAATTCGGTGAAATTTTCAATGTTTTTTGTATTAACTGTATTTGCAAGCAGCAGCCCAAGCACAATGCCAAAGACCCCCGCGCAGAAAAACATCAGAAGAGAAAACAATATAAAGCTTTGCTTAAATTTACGCATGATACTCTATGTTATTAAAGGTGAACCATTTAGTCAATCTATTTAAAGGAATTAATCTTATTATATGGAACATTGTACAAAGGCTGTCGGTTTTTGCAAATTGTGCATATCTATAATAGATGAACGTTGTGCATAGACTGTCAGTTTTTGCGATTGTGCACATCTAAAATAGATGCAATGTTGTACATTCGCCGTCGGTTTTTGCGAAGCAAAAAGCGACACTTTTCACCGATTAATCATTTATTGTAGAATCAACTGCCGTGAAAAGAAAAAGGCCGGTTACGCACCGGCCATGCCCATCAGGCAGTCGGACAAACAATGGGTGGGAGGGGATTTGTTTGTCCGACAAATTTATTATCGGCTAAAATACCAAATTCTTTAACCCTGTTTTTTTTATATAAAAGCATGAGATTTGATTATGCAAATCTTGACATTGTAGCGAATTATAATATATTTGTTGTATTGTGCTTTTATTTTTTTCAGAAAAATGATTGAGAGGTTCGCGCCATGAAGAACAAATCACCTTTTTTAGCCTGCTTGCTTATATTGGCTATAATCATATTTGCTGCGTCTTGCGGAGGCGGCGGTGGTGGCGGCGGCTCAATGGTTTCATTTGGCAATAATTCAAGGCCGCACAACGGCGGCGACGCAGGCGGCTGGGGCAACGGCGGCTACAACGGCAACGGTTTCGGCGGAAACGGTGGCGGCATCGGTTCAGGCAATGAAGGCGAAATAGTAATCACCGGCAGCACACCGCTCAATGTAACAAAATATGTCTATAACGGTACAGAATATTCAGATGTAACAGCACTTACAACAGCACTTAGGGCATCTGGGAATCTGCCCGACTCATTCAATGTTGATTTTTACGTTGACAGCGAATCAACGCCAAGAACGGCGCGCGTAACCGCAAACGGCAAAGCCAATAACGGGCAAGACATTTTTATTGAGCACCAGTACAAGGCTCTTTTTCCGGCTGACGGTGGCGGCACTCAAGAAGTCTTATTTTATAAAAGAGACGGAATTACACTGCCGGGCGAGGGCGGAACTGTAAATATAGGCGGATTCGATTTCGAGAACGGCTGGAAAATTGACGGCACTTTCTACTCGCCTGGTGCAAAGCTGTCAGTTGCATCAAGCGGAGATGTTGACTTTATATCCCGCGCAGTGCAGGAAACTTCTGTGTACGGCTTTAAGCCTGACGGCGCTGGCGGCTACATTATGGGATTCCGCAACGACGCACTGCAAGCAAACGGCAACAACAACATTGTTGTAAGCAGTGATAAACAGATTTCTAGAATTGAATTGCCGTCTAGCCCGGTTAATCTTGATTTGTCGCAGGCAACAGGCTTTACAAACGTGAATTTTGGAAGCAGCAACAAAGAAAGACTTGCAGGCATAACGCTGCCTAATACCGCAACCGCAATTGCAGACGGTGCATTCCTGAATTGCTCAAGCCTTTCAAGCATAAACCTGCCGCCGTCTGTTACAATTATAGGTGATAACGCTTTTGACACCTCTGCCCTGACGGCAATAGAAATTCCTGCTAGTGTGCAGTCAATAGGTTTAGGAGCTTTCAATTCATGTTATGCTTTAGGTACTGTTACTTTTGCTGCGGGGTCTCAGCTGAAAGATATTGGTGGCAATGCCTTTTTTGATTGCTCAAGCTTGAGCACAATTGAATTGCCGTCTACTGTAGATACAATAGAACAATATGCTTTTGCCGGCTGTACAAGTCTTGAATCGTTCACAATTCCTAATGGTGTAACAGAGCTCAAAGGTACATTTTTCGGTTGCAATAATCTTGCATCAATTTCTATACCGCCATCTGTAAACAGCTTGCAAGAAAATGCATTTAAGGATGTCAATTCAGGTTGTCAGCTGATTATAAACAGCAACGCCGAAACAATGTCAGTTGATAATAGTGCTATGCCCCAAGCTACTTATAAAGTAAAGTTTACAGGAACAAGAATTCCTACAACGCCTGGAACGCCTGGATCAACAATATTTAATAGTTTTTTATCAGAAGTTACATTAGCAAACACTGTAACTGCAATTCCTCAGAATGCTTTTCAAGGATGTTCGGGTCTTACAAAGGTTACGGTAGAAAATACACCGGCACCATCAAGTCTAGCAGCCATTGGAGCCTCAGCTTTTTATGGTTGTACTAGTCTTCAAACAATAAATATTCCTGCAACTGTCTCTTCTATCGGTACTCAAGCTTTTAATCAGGCAGGTTCTGGTGTTTCAAATGACTGTATAATTACTTTTGAAGGTAGTCAAACAATGACGCAATGTAGCTTACCCAATCAAAATTATAAAGTTGTGCTTAATAGAGGCGTTCCGAAAATAGGCGGAGGTGTGTTAGGTGATAATGGACCTTCTATATTTGAGAATGATACGAATTTGAAAGAGGTTGTATATGCAGGCGGCTCAAATCTTATGGCATATGCTTTTACAGGTTGCTCAAGTTTGAATACAGTTACTTTTCAGTCTTATCCGACTGTTATCGGTGGAAGTGCCTTACCTAATAATGTTGGCACTATAACATTTGTGCCAAGTACCCCAATGCTTATTGGTCAGAATAGTCCTTCTAATGATGTAATAAATTTATTTTCTGGCAGAAATTTTTCAACCGAGCATTTGGATGTTGAGTTTGCGAATGTTGATACACCTACTATTACGATATATGCAGGTGCTTTTAATTTTACTGGTGCAGATGCTATCAGATATGTTTTTACAGGCGGTCCAAATAATACTAATATGCATTATTTATCTGGAGACTGCTTCAAGGATACTGCATATGCGGAAGACGAAGGAGGTCAATCATATCCTTGGGATGCCGCTAATAAAACTTGGCACTAGCCGTAGCCGTAGCCCGGTTGCTGAGCGGAGTCGAAGCAACCGAGCATAACAGATTATCCGAAACCGGCGGTCACTTCGACTTGGTTCGGCTACGCCACCAACCGTCGCTCAGTGACCGGGAGTAGTAACAGCCTTTGCTCGTGCAAAGATTTTGTTGCAATATTTGGTTTTCATGTTATAATAATTATAACAATGAAAAAAGTGCTAAAACTACTTGACAAACAGATAATTTTCCACATATTTGCCTCGGTACTCGGTACTCGGTACTCGGTACTCGGTACTCGGTACTCGGTACTCGGTACTCGGTACTCGGTACTCGGTACTCGGTACTCGGTACTCGGTACTCGGTCATAAAATCTGCACAAAACATTATCCTCAAATAAAAGCCTTTCCGTTTGCATTTAAGCAAATCCAGAAAGGCTTTTTTTATAACGAAACTTTATTTTAGGAGAAGTTCTTATGAAAAAACTGAATTTTGCTTTATTGTTAGCACTTGCACTTTCAGCCGTTCTGATTTCTTGCGGTGGTGGCGGAGGCGGTGGTGGTGGAACAGCCCCGGCAACAACAGATTCAAGCAGTACAACAACAACGCCGACTTATTTTGGCACAAAATCGCCGACAGAGCCAAAAGCTGTAAACGACATTGTTTTCAGCGACGGCAGTGCCACACCATACACAAGCGGACTTACGCTTACAGCTGCGCAGAAAAATGCGGCAGTGGCCATGATTTTTTACAAAGGCACAGAATGCAGCAATGACGGCTCAACCCGAACACTTGGAGTAGGATTGAAGCGCTCACCTTCTTATATGCAATGGTGCTTGGATACAG
Source organism: Spirochaetales bacterium Spiro_07 (assembly GCA_001603145.1). Taxonomy (GTDB): domain Bacteria; phylum Spirochaetota; class Spirochaetia; order Treponematales; family Treponemataceae; genus UBA1240. Next base: position 1,224 of record LVBI01000039.1, on the reverse strand, counting down.
CAAACGGATATAACACTAACATTACAACAATACAGTGTCCTCCAGGCGCATACACATTTACAGGCGATAAAGACGGCAGTGACAATCTTTCGCAGATTGCAGCATTTCTTGTAGGAAACAACGACACTGGAACAGCGGGAAATTACCCTGCGTTTGAATATGCCAAAAACTACGGCAGCACAAATGGCTGTACAGGTGCTTATGCGAGCGGTTGGTATCTGCCTAGCATAGCAGAACTTTATCAGATTTACAATCAAAGAACTTCTATTGATGCAGCTATTGCACTTTGCGGTTTGACTGGTAATTTTTCAAGTACTAACTTCTGGTCGTCGTCGCAGTACCCTTTCGTCGATACTGCCGCATACTCACTCCATTTCTCCACTGGCTTTTCCTACTACGACAAGGACACCGACATCTTCAACGACTACGTGTGTGCGGTTCGGGCTTTTTAATGCATATGTTATTTCATGGCGTAGATTGCTTCGTCTCGTGCAATCAAGGTGTCTGTCTTAGGTTGTGTACAAGACTAGATTCCAGTGTCATTCGCAACTAAGTTTCAAGCGAGCACGGGAATGACACATCAACAAGCTGGGCAATGACATACCATCTGCTCGGTCACTTCGGCTACGCTCACCAACCGCGTAGCTTAAGCCCGGTTGCTGAGCGTAGTCGAAACCACCAAACATAGCGTAACTGTCATTGCCGGGTGTGTGCCCTGTGTCATTGTCGGGCTTGACCCGACAATCTTTCATTGTGCACCTGCCTAAAACTGCACTCTTGCAAACCTGGCTTTCAAGTTTTGCGCAAGCAAAACTTGGCGTTTTGCCAGCTAAATCTCGAAACTGTAGATAAAGCCACATGCAAAACGCGGTCACTTCGACTCCGCTCAGTGACCGGCACAGCATAATGCGACGGTGTGTCGCAGCATAATGCGACGGTGTGGCACAGCATAATGCGACGGTGTGGCACAGCATAATGCGACGGTGTGGCACAGCATAATGCGATGGTGTGTCACAGCATAATGCGACAGTGCGGCATGAGGGCAGTCGTTTCGCAGCAGCTTAATCTTGTATCAACTGTCTATTTTTGCTGTGCAAAAAAACGGCAGCTTGTGTATAAGACTGCTATTCGTAGATTAATCGGGGGTTCTTAGGGGCGGTAAGCCCCCTAAGCCGTGCCGGAAAAGGATAGGGTTTAAGGGGAAGGGAAAACCGCGCCTCGGAT
>LVBI01000038.1 GCA_001603145.1 Spirochaetales bacterium Spiro_07 | reverse complement strand
AACGCTATTTTTTTAACAGCTTTGAAATGAAAAACTTGAGAAAAGCGAAATAAAGCATTCAAGCGGTGGCACGAACCGCGCCTGTCAGCTGTAAGTCTTTTCGATATAGTCTTTTACGCCGTTGATGCCGTCTTTGCACAATGCGCTTATAAGCGGGCGTGCAATCATGACTTCTTTTGCGCCAAAATAAGAAGCAACGCATAAGTCGCGCTTCTTTCTAATGCCGCCGTCAATCCAGAGTTCGCCGCAATTCTGCTTAAGAATGTCGTTGTGCTCCGCCAGAAAATCGATTGTGCTGCCGGTGCGGTTGTCTACTCTTCCGCCGTGGTTTGAAATTGCCACAATATCAGGCTTAACTGCTTTTACAAGCTCAATGTCTTGCATCGTGAATATACCTTTAAGCGCGAACGGCACTTTGAGCACGTTGTTCACATACTGCTTTATTTCTGCCAGAAGTTCCGCATTCTTTTTTTCAAGACTGACGAGGTTTCTCATCGTGATGATATTATAAGCGTCAATGTCTATGCCGACTATTTCGGCAATGTCCGAAGCCCACTCTGCCCTTTCGATGATTTTCTTGTTTGCATAAGGCTTGATAAAGACGGCGGCTTTTGCCTTGTTTTTTTCAACAGCAGCTATTCCGCTTTTAAGCTTTATGTCGGGGCAGCCGTCGCCAATGCTCAGCGCAATGTTTGCACGGCAGCATGCTTCTATCATGTCAAAGTAATACTGCTCTTCTATTGCATAGCCGATGTTCTCGCAGCCGCCTGTAATCGGTGCAAGCCTTATTTTTGGTGCTTTAAGCTTGAAAAGCTCTTCGTCAGAAATTTCAGTCCGCGGATAAATATCCCAGTCGCTACAATTAAGCTGAAAATTGATGTTCTTGCGTATGCCGCCTGTTCCGGGTAATTCTGAGATGCAGCCTGTTCCTCTGCATTCGTTGCAAAAATGACATTTAGGGGTGATATTGCTCATATCTAGTCTATCGGCTTTTTTGCTGGCTGCTTGAGAATTTCTGCAATGGTGTGTAGTTACGCTAATACAGTATGGATATGTGTGGCATAGACTATGTAGAAGAAAAGCTTTTTTCAGGCCAAAATCACGCAGGGTTCGTTGTAATATGGAATAAAGCTGTCGTGAGTTAAGAAATGCATATTTTCGCTTTTTGCTTGGCAGATGATAATTCTATCAAAAGGGTCTTTGTGCTTACGTGGCGCATCTGGTGAAACATGAAAGCGTTTTTAAGGCAATTGCATGTTTCGGCTTAACTGTAAGACATTTCAAGCCTGATCTTATGCACAAATCATTCAACAATTCACCGGAAAGAGAGAATTCCTCAGATTTTTTGATATGCTTTATTTGTGCTTCCCAAATACTTGCACTGCTGTAAAAAAAGTTCTGTTTCGGAATTTGTGAGAACATTTCGAGCTTTAGAAGGAAGCCTTTCGTCATCTTGTAAAATCCAAATGAGAATATGCGTATCCAAAAGAATTTTCATAAATAATCCTCGAATTCTTCTGTAACTACATCATCATATGCATTAATATCATCTGGAACTTTAAATTTGCCTTTTCCAAGCCCAAAAATTATTCCGTTGGATTGTTTTTCTTTTTTTTGTTGCTCAAGTGCGGCGATTTTGTATTGCAACAGTTGTATATAGCGTGAGACTTCTTCAAGATATTCTTCTGGCAAAGATTCTATTTGCTTTTCTAATGCTGCACCATTGTTTGCAATTGCAAGGTTTGTAACTTGGCTCAAATCAAGAGCAACACTGCCCGAAGCAGGAAGTTCTATCTTTGTTATAGAACTTCTGCCACTATTATTTACAGCAACTGTTCCAGTGCTATTTACAACAAGTTCGCCAGAGTTTTTGAAGCCGTATGTACGGTCAACTGTAGGTGTTATATCACCGATAGCAACGTCACCAAAAGCATGAATCAGTACGTTGCCGCCTGAAACAGTCTGACCTTGTACAAGCCATTTATTTGCATGATATTCAATTCCATCGCCGTCAGGCTCAGCATAATCTGAATCTGAAAGAATTGGCAGATTAAGGTTCAGACCGTCTCGTTTATAGTAAAACACTTCTTGAGTAGTTGCTGCTGCTCCGGTTGTACTTGGTATTGTGTATGTAGCTTTATACTGATAATCAATCGTTAAGTCGTCACCGGGGTTTGCCGCGCTGTTTGCTCGAATACGCGCGGTTCTCGGTGCGCTTTCGCCTGCAACATTAAAGTTGACGTAGAAAACATCTTCGGTTGTTCCGTTTTCTAATATCGCTTTTGCAAAGTCTTTTAAATCTGAATAAGTTGTGCCGTTGAATGTGTAACCCGTCACGTCAAGCGAAGGATTGCCGTTTATGTAGATGTCGCTTACACCGCCTAGCGGGCCGCCGTTTCCGCCAAAGCCGCCGCCGGTAGAATTGCCCGGACCCCATTTGCCCACTTCGGCGTCGTGGTGGAATTTGTTCTTTGAGTCGTTGCCGCTGCCACCTCCTCCGCCACCGCATGCGGCAAGAGTAACGGCCAAAACAATGGCGGTAAGTACTGCTGTTAAGCTATTGAGCTTTCGAGTTGATTATGAAACCTGCTTTTTGTGTGTCAAGGGCTTTCAAGAACTTCATTTTAAATCCCACTATTTGTATTAATATCTGTATAAAAATAATTACACAAAAATCAATTTTGCATAGAGTGTGAACGCACAAAAAAGCATGGTTTTACAAAATTTTTACAGAAATAGATTGCCGGGTTCGCGATTAAGCTTTATCTGGCGAACCGCTGCAAGTTTCCGCAAGCGAAAACTTGTTAAGTTTGTTGCCCGCAATGACATCTATTAGCTGCCGAGCGAGATGCGGCCGCGGAAGCTTCGCTGAAGCGTCAGTTTGTCGGCATATTCAAGGTCGCCGCCAACAGGCAAGCCTGAAGCAAGGCGCGAAACATTCACATGAAGCTCTGAAAGCAGCTTTTGCGCATACAGCGCGGTTGTGTCGCCTTCGATTGTCGGGTTTGTTGCGATGATGACTTCTTGAATGTTTTCGTTTTTTACACGCTCAATAAGCGAATTGAACGAAAGCTGTTCAGGACCTATGCCTTCAAGCGGTGCGATTACGCCGCCAAGCACATGAAAAAGTCCGTGAAATTCGCGCGAAGCTTCGATTGTCTGCACGTCCTGCGGCTGCTCAACAACGCATAGAAGGCTTCTGTCGCGCAGAGGGTCTGTGCAGATGTCGCAAGTGTCTTTTTCGGTGTATGCGCCGCAAATCGGGCACGGATGTATGCGCTCGTGCAACGTTAAAAGCTGCTGCGCAAGGTTTTGCGCAAAAGATTCGTCAGTTTTCAGAATATGAATCGCGATGCGGGCCGCACTTTTCTTGCCGATGCCCGGCAACCGCGAAAATGATTCTGTAAGTTCTTCCAGTGCGTTCATTTATGCGTTCAATCCCGGAATGTTCAATCCGCCGACCATAGGGCCGAGCTTTTCGGTGATTATTTCCTTTATTTTTGAAAGCGCGTCTCTGTGGGCGGCTACAATCAAATCTTGAAGCATCGGCACGTCGCGCGGGTCAACTGCAACCGGGTCAATAACAAGCGATGTAATTTCCATCTGGCCGTTGACGGTAAGCTTTACAATGCCGCCGCCCGAAGCGCCTGTTGCGGTCAACGTCTTAAGGTCTTCTTGCACCTTGCCGAACTGCTGCTGAAGATTCTGTGCGTTTTTCAAAAGTTCAAACGGATTTATGTTCATAATTGCTCCTGTTTTATTTTCAGTTATTGCGGAATTTGCTTTCCTTTAAAGACCTGGCAAAGAAGATTAACTTCTTCAGGCACGTCTTCTTGTTGTGCTTCACCTGATGTTTCGTGCGCCGCAAGCTCAACCTCAAAAGCCAATGGCGCGCCGTTTATTGCAGAAAAAACCGAGCTTATGTAGCTTCTCTCAGCGTCAAGCTGATTTTTCAAGAACGGTTTTTCGATAAAGCATGTAACTTTGCCGCCGTTGATAGACCAACGCACCGCGTTGAGAAGCGCCGTGCCGATTAGCGTCTTTTCTGAAGAAATGCGGTTGACCGCTTCTTCGATGAGTGAATCTTTGTCAGATGATTCTTGCGGCGCGCCTCGGTTTTGCTCTATCGGCTGGCTCTGCACTGGCTGATTCTGCGGCTGCGCTGCCCTTCTCTCTGTTGGGTCAAAACTTTGCAAAGCAGAATCTACATTTGAATGATCTTCTTCGTAAGAATCATCGTAGTATTCTTCATCATAATCTGATTCGGGCGGCTCGTCCGGCGCAAATTGTTCATATTGAGCAAAATGGCTTTCTTCTGGTTGAAAAGCTTGAGCAGCTGCCGTACCGAAATTCTGTATTGCCTGCGTCTGCTGAACAAATTGCGGTGTTGGCGCTTGCTGCGGTCTTTGCGCAAATTCTGGCTTTGCGGCCTGAAATGCTGGCTGCTGTTCAGCTTGTGGATAAGTCTGCTGAAAATTGCTCTGCACGGCCGGTCTTTCAGCTTGAAACTGCTGATTTTGCTTTGGAAAAGCTTGCTGATGATTTGCTGTCGGAGTGTCACCGGCGTTATCAAAAGCGAAAGACGCCGCTTGCATGTTTATTTGATAATTGTGGCTCGCATTATGCGGTGTTTCCGGGGTTGCGTAAGAATTTGCTGGAAGCGGCGGTTGTGCATAACTTTGCTGCGCGGGAGGCATAGGCTTTTGAGGTTGTTGCATTGCTTGTGGCGCAACATGTGCATAATTTTGCGGCTTTGGCGACTCAACCGGCGCAAACGTAGCATTTGAAGCTGCATATTGAGGCATATTTTGCTGTGCAGGCTTGTTATCAAACTGATGCACAGGCTGATTCGCCGGTGTTGCAGGCTGCGCATAGCTTTGCGGCTGCGGCCTTGTTTCCGTTATATTGCGGCGGATTGCGTCAAATGGATTTGAGCTGTTCGGAATAAATGCGGTTTCAGTATTGTCTCTGCTGAAACCGCCCCGGGATAAAGGGTTCATGCCACCTTGATTTTGCGGCGGCAGCCCTTGCGGGTTAATCTTTGCGCCGGCGAGCAGCAAGTTTCTGGCGGCATCAACAGCTTTCTTGACTTCTGCCGGAGAAACGTAACCGGCCAGAAATGCAAGTCTTGAAAGTGCAAGCTCAAGCTCAAACCGCGGCGAAAGCGAATAGCGTATGTCGCGGTAAAGCTGAAGGAACATCGAAAGCGCCCTTTCAAGCTTGATTGAATCCCATTGGGCAAGAACTTTTTGCGAAAAACGCGAAGCAGACTGCCCGAGCAGAGATTCTTTTGTTACGCCGTTCTGAATGAGAATAAGGCTTCTAAGATAATCTGAAAAATTAATGACAAACTGTTCGATTGAAACGCCAGACTGCAAGATGCCGTCAAGCTTTTCAAGAGCAACGCCTGTGTTGTTGTCAATCAAAAGCTCGCATAGCTCGTTAAGGCTGTCTACGCTCGTAAGGCCAAGCTTGTCGCGGATTTTCTCAAATGTTATGTGGTCGCCTGAAAAAGCCGCAACCTGGTCAAAAAGCGTGTATGCATCGCGAACAGAGCCGGTCGATTCGCGTGCAATCCAGTAAAGCGCTTCGTCGTCAGCCTTAATGTTCATTTCTGCGGCCGCATCTGCCAAAAGGCCTTTTACAATTTCAGGCGCAACAAGGCGGAAGTTGAACTGTTGGCAGCGGCTCTTTATAGTGGCCGGAACTTTGTGAAGCTCAGTTGTGGCAAAAATGAAAATAACATAAGGCGGCGGTTCTTCGATTGTTTTGAGCAATGCGTTGAACGCGCTTGTAGAGAGCATATGAACTTCGTCAATTATGTAGATTTTATATCGTGAGCTGTTCGGCGGAAAAAGCACCTCGTCTTTAATCTGGCGAACGTCGTTTACGCTTGTATTTGAAGCACCGTCTATTTCGATTACATCAAGGTTTGAGCCGCGCGCAATTTCGCGGCAAGTGTTGCATTCGCCGCAAGGTGTGGCGTTCGGGCCTTTTTCGCAGTTGAGCGCCTTTGCCAAAATGCGGGCGCTTGAAGTTTTTCCGCAACCGCGCGGGCCAGAAAACAAATAGGCGTGCGCTATTTTTCCTGTTTCAATTGCATTTTTGAGTGTCGCCACGACAAATTCTTGCCCGACTAAGTCTTCAAAAGTCTGAGGACGCCGGCGTGTTGCTGTTACTTCGTAAGCCATGCTAAAAAGAATAACGCAAAAACATCTTGTTTACAAGAACCTCGGGTTTGCGTTTATAGCTCGATGCCGGTTAAGTCTTGAAAGGCTTTTTCGTTAGGAAAGCGTTTCTGTGCTTCGGCGATGACGGCTTTTATTTCAGACGGCTTTGCGTTTGTCTTAAGATAATCAACGTAGCCCATGTAATAGACTTTCAAGTTAGAGACAAGCACCTTGTCTTTCGGCATATACTCAAGGCAGTCCAAAGTCTTTTCGATAGCCTGCTTGTATTCCTTCTGGTTATAAAGCAAGTTGCACTCTTTTACGGTCACGCTTCTATAAAGCTTGAGTAAATCAGATTGAGAAAGCACGCCCGCATCCATTTCTGAAAAAATCAGCTTACGCGCTTCGTCAAACTTCTGCGCATCAAGGAATTTGACAACCGAATTGTTCGTCAGCATCAGCCTAAAGCGGATATATTCGCCGTTTTTCTGCGTAACGCCATAATTGAGCGAAAGGTCGAGCGCGTCGTAGCCAATCTGATAGTTATCAGCCTTTTCTGCTGCATTTACGGCCGCAAGATAAGTGTTGTTAAGCATTGCGCGCTTGTTCTGGCTTTGCGGCAAGTCTTGAATCCATTTGAAAGATTCTTCATAGCGGCCTAGCTTGTTGTTTTCTCGCGACATATAATTTGCAAGGTTTGTAAAAGCAGACGAATAGCTGTTATTGCCAGATTCATCGTCTCTTATAATCTGAAGAATATATGCAAGGTTCGTCGCTTCAAGGTAGTTTTTCGCCTTTGTCTTGATGTACACGTCATTCTGAATAACGAGCGCAAGCAGCTTTTTCATCGGAAGGTCGTCAAAAAGCTTGTACCTTCCCGGCGCAACATAAGTAAAGCCTGTAGCCTTGCCGAAATTAGACTGAAATTCTTTTTTGCTGCCTGGATCAAAGCCATAAAAGTTGGTTGTTTCAACAAAGACATCTCTTGTATCAAGCATGACTTTTATAAGCACATGGTCGCTTGTTTCAATTGCGCCGCACGGAATGCCGCATCTTGTAAGCAGAGCCGCATACAAAAGCGACGCGCTCACGCAATCATAGCTTTGTGTGTCTTTCAAGTCTGCAAAAGTAAAGCTGTTCTTGTTATAGCGGCGCAAGAAAACGCGGTGCATCTGCTGGTTTATTGTGTCAGCAAGCAGATACTGTGATTCATAAGACTTGTCTTTAAAAACTTCCGGTGCAAGAGCTTCTGCCAAAGATTCATCAAAAGCCTTAGCCTGTGTTTCGTAAAAATCGAGAAGCTCGTCTTTGCGGTTGTTGTTGCTACTCACGGTGATAAACGCTTCAATAAGTTCTTTATCTGTGTATTGGGAAAAATCGCTGTCAAGAAGCTTCTGAAATTCTGGCGAAATTACGGAAACGAGCTTCATTGTTTCTTCAAATGTGCCAATTTCTTCTTGCGCGGATGCAAACGCAGCGGTCAATGCAAAAACCAACAAAAAAAGGCAGGTCAATCTAAATCTGTGTTTCATACCGTTTAAACATCGGCACAAATGTAAAGTTTCTGTAAATCAGTTTCTGCTTGAAAGATTTAAGCTAATTTTAATATGAATGAGGTGTCATTGTCGGGCTCGCCCCGACAATCTCGCCAAAAGATTCCCGCATCAAGCGCGGGAATGACACTTTTCATCGAAATTAAAGCCCTGCCGGGCGTTTCTGCAAAATGGCAGGGCTTTGCTTTTACCGTTCTGTCACGCTGCCGTCGGCGTGGGCTACAAAAACTGTCGGCACGTTCTTGCAGAAAAAGCCGTTCTCAACTACGCCGACAATTTTGTTGATTTCGGCTTCCATTTCAGCTGCGTCAGGTGCAGACTTCCACAGAAGGTCAAGAATCAAGTTGCCGTTGTCTGTAATCACTGGGCCGGCCTTTTTTACGCCCTGGCGCAATGTGCATGTTGCGCCGAGCTTTTCAAGAGCCTTTATGACAGGCACGCGCGCTTCGGCGATAATCTCGACAGGCAGCGCAAAAACAGTGCCGATTGAAGCTACGTCTTTTGACTGATCTGCAACAATCACAAAGCTGTCCGCGTTGTATGCTACGATTTTTTCAAGCAATAAAGCCGCGCCGCCGCCTTTGATAAGCTGCTTTTTGGGGTTTATTTCGTCTGCGCCGTCAATCGCCAAATCGAGGTGGCCGCCGATTTCTTTTGCGTTCATCGAAAAAACTGGAATGCCCAAGCTTTCGCAAGCGATTGTAGTCTGAAAGCTTGTCGCCACGGCGCAAATGTCTTTCAATGTTCCGTCTTTTATGCGCTCTGCAAGGCGGTTTACGGCCGGCATTGCTGTTGAGCCTGTGCCAAGTCCGATTTTCATGCCTGAAAAGATGCGCTTCTGTTCGATAAGCCGGTCAATTGCAAATTGGCCGACCAAAGCTTTCTGTTCACTCTGAGTCAGATTTTTTGTCATAGGGTACTCCTGTAAAAAGCTCAAAATGTGCCCGCGCCTGTTTTTGAATCATCTCGAAAGAATTTGCCGTGTTGCAGCCTGCCCTTTCGGCGCGCACAAGCAGCGGGTTTTGTTGAGGGTTATATGTGCAGTCAAAGACATATTCATTTCCCGTAAACTCATAAAAAGGAATCGGGTCATAAACAATATCTAAGCCGCCGTAACGCACAATGTCTGCGTTTTCTGTTTTGGTCTGAATTATCAAGTCAGAATAGTCGCTGATTTTTACCAGAGATTCTTCTGAAAGAGATGCGCTTTTGAATGAGAACATTTCAGCAATTTTTTTAGCCTGACTAATCGGGTTGTTAAAGACGCAAGCCTTGCCTTTCAAAGACTTTATGACATAGCCGGCCGTTCTTGCTTCAGCCCCGGAACCGATTATCGCGATTTTCATGCCTGAAAGGTTCTTGCGCCCAACGAATTCGCAAAGTGTGTCGCTCAAAGCCTTTGCACAAAGATTAAAGCCGCTCCACGAATCGTTCTCGTGAATGATGGCGTCGCATGTGCATGAATAGCCGGCATCTTCGTCAATCGTCGGAATGAAGTCTTTGACAGTGTTCTTGAACGGGCGCGAAATTGTCATGCCCTTAATCGCAAGCTCTTCCGCAAATTCAATTGATTCTTCTATTTTTTGCGCCCTAAGCGGAATGAACACATTATTCATGTTATGCGCGTGATAAGCTTCGTTGTGGATTTTCGGGCTTAAAGCGTGCAGCATCGGGTAGCCTGTAATCGCAAAAATGCCGGTGCTGTCGTCGATTGAATCAAACTTATAGATTTCAGAAAGCGCAATCGGGTCAATGCCGCCGTGCGGGTGTCTTTCGTCAAGCAGCTCGCGCGGAAGCGTATAAGTAAAAAGCGAACGGAGCTTTGTTGCAAGAATGCGGCACGGCAATGCAAGCTGGCCGCGCGTGGTTATAATCTGGTCGAATTCCTTGAACTGCTTTGCCTGATGAAAAAGCTGCGTAATGTCAGAAAGGCTTCTCGGTTCGTATGAAACTTTTGGAATTTCAAAACCGGCAACGCGAAGCTTGCTTATGCGGTTGCTCAAGTTGCCGATAGGTTCTTCTTTTATGTAAGAGCTTCTGATGATTCTTGTGCCGAACGCAAGCGCCGCATCTTGAATACTCGGCACGTTGAAGTCTGTTTCAATGTCGATGTAGGCGAAATTTTTGCGGCTGTCTTGATTTGCAAATGCAAGCCCGCGCGCGAAAAGCACCGTGCGCGAAGCTTCGCCGTCTTCGAATTTGCCGCCGTCAATTGTGCGGCGTATGCTCAAAATGCAAGGCACTTTTGCCAGCTCCGGGAATTTTCTGATTTCGAGGCGCTCATCTGCATTAAGATAGTCTGCTCTCAGCTCTGCCACGTCAATCCATTTGCGGTATTTGTCTAAAATGGCCAAATCTTCTGCAAGGGTTGACCCTGTAAGGCTTAAACAGACTTTTGAGCGCATCATTTCATGCTCCTTCTATGCGGAAATGCAACAAACCTTTGCAGGCTTAGTCTTCTTTCGGCCTTACAGTAATCTGAGAGAATTCCTTTCCTTCAACATAGAGAATGAGCACCGTGTTCTTCGGAACAGCATAAGGCACAGAAAGGCTGCCGCCCATGTGCGAGAATTTGACTACAGAAGAGCCTTTGCCTCCAGAAGGCGGAAGCGCCATAAGCTCCATCTTTAGCGGATAAGCGTATTCGGGCAAAGTCTGCTTGAAAATGCCGTAAACTGTTGAGCTCAAGCCTTTCGCTTCCGGGAAGCCGATGACAGCTTCTACTCGGCTGTTCTTTGCAAGCACTTCGCCAGAAACAGGCATTTGCGAAAGAATTTGTGGCTCGCCCGCGTCGGTTTGGCCGGCAGAAAAATCAAACATCAACTCGCTAGAAGACATCTGATTGTAGATTTCGCGCAAAGAAAGGCCGACGACATTCGGCACATTGATTTTTTCATTTTCAGGGCCGCGGCTTACAACAAGCTTAAGCACAATCGGGTCAGAAATGCTTTTGCCGGCGGGCGGGTTCTGCGAAAGAACCGTGCCTGCTTCAGCTGAATTATATTCATAAAGCGGTTCGTCAAGCGTAATAAGCGGCTTTGCCATTGCAGCAAAAAGCGTTTTCAAGTGGCTTCTTACTTCGTCTACGTTCCAGCCTTTAAAGTCTTCAACTTTGTCTACAACAGTGCCTCGGCTGACAGTCAGGTTAATGCGCTTGCCTGCCTTTACGATTGAACCGGCAACTGGTGTCTGGTCAAGAACCATGCCCTTGTCTTCAGGGTTATCTGAATAGCGGAGAACAATCTTTGGATAAAGCTCTTTTACCTGCATTTCAAGCAATGCGTCGCTAAGCTCTTTGCCCACAACTTGCGGAACCATCACTTCTTCTTCGCCCTTTACAGAAGCAAAGAAAACTGCAATGCAGATAAGCCCCATAAAGATTATGACTATAACTGCATAAATAAAAAAAGCGAAACCGCTTTGCTGCATTTTTTCTGCCGCAGCTGAAATGCTGAAGCCAAGACCTGATTTTTTATCTTTCATGTTTGTTCCTTAACCCTTTATTATTTGCAAATTGAACCGACGAAATTGCGAGCGCCGTTCATAAAATCTTTCCAGTTCATCGCTTTTTTTGTCTGCCACTGAAGGTTCTGCACAGCCAGAATGCCGCTGCCTGTTTTAATCAGAATGCCTTCCTTTTTATCTGAAAAAAGCACTTCGCCAGCGGCTTTTCCTTCTGCTTCTGCCGTATTGTAGCCGCTGCCTTTATAGACTGTTGCCCTGTGAATTATGAGCGCATTTCCGTTTGCGGCGGTTGATGCGCCCGGCCACGGCTCGAAAGCCCTGATTTTGGCGCAGATGCTTTCAGCTGAATCATTCCAGTTTATTGCAGAATCTTCTTTTTTAAGCATTCCGAAATAAGTTGCATCAGCTTCGTTCTGCGCTGTTTCGTTTGCGCTTATCGTATTATTTTCTATTTTTTCAAGAACTTCAAGGAAAAGCTTGCCGCCTTCGTTTGAAGCTTTTTCAAGTATGTTTTCAGCGTATTCTGTACCGTCAAGCGCAAACCGTGTCTGCAAAAGAATGTTGCCGCTGTCCATCTGCTGTGCAAGACGCTGAACGGTAAAGCCAGTTTCTTTGTCCTGGTTCAAGATTGCGGCGGGCACAGGCGCGCAGCCGCGGTATTTCGGCAGCAAAGACGGGTGCAAGTTTATGCCGCCCAGCGGAAAAATTGCCATAAATTCAGGCTTGAAGATTTTGCCGTAAGCAAAGCACACAAGAATATCTGGCTTGAGCGCTTCTATTGCAGACTGAACTTCTGAAAGCTTTTGCGGCTCAAACAGCGCAATCGCCGGTTCGCTGTTCTGCGCACGTTCTTCGTTGAGCGTATGCAAAGCCTGTGCGACCGGCGTACTTATAAGCTCTTTGCCGCGCTTCTGTGCTGCCGGCGGGTTTGTAAGCACGCCGACAATCTGATGCTTCTTGCTGTGTTCAATCTCGATTAAGGGTTTCGCCGCAATCGCGGGGCTTCCAGCATAAAGAATCTTAAGCATCAGGCGATTTTCCGCCTTTTTTTGCGAGTTTTGCCTGAAGCTTTGCCTGTTTTGCTTTTTTCTGGGCTTGTTTTGCTTTGCGGCGTTCTTCGCGTTTTGCAAACTGCTCTTCGACCTTCTTTTTAAAGTCAGCATCGCCTTTGTCTATGTAAAGAATGCCGTCAAGATGGTCATTTTCATGCTGAATAGCTCGGGCAAGCAGTCCGTCTGCCTCAAGCAGAAATTTTTTGCCGAATTCGTCCTGCGCCTGAACCGTAACTTTTTCCGGGCGCATGATTTTTTCGTAAACTTTAGGAATGCTCAGGCAGCCTTCTTCAAATGGAACAAGTTCGGCTGATGTTGATATAATCTGCGGATTTATAAAGACACGGCGGACGTCGTCGTCTGCGATAATTACAAAAAATCTTGATGATTTTCCGACCTGCGGTGCGGCAAGCCCGACACCTTCGGCTTCAATCATTGTGTCAAACATTTCATTGATAAATGAGCGCAATTCGTCTGTAAATTCTGTTACAGGCTCTGCTTTTTGGCGAAGAACCGGGTCGCCTAACTGAATAACTTCCATGTGCTTAATAGTATACAAAGCTTTGAGTTGCGTCAATCTTGGAAGATGCTGATTGATGTCATTATCGGGCTTGACCCGATAATCTATTTGATTGTAATACAAGTGGTTATAGATTGCCGGATCAAGTCCGGCAATGACAGACTGTAATTAATCAGCACTTCCTTTATATTTTCGCTGTGCTATTTTGAGTATTTGTCAATCAACGCAAGAAAAGCTTCTGTGTCTTTTTTGGCTGTCTTGATAAAGCTGTTGTCCTCAACCTTGCCGAGCACTGCGAAGCGTTCCTTCTGGTTGCGGTAAGTGCAAGACCTGAAAGCGTTTGTATAATCCTTAAGCTTGGTCACATAAACCTGCTCTTCGATATAGGCGCGGATAGTGCGCGCTTCTTCGCAAGCCTGTTTCCATACGTCCAATGACAAATCGCTGTAAACGATTTTGAGCGTTTCAAGTGCAAGACATGCGGCATCAAACTTGTAGTTTTTCCAAGCTTCGTCGTATGCGGCGTGAAGGTCTTGCCAAGTCTTAAAGTTGCCGAGAACAATCTCGTTCCTTATTTGCTCAAACCGCTTTTCAGGCATAAGCTGACCACCGAGGTTAATCCAGTTTAAGTCGGCGCGGCTTGTTTTTGTCTGCATAAAGCTTGCAAAGTCAGAGCCTGAATCTTCAAAATAAGCTATCAGCGTCTTTACAGCGAACATTACGAGCATCTGGCGGTAAGCCTTGTAAGCTTCTGCGGTCTTTATAAGATGCACGGCGCGCTTTGAGCGTTCCATGTTTTCGCCTGTAATCGTAAGCTTTTGCACAACTTCCGGCTTGTTTTTAAGATAAGTTCTGCCGCGCGCAGCGATTTTTTCAGTGTTTTCGGGCATATTCTCGCCGAGGCTGCGGAAAATTGCCTTGCCCGTCCATTCTTCGAGTAGCTGCATCGCCTTTATGATTTCTTGTGCAGTGTCCGGCGCGAGATAATCTGTGACGATGTGCTGCGTCTTATAAAAGCGTTTGTCTCTTGTCTGATACTTCCAGCTGTTACGCTCAAGCGCATACATGTTGTACATCCAGTAATAAGCTGGCATAACTTCAAGGTGATTTGCTTGCGGGTTTTCAATGAGCATAGAAAACGGCAGCGGAATGTTCAGTTCATTCGGGTAATTGCCCTTTGTGATGAGCGTGTAGCTTGCAAAGCGGCTGTTATGCTTGAGCGTGCTCGAAAGCCCCGGCCAGAAGCCTCTGCCTGCAATGATTTCGCCGTCGTTGCCGCGGCTGTTGTGGTTTGAACCGACTGTCGCGCCGGCTGCCATGTTAGACTGCCCCATAATGAGGGTTGCTATCAAAAATGAGTTGTTGTGGTGCTGCTCATGCCCCGGAAATACAAGGTTGTTTAATACTTCGCAGCAAGAAATTGTGGAATTGTCACCAAGAATTGAGTGAATCAACCTTGCACCGTATTTCAAGTTTGAGTTGTTGCACATTACAAAGCGTACTGCCTTGCAGCCGTAGAAAATGCGGCAGCCGTAGCCGATAATTCCGTTTACAAGCTCAACGCCTTCGCCAATCTGCGTGTCGCTGTTTTCGTCTGATTTTATCGTAAGGTTTTTGAGCTTGTTCGCGCCTTTTATGTACGCGCATTCGCCTACTTCAATGTCTTTGATGATGCGGCAGCTTTTGATGACGGTGTTGCTTCCGACTGTGCCGTAAAAGCCTCTTCGCAAATCGTAGCTTCTGTTCGTCATGTCGAAAAACGCCTGCATCAACGCCTTGTCGTCGCGGTAAATTGTCCAAAGATAAGCGTCAGCGCAAATCATGTCGCTGAAAGGCAGCACTTCGCGGCCGCCTGCTTCGTTCAGCGGCTCAATCCAGACGCGCACGGCTTCATCTTCGTCTTGTTTGATAATTCCGTTGCCGAATTTTGAGTGGTTTGTCGTGTCCATTTCGTCTATGCGGTGAAGCATGACGTTGTTGCCAATAATGTAATGTGAAAGATAGTTGCAGTTGTGAACGGCGCAATGATTGCCGATGTCGCAAGAAATTATGCAGCTGTTCGTGATTCCTTCGTGAAGCACAAAATCGTGGTAGCGCAGCAGCCCCGAACCGATGTCGCCGATGCGCACAAGCCCGTAAAAAGAGCTGTCTTTAATTGCTTCCGGGGCAAAATTCTTTGTTACAAGCACATTCTGCCAGTCTGATGAAGTATTGTTGTTCTTTTCGAGCAGCTTTATCTGCTCTGCGGTCAGATGCTGCCACTGGGGCTGCGCATCGCCAAGCACTTTTTTGACCTGCTCATTTCTGATGTAATATTCATCTTTGCCTTGCGGAATGAACTTGTCTTCTATGAATCTGTAGCCGTAGCTTTTGCTTTCTGGAATGTAATTTACGCTCATGAAATAAAGCATAAAGTTTTTTTTGTTTTCTGAATAGTAGCAAGCTTGTTTTTGTGCATGAAAGCTTTAATTTACTTTCAGGTCTTGACAAAAATGCCAGAAAATACGATGTATAGATATGCGAAATTCAGAATTTACTGCATCAGGCAGTATTACACAGTTTATTTCACAAGACACAGTTTCTGCTTTAGAAGCTCTGTTAAACGGCGCGTCAGCTAAGGAACTGAATGATGCTGCCTGTGTAATAGCTTGTGCTTTTGGAGACAGCGGCTCTTTCAGTCAGCTTGCTTCAGAGGAATCAGAGAACAGAGACCAAAAAGAATCAAAATTAACTTCAAGTTTCCACAATAACTTAAATCTTCTTGTTCAAAAAACCTGGGTTGAAAAATCAGACGAAACATTAAAGGAACAGGCTTTGTTCCGCATAACAGAATTGTGTGATGCATGTTCAAAAAAAGCTTATGCAGAAAACTATGAGAACTTTCTTGCTATACTTAGAGATGTTGTTTATCTGATGTTCGGCGCACAGGCAAAAAAAGACGATTTCCTTGAATACGCTTTGCGTATTGATCCCGGCTTCGGCATTTTCTGGTGGTACATTTCAAACCTTCCTCCCAAATCTGAATGGTCAGACGAAAAGTGCCGGTTAGCTATTTTGCTGGGTATGTACTTCCTTGCAAATTACTGATTTTTGGTTTTAGCAGACCGGAGCTTTTCAAAGTTCCGGTCTTTTTTTTGCAATTATTGTCATTGTCCGGCTTGACCGGGAATGATACTGAAGTAGCCGAAGCTGCTCACAGGAGTTTATATGAATCTTGAAAAAATCTGTTCGTCTTTGCGCGTTGCAAGCCAGAAGCTTGCTTTGCAGAATGCTTACGAAAAAAACGCCGCCCTTGAAGCTGTTGCCGGTGCGCTCGACAAAAACCGCGCTTCTATTATTGCGGCGAACAAGCTTGACATTGATTTGGCGCGCGCGAACGGCATAAGCGAATCAATTATTGACCGCCTTTTGCTTGACGGCAAGCGCATCGACGGCATTGTTGCAAGCTTGCGTGAAGTAATCGCTCAGACAGATCCCGTCGGCGAAGAGCTTGGCGGCTGGAAAACTCCTAACGGCCTGAATATCCGGCAAGTGCGCGTGCCGCTTGGCGTTGTCGCAATCATTTACGAGAACCGCCCGAATGTTACGGTTGACGCGTTCAGCCTTGCATATAAAAGCGGAAACGCGATTCTGCTCCGCGGTTCGTCTTCTTCTTATAAGTCTAATGTGGAAATTGTGCGCGTAATCCGCGAAGCTCTTGCGGCTGTTAAAGGCGGCGTGCCAGAAGCGATTGAGCTTGTTGAAGTGCGCGAGCACGACCACAGCGATGTTGACCAGATTCTGAACGCAGTCGGTTTGATTGATGTGTGCCTGCCGCGCGGCGGCAAGAAGCTCATTCAGAATGTTGTGCAGAACGCAAGAGTACCGGTTATTGAAACTGGTAGCGGCGTCTGCCACCTCTATGTAGACGAATTCGCAAATCTTGAAATGGCGTGCCGCATTGCAGAAAACGCCAAGATTCAGCGCCCGAGTGTCTGCAACGCAATTGAGTGCATTATCGTGCATAAGGCTGTGGCAGAAAAGTTCTTGCCGATGGTTGAGGCGACCTTTAACGGGCGTGTAAAGCTTCACGCAGACGAACGTGCTTTGAAGCTGCTCAAAAATGCGGTGGCTGCCACAGAAGCAGATTTCGGCAACGAGTATCTTGATTATGAATGCTGCGTAAAAGTTGTTGATTCAATCGAAGAAGCAATCGCTTATATCAACAGCCACAACACAAAGCACAGCGAAAGCATCATTTCAGAAAGCCGCGCAAATACAAGGCTATTTCAGTCTATGGTTGATGCAAGCTGCGTCTATGTAAACGCAAGCACGCGCTTTACAGACGGCGGCGAGTTCGGCTTTGGCGCAGAGCTTGGCATAAGCACGCAGAAACTTCATGCGCGCGGCCCGATGGGCATTAAAGTGCTGACAACGACCAAATACTTGATTGACGGCGAAGGACAGATTAGATGAGCAAAATAAATGAAAGTCTGAAAAAGGCACGGAAAATCGTAATAAAAATCGGCTCAAACACTTTGGCAAAGGCCGACGGCACGCAGAATACTGAATTTATGTCAGATTTTGCCGCGCAGTGCGCCGAGCTAATCAAGCAGGGAAAGCAGATTATTCTTGTTTCTTCGGGCGCACAGGTTGCGGGCGTTTCAACAACAAAAGAGTGGGCGCGCAAAAAAGACGTGCATTACCGCCAGGCTTTGTGTGCAATCGGTCAGGTTGAGCTTATGCACCAGTGGCGCAAGGCTTTTCAGAAACAAGACCTACACATCGGGCAGCTTCTGCTTACAAAAGATGATTTCAAGAACGAGCACCGCAGCCTTAACATCCGCAACACGCTTTTTACGCTTGTGGATGAAGGCGCCGTTCCGATTATCAACGAAAACGACAGCGTAAGCTTTGACGAAATCAAGATTGGCGACAACGACAACTTGAGCGCGCTTACCGCAATTCTCTGGTCAGCAGATTTGCTCATTCTTTTCAGCGACGTTGACGGCATTTATTCAGACAATCCGAAGACAAACCCGGATGCAAAGCTTATTGAAACTGTTGAGTCTATCCCTGAATTGCGCAAGTCTGTAAAAATTGGCGGAACGAATTCGTTCGGTACGGGCGGCATGGAAACAAAGATTCAGGCTGCTGAAAAAGTAACCGAATACGGCATTGAGCTGCTGCTTGCAAACGGCGGAAAACCAAAATCGCTCGCCGCTCTTTACGAAGAAAATGCGACAGGCACGTTGTTTCTTGCGGAATAGCTTAAAACAGAAATAATTCCTTGCCAAATAATGGAATAAGAACGTAAAATAGTTATATAGAAGTTGAATAAAACGGAGGGCAGTCTTATGGAAAAGAAAGTTGGTTGCATCGGTTGCGGCGTTATGGGCGGAGCATTGATGAGTGCAGTCTGCAAAATTGAGCATACCGAAGTTCATATAAGCGATGTTGATTTGTCTAAAGCTGAACAGTTTGCGGCTGCAAACAAGGCAATTGCCGAGAAAAATAACAAGAACGTATTGCAGAATTCAGAATATGTTTTTCTTGCTGTAAAACCGAATTATCTTGCATCTGTGCTTGATGAAATTTGCGCAGTGCTTCCAAAAGAAGAGCTTAGCAGCAAAGTTTTCGTTTCAATTGCAGCCGGCATCCGCATAAGCACCATCGAAGAAAAGCTCGGCAAAGATGCCAAGATTATCCGTGTAATGCCGAATACACCGGCAATCGTAAGCGAAGGCATGATTGCACTTGCGCCGAATGAAAGCGTTTCCGGCGATGAAATAAGCATTGTCGAAGATTTGCTTGCGAAGGCCGGTTCTGTTCAGGTTGTGCCTGAGCATCTTATGGACGGAATTACCGCCGTTTCTGGTTCAGGCCCTGCTTACGGCTATCTTTTTGTTGAAGCTTTGGCTGATGCTGCCGTCAAATTCGGTATGCCGAGAAAACAGGCCGTTGTCTTTGCGGCGCAAACTTTGAAAGGTGCGGCTTCCATGGTTCTTGAAACTGGCAAACATCCGGGGCAGCTCAAAGACGAAGTCTGCT
This sequence comes from Spirochaetales bacterium Spiro_07, assembly GCA_001603145.1. Classification (GTDB taxonomy): domain Bacteria; phylum Spirochaetota; class Spirochaetia; order Treponematales; family Treponemataceae; genus UBA1240. The sequence continues at coordinate 28,059 of LVBI01000038.1, read as the reverse complement.
CTCCGGCCGGCACGACAATCGAAGCTGTACGTGTGCTTGAAGAAAAAGGCTTCCGTGCCGCCATTATAAGCGCCGCAACCGCCGCCTTTGACAAATCTGTTCAGTTGAGCAACAAATAACAAGCTCAATTTCAAGTTGGGGCATTAGCAGGCTCGGCTCGATATTCTTTGACAGCAGAACTTCGGGCGGGCTTGACAACGACAAATATTTTGCACTATTCGGGCTGAAACCGAAAGCTCTCGCTTCTTCGGTTTCAGCCTTTTTTGTCTGCGTTTCGTGCTGACTGGCCGCAATGTTTTCAGCTTGCAAAATTGAATTTTTTGCTGATTTATTCTATTATGAAGCCATGAAAATTCTTGTAGTCGGTTCAGGCGGCCGCGAACACGCCATAAGTTGGAGACTCGCAAAAAGCGGGCAGGTTGATGAAGTCATTTGTGTTCCAGGCAACGGCGGAACAATAAACGAAACAAAATGCAGGAACATAAACCCTGCTGACTGTGATTATGCAGAAACTCTCACCGGCAATGATGCGATTGCCCAGGTTGCGTCTTTTGAGCAAGTTGATTTTGCTGTTGTCGGGCCGGAAGACCCGCTTTGTGCTGGTCTTGCAGACCAGCTGTGGAGTGTCGGAATTCCGACAGTCGGGGCAAAATCTGCCGGCGCGGCTCTTGAAGGCAGCAAGGATTTTGCAAAAGCTTTCATGAAAAAATACGGTGTCGCCGCCGCTGCAAGCGAATCTTTTACAGACCAGGCTCTTGCAGAAGAATATGTAAAAAAACACGGCGCACCAATCGTAATTAAGGCAGACGGTCTTGCCGCCGGCAAAGGCGTTGTAGTTGCGCCGACAGTTGAAGTCGCCCTTAAAGCAATAAAAGACTTTATGCAGGACGGAAAACTTGGAGAAGCTGGTGCAAAGCTTGTAATCGAAGATTATCTCCAGGGTGTTGAAATTTCTGTTCTTGCGGCAGTTTCTGTAACAAAAGAACTGACGGCGAAAGGCAAGTCTTGCATCATTCCGTTTGTGCCTGCACGCGACCACAAACGCCTGAACGACGGCGCAAAAGGCCCGAACACCGGCGGAATGGGCGCAGTCGCACCGCTTTCAGACGTTTCAGCTGAAACAATGGCTCAGTTCAACAAAGACATTCTTGAGCCGACACTGAAAGGCCTTGAAGCTGAAGGCTTCGATTACCGCGGCTTTATCTTCTTTGGCGTTATGCTTTGCAAAGACGGGCCGAAACTTCTTGAATACAATGTGCGCCTCGGCGACCCGGAAACACAGGCTGTGCTTCCGCTGATGGATTTTGATTTTGCGGAACTGTGCAAGGCGATTATCGATGAAAAGCAGACCGGCACGCTCAAAGATTTTGCGCCAAGCATAAAATGGAAGAACGGCTTTGTCTGCGCTCCTGTCGCAGTTTCAGGCGGCTACCCGAACGCCTATGCTAAAGGCAAAGAAATTACGCTCAAAAAAGGCAATGAAAACACGAAAGTCTTCATTGCGGGCGGTCAGCAGAAAAATGGCAAGCTTCTCACTTCAGGCGGAAGAGTTCTTGCTGTTTCGGCTTTCGGCAGTACTTTTGACGAAGCTTTCAAAACAGCTTATGCCGCAATGGAAGATGTTTCATTTGACGGAATGTTCTATAGAAAAGACATCGGTCTGCCAGGCGCAGCCGAATCTGGCGAACTATAAAAACGGAAAGGCGGTCTGTCCGAAATGCCAGACCGTCATCTTGAAATGACAGTTCGCCATCCTGAAATGGCAATTCGTCACCCTGAACTTGTTTCAGGGTCTGCCCCAACAAACCGCACAACTCTTTTTTTATTTTTGCAACAGCTGAAAATTCAGTGTATACTAACAGAATGAATGCGACAGATTTATCTAAATATTTGGCGCCGCTCATAAAAGCCAGTGCGCTCTGGAAAGACAAGCCGCTCAGCGTTGTTATAATCGCAAATCCAGCAGCCGGCGGCTTTACGCGCAAGAACATAGCGGAAAAGCACAAAGAAGTGCTTAAAAGAAAATCTGAAGCCGCTGCAAACAAGCCGCAACTGTGCAAAGATTTTTCCATAAAAGTATACGAAACTGAACGTGCGGGCGCAACCGCAACTTTTGTGCAGTCGCTTGTCAAAGAAGCCGCCTTAAGCGAAGTTGAAGGCGAAGAATATCTGATTGTCACCGCAGGCGGCGACGGAACTTCTCTTGAAGTACAGACAGCGCTGGCACACGTCGCATTTGATTTGGGCGGCGAATATTCAGACCTTGTAAAAAACAAGCTGACAATGCTGCGTCTGCCTTTCGGCACAGGCAACGACGGCTCTGACGGCTGGTCTTTGGAAGAGTCGCTTGCGCTGCTGGAAGAAAAAGCTCATTTTGCCTGCCAAAGAGCCGTACGCGTAAATTGCCGTCAGGGCAGCGAGCTGCCGTCTTTTGAATATTCGCACAACGACGAAAGCTTGTCTGCAAACCCGCCGTGGTACGCTTTCAACATTGCGAGCATCGGAATTGATGCGTTTATCACCCACATGACGAACAGAACGAAAAGCCATTTGCCGGGCAATTTCTACAAAATATGGATAGACTTGGCATGTATGTTCTACGGCGTAAAATACAAATCTGGCACGGCGAAGATTACGGCTTTTGACAAAGACGGTGCTGAAATTGCAAAGCTTGAGTCTGGAATTGTGTTCTGCCTTCTCGGCGTTTCAGGCCACAGAACTTACGGAAGTCATCAGAAGATTCTGCCTGACGACAGAAATGTATGCATCGCCAAGAATATGCCGCTTATAACAAAGCTGATGCTGAAAGAAAAGTTCAAATCAGGCAAGCACACAGGCAATAAATATGCGTTCCTCTGCTCTGCTGAAAAAATCGAAATCCAGTACGATTGCCCGATTCTGGTTCAGATGGACGGCGAAGTTCATCTTGTCGGCGCCGAGAATTTTCCGCTTACCTTTGAGCGGACTGAACCTGTCATCAGAATCATTGAAAAAGACGATGCGCCTTTCTATAAGGGTGCGGAACGCGTTTAAGCATATAAAAGCAAATTATAAAGCCGGTCAATTTTAAGCTGGCTAAAAACTTTTAAGAGGTGGGATATGCCGGAGAAAAAGACAACAAAACCTAAATCAACAAAATCAAGTTCCAGCGGAACTTCTAAAAAATCCGGGAGTTCGCGCAGCAAAAGCCAAAAGCATATAAAGCTTACATTTAAAGAGCTTATAATTCTGGCGGTTGCCCTTTTAGTATTGTTCGTTGCCTATCAGTTTTCGCCTGCTGTGCGCAATGTTATTGATTCTGTGCTTACTGAAATCATTTCAATTGAAAGCGGCGAAGAAGTTGCAGAAGACTCAGGCGGAACAGAGTTAAGCGATGTAGATTTGTCTGACGAGTATCTGCTGCCTGTCTGTTCCGAAGGGCATGACCACATCCGCTGTAACTACACAGGCTACAGCTTGTGCTACCGTGAATCTTATGAGCAGGCAGAATGGGCTGCAACTTGCCTTACGCGCAAAAAAGTGAACAAAAAAGCTTCGGACAGAACAGACAATTTCAGACCAGACCCAGCTGTTCCGACCGGTTCATCAACTTTGGCTGACTACAAAGGTTCAGGCTATGACCGCGGCCATTTAGTTCCGGCGGCAGACCTCTCTTGGAGCGAAAAATCAATGGACGATTCGTTCTATATGACGAACATGAGTCCGCAAGCGCCAGATTTTAACCGCGGAATTTGGAAGGAACTTGAAGAGCAGGTGCGCGACTGGGCGAAGGAATTCGGCACAGTCTACACTGTTTCTGGGCCGGTTCTCGACAAGAAAAAGTACAAGACTATCGGCGCAAGCAAGGTTGCAGTTCCAGAGTATTATTACAAGGTGCTTTTGGCGCATACAGACAAAGGCAAATGGTCGGCAATAGGCTTTATCTTGCCGAATGCGGGTTCAGAAAAAGCATTTATAGAATTTGCCGTTCCAGTTGATGAAGTTGAACGGCGCTGTAATATAGACTTCTTTGCGCCGCTTGATGATGCCGATGAAGCAGTGCTTGAATCAAGTTTTGACGCAAAATTCTGGGGGTTAAAGAAATGAAAAGATTGAATAAGCTTGTAATGTACCTTGCTTTTGCTGCAATGCTCGCAACTATGTTTGCAGGCTGCGCTATAACAACTACATTTTAACAAGAAAAGAAGACTGTTAAAAAAGCCGTCTGAAAAGATGTATATTATTGCCGGGGCGTCCCGGCAATCTCAAATTATTTAATGTGCCAGTCAATATCTTCTGTGCATCTTGTAAATGTGGCTGTACCAAGTCTAAGTACATCTCCCTCTACAGAATAGTTTTCACAAGTGATTGTATCAGGAAGTCCTGTTATCCATTTGTATTCACTTAAATCATATAAACCTTTGGAAACACCGTCCACAACATCGCAGATTTTACCAAGCAGCAAAACAACAGAACCGTCTTTTTTTATACGGAATGTACCTTTTACTTCATAAAACTCATTATCAGACATAATTTCTATCATTTGAAAATAAGAGCCGTAAAATTTTATGTATGGAATATCTACATTTTCTACAGATTTCCAAGTGCCTTCAAGTTCTGTCGTTTTAGGTTCACGTTTTACTAAAATTGATTCTGCATTATCGAAGTAAGAAGCATTTTTTTGTTCAATTTGAACTGTTGTAGGCTGAATTTTTTCAATTCCAGATGTTAAGCTGATACATGGAAGCATTGTGAAAAATGTAGCCATGCAAACCAAGATAATTTTTTTCATAAACTTCTCCCTTTGTGAAATTACAATTTTACATAATTATGTTAACAAAGTAACAGCTAAATTTAAATGTGTCAATATAACGAGATACCTTGAAACGTATCATTTTCTACTATAAAATGGCTTATCATGAAAATTTCAGAAACAATGATACCGACGCTCCGTGAGGTTCCGGCCGAAGCGGTAATTGCCAGTCACCAGCTTATGCTCCGCGCAGGTCTTTTGCGCAAGCTAGGCAATGGTCTTTTCGTATATTTGCCTTTTGGTTTGCGGGCTTTCCGCAAAGTTGAAAATATTATCCGCGAAGAAATGGATAATATCGGCGCGCTTGAATTCAAGCAACCTGTAGTTGTTCCCGGCGACATCTGGAAAGAGTCTGGCCGTTGGGAAACGATGGGCGCGGGCATGCTCAAAGCCGTGAACCGTGTTGACCAAGAGCTTGTAGTAAGCCCGACCGCAGAAGAAGCATTCACTGCAACTATCCGCGACGAGCTCAGTTCATACAAGCAGCTCCCGATTGTAGCTTATCAGATAAACACCAAATACCGTGATGAAATCCGCCCGCGTTATGGCGTAATGCGCGGCCGCGAATTCACCATGAAAGATGCATATTCTTTCCACACAACGCAGGAAAGCCTCGATGAGACTTATGAAAAATTCGCAAAGGCTTACCGCCGCATTTTCAAGCGTCTCGGTCTGACAGTCATTCCTGTTCGCGCAGATTCTGGCGCAATGGGCGGCAGCGGCTCAGAAGAGTTCATGGTCGAAAGCGTAATCGGCGACGACACGCTCATTCTCTGCCCAAAATGCGGATACGCGGCAAACACAGAAAAAGCTGCATGCGCGCCGGATATAGCTTGTGATAAAGACGGGAAACCTCAAGTTGCAACAACTGCTTCAATTGAAAAAGTTTCTTGTCCAGGTGTCGAAACAATCGTTCAGATGGAAGAATTTTTCAAGATGCCAGCACAGCAATTCATCAAAGTGCTTATCTACAAAGCTTTCAACTCTGAACTTGATTTAACGAATGCACCTGGCTGCAAAGAATTTAAGTGCGTAACAGACGAAAGTGGTATTCCGCATTATCCAGAAAGCTTTTTTGCAGTTGCAATTCGCGGCGACCTCGATGTAAATGAAGCAAAACTTGCAGCAAATCTTAAAGCAAGTGAAGTAGAACTTGCCTGTGAAGATGATGTAATCAAATACTCTGGCGCACCGCATGGTTTTGTAGGGCCTGTTGGGCTTACAAAAGTTCCGCTTATTGTTGATGAAAGTGTTATGACTCGCAATGAAGATGGAACATTTGTGGTTCATGTACATGATGCTGTAACAGGTGGCGGAATTGCTGATGTTGATAACATTCATGTTGAGCCTGGCCGCGATTTTACGCCGTTCATGACAGCAGATGTGCGCACAGTTGTTGCTGGCGACAAATGCCCGAATTGCGGTGCAGAATTCTACAGCAAAAAAGGCAACGAGCTTGGCCACATTTTCAAGCTCGGCTACAAATACACAAAGACAATGAACGTGACGTATCTCGACGAGAACGGCAAGCAGCAGATTCCGACAATGGGCTGTTACGGCATCGGCGTTGACCGCGCGCTTGCGTCTATTATCGAAGAGCACCACGACGATAACGGAATTATCTGGCCGATGTCAGTTGCGCCGTATCAGGTTGCGATTGTGCCTGTTAAGTACGAAGGCACAATGAAAGTAGAAGCTGGCAAGATTTATGATGCGCTTCAGAAAGCTGGAATCGAAACCTTGCTTGATGACCGCAGCGAACGCCCCGGCGTTAAATTCAAGGACATCGATTTGCTCGGCATTCCGGTGCGCATCGTTGTCGGTGAGAAAAATCTGCCGAATGTTGAGCTTAAATGCCGCAACAGCGCAGACATGCAGCTTGTTCCTGCAACAGAAGCAGCCGCAAAAGCTGCCGAAATTGTTAAAGCTGAACTTGCCAAGCTTAACGGCTAATACTTCGGGCAGCTCTTTCGGGCTGCCTTGTAATTTTTAAAGCGGTAAGTTGTTCAACAATTGCTTTTAAAGCGTTTTTAAGCTGTTACTACTAAAGGGGAAATTATGTCTTTCATCCGACGTTTTTTTGTTTGTGCTGCATTGTTTGTATGCTGCACTTTTTTTGTTTCTGCAATTCCTGGTGTTGAGTCAAAAGTCGATTTTCCGGGCACTTTTGTTTATTACAGAGATTACACTTACGAAGACGAAACTTACATCGGCTTTCTTCAATATGATGCAGGAACTTATGCGCTGCGCTATTTTTCGCCCGATGCAAAAAAAGGCGCAAAGATGATTGAGCTTTATATAACCTGTGATACAACCAAAGACACCGTAGAAATGACCGGCGAAAAAATTGTCGGCGAAATTACGCAAATTGATGTTGAAACGCTGAATTATCTGCACGACCTGTTTTATGAGCTTGCAAAACGCCGCAAGTCGCTCTCTTCAAAGTTTGACCAAACGGTGCGTTCCGCAGAGAATTATCCGCAGTTTGGCGGCGAAGTTCTTATAAACTACGAGCCTTACATTCCGCTTTTTGGCGTGCGCTCAATTCTTTCAAATGATTCAAAAGACAAAAAACCGCTTTTCAAGCTTGCATATATCGGCATCTTGAACGAAGGCAGCGAATTCACAAACTTTTCTGGCTTGACCGTTCCGGCTGAACCAAAGCAGCAGAGTTTTGCTCTCAAAAAGTTTGCAAAATCTAAGAAGGTAACACTTGAAAATTACAGCTTTACGCTTGACGAGCAGTGGCAAAAAGATGAAAGCCAGAGCGAAGTTCAGGCTTGGTGCTTGAACGACAGCGGCGATGAACCGGCGGCGATGATTCTGCCATATTTCTTGAGTTTTCCGTCTGAAGAAAAGAACGTAATCGAGCAGCTCAAGCTTGTTTCTTTGCTTTCGCAAAGTGATTCATGCATAGACTTTGATTCGCTTTCAATTTCTGAAAATGACAAGCGCATTCAGATTAGCACAAAAATCAACCAGACAGACAAAGTTATCAGAAGCATAACCACATTCTATAAAATGACAGGCGACGATTATTTTGCCATTGCTTTTTCGGCTGACGAGCAGCTTTTCAGCAAGAACGAGCGTTATTTCAAGAAAATAATTGATTCTGCGGCTCAGGTTAAGGCGCGCTGATGAACGTTGAAAAGCTTAAAATATTTATGGGCGGTGATGTTTTTTCAGATGCGGGCATTGCCGTTGTTGAAAAGAAACTGAAAAATCTCCGCGAGCAATATTCAGTTGATTTTGTCATTTATAACGGCGAAAATGCGTCTGGTGGAAACGGCCTGCTTGAAAACGACGCGAAACGCATTTTTGCGGCCGGTGCAGACGTAATCACCGGCGGCAACCACATCTTTGAAAAGCGCGATAGCTATCCATTTTTGGCTTCAGAAAGGCGTGTCTTGCGGCCGTATAATTACCCCAAAAATTTAAGCAGCCTAATCGAAAACACTGAAGAAATTCCTGGTCACGGCTTTGACTTTTATGATTGCAAAGGCACAAAAATAGCCGTGCTCAACCTTCAAGGCCGCGAATCTATGACGCCGCTCGACTGCCCTTTTAAGGCGGCGGCTGAATGTGCGGCAAAAGCTTCCGAAGCAGGTGCGCCGCTTTTCGTAGATTTTCACGCTGAGTCAAACGAAGAAAAAGAAGCGCTTGCTTTGTTTTTAGACGGAAAAGCCGCCGCCGTTTGCGGAACTCACACACATGTGCAGACGGCCGACGAGAGAATCTTGCCGAAAGGCACGGCTTATATCACAGATTTAGGCATGAGCGGTGTTGCAGATTCTGTAATCGGCAGCGATGCAGAAATTGTGGTTAAGCGGAATCTGACACAGGTTCTCTACAAAATGGAAAACGCGACAGGCGAAGCCGTGCTTCAAGGCGCGCTTATTACAATAGAAGACAACGCCGTTAAAAGCATTGAGCGCATTCAGTTTTAATTTGGCGGAAAAAACTTGAGCAAAGCACTTTCTGTTTATTACAAGCTTTTTGAAACTCAGCTAGCCAAAATTGACAGCGCCGTGCAAGACGGTGCGCCGAAACCGCGCCTGCTTCTTCATGCTTGCTGCGGGCCGTGCTCAAGCGCCGTGCTTGAAACGCTCGTGCAGCATTTTGAAATAACCATTCTCTACTATAACCCGAACATTTACCCCGAAGCTGAATATCTGCGCCGAAAAGACGAGCTTTGCCGCTTTCTTCCGGCTTTTTTAAACGAAAAAGCGCCGCCAGTAATTGAGCTTGCGTATGAGCCGCAAGATTTTTACGAAGCCGTAAAAAGCATTGACGGCTTTGAGACCATGTCCGAAAAAGGCGAACGCTGCCGCATGTGCTACCGCCTGCGCTTGTCGCGCTGTGCCGAAGAAGCTTTTTCGCATCATTTTGATTATTTTACAACCACATTGTCGATAAGCCCGCATAAAGACGCACAGAAAATCAACGAAGAAGGCGAATCAGCCGAGCTTGCACTCAAGCAAAACCACCCGGAAGCTGAAAAGCTGCCGCAATATCTTTATGCAGACTTTAAAAAGAAAAACGGCTTCAAACGCTCGCTTGAGCTTTCTGAACAATACGGGCTTTACAGGCAAGACTATTGCGGCTGCGTCTACTCAAGCCGCAACCACCAAAGCTAAATTTGATAGGTCAAAAATGGAGTTTGAAGAATATATGTCATTATCGTGCTTGACACGGTAATCTTGTACAAAAGATTATCGAGTTTAGTCCGATAATGACTTTATTTAAAAGTCTTCTAGTTTTTTCCAATTTTTACGATTAAATCTCTAAGAGAGCTTCTCACATCCGGCGAAAGCCGCTCAATTGCGTTGATTATGTCTTTGTTTTTGCGGTAAAGAAATTGTTCCTGATTTTTGCTTGTATTCTTGGAGTCTGGCGAAGCTTCTGTTTTTGTATTATTTCCGTACACAAGATATTCTATTGAAGTGTCGAGCTTGTCGGCAATTTTTAAGGCTATATCTGCGCTTGGAATGCTTCCCAATGAAACGCCGTTATGAATGCTCGAATATGAAATGCCGACTTGGGCTGCAAATTCTTTGCGTGAAATGTCTTTCTGTTCAAGAATTTCAACGACTCTGCTCCAAAAATTATCGTTCATGCATATAAGAATACAATTATGTTTTAAAATCTTTTTAAATTTGATAGAAATGTGTTATCGTGATACAATTGTGTTATTGCCACAGTGTGGCGAAATTAAGCTGTTGAAAAGGAACTTTTTTATGAAAAAGCTGATTAGTATTTTGCTGTTTGTGCTTGTTATTGCTTGTGCTGTTTCAGCGCATGAATTCTACATGGACAATGTTTCTTTCAATGATGTTGAAAAGGTGATTGTTGTTCCAAGAAATTTGGCTACTTTTAAGTATGAAAAGTATGTTATAGCTCCGTCTGACTTATACAAGTATACTTTTCAGTATATTGTAGTCAGGTCAAACGGAAAAGTGTTTTATACTTTTTCTGACAACTTTATTACAGATGCACCAATCGTTGATGGTAAAGGGCTTTCAAAAACTGAGAAAGATAAATACCTGAAAGATTGATTTATTTGTTGCACGTTAGCCAAGTTGGTAAGGCACATTTTTATTAAAAGGGCTGTCTAAAACATTTATTGCATAATGTCATTCCGAACTAGTTTCGGAATCTGCGAAGATGCTGAATCAAGTTCAGCATGACGATTATTAGGCAGTCCTTTTTAACACAGGAGCTTTTATGACAGATGAAGAAAAAGTAGATGAATTTGTGGAAAAACTATCAAAATGCGATGTAACATTTAAAAAGTCTGTTGAAAATATGTATGCAACAAATGAAAACACCGTAAACAACTTGAAGTTGTATCTAAAAAAGATGCTCAAAATAAAGCCTAAATATCTTTTAGTTGGCAAAGCTCCCGGTTACAGTGGTTGTCGTTTGACTGGAATCCCGTTTACTTCTGAAGAAATCCTTAAAGATAATGATTTTTTTGGAGATGAGTTTGAATGTGGAAATTCTTCTGATGAAGAGAAAACAGCGAAATTTGTATGGGAATATCTGGACAGCAAGGGGATTTATCCACTTATGTGGAATGCATTTCCTTTTTATATTTGTGAAGACATAAATAATCAAGAACTTGAATTTGGCAAAAGAATTTTGAAAGAAATTATGGATATTTTTCATATTGATTTAGAAAATGTTATTGCTGTAGGAAACGATGCAGAAGATTGTCTTAAATCGTTCTTTATAAAAAAAGTACGCCAACCTGCGCGTTGCGGTCCAAAAGCTTTTGCAGCAGGCTTAGATGAGTATCTAAAATAAAGCTCCTCATTTTCCGTGCTACAGCGTAAGCTCGGCGAATTCGGCTTCGGCTGCTTCGGCGAGTTTTTCGGCGTTGGCAAAAATTTGCAGGCCGCGCTGACCGGCGCTTATGGCAATTGCGTCAAAAAGAATTGCGGTTTCGTCAAAAAATGTTGTGTACTTCTTTTTCATGCCGAGCGGTGAGCAGCCGCCCCTTATGTAGCCGGTCAAGCCCAAAAGCTCGTTCTGCTTTACAGGCGCAATCTCTTTTGAGCCGGTCAAGGCGCGCACCTTTTTCAGATTGACCTCGCTGTTTGCAGGCACGCAAAAAACGAAAATCTGCTTGTGTTCGTTGCGCATCACTATTGTTTTAAAGACTTGTTCCGGCGGCAGCCCTACTTTTTGAGCGGCGGTTTCTGCGTCAGAAAATTCTTCATCAAATTCATAAGATTTAGTCTCAAAAGGAATGTTTTTCTGTTCCAAAATGCGGATTGCGTTCGTTTTCATGATTCGTGCTGATTATATCAGTTTTGCAGCGGCTTAATCTATAACAATGTAGAAGTTTGCAAAACGCAAGTTTTCATTGTAATTTTACACTGAACAATTTAACGATTCTGCAATTGTTGTGCTATAATTCTCTTATAAAAAGAAACAAGGGAGAACATGAGCCTTTATGTATTATAAGAATTTTAAGACAGTGACATATTGCGTTGCCGCGTGGGTCAACCGCATAACTGAAGAACAGCTCCGCAAAGATGCGGATTTTTTTCAAAAATATGTAAAGCTAGATAAGATTTATCTTGAAACATACCGCGATGAATTTGCCGAGCGCGAAAAGCTTGAGATGGTAAAGCGCGTAATGGCCGAATACGGCATCGAAGTTTCGGGCGGAATTACGACCGTGACGCCGAATTTGAACGAAAGCGACAAAAAGCGGCAGCGGCTTTTCAACACGTTCTGCTACTGCAACGAGCCGATGCGTGCGCGCCTCAAAGAAGTGAGCGAATACACCGCCTCGATGTTTGACGAATTCATCATTGACGATTTTTTCTTTACGCAGTGCATGTGCCAAGACTGCATACGCGAAAAAGGCAACCGCTCATGGAAAGAATTCCGGCTTGCCAAAATGCTTGAAGTTTCAGAAAACCTGATAATCAAGCCCGCAAAAAAGATAAACCCAAAAGTTAAGATAATCATCAAATATCCGAACTGGCGCGAAAGCTTTCAAGAGACAGGCTACAACCCGGGCGAACAGCGCAAAATTTTTGATTCAATCTACACTGGAACAGAAACACGCCACGGTGCGCAGCAAGACCAGCATTTGCCACGTTATTTGAGTTATTCGCTCATGCGCTATTTTGAAAACGTTGCGCCCGGCAGGAACGGCGGCGGCTGGTTTGACCCGTTTGAATGTGACAGAATCGACACATATCTTGAACAGGCTTATCTGACAGCGTTTTCAAAACCAAAAGAGATTATGATGTTCTGCTGGCCGGCTCTGGCAGGCGACAAGCGCGCAACGCCGCTCGGGTTTATGTACGATAGGCTTGATGCAGTGCTTGGCAATCTCGGCACGCCGCGCGGCCTTAAAGTGTATATTCCGTTTGATTCGCAGGGCGACGACCATATTGAAGATTATCTCGGCATGGCCGGTGTTCCGATGGAACCTGTCTGCGATTTCCCTGAATTTAATGCAGAATCTTACACCGCTTTTGAAAGCTCAGTTCTTGTTACGGCGGCTTCGCTTGAAGACAAGAATATTGTGCAAAAGTTGCGTCAGTTTGTGGAAAAAGGCGGCCATGCAATAGCAACATCCAGCTTTATGATTGGCGCGTTCCAGCAGTACCCCGAAATTGAAGAGCTTACTAGCGTGCGCTACACAGGCCGCCGCCTTACGGCTGATGAATTTCAGTGTCCGTCAAATCATTCGCATGTCCGCAATTATATCAAGTCAAACGGAAATATTGAGTTTCCGCTGCTTGAGCACCGCAACAATGCAAGCTGGTCGATTATTAATGCTGGTCACGGCGAGTATCACGAAAGCATTATGTGCTACGATACTTATGGAACCGGCCGCTTCACCGTGCTGACGTTGCCGGAAATGCCTTCGAGAATCTACAATTTGCCGCCGCAAGTTTTAACTGTGGTGCGCGAAGAACTTGAAGTTTCCGGCATCTGGCTTGATTGTGAGGCCGGCGTTTCGCTTTTCACTTATGACAACGGTACTTTCGGGCTTTATTGCTATACTTGGGACGGCTGTGCGCCGCTTAGTTTCAATGTGCATATTTGCGGCAAGGTGAAGGAGCTTGAGCGTATTCCCGACAGCGACACACCGAATCCGTGGAAGTCAAAGTCAATTGTGCCGCTCTACACTGCCCCGCTCCGCTGGCACAACAAAACTGCGGCAGAAGCTTCAAAAGCAGCCGGAACTGATGATGAACCGCGCGAGACAGTCTTTTCTTTGCGCATAAACCCGGGCAATTTCGAGTTCTTCAAAATTATAAGATAAGGTGAGAAAATATGGAAAATAATAATCTGATTAAGCGCATCTTGATGTCGCTTTTTGGCGTTATAATCTGCGCAATCAGCGTGGGCATTTTCAAAATTGCGGCACTCGGCGTTGACCCTTTCCAGTCGTTCATGGCCGGGCTTGATGCGCTTGTGCCGATAAAGTTCGGTACTCTTTATGTGATTACGAACGCCGTGCTATTCATTTTCATGCTGATTTTTGACCGACACTATATCGGCGTTGCAACTTTTATCAACCTGTTTTTGCTCGGCTACATTACGCAGTTCACTTTTGAGTTTCTGCAAACTGTAATTGTTGACCCTTCGCTTTTGGTGAGAATTGCCTGCCTTGTTGTTGGCGTTGTAATCATCTGCTTCGGTTCGGCCTTTTATATGACGGCCGATCTTGGCGTTTCAACCTATGACGCGGTTGCGCTGATTATCGTGAACACATGGCATAAGGGCAAGTTCCAGTATGTGCGCATAATCACAGACCTTGTGTGCGTTATTCTCGGTGTTGCGCTGTTTCTGCTTTCTGGCGGTGCAGCCCGCGCCATAATTACAATCGCCGGGGCTGGCACAATCATCACAGCGTTTTTTATGGGCCCGCTCATCGAATTCTTTAACGTTCATTGCGCACGGCCAATATTGAATAAGCAATAATCATTACTGATTTTCGCCATTTTATCTTGCCGGTCTTTTGAAGCATAGCGCAAGCCACGCCCAAAAGTCCGGCAAAGTGGGCGTGCGACCCTAATTGCGCTATTTTTAGAATTTTGCGCGCTAGAACAATTCCGGCTGAGACGGGTCTGTTTCGGGGAATTCTTCCATCCATTTAAAGACTGAATCTGTGCCGAGCATTATGCCGTGTTTGCGGCATTGTTGTGCGAGGTGCTGCATAAGCTCATGTTCGCGCGGGCTTGAAACAATGTAGCTGCTGCCGAAAGTGCGGATGTAGCGCTCTTTAAGGCTTGGCGCGCCGGGCGCAGCTGCAAAACGGCTGTCTATCTTAGCTGCGCGGTCGAGCGCGGCGTAAAAATATTCGCGGTTGCCTTCCCGCAGCGTAAGCCCAATGCCGAAGCAGATTATCGCCTTTACGCCGGCGCGCGCACAATAATCCACAATGCCGTCGATGTTTTCCGCTGTGTCGTTGATGAACGGCAAAAGCGGGCTGAACCACACCACAGTCGGAATACCGCGGTCGCGGCATTTGCACAAAACTTCAAAGCGGCGGCTTGTCGGGCAGACGCAAGGCTCAATTATGCGGCACAAGCTGTCGTCTGCCGTGGTCAGCGTCATCTGAACGACGGCCTTTGTCTTGCGGTTTATGCGCTCTAAAATGTCAAGGTCGCGCAACACAAGGTCTGATTTTGTTTGCAAAGCCGCGCCGAAATTGTGTTTTTCGATTATTTCAAGGCATCGGCGCATAAGGCAAAGCTCTTTTTCAGCCGGAATGTACGGGTCGCACATCGCGCCTGTACCAATCATGCAGCGTTTGCGCTTTTTGCGGAGCGCCTCTTCCAAAAGTTCCGGCGCATTCTGCTTCACTTCGATGTCTTCAAAGTCGTGTGTAAACTGATAGCATTTGCTCCGCGAGTCGCAGTAAATGCAGCCGTGCGAGCAGCCGCGGTAAATGTTCATGCTGTGAGGCGTTAAAATCGATTTTGCGTTTACAAAATGCATGATAAAAGTATATCACGAAGAATATGACAACAGTGTGTCAGCTTTATAAAATAGCTTGACATTTTTTCTATGTACGGATAATATTCAGTTATAAAAGATTGTATACAATCAAATGGTATTAAACTGAAATTACATGGAGGCTTTATGAAATTCGCAGTCAGGTTTTACACTAAAACAGGAAACACAAAACGCCTTGCAGTGGCTGTTGCAAAAGAGCTTGGCGTTGAAGCTTTGCCAATCAGCGAACCTGTAAATGAGCAGGTTGATGTTTTGTTTTTGGGCAACTCTTATTATGCTTTTTCTATTGATCCGGAAGTGCGCCGTTTTATATCAGGTCTTTCTAAAGACAAAGTCGGAAAGATTGTGAACTTCGGCTCGGCTGCATTGCTTAATTCAACTTTCAAAAAAGTAAAGGCAGAAGCCGACAAAGTCGGTATTCCAATGGACGAAAAAGAATTTCACTGTAAAGGCGAGTTCAAAGGGCTTCATAAAGGTCGCCCGAATGAAGCGGATTTAAAGGCTGCAGCAGAATTTGCCCGCCAATACAAATAATTCAATTTTTAAGGAGTGATGGCTATGATTTATGATTATGAAGTAACAACAGGAAAAGGCGAAACATTAAAGCTTTCTGAATACAAGGGCAAGGTTATTCTTGTGGTGAATACAGCAACCGGCTGCGGTTTTACTCCGCAGTATGCGCCGATTGAAAAGCTTTACAAGGATTATCACGAAAAAGGGCTCGAAATCCTCGATATTCCATGCAATCAGTTCGGCGGTCAGGCTCCGGGAAGTGATGATGAAATCCACGAGTTCTGCACATTGCATTACAACACAACCTTTCCGCAAATGAAAAAGGCTGATGTAAACGGCGAAAATGAACTTCCGCTTTATACTTATCTGAAATCGCAGAAAGGGTTTGCAGGCTTTGAGCAGCACGAATATAAAGAAGTGCTTGAAAAGATGTTTGCCGCTGCAGATCCAGACTGGGCAAAAAAGCCTGACATCAAATGGAATTTCACAAAGTTCATCATTGACAGAAGCGGAAATGTTGTGGCCCGCTTTGAGCCGACTGCCGACATGACGAAAGTGGAAGAATGCATTAAGGCATTGCTGTAGTTTTTTCATTGTTATATGCTATATAAATCACAATACCTCGCCGAAGCGTAGCGAGGTATTGAACCCTCCGCATGAATAAAAGAGGAATTTATGAAAAAAGTAGCTATAATCATTTTTGCGGCTTTGCTCTTTGTTGGCTGTGCCAAAAAAAGCGCAGAAGAAGCCGTTCAATCACAAGCCGAAACTTCACAAGAAACAGCAGAAGCAAAAGCAGCAACGCCTGAAACAAGCGCAACTTCATCAGAAAATGCACCTGCCGAAAAAGGCAGCTTTGCATATATTCGGGCGTTGCAACCCAAAAAAGAATATGCAAATGCCGTCAAAGATCTTACGCAAGATTATCTTCTCGGCACATGGAGCGTCGAAGTAATTTCAGAGCCGCAAAATTATGTGTATTTTGCCTTTGACGATGACGGCTCTTATTATGTTTTTTCGCCTTATGGCGGTTATATGGGCCAGAAAGGCGAATATAAGCTTGACGGTAACAATCTTACATTGTTCTATCCGAATTTTGAAAGCAGCCGCTGGGACGAGCTGATTTTCCCGGATAAAAAAGAGACGACTCTCGTTTACGATTATGATTTCAAAGATTTTTATAATGTCGGTGTTCTGCACAATGACCATCTGATTTTGCGGAACGGCGTGGAAAAAACTCCGCTTGGCAGCAAATGCATTTTAAAGGGGCTTGAAGTCATAAAAACTGAAAATACGCCCGTCGTTGCAAAAGACAATCTCAAGCTGCGCTATGAACCTTCATTAAAAGGCAAAGAAAGTTCCTTCTGGTATCGCGCTTACTTAAAAATCTATTTAAAAGAGCTTCTTGAAAAAAAGTATTATCAAGTGAACGAAAATGATGAAAAAATGGTTTTGAATATTATGCTCAAGGGAATGGCAACGTCTTATGATGCAAAGACTGTCAGTGAAGACACGATAGACGGAATTACAGCCCCCTGGTACAGAATAAGCCTTTTTGATTGCGATGATGAATCAATGCCGCAGAATTACTGGGTTTTCGGCGGTTATCTTGAGCCATTTGAAGAAAGCAGAAGCGATGAATACAAGGAAATCCTCTTTAATAGTGCGCTCGAAAAGAAACTGCTCGTTTTTGATGAAGCGGCTTATGAAGATTATGAAGCTTCTACCGGCTACAAAAGAGTTACAGGAATTACAGAAGAGTCTGCAAAGATAATTATCAAGGCTGGTGGTACAGCTGAAAGCAATGAAGAACTTCAAGGAACTATCTTTAAGATTGGCATGACTAAAGGCGAGATAATAAAACTATTGGATAAACCGATAGTAACTCAGGCTAATCGTATCGACTATTTCATTTTTCCAGATGGAAATGGATATCGTCTGTGTTTCTATTTTGAAGCAGATAAAGTCTCAAAAATAGAAATTTCACCAGAAAAATAAATGCACGACAAAAGGAATTATAAAATGACTCTTGAAGAACGGAATCAAAAAGTACGCGCATTCTTTAATGGAAAAATTGACACCTATGACGATGTGCACAGCGAGTACATGAAAACAAAAGTTTTGCTGGCAGATAATCTGGATAAGAATGCAAAAAAGATTCTGGATTTAGGCGGAGGCACCGGGCTTGAATTAATTCATTTGTTTGAGCTTTTCCCACAGGCGCAGGTTACTGTAATTGATATAACAGAAAACATGCTTCAAAAATTGAAAACTCGGAACTTTGCCAGCCAAGTAACTACAATCTGCGGCGACTTTTTTGAAGTTCCATTCGGTGAAGATTTTGACGCTGTTATTACGACTTCGGCGTTTCATCATTTTAAGAAAGATGAAAAAATCCGGCTTCTCAAAAAGATTCTAGACTGTCTTAAAGACGGCGGTCAATTTATCAATTGTGATTTAATTGCTTTGACCCCGGAAGAAGAAGCCGAACAACTGGCGAAACTGGAAAACAACACAGATGACACCAAACACATCGACACTCCCCTCACAATCGAAAATGAAATAGACGCGCTTGAAAAGGCAGGTTTCAAACAGATTTTTTCAAATAACGGCGGCAAAGAAAACTACGGGCTGTTTGTGGCGAGAAAAAGTGTGTAATTTAGTTTATTGTTCTATGATATAATATGAGCATGAATATTTACGTTGATTTTGATGATTGCCTCTGCGAAACGGCACGTTATTTTTCAAAGCTGATTATTGATCTTTTTGGGCTTGATATTCCATACGAGAAAATCAAATATTTTAATCTGCAAAAATCTTTTTCTTTGTCTGATGAAGATTACGAGAAGATGATGATTATTGCACATCAACCGGAGGCACTCCTATCTTTCGAGGAAACTCCTGGTGCAGTTATGACTTTAAATGAATGGTTTGATAAAGGTTATGATGTAAAGATTATAACAGGACGCGCCTTTAGCACGTATGATGCATCACGCACCTGGCTTGATGAACACGGACTTAAGCGGGCTCCGTTATACTGTCTTAATAAATATGGGCGTGATAACTTTTTAAAAGGTAGCACCTTTAGCCTTGAGCTTGACGACTATTACAAAATGCATTTTGATTATGCTGTGGAAGATTCTCCAAATGCCTTTAAATTTTTTGATCATCTGCCAGAGCTTAAGGTTATGGTTTTTGACCGTCCATGGAATCAGGACTGCAAATTTCCCAGTTCAAATTATAAAAGGTGCGCTGACTGGAAAACGATAAGTAAGATTATCAATCAGGAAAACATACGCAATCAAAAAAGTTAATGAGGATTTTATAATAAAAAAAGGCTGACTTTTCTGCCAGGAATTTAATTGTTTTGGGGGAGGCATTGTAGGCGCTTTCCCCCCATCTTTTTTATTTTGTGCAGTTTTTCTTGTGAGCCTTAATCTTTTTAATAGCCCAATCGTAATGGCTCGAGGTATCGCTTACGCAATAATCACCGAGAGCCGCATTGCCTGTCCATGGAAAATACTTTTGCGTAAAAAGCTCTTCATTTGTGTAGCCTTCAATCAGCTTCATGGCGGCGGCGTGGCTTTCGGCGAACATCTTCTTTGCGTCTTCTAGGCTTGTGTTTTGGTGGCGGTTCCAGAACATTACGTTCATTGCGCCGTAAGTTTTCCACGAGTATTCGCTCGGCAAAAATGCGATAGCGGCTTTCTTATCGGTTACGCCTGCATTGTTCTGCGGAAATTTCAACAAAAGTTGATGCCATTCGTATAAATGAATGAGCACGTCGCGCACGTTTTTGTCGCGGCTCCAGTGCGCTTCTTTCTTGCTCGGCTGGCCTGAAAAATCGAACGGTGTGTTGAGTTCCTTTTCAGAAAGTCCGTCAATCAGTTTCATGAGCGATTCATAGTTTTCTTGTGCTGCTTTGAGCAAATCTTCTTTGTTGTGTGGTCTTGGCATGTGCGCCCTCCTTTACATGATGTTACATGATGTGCGGGTCATGCTTCAAAGCCTCAGCAATCGCCCGAACATGACATCAGTATATCACGCGGCGCATTGCACAAAAAGAAACAGGTTGTTGCTTTTTCAGGTGGGTGTCAAAGTCGCGCTGGCCAGCGGTTAAGCCTTCCAATGCTTGAGCTGCGAGAGCATGCTGTCAAAAAACTTCCGCCTCTCTTCGTCACTTTGGTTTTGCGGATTCGGCATGTGTTGCAAAAGATAATTGATGAGAGAATCTTTCTGTTTGTATATAAATTCGCCGTCAACGTAGCACCATTTGCAATAGTCTTCGTTGAAGCTTTTGTCCGGCTCACGGCTGATCATAGAATCTTCGTTAAGCGGCATTCCGCAGCACTGGCAGTAAAGCTTGCGCGGCGACCCGAGCAGCGTGTTTATAGAAACATCGAACTCGCGCGAAAGAACTTTGAGCATCTGCGGATTCGGCTGAGTTTCGCCGGTTTCCCATCGGCTCACAGCCTGTCTTGTAATGTTTACACGGATTGCCATTTCTTCTTGTGTAAGCTTATTCTTTTCGCGAAGATTTTTAAGTATTTCGTGAACTTCCATCCGCTGCCTCACTTTGCTTTGATGCTACAATTATAGCACAGCTCCCGGAAAAAAACAGCGTGTCATAATAAATGTGCAAACTCTTTAAGCAGCTCGCTTTTGAACACTTTTGGGCGTGTTGAGTTGCGCACTTCGCGCCAGAGAATGGCGGCGGTTTTCAGTTTATCTGAAAATTGCGCGGCTTGAGGGTCAGCGCAAAAGTCTTTGACGAAGTTGTTCCACTGCAAGCATGAATTATCGTATTTGGCGTAAGTCTTTTTGCCGTAAAAAACATCGAGAAGGTCGCCGAGCGTAAAGCTTGCGTCGCCTGTTTCGCGCACTTTTTTGGCGGTTGCAACCATGTCAGTGTTGAACTTAAAGCGCGCAACGCCTGTTTGCGTTGAAAAGAAATCGCGGAAACGCTGGCTGAAACGGAATTTGCAAGACAAAAGCGGTGTATCTAAGGTTAGCGGCACATCATCGGCGGCAGATTGCGCACGGCTGCGGCAAGAAACAGCTGCCTTTGCGCGAGATTTGCCGCTCGGCGCGCTTTTCGGGCGGATCAGATTGCCATTAAAGTATTCTTCGATATTGCGGTTCAGCTCTGCTTTCATGCCGCTTGCATCAATGCCTAGCTGTTTGCAGATTTGCTGCAATTCTTCACGGTACCAATAATGCTTTGAGAATTCCGAAAAAGATTTGATTTCGCTGAATGGCGGCCGTTCTTCCATAGTTATTCCTTGTGCGCAGTGATTATCGTATAGCTGTAGGCATTCACCGTGATTATGCAGCCTTCAACCGTGCAGTACCAGTTTTTGCCTTTGCGCGTAATGGCGGCATCCGGTGACTCAATTTTAGCCTTACACCAAGCAACAACATCGCCGATTTCTCCCCCAAGGGCAAGATTGCGCCTGATACGATCCGCACCCATCGGCGTAGTGTGAATCTTTTCAAGATTTTCTAAAAGCTCGTTTCCGTTTTTCATGCTTCAACTATAGCACACTAAACATGACAACAGTGTGTCAGGTTTTTTTCTGTCAGAAAGGAACAAATTTTAATATAGCTAACTAAATGTTGATTTTGTAGCTATTTCAGTCTATAATTATATTGATTTCAGCCGGAGGTATGAAATGACAACAGTTCCAATGTACGAAGCAAAAAACAAACTGCCGCTTTTTGTACATCAAGCTGAAGAGACAGGCCCTGTTTTTATTTCACGCAGAAATAAAACAGTTGGCGTGCTTCTTTCTTTTGATGAATACAACCGGCTTCTCTCAAAAAAGAGCAAAGACACGATTCTTGACCGTGCCGCAGAATTCAGAAAAAAGACTGCCGGGCTTTTTACTAACGATGATATCGATAGGATTTTTGATGTTCGGAACAATACGCCTGACACTTACGAAAGCCATGTCTTTGATGGAGTTTTTGACAATTGATGGCGGATTATAACGAAGAAGAACCTCACTATCTTTTGGATACAAACATCGTCTCAGAAATAATTAAACCTGAACCTGATTTAAATGTAATAAAAAAAATTGCGGAACATAATTCTGACTGTGCAATTTGTTCTCCTGTCTGGCAAGAATTGTTATTCGGGCTTTATCGGATGCCGGAAAGTATAAACAAAAAATATCTTGGAAAATTTATAAAGGAAGATGTTCACGAAAATTTCAAGATAAAAAATTTCACCGAAAAAGCAGCAGATATTCAGGCTCAATTAAGAATCAAACTTGAGCAACTCGGCAAGCCGACACAAAAAGAAGACAGCATGATAGCCGCAATCGCACTTGCAAATCACATGGTTTTGGTTACACGTAACACAAAGCATTTTGCCGCAATTCAGCAGGTCAGCACTCTTGAAATAGAAAACTGGTTTGAGAAATAAAAAAGAACTGAATGATTCTTATTTTGAAAAATTCACACCGAAAATTTTAAAATTCTCGCCGAGTTTTTTGAAATTCACGCCGAGAATTTTCGATTGAGTTTATCTGTTTTTATTCAGCCTTTGTATAAACCTCAATATGATTTCCTTCTGAATCGACGAATTCTGCTACCCAGTTTTTGCCGATTTTGGTGAGCGGAAAGCAAAGCTTTTTACCGGCGGTTTTTCGGTTCAGTTCTTCAAGCGTTTCAAAGCAAATGCTCGGCAGACAGTTGCTACCGTAAGTGTGCGGCTCGCTAACTTCTTTGTACGCAAACAGATGAAAGCGGAAACCGGCAATGTCAAAATAGCCGCCGAGTGCGCTTTTGTTGCAGATTTTCTGCTCAAAAAAGTCTTCGTAAAAAGCGGTTGCTCTTTCTAAGTCATCAACGATTATGTACAAAGAATCAATGTGGCAAGTCACGGCTGCTCCTGCTGAATCCGCTTCACCGGATGCCTGATTACTGTTTTGAGCTTTTCTGGGCTGGTTTTGCGCGGGTCGCTTAGATAAATCTCATGGTGAAGCCTTGTGGCGGAAAAGTCAAGCGCGTAGCCGTTTGCAAGCGCAAAATCGTCCATCAGCTTGATTGTTGCAGGCTCGTCGTCATAAGAGCCAGTGTGCATAATCTGAACGCACTCGCCTTCTTCAAGCGTGAGCAGCTCGGCGCGCGAACAGTCTAAGCCTTTTTTGGTGGCGGCGGTTTCTTTAGCCCAATCAAAGTCTTTTTGCGTTACAAAATCTGGCAGACGGATTACGGAAAGCCAGTTGAATGAAGATTTATCTGAATAGTCAAAGCCTGAAACAACAGCGCCGTCTTTGATCTGCCACCAGAAGCCTTCAAGTGGCGGCACAACATAGTCGAAATATCCTTCAATTCGGTGGTCGCCCATTTTGCTCATTTTCAGCGTATAAGAAACAGCGTAAAGCACGGCGAGTGCTGCCTTGTATTCGCCGTTTTCATCGTTCGGGTTGCCTTTGCCGCGCACGGCGACAAACTGCATTTTGGGCACAGTCACAATCTGCGGTTCCTTTGGCGGAAGATAAAACTCCTTGAATTCCTTTTTGTAGTCAAATGCCATCTTTGAGCCTCCGTGCACTGCTTATCGAAAAGATGTCCGGACATGCTTCAAGAACCTCAGCAACCGCCCGAACATGACACAATATAGCACATGAAATATGACTACAGTGTGTTATATTCGGGCTAAATCTGCAAAAGTAACTAATGTTACCCCAAAAGTGACCAATGTCACCGTTGCGCCCATGCATTTTCGGGCGTATATTAAGCACAGCTAGCGAAACTTGTGAGTTCGAACTTTGAGAAATGTCATGCTGAACTTGTTTCAGTATCTCTGCAATAGAGATTCCGGATTAAGTCTGGAATGACAGTGCAAAGTTCAGAATAACGGATTTTTTGGAGGTAAGAGCATGGACAGCATTATTTCAGTTTTAGCTGATAATCTTCCGTGGGTTTGGGTTGCGGTCACTATCATCTGCGTGGTGATTGAATCGCTGACCCTTTCGCTTACTACCATTTGGTTTGGAATCAGCGGTTTTGTGATGGTTTTCCTTGCATTCACGCCGCTTCCGTTTGTGGCTCAGCTGTTTATTTTTGTGGTGCTTGCCATGGTTCTGCTTTTCTTTACAAGACCAGTTGTAAAGCAGAAGCTCAACCAAAAGACAATTGCCACGAACTATGAGCGCATAATCGGGCAGATTGCCGTGGTGACCAAAAGAATTACGGCACTCGACAAAGGTTCTATCAAAATCAATGGTATGGAATGGACTGCCGCCGTCAAAGAGGACATAACGCTTGAAGAAGGCAGCAAGTGCATTATCGAAGAAATTGCCGGTGTTACGGCCTATGTAAAGGAGATATAAATGACTTATGTATTAATTGCAGCAATTATTCTTATCATGATTCTGATTATTACAAACATCAGAATCGTTCCGCAGTCTGATGCTTATGTAATCGAGCGTCTTGGTGCTTATCATGCAACTTGGAATGTCGGCCTTCATGTGAAGATGCCGCTCATCGACCGCATTGCAAAGAGGGTTTCGCTTAAAGAAAAGGTTTTCGATTTTCCGCCGCAGCCTGTAATTACAAAAGACAATGTAACGATGATGATTGATACAGTCGTTTATTTTCAGATTACAGACCCGAAGCTCTACACTTACGGCGTAGAAAAGCCAATCAACGCTCTTGAAAACTTGAGCGCGACCACGCTGCGTAACATCATCGGCGAACTTGAGCTTGATGAATCTTTGACAAGCCGCGACGTTATCAACACAAAGATGCGCGCAATTCTTGACGAAGCAACTGATCCGTGGGGTATCAAGGTGAACCGCGTTGAGGTCAAGAACATTGAACCGCCGCAGGCTATCCGTGAGGCAATGGAAAAACAGATGAAGGCAGAGCGCGAACGCCGTGAGCAGATTCTTATTGCAGAAGGCCACAAGCAGTCAGCCATTCTTGAAGCTGAAGGCCAGAAGCAGGCTTTGATTTTGCAGGCTGAAGCCCAGAAAGAATCAGCAATTCAGAAGGCAAAAGGTGAAGCCGAAGCTATCCGCGAAGTGCAGAAAGCTAAGGCAGAAGGTCTTCAGATGCTGCGCGCAGCCGGAATGGACGACAAGGTTCTTAAGCTGCGCAGCCTTGAAGCTTTTGAAAAGGCCGCCGATGGTCAGGCCACAAAGATTATCGTGCCTTCAGACTTGCAAAGCTTGGCCGGTGTTGTAACAAGCGTCGCCGAAATCGCAAGAAAGCAGTAAAAGCTGCCACCGGGGCTGTCTGCTAGGTGTGTGCAGTAACCCTTGGGCTGTAAACTGTTATGGGGCTGACTAATAAGTTTGTTGTATAGTGTCATTCCGAACTCGTTTCGGAATCTCTGCACTATCTATAGCATAGATGCTGAAATGAATTCAGCATGGCAATACTTTTGGGTCAGCCCCATTTTCATCAATTAAGGAGAGTAACCTTGAAAAAGAGCTTATCAATTTTTGCGCTTCTGTTGTTGCTGGTGCTTGCTTTCGGCGTTGCGTCATGCAAAAAGGCCGACGCTCAAAAAGTTCAGCCCGAAAAGCTTTGCTACGACATTCAGAAGATTCAGCTCGACATGGAATATTCTGCTTTAAAAGATTTATATGACCCGGAACCTTTTGAGCAGCTTAAAGCTGATGTAATGGCCGGAAAAATTGACCGCAAGGAATGTATTTTTCATCTTAAAGAGATTTTTTGCTCTTATCACGTTGTTCATCTGCGGCTGGCAGTTGCTCAAGATAATCATGATTTTAGTTCCGGCATTTTCCCTTTCGTTTTAATGTGCTTCGGCGATGATTATCATATTATTACCGCTGCAAAGAAATATGAAAAATATCTTGGTTCAAAAGTGCTTGAAATCGGTGGCGTTCCGATTGAAGAATCATTGAAAAGGCTTTCAAAATATATTCCGTATGAAACGCCTTCCGGCTTGAAACATTCTTTTGAGCGGGGTCTTACTTATGATACAATGGAACACGTTGGTCTTACGGAAAAAAACGGAAAGATAAAAGTAAAGCTGCAAAAACAGAACGGCGCGGTAGAAACTTACAGCTGCAAGCCGGTTGTTGCTTCAAAGACAAAATTCTCTGCCTTGCCTCTCAAAAAAGAAAATCCCATGCTCACCGTGCAAGACAGAAGCGTAAATTATGGGATTAAAGCATCAAAAGAAAAAGGCACAGTTTATGTTCATTTTAACCGTGTAATCGGTAACCCGGATTATCTTGTGACTGTCTTTTTTAACGATCTGCTGACCGAGCTTGGCTCAGATCCTTATGACACAGTTGTTTTTGACTTGAGATATAATGGCGGCGGAATGGACGACTTTGAGATTTTGCTGAGCCACCTTTTATATGATAATAAAGCTGTATTTGAGAAATACAATCTTGCGCTTATAACCACCGGCCGGACTGCTTCGGCTGCATGCTGGTTTACAAACGACTTTTTGCGGATTTTCCCGAAGACAGTGATTTTCGGCGAAGAAACCGGAGAAGCAATTTTCAATTATACGGATATTCCGTTGACAAATGAATTGAAAAATCTTCAATGCGATTTTGCGTTTCCTCATCAGATAGACGACCGTGTTGATGAATTATACAAACGCGCCGCAAAAGTTACTCATTCAGACATTCACCGCGGCACAATGCCAGACGTTGAAGTTCACGAAAAATTTGAAGATTTTGTAAACGGCGAAGACACAATCTATAACGCGATTTATGATTATTTCAATTGAATTGCATCTAACATTTTGCAGGAATGTGCTATAATAGATTTCATATCTCATAAAAGGAAGAAACTATTATGTTCAAAAAGTTGCTTGATAAGCCATTCCGACTGATGTCTGTTGCCGGGTTGGTTTATCTGCTTACGATGCTGCTTCTCAACATTTTTACTGATTTTTCGTATGAGCAGAGCATTATGCCTTTTTCAAAGGCTGTTTCGTATGCTTCGCAGGGCGTGGCGATTGTGCTTTGCGTTTTGACGTTTTTCTTCTATATAAATCACTATTTTTATTATGCTGCGCTTGAGATTATGATTTTCTCGAACCTCTACACAGGAAGGATTTACACTGCCCTTTTCTTGACTTCCATTCTTTTTGTGCTGATGCTGCTTGAGAACAAGCTTGTTTCAAGAAAAAAGCTTACGCTTTACATAGCGCTTGAAATTGCAAAAGTGATTCTGGTTGTGCCTTACGGCGCAAAGACTTTCTTTGAATATGCCGGAATCGTGCTTTTTTCGCTCTGCATGATTGGGTGCATCAACATTTTGTTCCGCCACGCCTACACCCGCAAAGATTCTGTTCCGCCAAGCCTTGACGGCTACAAGTTTTCAGACCGCCAGAAAGACTGCATCAAAGAGATTGTGCTCAACAACACCACGATTAAGGCGCTCGCCATCAGCCACAACGTAAGCGAAAGCGCCATCAAGAAAGACCTTTCGCACATTTATGACGTGCTAGGCATAACAGGCAAGGCCGATCTGAAAGCGCTCTTCATCGGCTATGAATTCTAATCAGCATTATTTTTCAATAAGCTTCATTATATAAATTGCAATCTGCAAAAGGCAGCGCGTGTCACCGTTAGACAAATCTATATCTAAAAGCTCTTCTATACGCTGCAACCGATAAAGCACAGTATTTCTATGAGTATAATTTTCTTCAGAAACGGCCTGAATATTTCCGCCGAGTTTAAGATAAAGCGAAAGGGTTTTTAGATAATCTTTCCGTTTCTCTGTTTCAATTGTTTCAAGCTTTCCTAATGTGCTTCTATAAAACTGCTCAAGGACCTTCTTGTTTTTTACGTCCAGCAAAATTTTATAGATTCCCAAATCTTCATAACGGCAGATTTTGCTGTCTGACGTGCATAAATCCATCGCAATTTTGGCATGATTGAAAATTTCCTTGATGTCGCTTACGTTGCTGCAGGAATCAGATATAGAAAATTTAGTTTTTGCAAAATATCTGTCGTTTGCAGTTACAGAGGAAAGCTCTTTTATAAAAGCCTGGTCATCATTTTTTATGATATAAATGACTTTGTGATTGTGAATAAAGCAGCAGTAATAGTTCTGCTGAATATTCATTTTCGGGTTAAGATAAAACTTTACATAACGCTTAATCTGTTCAATATCATTATCAAACAAATCTTCGTCTATATTTAAAAGAGCAACTGAAAATGATTTTGCGTTATGAAAATTCGTATTTTCAATCTGTTCGGGGAAAAACTTTTCTTTTTCAAAGATTGCGCGGTAAAAAAAGTTTTCAACTG